>JAUNGZ010000002.1 GCA_030524205.1 Eubacteriales bacterium
CAAGAGGGGAGAAACCTACGGTTTCTCCCCTCTTGCGAATCACCCCTTTTCCCTTATTCTTAGTGGGGAGCCCGGGCCGATAAAATCGGCCCTCCCGCACGGCGGACCGCTCCGAAAAGGACGACGGGGGCCGAAGCGGAAAATGCCGCCGCGCAGAAGTCAGCGCCGCGCTCGGCAACGGAGGGTGTGTGCAGGACAAGGCCGACGGAGTCGCTGCTCTATGCGCGCGTACCAGCGCGCGCGGGAGGGGGCGCAAAAGGGTGGTGCCGCGCTCACCCTCCGAAAGGAGCGCAAGGCGCGTCGCGCCATGGGCGGCACAGTCAAGTTCCGCGTGCACCCGTTCCCCGAAACGCACCGCAGCCCGCCTTGTCGTAGATAGCTGAACGGCGGCTCTCCGCGCCCCAATAAACGTCAAGGGGGGGAGCGGTTTCCTAAGTATCGCGGGGGGACGAAGTCCCCCCATTATACTTAGGCGCCCGCGGCGCGTAGCCGCGAACCCGTCGTCCCCGCCTTTAGGCGGGAACCCCCGTCCCCGCGCCGTGCGCGGACACCCGTTTTTTATTTCTTAAAATCCATCGTGCCGACGCCCGTAAGCGGCAGCTTGACCGGCCGCCGCTCCTTGTTCGACAGATAGACTGCCAGCACCAGCTCGATCGCCCGGCGGCCGGCATGGCCGTCGACCAGCGGCGCGCGGCCGGTCTCAATCGCGTCCCGCATGTCGGCGTAGAGCGGCACGTGGCCGAAGCCGTACACGTTTTCGATGTCCTCGCTGCACGCGCGGCGCACCTCGGCCTCCTCCTCGTCGCTCTCATTCTCGAACCGCCACAGCTCCAGCCGGTTGACGGCCTCGCCCGCAGCCTTGACCGTGCCGTTCTCGCCGAACAGGTACAGCGCGGCCTCCAGATTTTCGGGATAGACGTTGGTCGTGCCCTCGATCACGCCGAGCGCGCCGTTTTTGAAGCGCACCATGGCAAGGCCGATATCCTCGGTTTCGATATTCGGGTGGGCGAGGTTGGCGGTCATGCCGGTCACCTCGTCGACCTCGTCGCCCAGCATCCAGCGCAGCAGGTCGATGGTGTGGATGCACTGGTTGAACAGGCAGCCGCCGTCGGCCTCCCATGTGCCGCGCCACGGGGCGGTGTCGTAGTAGGCGACGTCGCGGTGCCAGCGCACGTGCGCCGCGCCGTGGTACATGCGGCCGAACGAGCCGTCCTCCACCGCTTTGCGGATACGCTGCACGGCCTTGTTGAAGCGGTTCTGCTGGCAGACGCACAGCTTCAGTCCCTTCTCCTCAGCCAGCGCGATCATGCGGTCGGCGTCCGCAAGGCTCATCGCCATCGGCTTTTCGACGATGACATGGCAGCCCGCCGCAAGGCAGTCGAGCGTCATCGGGGCGTGCATGCCGCTGCCCGTCGCCACGGTGACCAGCTCGGGCGGGGCGAGGCGCAGCATATCCTTGTAATCGGTATAGTGAACGGCGTCCGTCAGGCCGAATTTTTCGGTCACGCGCGCCATGCTTGCCTCGCTGATATCGCACAGCGCGGCGACATGCATGCCGTTTTGAAGCGCGGCGTCGATGTGGTTGTCCGCAATGCGGCCGCAGCCGATAATAGCAAATTCCATGGTGTCCTCCCGGGGCGCGGCGGCGCCGCGTTTTTGTACAGTATACCTCTTTTTTGCGTGCGGCGCAAGGCGGCAAACAGCCCCTCCGCCGTCAGGCGGAAGGGCTGTTCTGTGAAAGACCGTCGACCAGCGCGCGCATTTCGCCGCGCGACTGTACTTGATGCGCCTGTGCGATCACCGCGTTCTGCTCCTGCTCGGACAGGGACGCGAAGCGCGCCATCGCGCCCGGGTGCTGGGCCAGCGCCATGCCGAGGCCGAGCGGCAGCTCGCCGCCGTTTTCGTTTGCCATGTTTCCTCACCTCGCGGTTAGTATGCGCGCGGTCCCGGCGCGGTATGCGGCAAAAATGCAAAGAGGCGGCCCAAAGGCCGCCTCTCGAATCGCAGAAAAATCCCCCGCGCCGCAGCGCGCATATAATGGGGAATTGCAGCATGCTGCAATTCTCATAAAATCCGGGAGCATGTATCACGAATTTTATACAAAGGCGAAGCGCCCGTGGAATTGTAATTCCACGGGCGCTTGGGCGCAACCGGCATTTCAGCCCACAGGCTGAATGCCGGCTCTCGATTGGAACGGTACGTTCCAATCGACTTATAGCAGCTCGCGCTCGATGCGCTCGCGCGCTTCGGGGGCCTGCGTCGCCATCTTGTCGGGGAAGCCGAAGTAGGACACGCAGGCGATGTTGTCGCCGCCGGCCTTTGGCGCGTCGGCCTTCAGCTGCTTGTTGGCGAAATCCATCTCGCGCAGCGTCTCGAAGATGGCGGGGAAGTTGACGTCGCCCTCGCCCATCGCAAGGTGCTGGTGGACGACCGCGTCCTTCTCGCCCAGCCAGGGCGGATTGACAATGTAGCGGCAGTCAAGGGTCTGGTTGTAGGTGTCCGCGAACAGGACGTGGGTCAGCTCGTCGCCCGCGTACTGGAGCATGGACTTGACGTCGCCCTTGCCCTGATCGTAGAAGAAGCCGTGGGGCGAGGAGTAAACGTAGCCGAGGTTTTTGGAGCGGAAGGACTTGACCATATCGCAGGTTTCGTTGTTCAGCTCGCAGAAGTCATACGGATGGGACTGGATCTCGACGCGGATGCCCTCCTTTTCGAACAGGGGGAGCAGCTCCTCCATCGAGCGGAACCACATGCCGTTGCAGATTTCCTGCTGCTTGGGGTCGCCGGACAGCTCGGTGTTGATGACCGAAACGCCCATGTTGACAGCGATCTCGACGATCTTTTTCCAGTTGGCGACGGCCATCTGGCGCTGCTCCTCGGTCGGGCCCGACCAGCGGTACACGACGATAAAGGACGAAATTTCAACGCCCGTTTCGGCGAGCGCCTTGCGGTATTCCTGTTCGCACTCCTTGGAGAACAGCGGATGCTTGTAGAAGGGGTTGATGCGCGGGTGCGGGGACTGTTCGATGTACTTGTAGCCCCAATCGGCCACCTGATGCACCATGTCGTTGATCGACATCTGCTTGGCGAGTACGTCTACGTCAAATGCGATTTTCATATGGAACGTCTCCTCTCGTTTCACGGTCTTGCGGCACGCCGGCCTTTGTTACGCCTATTGTAACAAAGCGCGTCCGTTCGGCACAATTTGAAAACCGCTCATGTTGCTGATATTTTCGATTTTTCTTCTGGCTTTCGGCCCGCCGCCGTGGTATGCTGGAACCAAGAGGGAGGGAACGGCATGCTGATCAACGAAGCCGGGATTTCGCCGCGGTCGGTGCGGTACTTTTTTACGCCGTCGTCCTTTGCCGAGCGCATTTTTTTCTATCCAACGCGCATCGGGCACTACTTTTGCGGACGGGACTACCATTTTCACAGCGGCAGCGAGGTGGCGATGCAGCCCGGCCACCATTTCCACTACATGATCTTCCTGATAAAACAGGGGATGATGGAGCTGGAACTCGACGGGGCGCATTCGGTGGCGGCGCGCGACGCGGCCGTGCTGTTTGACTGCAAACGCGCGCATGAATACCGCGCGCTGACCGACGATCTGGAGTTTTACTGGCTGGTGTTCGACGGGCCGATGAGCGAGACGTTCTATACGCAGATACTGGAGATGCGGGACGGCGCGCACACCTTCCCGGCCGCCGATCCCGCGCAGCTCCAGCTGCTGTTCGTCCGTCTGCTCACCTATGCCGAGCTGTCCGCCCGGCGGCCCGAGCATTCGCTGTCCGAGCTGATTTATTCGATGCTGTGCGGGCTGCTCGCCGGGCCGCACGGCGCGGACGGGCGAGCCGGCACGCTGGTCGACCGGGCGCTGGGCTTTATGGACCAGCACTTTGCCGACGACCTGCCGGTTGACGATATTGCGGCGCACGTGGGGCTGAGCACGTCGCATTTCACCAAATATTTCCGGCGGCAGACAGGATATTCGCCGCACGAATACGTGGTGCTGCGCCGCATCGACCACGCGAAGGAGCTGCTGCTTTCGACCGACCAGACGGTCAAGCAGATCGCCTACGCGACCGGCTACAACAGCGAGGAAAATTTCATCCGGTCGTTCAAGAAAAAGGTCGGCGTGCCGCCCTCGTCGTTCCGGCGGTATCCGGTGTGAAAAATCAGGAGAAGAAAGCGCTTTGCCGCAGGAAAAAGCCGCGCCAGACCAGCTGACGCGGCTTTTATCATGTCTGCGTTTCGGGAAGAACCGCCGGGCGGGGAAATCAGCCGATTTTGATGCCGCGCGCGTCGGATTTGGTCGTCAGGATGGCGGTAATCAGGATCAGGCCGTTAAAAACCGATTCCATCCAGTAAGGCCCGCCGATCAGGCTCAGTCCGTTGAAGCCGACCGCGAGCATCAGCGAGGAGAGCAGCAGCCCGGGGACGTTGAACTGTCCCGGCTTATGGGTGGTGATGCTCAAAAACGTGATCGCGTAGGCGGGCAGCAGGTAGGAGGGCCCGGTGTTCGGTCTGGCCGCGCCGGACTGCCCGAGCAGGATCAAGCCGCCCAGCGCGATCAGCAGCCCGGTCATGACGAAGGAGATGATTTTCACCTTTTTGGTCCGCACGCCGTTCAAATAGGAGGCGCGCTCGGCAAGGCCGGTGGCGTACAGCTGCTTGCCGAATGGCGTATGCTCCAGCACGTAATACAGCAGGCCCGCGCAAAGCAGAATGATCCATACGGAAAGATTGAAGTTGAGCACCTTGGTCTTGGCGATGGTTTTGAGGATCGCGGGAATATTGCCGGTGATCGTCTGCCCGCCGCCCGAAATCCCCATGATGACGCCGTAGTATACAAGGCCCATGCCGAGGGTGACGACGGTGGAGTTCAGCCGAAGCAGCACGGAGAGACAGCCGTTTGCAAGGCCGGCGCAGGCGCCGGTCAGCAGCACCGAAAGAATCACAACAGCCGGGGGCGCGCCGGTCTGCGCGACGACCGCGCCGACCATGGCGCACATCCCCAGCATATAGCCGACGGAAAAATCAAATTCGCCCGCAATCATCGGGCAGATCGCGCCCAGCGCGACGCAGACCACCGCGACCTGCCCGACGACGAGCGCCGACCAGTTGCGCAGGTTCAAAAAGGACTTTGGCGCAATCAACGAAAAAATTACAAAGAAAACCGCGATAATGGTAAGAAGGCCGTAGCGGGAAAAATAGCTGTGGGTTTTATACGCCGCTTGACCTGCGTTCTTTTTGCTCATGCGTAACACCACCTTGCTATGGACTCGCGGGTCAGCGTGCCGTCCTTTTGGGACAGCTCCTGCACGATTTGGCCGGCCCGCAGCACCAGCACGCGCGTGCAGATATAGGCAAGCTGCTCGGGCTCGGTGGAGAATACGATGATGGAAACGCCCTGTCCGGAGGCCTCCCGAATGGAGGAGAAGATCTTTTGTCGGGCCGCGGGGTCGACGCCGTAGGTGGGGTCGTCCATAACGAACAGGGTCGGGCACAGCTGGAGCCATTTGCCGATGATCGCCTTCTGCTGGTTGCCGCCGGAGAACTTGCCGAACGGCATCGCGGCGATTTGCGGCCGCACATCGAACGCCGAGACCGCTTTTTCCATGGTCTCCTTGACCCGCCTGCGCTTGTGCCAAAACCGCCTTTCATTGGGCAGCAGCATGTTGTCCCGGAGTGAAGCGGACATAACGCCGCCCTGCCGGAAACGGTCGGTCGGCTGCAGCATAATGCCGGACTGGATGGCTTTGCGCGGCGTCATGCGCTTGGGAAGCGGCTTGCCCGCGAGCAGGATATCGCCGGACTCGCGCGGGATATCGCCGCCGAGCACCATGGGCAGCTCGTTTACGCCGCTGTCCGGAATGCCGACGAAGCCGACGACCTCGCCCCGTTCCATTTGGAACGAAAGCCCGTTCAGGTTTGCGGCGGTCAGCCGGTCGACCCGTAGGACGGGGCCGTCATACGCGGGCGGGGCGGTCCGCCCGCAAAGCGCCCACAGCTCCTGCAGCGTGCTTTCACCGGAGGGCTGTCCGGCGTCGCCGGGCGCGGGCTGATCCTGCCGCAGCATTTTGGAGATGATTTCCTGCTCGCTGATCGAGCCGATCGGGCCGCTGAAAACCTGCCTGCCGTCGTTGAGGATGGTGACGTCGTCGCAGATGGTTTTGACCTCCTTCAGCCGGTGCGTGACCATGATGACGGGAATGCCCAGCTTAGCGATGCCCTTTACATGCCGCAGAAACCGTTCGGCCTCCGCTTCGGGGATGGAGGCGTCGGCCTCGTCGAGGATAAGCGCTTTGGTTCTTTTCAGATCGTCGTCCTTGCCCAGCGCGATCGCCATGGCGACCATGCCGCGCTCGGAGGCGGATAAGCTGTGCACCATTCGTCTTGCGTCGATATCCAGACCGTAAAACCGGAGAAGGGACTCCGTTTGGCTGTAAAGCGCCCGCCAGTCGATCGCGCCGTGCGGACGCTTGGGATAGCCCTTGAATAAGGCGACGTTTTCCGCGACGGAGAGCACGTTGATCAGCGGCGCTTCCTGATGGACGACGCTGACGCCGGCCTCTTTGGAAACGGTGGGGTTGTCAAACCGCTCGATGGTTTTTTCGTCAATGGTGATCTGCGCGCCGGCGCTCGGGTCGGGCTGGTAAACGCCGGTCAGCACCTTGACCAGCGTGGACTTGCCGCTGCCGTTCGCGCCCAGCACCGCATGGACACGGCCGGGCAGGAAATCCAGAGATACCCTGTCGAGCGCGACCACGCCTGGAAACGTAACGGTGATATTCTTAACGGAAATTGCCAAAGCTGCTCCCTCCTTACTGGCTTGCTTCGGATGCCGGGCTTTTCGCCGCGCGGCGCTTGTCCCCGTGAGCGGTGCGGTAAATTTCACGCTGCGCAATGAAAATGGCAAGCACCAGCACGCCGCCGTTGTAAATAAACTCGGCCCAAGAGGGGGCGCCGATCAAATTGATGCCGTTTGAGCCAACGCCCAGCAGAATAATGGCAAGCGCCAGCCCTCTGACGTTATAAACGCCGGTTTGGAACGCGGTGGCGCCGAGGAACACGATCGCGTAGGTCGGCATGAGCAGATTGGGGCCGGAGGACGGGTTGGCGGCGCCCGCCTGCCCGAGCTGGAAAACAGCCGCCAGACCGGTGAACGCGCCCGCCAGCACAAAGGCCAGAATGCGGATTCTGCCGGTGCTGAGACCCGCGAGAAAAGCGACCTTTTCCGAGCCGCCCACCGCATACAGGCCTCGTCCCAAGGTGGTATGATTGAGGAAAAAGTGCATCAGCAGGCACAGAGCGATCAGCACCCAGACGCAGTAGCCGACTTTAAAGAGCTTGCCCTGTCCGAGGGTGAGCAGCATCTTAGGGATGCCGCTGGAGTGCACCTCGCCGTTGGAAATCGCGAGGTTCAGGCCGAACAGCAGGATGCCGACGCCCAGCGTGGCGATGAAGGAGCTGATGTTCATTTTGACGGTGAACAGCCCGCTCATCAGGCCGAAAAACGCGCCCGCGCCGACCATTGCCAGCATGACGGCGGGACCGGGAAGGCCCCGTTCGGAAAGGACGGCGCCCAGCATCATGCAGAAGGAGATCATATAGCCGAGAGACACGTCAAATTCCCCGAGTATCAGCACCGAAATCGCGCCGAGCGCCATTGTGCCGGTGGTAACCTGTGTGATCAGCAGGTTCGACCAGTTATTGACGGTTAAAAACTGCGGGGAGGCCATGCTGAAAATCACGCAGAGCGCGGCCAAAAGAAAGACCATGTAATAGTTTTTCCATTGGATCGGGGCGCGCCGCCGCGCGGTCTCCGAAATATGTTTATTCATAACAGGACACCTTTCCAATTAAAAATTAGGGATTGAAAGAAACTTCCAATCCCTAATTGCCGTACCGTACGGACAGAATGCGTTTGAGGAAATAAAAAGGGAAGGGGCCGGCGCGGGTTTATTTCCACAGCTTGAGGAACGCGGCTTGGTAATCCACGCTTGTCGCCCAGTCGCCGCTGTCGGTCAGGTTGGTCGAATCGATGACGCAGTAGGGCGTGTTTTCGCCGTGCGGGGAGGACAGCTCCTGCCCGTTCAGCAGACGGATCAGCTGGTCTGCGCAGCCCCAGCCCATATACTCCATATCGTAGGCCGCGGAGGCCGCCGCGCAGCCGCCTTCCGCGATCAGGCTTTGGTACTGCTCGGTGCCGAGGATGGAGCAAACCTTTACGTCGTCGTATCCCGCGGTGGACAGTGCGTCGACCACGCTGATCGCGGCGGGGTCGTAGGGCATGAATACGTACTGCACCTCCGGATGGGCCTGCAGATAGCCGATTACTTGGCGGTTCAGCTCGTCGCCGACCTGCCCGCCGGTGAAATACTGCACTTCGCTGATCTCCATGTCGGACTTGGCCAGCTCGTCGAGCAGGCCGTATTCCGTGGCCATGCAGGAGGGGTATTCCTTGGCGCCGTACACGACGATGCTGCCTTGGTTGCCCGCGTCGCCGACCATCCAGTCCGCGATCGCGACGCCCAGCGCGCGGTAATCCACGCCCACGTCGAATTCATAATCGAGCTGGCCTTCGGAAACGGTGTTGGTGCCTTCGTTGGGGTCGTCCGTGCCGTTGGAGGCGCTGACGACCGGAATGCCGGCGTCCTTTGCGGCGGTCAGGCCCTGCTGAACGCTGGCCGCGTCAACGGAGAAGCAGCAGATCGCGTCCGCGCCCCACGAAACCGCGTCCATAATGGCCTGATTCTGCTCGGTCGGATCGCCCTTGCCGTTGAACCACTGAACGGTCCAGTCAAAGTTCTTGCCCACGGCTTCGATAGCCGCCGCCGGCTTGGCGGGCCCGCTCAGCGCCTGATCGGAAGGAACCAGCGCAACCTTGATGCCGGTGGGCGCCTTGGCGGGCTCGGTGGGACCGCCGAATTCCTTCGGGTTCGGCTCGGTGGAAGCCGCCTTCAGCGCCGCCCAGTCGATGGCGGAGGCGCCGCCGGCTGCGTCGGACGGAGCGTTCGGCTCCGCCGTGCCGCCGGACTGCTGTCCGTCGGCAGACGAATTGCCGCAGGCCGCAAGGCTGAAGCAGAGAGAGGCCGCCAATAGGAACGCCCAAAATCTTCTTTTCCGCATACTCTGTACTCCTTCTTTTTTCTGGATTTGAAAAGGCGCCGCCAAGCGGGGAAAGGGTAACCCGAAAATGTAAACCTTTTCATCTGTGCCTTTAGAATAACAAATTTTCAAAAGGAACGCAAGATGTCTTTTTCAGTCGAAAGAGAAAAAACAAGCCGCAAAATTTGGTGAAATTGATTATTTGAAAAGAAAAAAACGAAAAAATTTATGAGAATTTACCGAAAGAAACGAAAAAACAAGCAAGAGGAATTGACAGGCAAACAAATTGGTGCTAGCCTGAAAACAGTGTAATCGCTTACTTTTACAAGAACAATCCCCCTATTGAACAACAGTGAGCGATATGAAAACTGATATGGGTAAAACAGCCATCCGTGTGCAAGGAGGGACCGGAACGATGAAGGTAAACAGCGTGAGCGGACAGATCGACACAAAGGACTTAGGGCGCACCTTGATGCACGAGCATATCATTGCCGCCAACCACACCATGTGCCGTATGTTCCCGGATTGGTATGATCATGACGAATTCATTGACCGCGCGTGCAGGCTGATCGCCCGCGCCAAGCGTAGCGGGGTGCGGACGATCGTCGACATGACGCCCTTTCAGCTGGGACGGGACGCCCGCGTGCTGCGCGAGGTCGCGGAAAAGGCGGAAATGCAGATTATTGCCTGCACGGGCTACCATTGGTTTGAGGATCTGTGCCTGATCGACAAGGGAAGCGAGTTTCTGGCGGAGCGCTTGATCAAGGATATCGAGGTCGGCATGGAGGGCACGGACATCAAAGCGTCGCTGATTAAATGCGCGACCGACCGGCCGGGCATGTCGGACTTTGCCAAGCGGCTGCTCAAGGCCGCGGTAATCGCGCACAAGGCGACCGGCGCGCCGCTTTCGACGCATACCGCCAGCCCGCAGGGGGCGGCGGAGCAGATGGCGTTTTTCGAGGCGGAGGGCGTCGATCCCAAACGGGTTATTATCGGGCACGTGGGCGATACGGACGACGTTTCGTTCTTGGAGAGCGTCGCCCGGCGGGGCTTTAACATCGGGCATGACCGGTTTGGCGTGGACCGGCGGCACCCCAATATGCTCAGCTCCGAAAAACGGGCGGAAACGGTGGCGGCCCTGTGCCGTGCGGGTTATTTGAAACAGATTGTGATGAGCCATGACGCGGCCTGCTTCCTCGATTATTGGGAGGGCAGGGAAAACATGGGCAATCCGTGGCAGAGCACGCGTCAATCCGATCCGGAAAAAATAGAGTTTCAGTTCGCGTTTATCTGTGAAACGGCGGCGGGCTGGCTCAAGCAAATGGGGCTGACGCAGCGGGAGCTGGATACCATTCTGATCGATACGCCGCGCCGCATCTTTGAAAGCCGCACGGAGGCGTGCGATGAAAAATGAAACGATGGAAACGATCCTGACCCGCCGCAGCATGCGCTCCTTTCTGCCGGACGACGTTCCGGACGGACTGCTGCGGAGCGTTTTAACGGCGGGGCAGTACGCGCCGAGCGGCTCGAACAGCCAGTCGTGGCGGTTTACCGCGGTCTGCGGCGCGGAGCGGCTGGCGAGGCTGAACGAGGCGGTCAAGGGCTGCTTCTGCGCCATGTCGTATCCGGAGGACGCTTATCCGGCTAAGCGCGCGGCGGTGAAAAACAGCCGAAATCCGGACTATCATTTTTGCTATCGCGCGCCGGTGCTGATTTTGGTATCCAATCTCGCGGGCTACACCAACGCGGTGGCGGACAGCGCCGCGGCGATCGAAAACATGCTGCTTGCGGCGCACAGTCTGGGCTTGGCTTCCTGCTGGATCAATCAGGTGACGTGGCTGGGAGAGCGGGAGGACATGCGGGCATATCTGCGGGAGGAGTACGGGATTCCGGAAAATCACCGCGTCTGCGGCGGGCTGGCCTTGGGGTTTCCGGCGGGCAAAGCGCCGCCCGCCGCGCCGCGCAGAGAGGGGTGCGTTTCTATTATCCGCTGAAAAGCAGCGGCAAAAAATACGGAGGCGATTGCTGATGAAAACGATGAAAGCGGTTGTTGTGTGCGCGCCGGGCGACGTTCAAATCAGAAACGACGTTCCTGTTCCGGCGTGCGGGCCCTATGAAGCGTTGGTCAAGGTGGCCTACTGCGGCTTTTGCAACGGAAGTGATTTCCAGATCATCAATCAAACGATGCTGAAGGAGGAGGGGCTGGCCGATTATCCGACCGTGCTCGGGCACGAAGGCGCCGGCTGCGTGGTGGAGCTGGGCGAAAAAGTGCGCCATATCCAGCTGGGCGACCGGTTTATCCATGCTAATCTGCGGCCGGACGTTGGAAACGGATATACAAAAACCTACGGCGGCATGGCGGAATACGGCCTTGTGGTAGACGCACAGGCCATGCTGGAGGATGGATACGCGCCTTCGGAAATCCCGTTCTACAAAAAATGCCAGAAAATACCGCGGGATTTTCCGCTTGTCCACGGAGCGATGCTGCTGTCGCTCAGCGAGAGCCTGAGCGCGGCGCGCAATTTCGGCGCCGGTCCCGGGAAAGAGGTGCTCATTTTCGGGGCGGGGCCAATGGGCACCGCCGTCGCGGCTTATTGCAGACTGATCGGCGCGGACCGGGTCGTGATTGTGGACAGCCGCCCGGAACGCCTCGAGGGTGCGAAGCGGGTGGCGAAGGTGGATGAAACGGTGAACTTTGCCGAGCGGGACGTGTTCACCGCGCTCGCCGGGCAGACGTTCGATATCGCGATCGACGCGGTCGGGATGACCAGTGTGATCCTTCAGGCGACCAAGCTGCTCAAGCCGGGCGGCGTGGTCGGCTCCATGGGCGTGCTCAAGGCAGACGATTTGACGCTGCGCCTGAGCGATCTGCAGAACAACACCTCCGTGCATATGCTGAACTTTCCGTATGGAGAGTATGATGTGATGGAAGAAAATATCCGGCTCATCCAGCAGAAAAAAATCAACCCGGAGGATTTTTATTCCCATGTGGTGGACATGGAGGACATCCATACGGCGATGGAGCTGGTTCGCTCCAAGCAGGCGCTAAAGGTGATTCTGAAAATCGAAAAGTGATGCAAAAAAGGGAGCGCACCCATCGGCGCGCTCCCTTTTCGGTTTTATTCGGCGGCGTTCGGCGGCGCGCAGGACAGGCGCTGCAAAATTTTCGGCTCGAGGATGATGTCCTTTTGCTTGACCTTGCCCTCGAGCAGCTCGAGCATCAGATAGGCGGCCTGCTCGCCGATTTCCTGCGCGTACTGCGCGACGGTGCTCAACGGCGGATAAACGCTCATGGAAATCGGGGAACCGCTGAAGCCGATGACGGAAAGGTCGCGGGGGATCTCGATCCCGTTTTCGTGCGCGGCGCGGTAAGCGCCGACCGCGATCTGGTCGCCGGCGGCAAAAATGGCGGTCGGCCGCTCGTGGTATTGCAGCAGCTCGGAGGTGGCCTCGTAACCGCCCAGATGATTGGGCGCGACGGTGAGCTGGTATTTGTCGCTGACCTCCAGCCCGGCCTCCCGCATCGCGCGGAGGAAGCCCTTGTGCTTGTGGTAGTAGGACGAGGAGGAAAGCGGGCCGTTGAGAAATGCGATGCATCTGTGCCCCAGCTCGAGCAGATAGCTGGTTGCGAGATACGCGCCCTTTTCCTCGTCCACCATAACATGCGAAACATGGGGCTTGTTCAAATAATCGAGCATGATAACCGGGGTTTTGACCGAGATCTGGTCGATATAGCTGTCGTTCGGGGAGTTGTGCAGGCGGCTGCCGAGGAAAACAAAGCCTTCCACCCGCTTTTTGCTCATCATTTTGATGTATTCGCATTCCTTTTCCGTGTCGGCGTTGGTGATGCAGACGAGCGTGTTATAGCCGTGCTTGTTCATCTCCTGCAAAAAGCTGTTGATCACGGTTGGGGAAAAGGTGTTGGTGATATCGGGCAGCAGCAGGCCGATGATTTTCGTGCTTTTTGTGACAAGCTCGCGGGCCAGCGCGTTGGGGGTGTAGTGCAGCTCCTCGATGACGCGCATGACCCGCTCCCGCCGCGCGGGCGACACGGTCTCCGGAAAGTTGAGCACGCGCGACACGGTTGCGGTCGATACCTTTGCGGCTTTGGCAATATCGGTGATAGTTGTCATTATTCACACCACACTATGCTTTACATGAGAATAGCGGTACGCGGCTGTATGCAAACGAGGGGGATTGTACCGGGCTGTTTCTATCATTTTACCATAATGCAACTAAAAAAACAATTTTTAGATAGAAATTTCAAGATGAAATTGTAAACGATTTTAAAAATAGAAATCATACATATTGCACAATGATTTGCAAAATCATTTAATGATTTTGCAAATTGACAGAAAAAAACTGTGAGATATAATTGACATATGCTAAGGGGTGCCGGTGGCGCACCGTTTTTTTAAAGGTGAAAATGTAAACGCTTACAAAAGGAGCGCGCTATGACGGGAAACAAGTATGGCATTTGCGAATGGTCTCTGCCGGCGGCAGGCCCCTTTGCGCTGCGGCTGGCGGCGGAGACCGGTTTTGACGGAATCCAGCTCGGCGATCTCGGCGGCGGGCCGCTGAACTTCCCACTCAACCATCCCCGCATGCAGCAGGGCTATTTGGAGGAGGCGGAAAAAAGCGGCGTCCGCCTGCATTCGCTCCATCTGCACACGCTGGTGCGCGAGGGAACGATGCGTTATCCGCTGGCCTCGCCGGAGGGCGAACGCGCCGCGCGCAGCATTCAAAAAGGGATAGAAGCCTGCAAGGCGATGCGGATCGACCGGCTGATGCTGTCCTCCTTTTTCGCGTCGGAAATCCGGCATGCGTATGATTTCAATAATTTTGCGGATATGCTGTCGTATGCCTGCGATCTCGGCGCGGAAAACGGCGTGCGCATCGTGTACGAGGGGATTCTGCCTATCGAGCGCCTGCTGCGCCTGCTGGATATCGTGGGCGACCGGCTGACGGTTTTGTACGATACCCTCAATCCGATCCGCTTCGGGTCGGGAGACCCGCAGGAGGAGATCCGCCGCATCGGCGTCGACCGGATCGACCATATCCACGTGAAGGACGCGCCGCATGAAATGGTGGGCTGCTGTCTGCTGGGCACGGGAGAGGGCCGGTTCGCGCAGACCGCAAAGCTGCTGAACGATTTGGGATACGCCGGCTGGTACATCACCGAAAACTATTATGCACAGCCGCCCATGGGCGAAAACGCCGACCCGTATGAGCTGGCCCGCATGGATTTGCAGACCATGAGGGCGACCTTTGACAGAGGAAAGGGGGATTGAAATGCCGAAAATTCAGACCGTGTGCGGCCCGATAGACAGCGCGGAACTGGGCAGCACGCTGATGCACGAGCATATCCTAGTGTCCGACCTCGTGATGCGGTACAATTTCTCGGATTGGTTCAACGCCGACGAATTTATCCCGCACGCCAAAATGCTGATCGGCCGCGCGAAGGAACGGGGCGTCAAGACGATTGTGGACGCAACGCCGGTCGATTTGGGACGCGATATCGACCTCATCCGCCGGGTGGCGGAAACCGCCGAAATCCAGATCATCGCCTCGACGGGGTTTTACTGCAACGAGCACCGCTATTTGGCGGACAGCGCGCCGGAATATCTGGCCGAGCTGATGATCGGCGAGCTTGAGCACGGCATCCGGGACACCGGCGTTCGTCCGGGAATCATCAAATGCGCTTCGGACGGCGCGCTGACGCCGGTGAACAAGCAAGTGCTGCGCGCGGCCGCGCTGGCGAGCCTTGCCACCGGCACGCCGATCACAACGCACGCTACAAACGGCACGCCGCTTGCGCAGGCCTTGTTCCTGCTGGAACAGGGCGTGCCCGCCCATAAAATCGTGATCGGCCATTGCGGGGACTGCAACGACGTGCCCTATTTGGAGCAGGTGCTGCAAACCGGCTGCTACATCGGCATGGACCGCTTCGGTCTGGACCAATATATGCCGCTGCACGAGCGGGTCGGCACGCTGGTCCAGCTTTGGAAAAAGGGATATCTCGGGCAGATGGTGCTCAGCCATGATTTTTCCCTGTTTATCGACACGCCGGATTACGCCAAGAATATCCACAGCGCGTGGACGATTTTCAAAAACAGGGATTGGAGCAGACAGGCGTTCCAGCTGACCTATCTCGCCGACGTTGCGTTCCCCGCGCTGAAGGAGCAGGGAATGACGGACGGAGATATCAACCGGATGATGTGCGGCAACCCGCGCAGCTATTTTGAGCAGGCGTACCAAACCGCGGAGGAGTAGACGATAAACACACGGAAAAGGAGAGACGACATGAAAAGATTGGTTTCGTTTTTGACAGCGATGAGCATGGTACTGATGCTGGGGGCCTGCGGAAGCGTTGTATCCGACGGCAGCGTGGCGGAAAACCCGCCCGCCGCTCCGGACGCGGGCAAGGACGCGGCGATTAAGGTCGGCCTGATCGTGATGGACATCAGCAACCCTTACTTTGTAAGCTGCGTGGAAGGCGCGCAGGCGTACTGCGATAAAAACGGATACGAGCTGAGCGTGTTTGACGGCGCGGGCGATGTGACCAAGCAGGTGGCCGGCATGGAAAACCTGATTAACGCGGGCTGTAATGTGATCGACCTGCGCGCGCTGGACGCCGCGGCGCTGGCGGATTCCGTAAAGGCCGCGACGGACGCGGGCGTGTTTGTCAGCACCTATCCGGAAATCGACGGCTGCACGACCTACCTCGACTACGCGGACTATGACCGCGGGTACGCGGAGGGCGAGCAGGCCGCGAATTGGATCAATGAAAAGCTGGGCGGCGCCGCCGAGGTGGCCGTGCTGACGCAGCCGGCCAACGAAACCGTTGTGCAGCGCGCCAACGGCATCAAGGATGCGATCGCAAAGATTGCGCCCGACGCGGAAATCGTCGCGGAGGCGGAGGGCTGGGTGACCGACGGCGCAATGACCGCGACGGAAACCATCCTGCAGGCGCATCCCAACGTCAAGGTGATCTGCTGCGTTACCGACAGCGGCGCGCTGGGCGCGTACGAAGCGGTTAACGGCGCGGGCCTTGCGGCGGACGATTTCTTTATCGGCGGCGTGGACGGAGACGCTTCCGCGCTCGAAAAGATCAAGGAGGGCGGCATTTACCGCTGCACGATCACCAGCGCAAACCTGACCGGCGAGGAAACGTACTACATGATCGAAAATCTGGTCAAGGCCGCCAAGGGAGAAACGTTCGACTATGCGTTCTCCAGCCCGACGCTGGCGATCACGGCCGACACGGTGGACGAATTTATGGGCAAGACGCCGGTATACGCGAATTGACCGTCCAGAGCTTGTGAAGGGGGATTTTCCAAATGGGCACCTTGTCGGTAAAGGATTTGACGAAAACATACATCGGAATCCGCGCCCTGAAGCAGGCGACCCTGTCCTTCCGGGCGGGCGAAGTGCATGCGCTGCTGGGCGAAAACGGGGCGGGAAAATCCACGCTGTGCAAAATGCTGTCCGGCGCGATCCGCCCAGACGGCGGCAGCATCGAGATAGACGGGCGGACCTTTTCGGCGCTGACGCCCGCGCTCGCCAAGCAGCAGGGGATCGGCATGATCTATCAGGAATTCAATCTGGTTCCTGAAATGACCATTTATGAAAACCTGTTTCTGGGCAAGGAGCTGCGGAAAGGGATGCGGGTCGACAGGGCGGCGATGATCGAGCAGACTAAGGCGGTTTTTGAACGGCTGCACGTCGCGGTCGACCCGCTGGCGAAAATACGCGATATTTCAGTCGCGTACTGCCAGCTGGTCGAGATCGGCAAGGCCGTGCTGGAAAACACCAAATTCCTGATCATGGACGAACCGACGGCGCCCCTGACCACGCAGGAGGTGGACAAGCTGTTCGAGCTGGTGCGCAGCCTGAAGGAGCAGGGCGTTACGGTCATTTACATTTCCCACCGGATTGAGGAGCTTTTGGAACTGTCCGACCGCGTCACGATCCTGCGGGACGGCGAGGTGATCACCACGCTGGACACCGCTTCGACCAACCGGGCGGAGCTGATCCGCCTGATGGTCGGCCGGGAGCTGAGCGGCGAATTCCCGCCGCTGACGGACGACGGCGGACAGGGCGAGGAGCTGCTGCGCGTGGAGGGGCTGACCAACGCGAAGATCAAAAACGTGTCCTTCACCCTGCACCGGGGCGAAATCCTAGGCCTTGCGGGCTTGGTGGGCGCGGGACGGACGGAAACCATCCGCGCGGTTTTCGGCGCGGACGCGCTTGAAGCGGGACAAATCTGGATCAAAGGAAAAGCCGCGGCGATCAAAAATCCGCGGCAAGCGATCGAAAACGGCCTTGCGCTGATCCCGGAGGACCGGAAACGGCAGGGCGTGCACCTGCATCTGTCCATCAAAAGCAATATTTCGCTGATCCGCCTGAAATCCCTTTGCAGGCTGGCCACGGTTTCGCGCAAAAAGGAACAAAAGCTGGTCGGCACGTATATTGAGGCGCTCCGCATCCGGCTGGCTTCGCCGGAACGGCCGGTGTCCAGCCTTTCCGGCGGCAATCAGCAAAAGGTCGTGCTGGCAAAATGGCTGTCGACGGAGAACGATATCCTGTTCTTCGACGAGCCCACGCGCGGCATCGACGTCGGGGCCAAAAAAGAAATTTATGATCTGATGGACCGCCTGCGCCGGGAGGGCAAGGCCATTGTCATGGTGTCCTCCGAAATGCTCGAGGTGCTCGGCATGTGCAACCGCGTGCTCGTGATGCACGAGGGCGCGGTCGAAGGCGAATTGGCGGCGTCGGAAGCGACGCAGGAAAAAATTCTGGAGCTCGCTTCGGGTTTCGTGGAAACCGTTTGAGGGGGAAGTAAGGGTGTTGCAGTTATGAAAGGGAAAAAAGTCGCATGGTCGCAGCTTTACAACAAATACGGCGTGCTGCTGATCCTGTTGGTGGAGATCGTGGTATTCACGCTGCTCTCCGATTCGTTTTTCACGCTGAAAAACCTGCTTTCCATCGGCAGACAGGTTTCCTTCACCGGCATCGCAGCCGTTGGCGCGACCTTTTTGATGGTGGCGGGCGGCATCGACTTATCCTCCGGCTCGCTGCTGGCGTTCTCGGGCGTGCTGAGCACCATGCTGATGGTAAAGCATCATGTGCCGATGGCGGCGGCGATTCTGATCACGCTGGCCGCCGGCGCGGCCGTCGGGCTGATCAACGGCGTTTCCTACACGCGCTTTCATATTTCCCCGCTGATCGCCACCTTGGCCATGCAGACGATTTTAAAGGGCGCGGCCTATCTGCTGACCAACGCGGCGCCGGTTTACGGCATCTCAAACAGCTTCCGGCTGCTAGGGCAGGGGTATCTCTTCGGACTGATCCCGATTCCCTTCATTATTATGCTGATCATTTTCGCGTTCGGCTTCTGGCTGCTCGGCGCGTCGCGGTTTGGCCGCCATATCTACGCGGTCGGCGGAAATGAGGAAGCCGCGCGGCTTTCGGGCATCAACACGCGAAGGGTCGCCATGATCGTATTTGCGGGCAGCGGCCTGTTCGCGGCGCTGGCCGGCATTCTGATGGCGGGCCGCTTGGGCTCCGGACAGCCCTCGATCGGCGCTGATTTCCCAATGGACGTGATCACGGCCATCGTTTTGGGCGGCGTGAGCATCAACGGCGGCAGCGGCAAGCTGTCCGGCGTGCTGGTGGGCGTGCTGATCATGGGCATTCTGTCGACCGGCATGATCATGATCGGACTGAGCGATTATCTGCAATGGGTCATCCGCGGCGTGGTGCTGCTGTTTGCCGTTGCGGTGAGCAATATCAATTCACAGACACACTAAGGGCGTGTGCGCCGGTGTGGGCGGCCGCAAAGAAATCGAAAGAGTTTGGGTGAGGCAACGTGGAAAAGAATCAGCAGGCACGGATGACGGCTCTCGGCAAAATGGAGATCGAGGACTGCGAAATGCCGTCTCCCAAGGCGGGGGAGGTAGTCATCGGTATCCGGTATGTGGGGATCTGCGGTTCGGATATGCATTTTTTCAGAGCGGGGCGGATCGGCAAAAAGGTGATCGACCGGCCGTTTGTATTGGGGCATGAAGGCGCGGGCGTGGTGACCGCGGTGGGCGAGGGCGTTCGCGGGTTCGCGGTCGGCGACCGGGTCGTGCCCGAGCCGGGCACGCCGTGCGGCGAATGCCCGATGTGCAAGACAGGCCGCTATAACCTGTGCCCGGACATGCGCTTTCTGGCTTCTCCGCCGAACGACGGCTGCCTGCGGCGGTACATGGCGTATCCCGCGCGGATGGTGTTCCATCTGCCGGACGAGGTATCCCTGCTGCACGGCGCGATGATCGAGCCGCTGGCGGTCGGCCTGCACGCGGCGAACGAAGGCGGCGTAAAGCTCGGCAAAACGGCGGTGATTCTGGGCGGCGGCCCGATCGGCATGATGACGCTGCTGGCCTGCCGGGCGATGGGCGCCGCAAAGATCATCGTGTCGGATCTGTATGAAAACCGTCTGGAAAACGCGCGGCGCTTGGGCGCGCAGGCTACGGTATGCGCCGCCGAGCGGGATACTGTGCGGGAGGTGCTGCGGCAGACCAAGGGCGCGGGCGCGGATATCGTATTCGAAACCGCGGGCAGCCGCGCAACCTTGCAGCAGGCCGTGCAGATCGTCGGCCGCGCGGGCACGATCGTGCAGGTCGGCAATCAAAACGAGCCGGTGGAAATCGACTTTATGCCGCTTATGGTGCGGGAGGCGGCGATCAAAACCATTTACCGCTACCGCAATATTTTCCCAATGGCAATCGAGGCGCTGGCCTCCGGCAGGATCGACTTATCCCTTGTCGAGCCGAGCGTTTTTCCGTTTGAACAGGCGGAGCACGCCTTCCGGTATACCATTGAGCACGGCCAGAGCATCATCAAATCCGTAATTGAAATAACGCCGTCTGACGAGGCAGGAGGAAACGAACATGAAGGTTGCGATTGCAAATGACAAGGGCGGCTACCGGCTCAAGGCGGCCATCGTGAAAAAGCTGGCCGACGAGGGATATGAGGTGTTGGATTACGGCACCCAGTCGCCGGAGGAGTCGAAGGAGCACGCGCTCGCCGGCGAGCAGGTTGCGCTGGCGGTGCAGAGCGGCGCGGCCGAGCGCGGCATTCTGCTCTGCGGCACCGGCATGGGCGTGTCGCTGGCGGCCAACAAGCACAAGGGCGTGTACGCCGCGCCGGTGGAGAGCGTGTTTGCCGCAAAGCACTGCCGCCTGATCAACGACTGCAACGTAATGTGCATCGGCGGGTATATCCTCGGCGAGTACATGGCGCTGGAAATGGCGGACGCCTTTTTGAAAACGCCGTTTGCCGACCATTTTGAAGAGGGGCGCGCGCGGTATCTCCGTTCCCAGTACGAGCGGATCGCGGCGATCGAAGACAAGAACTTTCGCTGAGAAAAATGGGTAAAAGGGGGAGATTGCCACGCGAGTGAAATATAATGTGGATACCCGGCTGGTGTTTCAAGTCGGCGATCCGATGGATCAGGGCTGCGCGACGTTTTTGCACAACGCCATGTACAGCTATGCCAACCTGAACGCGGTGTGTGTGACCGCGGTCATTCCCAAGGGCGGGCTGCCGCCGTTTATCGAGGCGGTGCGCACGCTGGGCGCGGACGGCTTCGACCTGACCATGCCGCACAAGACCGATATCCTCGCCTATTTGGACGAATGCGACGAGGCGAGCCGGGCGTTCCGGTGCGTCAACCATGTCAAGCTGCGGGGCGGCAGGCTGATCGGCACCGGACTGGACGGGGCGGGCATGGGCATGTCGGTGGAAGCCAAGCTGGGCGCGGACGTCAAGGGGCGGCACTTGCTGCTGATCGGCGCGGGCGCGGTAGCAGGCCCGATCGCGGCCGATCTGTGCATGCGCGGCGTTTCGCGTGTCACGATCGTGAACCGGACGGTGGAAAAAGCAAAGTATATCGCCGAAACGCTCGGGCGGCTGTACGGGGTCCCGTGCGAATATGCGCCGCTGTGCGCGGAGGCGCTGAACGAGCTGGCGCCGCAGGCCGATCTTGTGGTGCAGTGCACCTCGCTGGGCGGCGGAAGCTGGGGCAGCTTAGAGTCGCTGGATTTTGTGACACGGCTGCCCAAGCACTGCGCGGCGGCCGATGTGCTGTATCCGGACACCGAATTTCTGCAAAAAGCGCGGCAGGCCGGCCTGCAAACGATCGACGGACGGGGCATGCTGTTTTACCAGCAGCTTGCAATGATTGATTTCCGCTTCGGCGTCAAGCTGCCGCCCGCGGCGCTGCTGGAAGCGGAAGAGGCGGTCGAGCTTGCGGTTGCGATGCGGGAGCTGCGCAACCGCAGGCTGCGCGCCTGATAAAATAGTCCCTTCTTCTCTTTCTATAAATGGAAAAGCGCCGCGGATGGTCCGCGGCGCTTTTCCTATTCTCCCATATCCCGGCGCCGCGTGCAGCTTGGCGGCTGCTTTGACGGCGTTTGCGGGGGAGGGGCTATTTCAGATAGCGGATTTTGCCGTCCGCGCGCGCAAATTTGGAGAAAAACTCCTCCCAGATGCGGAAGGACATCTCGGTCATGGTCGCGTGCGGCATATAGTCGACCCACGTGTAATTGACCATGGGCGCGCCGTCCGCGCGGCGGTAGGACAAATCGTGCCAGCGCCCGTGCACCGTCCAGCCCTGCGTCCAATCGGCGGGCGCGGCGGGGGACAGGTGGTTTGCTTCGCGCCAGATGCGGAGGCTGTCGGCCGTGTCGTTATCGCCCTCGGGCACGGCGGGCAGCAGCCAAGGCTCCTGCTCGCCGCCAAACATCCAAATGGGGATCTCGCAGTCCCTGCGGCCTTTGATTTCGGGCAGCGCGCGGATATCCATGCCCGCGCCCCGGAACAGCACGCCCGAGCAGGGCGCGGCAGCGGCAAACACGTTTGTCAGCGCCAGCGCCAGCGTCTGCGTCATCACCGAGCCGTGCGAATGGCCGGTTGCGTAAACGCGGGTACGGTCGACCGTGTGGTCGGCGCACACCTTATCCAGCAGGGTGCGGAAGAACGCCAGCTCGTCCGGCCCGTTCGGCGCGGTATGCATGAAATTCCAAGCGGGAAGCGGCACGTTTTCCGGATCGCAGGCCTGATTGGCCGCCTCGAGCACGCCGGGCGTGGCGGTCGGGTGCACCAGCAGGAAGCCGTACCGATCGGCGACCTTGTGCCACTCCGAGTTGCCCGCGTAAATTTCGCCCGTGCAGGTATAGCCGTGCATAGCGAATACCAATGGCGCTGGAGCTTCCGGCGCTTTTTTGACGCTTTCCGGCACGTATACATACCATTCGCGCATCCAGCCGCCGATTTTCTCGTAATGGTATTCCATGCCGAGGTCGGCGACCGGATCGCGGGTGACGCGCAGGTCGCCGCCGGGGCCGCTCATCCAGCGGCGCTGCCGGTACAGGAAGTCCTTCCAAATGCGGCGCAGCAGCAGGTTGGCATAGCCGCTGGACGCGCCCGCGATCGTGCTGACGCAGACGCGGAACGCCTCCTTTTCCTGATTGGGCGCATAGGGCGGTTCGGCGGTGCGCACAAATGTGACGGTGTCGGGCGCGGTCTGCCGCCCGGCTTCGGTGACGCCGCAGCTGCGCCGCCAGTAGGCCGCCGTGCCGTCGTCTGTGCCGCCGGGCGCATCCGGGTCGTCGATCACCCACGCGGGCATCGGGATTTCGCCCTTCTTCAGGTTTAAACGGTGTGTTTCGTCGATAAAGCCGTCCAGATTGGTGCAGTAATCGTCCGCCGCCGCCTTCCGGTAAGCGGGCGCGACCGAAGCGCCGCCGACGCTTGCCACGCCCGCCCAGACCGCGGGATTGAACATGGCCGCCATGTGCGCCAGCACGCCGCCCTCGCGGCAGCCGGTCAGATAGAACTTGGATTCATGCACGCAGAATTGCAGGCGCTGCGCGCCCGCCAGATAGACCGCCTCGATATAGGCGACGTCGCCGTCCGGCTTGCCGTAGGGCTCGGCGGTGTTCCATTTGCCGCCCTCAGGCTCCAGAAAGAATACGATCAGCTTTTCGCGGGTCTCGTCGGTGTCCGCCAGCGTGCGCCAGCCGCTCTCGCGCCACAGGTCGTCCGCCGTTTTGCCGTTTTCCGGCAGGACGAACACACCTGCCGTCGACGGGCGCGCCCCCTCCGGGATGTAGACCAGAAACCGGCGCTGCCTGCCGCCGACGGTCACGGTATGCTCGAAGGTTCCGACATAGAGCGGCTGCAGAGGCGCGTCCGGGTCGACGGCGCGGTGAATATTGTGATACATGGTGCTTCCTCCTCAGTCGGCCTGCTTGAGCATGCCCTTTTGCGCCATTTCGGACATCATGCCGTCGTACTGCTTATCCAGCTTGTACGCGAACATGAGCGCCGCGATGACTGCCCAAGCAAAAATCGTGCCCCAGATGTACAGATTCTGCACCATCGCAACCGCGGAAGGGATTTCCTCGGCAAGGCCGGTGAAGCCCGAGGCGTCCATCAGGTTGCCGATGACCGAGCCCGTGATGCCGCCGCCGAATTTCTGGCCGACCGTCGCCGCGCTGAAAATCAAGGCCTGCACGCGCACGCCGGTCTTCCAGTGGCCGTAGTTGACCACGTCTGCCATCATGGTGAACACGCAGCCGAACAGCGGCGCTTTGCCGACGCCGCGCAGTGCGGCGACCACGGCGACATACACCGGGTTTGCCGGGACGAACAGCAGCGTGAGCTGCGCTGCAAGGGTCAAAAGCGCGCCCGCGAGCACCAGATTGCGCTTGCCGAATTTTTTGATAAACGGCGCGAGGATCATAATAACGGCAACCTGCGGGATGTTCTCCGCAAGGTTGAGCACGCCGTAATATTCGTTGTTGCCCAAAATGTACTGCGAATAGTAGGTTGCGCACGTGCCGTTGACCGTCTGGTAAACCGCCAGAAACAGAGAGGAAAACAGAATAAGCAGAAAATACTTATTGTGCACCAGCGCGCTGAAACGGACGCCGATCGGCAGCTTTTCCGCCTCCTGCGCGGCCTGCGTGTTCACGCGCTCCTTTGTGCCGAAGAAGCACCAGAGCAGGAACAGGATGGCGACAGCCGAATAGATCAGCGTTACCTTGATCCATGCCGCCTGATCGCCGCCCATGCGGTTGATGATGGGCAGCGTGGCCGCGGACACGATCATGTTGCCGATCGGGCTCATGGCCATGCGGAACAGGTTGATGCGGGAAAGGTCCTGCTCGTTGCGCGTCATCAGCGGCGCCATTGCGGCGTAGGGCAGGTTGAGCGCGGTGTACACGATGGTCGTGCACAGGTTGTAGGTGATGAAGATGTAGATGCCCTGCGCGACCATCGTCGCGTTTGCGGGCAGACAGAACAGCGCGACCGCGCTGACGCCGTAGGGCAGCGCCATCCAAAGCACCCAAGCGCGGCCGCGGCCATGCTTGGAATGCACCTTGTCCATGATCAGGCCGATCGCCACGTCCGAAATGCCGTCGAACAGGCGGGAAAACAGCATGATCATACCGACCATGGCGGCCGAAATACTCATGACGTTGGTGTAAAAATACGTGACAAGCCCAGAGGTGAGCGCGAAAACGACGTTGCATGCCACGTCGCCCATGCCGTAGGAGACCTTTTCAAAAATGCTGGTTTTTACATTCGCCTGATCGGCCGTGTCACATACTGCTCGCTGTGTTGCAGCCATAATTGCATTACCCCTTTTCTTTGTTCCAATCGGAGAAAAGCCTGCGCAGGTTTTCTTCTCTTTGTGCTTTCAGTTTATCGGATTTGGAACAGGGAAAATACAGAAAAAAACGAGGATTCATCCATCTTTTTTGATGGAAATTTATGACTGTCGCCGCAAAAACGGTCGTTAAGGACAAAATACGGATATACGAAAATCAAAATACGGCAATAGAAACGCGCGGTCTGTTTAAAAATCCCGCCTTTTCAGGCGGATCAGGTGCACCTCGTGCGGCCGCAGCACCGCCTCGACGGTCAGCGTTCCGGCCGTATGGCAGTCGCAGACCTCGTAGGATGGCTGGGCGGTTTCGCTGATGTAGCGCAAATCGTCCGGCCGTAGCGAGCTTGGCGCGCCGATTTCCAGCCATTTGTCGTAGGAGGAACCGGCGGCGCGCCCGATGGCGCGTTTTTCCTGCCGGTAATCGCCGGGCGGCAGGCCGGTCAGCTCGACCGTCAGGCGCAGCTCGCCGCGCGGCTGGAACACCTTGTAGGCGTCGAACGGATTGCGCAGCTTTTGATAGCGGTAGCGGTAGAGCGCGTCGTAATGGCAGTAGTGGTACAGGAAAAGCTGGATTTCGCCGCCGCTGCGCGAGACGAACCAGCCCTCGCCCGCGGCGATTTGCTCCGCGCCCGCGTGATTCAGCAGCCGCAGCGCCTGATAGCCCGCCTTGGGAATGCCGCCCGCCGTAAACAGGCCGTAGCCGCCGTGGAACACGCCGCCGGGCGCCAGCCATTCCTCGATGAAATCGGTCAGCAGCCAATAGCCGATCATATCCGCTTCGTTGCAGTTTTCCAGCATGTTTTTGGTCAGCCACGCCGCCTTGTAGCAGGTATCGCCAGACAGATCGCGCTGCCAAAGGGTGGAGTTGCATTCCTCCAGCACCAGCTCCCGGCCGCCCAAGCCCAGCTCGTCCGCCAGCGCATGAAAATCCCGCAGGAAGTGGGCGATGAAGTCCTCATCCTTGCTGAGGACGGAGGGGGTGGATACCTGACTCGCCGTAAAGTCCATGAACTCGCTGTCCTGCACGATGTTTTCGTGCGGATAGCATTGGGCGGTCAGGAAATCGGGCGGACAGCCCCGCGCCTGCATATCGGTCAGAAAGCGCCGCGCGCCGTCGGGCGCGAGCGTTACGCTTGTAAAGCCGCCCGGCCCGCCCAGCCGCAGGCGCGGGTCGAGCGCTTTCAGCGTGCGGTACGTTACCTCGAACATCTCGCAGTAGTCCTCGTAGAAAAAGGGGATGTCCGCGAGCTGCGTATAGTTGAACGATTGGATGGTAAAGCGCCAAGAAACAACCTGATCCAGCCCGTACCGTTCGATCCAGTGCGCGATTACGGCCTGCACCAGCGCCTGCCAGCGGCTTTGATCGCTGTACATGCAGGCCATCGAGCAGCGCTCGAACATTCGATACGGCTCGCGCGCCAGCTTGGAGGGGACAAAGCCCAATTCAACATAAGGCGTCAGCCCGACCGATAGGATAAAATCGAACAGCAGGTCGGCATAGGTGAAGTTGAACCACGGCGAGCCGTCCGCGTTTTGCTGGTAGATGTGCATATCGTCGTCAAAGATGCCGTGAAAGCGCAGGTCGGTGAAGCCGATCTCGTTTTTGGCGCGGCGTAGCTGCTCCTGCACGGCGCCGGTCAGGCCGTCGCGCGCGTAGCCGATATTGACCAGCCGCCGCCAGCTCGGCCGCAGCGGCTGTCCCGCCCGCGCGGCGTCAACCTGTATCCGCCGGTGCTGCGCCGCGTCGGCGGAAGCCTGCCGCCGCGGCGCATCCGCGTATTGCAGCAGCGTTTGCAGCCAATCGGCGGGGTCGCCCGCGATGGTGTCCGCATGCGGCGGCTGACGGCCGTCCTCCGCCTCCCGCCGGTACTGGCCGGGCGTTACGCCATACCGCTGCCGGAAGTATGAGATGAATGCGTTTACGCTTTTAAAACCGTTCCCATAAGCGGTTTCGGTAACCGAACGCCCGCCCGTACGCAAATCCGCCGCCGCGTGCTCCAGACGGATGGACAGCAGATAGGCGGTAAACGTCATGCCGAGGCAGCTGCGGAACAGGCGGGAGAGGTAGCTCTCAGATAAAAAGTGCTCGGCGGCCAGCGCGGCAAGCGAAAGCGGCTCCCGCCAGCGCGTTTGCAGCGTGCGCACGATCTGCTCCATGCGGCCGAGCGTTTCGGCGCTGCCCGCGGCGCGGGACGCGCCTGCGGCGGCGAACTGCCGGCGCAGCAGGGCGGCCAGCTCGATGGCCTCGCTCGCCGGCTCTGCCGCGTCCCCATCCTGAAAGAACGCGCGGAACAGCCGCGCGTACCGGCGGCGCAGATCGACATGGAGCGCGTCGTTGGAAGCGCCGTCCGGCAGGCGGCAGTCGAGCGTCAGCTCGTCCGTCCAGCCCGCCATATGCAGCAGCTCGGGCGAGATGCGCAGGCACAAAACGCCCGCGCCGGGCGGGCAGACGATCTGGTAAAACGTCAAAGGATTGACCGCATACAGCCCTGCCGGCTGAAGCGCGGTTTCCCTATGCACTTCGCGCACCGTACTCCGGCCGTGCAGCGCAAAAATCAGCACCAGCGAACGCTCCATCGCCAGCTGCGTTTCCGTGTTGTACACCGCTTGAAAGGAAACGGCTTGGACAGTTTCCATAAAAATGCCTCCAGTTTGCGGCGGATCACGCAGGCCGCCGGTTTGCGCGGTGGGAAATAATCCGGTAGAAATGAAAGGCGGAATGTGGGATAATCAGGACGCCCCCTCCGGGAAAAACCGCTGCCGCAGCAATTGAAAACATAAAAGACGTTAAACAAAAAACTGAATCTGCTAACATCAGATACAGTGGTCGTTTAACGTCTTTTTATTCGTTAAATACATCATTTAACGAACGGGCTTTTCTATCTGTTATGACATCAGTATACGCCATATCGCCGCAATTTGTAAAGGGGATTATAAGAAATATTTATCAAAATGGAAGAATAAAGCGGAGAAAAAAGGAAAAAAGAGGGAAAAAGCGCGGCGGACGCCGCGGCCTTTCTGGTATTCCGCGTCAAAATCGCCGTCACAAAATGGGGGAGGGGGTGATAGACTTAATGCCAATCCTTACAAAGAAAGAAAGGTGTCATGATGGCAAGAAAAGGGGAAAATATTTATAGGCGCGCCGACGGCCGCTGGGAGGCCCGGTATATCCGGGAGCACGACGCGCTGACGGGTAAGGCTCTGTACGGATATTTATACGCAAAAACCTACCGGGAGGCCCGCAGCCAAAAGGCTAATGCGGAAAAGCAGCGGCAGAGAAAAAATAAGCATCAAAAGATCACTGTGAAAGAGTGCGTGGAGCAATGGCTGCAATTAAAGGCGAATGATAAGTCCGTCAGGCCGTCGACGCTTAGGCAGTACGAACGGCATGCGGAAAAGCATATTTTTCCAGTGCTGGGGCAGGTGCCCCTGAAAAATCTGGACGCGGCGGCGCTCGAGCGTTTTCGGCAGACAAAGCTGCAAAACGGGCGCTTGGACGGAACAGGCGGCCTGTCCGCCGCGATGGTGCACGGCATGATGCTGGTGCTGCGCTGCGCGCTGCTTTTTGCGGAGGAGAAGGGATATATCACGGAGGCGCCGCGCCCTAAAAGCAAGCGCAGCGCGCACGAGAAAAAGGAGGTGCGGGTGCTGTCGAGAGGGGAGCAGGCGGCGCTGGAAAAAGAGCTGTATCTCGGATTTACCAGCGCACGGCAGCGGGGCGTGTGCTTGGGCATCTTTTTCGCCCTTTATACCGGACTCCGCGTGGGGGAACTGAGCGGGCTGCGGTGGAAGGACGTCGACTTGCTGGTTCCGGCCATACATGTTCGGCACACGCTGCAGCGGATGGCGGCGCGCACCGAAGACGGACGGCGCACCGAGCTGCATCTGGGATCGCCGAAAAGCGAGAGCTCCCGGCGGCTCTGCCCGATCAAGAAAGAATGCGCTGCGCTTTTGCAGGCGTACCGGAGCGTGCAGGGGGCAGCATACTGCCAGCAGCAGGATTATGTATTCACGTGCATGGGCAGGCCGGTGGAGCCGCGCGTGTTTCAGAGCCGATTTAAGAAGCTCTTATCGGCGGCGGGGGTGGAGGACGCGAATTTCCACGCCCTGCGCCACACGTTCGCAACACGGTGCATTGAAAGCGGAATGGATGTGCAGAGCCTGAGCGAATATCTTGGGCACCGCGATGCGAATATCACCATGCGGGTGTACGCGCATTCGTTTATGGAACAGAAGGAGCAGTGCATTCAGCGCCTGTCGTTCGTAACGGCGCTGCCGCGGCTCGGCACAATTTGCCGTCAGAATTCGCCGTCATAAGAAAAAGAAAACAAGCCGTAGCTAAGGGTTTGGCATGCTGTTCGTTAAATGATGTATTTAACGAACAGCATACCAGATCCTTTTTAGTATGTCCGGAAAGCTGAGGAGATACCAAAAAAGCAAAAACTCCATAAAATGGGCAAACCGTGGGGAACTGCGGGACGCAAAGCTATAGGGGCCGAAAGCGGAAGCTGGGGTCAGCCAGTTGCCGAAGCCGCGTAACAGCGGCGGAATCGCCTTGCGCCCTTTTCCAACGTGCTTGTTCATTGGGAAAGGGCTTTTATATCGAAAAGGGTGGAGGGGATGCAAAAAAGTAGGATTTCGGAGACAAAATGGATGAAAGGATGAAAGTTGTGAAGCATAAGAGACACGTGAAGCGTCTGCTGAGCTTGCTGCTCGGCGCGTGCATGCTGGTGACAAGCGTGGTCCCGGCATTCGCGGCGGAACCGGAACCGCTGCCGTCAGGCGATGTTTCGGGCGTGGAGCAGACGGTGACGACCGAACAGCCGGCAGAGAACGGCGCGGACGTTCAGCAGCCGGCGGACGACGGCGGCGGGGAGAATGCGGAGGACCCTGACAGTATTCCGCCCGCCGAAGCGCCGGAGGAGGAAGGGGAAAGCCCGGCAGAACCCACGGAGCAGACTCCTGAGGAGCCGGCACCGGAAGAACCGGCTTCGGAGACTCCCGAAGCGCCGGAGGAGCTGCTCC
The DNA here is from genome assembly GCA_030524205.1 of Eubacteriales bacterium. Taxonomy (GTDB): domain Bacteria; phylum Bacillota; class Clostridia; order Oscillospirales; family Butyricicoccaceae; genus Agathobaculum. The sequence continues at coordinate 29,861 of JAUNGZ010000002.1, forward strand.
TGACCGGCGAGCTGTACATGACAGAGGACGAAATCGCAGAGGCGACGGAATGGTCCGAGCTGGCCGATACGCTTTGGTATTGGAACCATGCCGATGACGCCGAGCTGACGATTTCCAGCGCAAACGAGCTGGCGGGCTTGGCGGTGCTGGTCAGCGCCGGGATTTCCATGTCCGGCAAGACAATCTATCTCGATCAAAATATTGATCTGTCGGGCAGGAATTGGACGCCGATCGGCATTGCGACGGGCGACATGGCGGCAAATTCGCTGCAGGGCGTTTTTGACGGACAGGATCACGAGATCACGGGTCTTACGATAGACCACACGGAAGCGGCCAGCTGGTACGCCGCCGGCCTGTTCGGCGCGGTCGGCAATTCCGGCGTTGTCTGCAATCTGAATGTGACGATCGAGTCCATCTCCGTGACCCAGAACAGCAACCGCTGGCTGGCGGTCGGCGGCGTCGTTGGCCGTATGTTCACGAGCGGCAAAATTGTCAACTGCCATGCCACGGTGGCGGGCGATATCACGGCGGTCAGCACCAGCACGGACTGGACGATCACCGGCGGCCTGGTGGGACATTTAGGGTCTGGCGTGTCGGAGGGCTGCTCGGCTGAAGTGCTGGAAAACGCCACGATCAAGACCACCGCGAAAAACGACGCGCTCGGCACGGCGGCGCTGGTCGGCTACGCCGCGTCGCTCGGCTCGCTCGAGCGCGGCTCGGCGCGGATTGCGGGCGCCATCGTCACGGAAAAGAGCGCGGCGGCCGCGAAAAGAGCCTTGGCTGGCGGCTTGATTGGCAATTCTTATATTGTTAAAGACAGCTATGCGGTGTTAGAGAGCACGGGCAGCATTTCGCTGACCGGCTCGGCGCCGACAGCTCCGGCCACGCAAGCGGGACTTGGTTTGATTGCGGCAAATAACAGCGAGATGCGCAATGTGTACGCGGTCAACCTTGGCGAGGGCAATCTGACGGGATACAGCGGCACGCCGATGGGGCTGTTGGTTGGTGTCGTCAACCATGCTGCGGCAGTTCTGACCAACGGCTATGCGTATACGGCGGATCCGGCCATGAAAACGCTGGCGCCGGAGACTGGTGTACAAACCAACCTGAAGCTGATCGAAAACGAAGCCGATATGAAGATGCAGGCGACGTTTGAAGGCTTCGACTTTTCGCGCACATGGTTCCAGCCCGCGAACAGCTATCCGGTGCTGGACGCGGATGTGACCGATCAGCAGGCGGCCGACGCGTTTGTGAACAATTTCTCGTTCGCCACGATCGCGGGTACGAACACCGATCAAAACGCGCTGGACAGCAATCTGATTTTGCCGACCAGCGGGCGCAACAACGCTGAGATCGTCTGGACGTCGAGCAATTCCGCGGCGATTTCGGAAACCGGCGCCGTCAATCTTGTTGCGGGAAACAGGCAGACGGTCACGCTGACCGGCACGCTCACCTGCGGCAGCGAGACGCGCACGGTTGAGATCACGGTGACGATTCGCGCCGTGTTCAGCGGAGGCACGGGCACCAAGGAAGACCCGTTCCAGATCGCGACGGAGGAAGACTTTTTTGCAATTCAGGCCAAGGCCTCGCAAATGGGGAACTATGCGGGGGTTTACCTGAAGCAAACCGAGGATATTACCTTCAGCCGCGCCTATACGGCGGGCGACCGCATCGCAAACTTCCGGGGCACGTACGACGGCGACGGGCACACCCTTGCCAACGTGACCTACGCGGCGGCGGGCAGCAACAAAACCGGCCTGTTTACGACGCTCGCGGCCGACGGCGTGATCAAAAACCTCGGTATTGCAAGCGGCACGACCACCGGCGCAGCTGACGGCGGCATTCTGACCGAGGTCTGCAACGGTCTGGTGCTCAACTGCTGGGTTGCCGCGGATATGGTCAACACAGGGGGCGGCGTCAGCACGGGCATCTTTGCCAATAACGGCTCGGGCAAAATCGTCAACAGCTATTCGGCGGGCTCGATCAACGCCTATCACTGCGGCGGCTTCGCCAGCAACCCGAGCGGCATGCAGGTGCTGGGCAGCTACAATGTCAGCTCGGTCGTCGGTAAAACGGCGCAGGGCGCGATTTTCCGCAGCACCAACACTGGCGGCGTCGCCAAATACAGCTATTGGCGCACCGACGGCGACGGCGGGCAGGAATCGAGCGGCGGCAAGCTGACAGACTGCGAAGGCCTGCCGACAGCCGACATGCAGACGCAGGACTTCGCCGACCGTCTCAACGCCAACCGCTCGGTTGTCGCCGGGCTGGCGGGCGTGAGCGAGAGCGAATTGTGGACATGGCAGTATAACGAGGGCGCTTACCCGACGCTGGTCAAGCCCACGAACGCCTCCCGCATCGTGGTGTCGCAGGCGCTCAGCGGCGCGGCGGTGGAAGGCGCGTCCGTTTCGCTGTACGCCGACGAGCAGGCGGCCGACGCGCTGTATCAGGGCACGACCAACGCCTACGGCGCGTGGGACGGCGCGGTTCCGGCGGGCACATACTTCGCGCGCGTTTCCAAGCAGGGCTTTGCGGAGTTCGCGGCGGAAATCACGGTGAAGAACGATGGTACGAGCACGCAGATCAAGCTGCTCAGCCCGATCTCGGACACCATTCAGGTTTGGGCGGACGGACAGCCGGGCGGCGCGTTTGACCCGACCTCGGTCGATGCGATCGCGATGCGCACCGGCACCGATTCGGCTTATTACCTGTTCCTGCCGTCGAGCCTTGACAGAAGCCAAGTGAATCTGTTTGTCACCGCACCCGCCGAGGCGGTCACCGAGGCGAGCGGCAAGATCACCTTGCAGCGCGGCCTGAACACGGTTGACCTGACCGGCGTGGACGAGCTTTCGCTCGCCAGCGGCGACAAGACGCTGACGCTGAAAATCATGCAGTCGTCCGAGGTGGCCGCCATGTTCCTGACCACGGACACGGGCAGCATGGATTTTGTGCACGCGAACAAGAACAATAAGGACAAGGGCGGCATGGTGCTGGTCGGCGCGGACGGCGCGGTTGCATACGACGGCGCGCTGACGCAGGTCAAGGGCCGCGGCAACTACACCTGGAGCCTGAAAAAGAAGCCGTATCAGATCAAGCTGGACAAGAAAACCGATCTGTTCGGCATGGGCAAGGCAAAAACCTGGGTGCTGCTGGCAAACCATTTCGATAACACGCTGATTCGCAATAAGCTGGTTATGGACTTCGCCAGAGAACTTGGCATGCCCTATGTGCCGCACTGCGAATTTGTGGATCTGTATGCCAACGGCATGTATCTCGGCAACTATCTGCTGTGTGAAAAGACCGAGATCGGGGACAACCGCGTGGAAATCAACGACTTGGAAGGCGATAACGAGGACGCGAACCCGGCTTATGAAGACCTCGCCGACGCGCCGCGCGGCGGCTCTACTTCCGGCGCGGGCGCGGGCACCTATAAGTATTACAACATCGACAGCCCGGACGACGTTACCGGCGGTTACCTGCTGGAAATGGAGCTTGGGGACCGTTATCCGGCGGAAGCGAGCGGCTTTGTAACCAAGCGCGGACAGCCGGTCGTTATGAAAAGCCCGGAATACGCCTCCGAGGCCGAGGTCAAGTACATCTATGATCTCGTGCAGTCCTTTGAAAACGCGATTTATGCGGAGGACGGCGTAGACCCGGCGACGGGCAAGCATTTCTCCGAGATCATTGATCTGGACTCGCTGGTTTATAAGTATCTGCTGGATGAATTTGTGCAGAACAACGACGCGTTCAGCACCAGCAGCTATCTTTACAAGGACCGCGATGTAAACGGCCAAACCGGCAAGCTGTATTTCGGCCCTCCTTGGGATTACGACGTGACGATGGGCACCGTCGGCGGCTCCAAGGGCGCGGCTTCGCTTTACATCAACAAGCCGTGGATCAACCAGATGTTCAAGCAGCCCGCGTTCACCAGCCGGCTGATGGAAATCTATCACGGCTCGTTTCAGTCCATTTCCGAGATCACGGACGGCGAGCGGCCGAACGGCACATACCTGAAGAACGCACAGGATTACATGGATCAGGTCGAGGCTTCGGCAAGGATGAATTTCACGGTTTGGAACATCAACGACGCCAATACCGCGGCGAACGGCACAACGCTTGAAGCGACCGACACCCTGCTTCGCGACTGGCTGACGGTGCGCACCGACGTGTTCGACGCGCTGCTTTCCGGACTCGCCGCGGATATCTGGCAGGGCAGCGGCACGGCGGCAGACCCGTATCTGATTGAGAACGAGGCAGATCTGTTCGCGCTGACCGCCAAGGCGCACGCTCTGAGCGGCAATACCTTCGCGGGCGTGTACTTCAAGCAGACCGCCGATATCACGCTGACCTCGCCGTGGCGCGCCATCCAGCAGTTTAACGGCGTGTATGACGGCGATTTCCACACCATCAGCAACCTGAACGTGACCAACTACGACGAATACGCAATCGGGGGAACCAGCGCCGGTTTTGCGCAAACGCTGAATGGCACGATCAAAAACCTCGGCGTGGAAAGCGGCACGATTAACGTCGATTCGCCAGTCCGTGGAAATTCCGGCAATGTGGGCACATTCGCGGCCACCAATAACGGCGCTATCATGAACTGCTACAGCAAGGCGACGGTTGTATCTAGCGGCAGCAGCGCAGGCGGTCTTGCGGGTGACAACGGCAACGGCAAGATCATCAACTCGTATTTTGCCGGCAGCGTCGGCACTAAGTACGCGGGCGGTCTGGTTTCGTTTGGCCGGGTATACGGCGGCTACAACATCGGCAAGGTGTCCGGTTCGGCGGAGCAGGGCGCGGTGCACCGTGTGAGCAGCAACAAAAACGGCCCGGTACAGTACGCCTACTGGCGCACCGACGGCGAGGGTGACCTTGCGGCCTCGGGCGGCACAATGACAAGCTCCGAGGGCAAAACCACCGCGGAAATGCAGTCCGAGGACTTTGCCGCCCTGCTCAACGATAACCGCGCGGCGGTGGCGGCGGCAGCCGGCGTCGATATCGGCGAGCTGGCCACGTGGCAGTATCACGCGGGCGGCTATCCGACGCTGGCGCGCACCGCGGCCACGGGCAAAATCGACTCGTCCAACACCACGGTGACCGTGACGGGCTCGGCCGCGCTGACCGCCGAGGTTTCCGTGCCCGAGGGGGCGACGGTTGCCTATCAGTGGCTGCGCGCCTCGACGGCGGACGGCTCGTACACGGCGATCAGCGGCGCGACCGGCATGACCTATACGCTGACCACGGCGGACGCTGGAAAATTCGTGAAATTTCAGGTCAGCGGCGTCGGCGCATATGAAGGCGCGGTGCAGAGCGAACCCCTCAGCGGCTCGCTCTGGCAGGGCCGCGGCACGGTGGACAGCCCCTATTTGGTTGCGGACGAGGCGCAGCTCATTGCAATCCGCACCACCAACACCACCGGCAGCGGCGTGTATTTCCGGCAGACCGCGGATATCACGCTGACCGCCAACTGGACGCCGATCGGCAGCTTCAGCGGCGTGTACGACGGCGACGGGCACACGATCAGCAACCTCCATATGAGCGCCACCGGCAACACGCACATCGCAATGATCCATACGCTGCAAAGCGGCGGCGTGCTCAAGAATCTGGGCGTGGCCAGCGGCACGATCGTGAGCGAGGTAAACCAGGCGACGTTTGTCGCGAACAACTACGGCCTCGTCCTCAACTGCTGGAGCGCGGCGGACCTGAGCGGTTCAACCTCGTCGAGCGGCGGTCTGGTGGCTGCAGGCATGCAGGGCGGCAAGGTCGTCAACTCCTATTTCCTCGGAACGATTGCGGGTGCGTATACGGCCGGCATCTCCAGCTTTGCTTATAGCGGCGTTTACGGCTGCTACAACGCGGGCAAGGTTTCCGGCGCCACGGAGCAGGGCGCGATCCTCCGCAGCGCGAACAGCAACACGTATACCAAGACGAACCCCGTGGTGTTCAGCTATTGGCAGAACGAGGGCGAGGGCTTTGTCGGCACGTCGGGCGGCATTTTGCAGTACGCGCAAGGCTATTCGGAGAGCTATATCAAGTCGCAGGACTTTGTCGATCTGATGAACGCCAATAAGTCTAAGGTTGCCGCTGCTGCGGGCGTGGCGGAAGCCGAGCTGTGGAACTGGAGCTGCCAGCAGAACGGCTATCCGACGCTTACGAAAGCGGACACGGTAGGCATCAGCGGTTCGGTTTCGATTTCCGGCACCCCGGTGTATGGGCAGACGCTTACCGCCGAGGTAGCCGACATCACGCCCGCCAAGGCTGAATATGCGTACGCTTGGTACCGCGGCGGTGTGGAGCAGGCGATCGGCACCGGCAGCACCTACCGGCTGACCAAGGCCGACATCGGCAAGCAGATAACGCTGAAGGTCATCGGCGCGGGCAGCTTTACCGGCACTCTGGAGGCAACCTTGGAAGCGCCTGTCGGTAAGATCGCCGTGGCGGCGCCCGTCAAGCTGAAAGCGACCGCGCAGTCCGCATATGGCGTGAATGACGGCAAGATTTCGGGCCTGTATGCCTCCTCAGTGTATGAGTACAAAACCGAGGACGCGTCCGCCTACACGCAGGCGCAAACGGGCGTGACCGAGCTCACCGGACTGGCCCCCGCGGCCTATCTGGTGCGCGTGGCGGAGACCGAAACGACGAACGCTTCGGAAGCGGCGGCGGTAACGGTAGACGCAGCTCCTCAGATTGCCATTACCGGCGCGGTATCGGTCAAGGGCGACGCGAAGTTCGGCCAAACGCTGACGGCGGATATCTCCGGCATCGAGCAGAAGGATGCGACGCTCACATATGCTTGGTACCGCGGCGACGATCAGCAGACCGTTGTGGAGACCGCCGCGTCCTATACGCTGATGAAGCAGGATATCGGCAAGGTCATCACGCTCAAGGTTTCCGGCACCGGCGCTTACAGCGGCGCGCTGACTGCGGTGAGCGGCAGCGTTGTCAAGGCGGACGGCCCGGCGGCTCCGGCGGCGCCCACGGTGGCGGCCAAGACGGAGACGACGGTCACGCTGAACACGGCTGCCGGACAGGAATACCGCATCGGCACGGACGGCGCGTGGCAGACGAGCGGAGAATTCACCGGCCTGAAGGCGGGCGGCACTTACTCGTTCTTCGCACGCGTTGCCGAGACGGACACCGCCTTTGCGGGCGCGGCAAGCGCGGCGCTGGAAGTTACGCTTGCGGCACAAACCGGCGCAACTGTATCCGGCAGCGCGAGCTTCGGCGCGGGCAAGGTGCCGCAGCTTGCGGCCCTGACAGCGGAAAACGGCCTGACGATCGACGCGGACAGCGCGGTCAGCGGCGACTATACGCTGACCCGCACGGTAGATGCGACCGCGGGCAAGCATTCCGTGACGTTCGCCGTGACCAAGACAGGCGAGACCAAGGCCGCGATCTCGGTCAAGCTGACCGGCGTGAACGAGGATCTGTCGGGCGTCACCGCGACGTTTAAGGCGGCCTCGCTGGGTGCAAGAGCGTTTACGTTTGACCTGAATATGGTTCCGGCGGGCACGTACAGTGTCGAGGCCTATAAGAAGAACCATACGGTGGGCGCAATCACCGGAATTCCAGTGGAAACCGCCCCGGTTGACTTGGGGAAGACATTGGAAATGCTGGCTGGCGATCTTAACGGCGATAATCAGATTACTATTGCCGATAAGACATTGCTTGTAGGACGATTTAGTACATCCAATACTGAATATGATGTAAATGATGATGGCAGTATCACAATTCTGGATAAAACTTTGTTGGTTGCACAGTTCAGTAAAAAGGGAAAAACAGTGCATTTTTAATGGTTATGATTGTGGTCGCAGCGTAAGGCTGCGACCACAATCAGAAAGGATATAAGCTATGAAAAAACGGATGTTATCGTTCTTGTTGTCGCTCACCATGTTGACACAGATGTTTGTCATTAGCTCTTTTGCGCTGACAGGAACTACGTGGGAAGAACCACAGGATCCAAACAATTTCGCGGGCATGACGTTGCGGTATATAAAGCCGGATAAATTCGCCAATGGAAATTCAACCGCCGGGAAAAATGTTTTTGCGTTGGAAATTTATACGGTTAACCAGCCCCTTGCCGCACAGAACTTTGTGGCTGTTCACACGGATAATGTGGCATTGGCAAACAAGAATACCGGCAAAGAGGTTACCGCGGATAATAATACCATGTGGTATGCCTCCGGTATGGTCGTGCCTTCTGACGAGGTAGTGGAGTATTACAACGAAAATGTTGCCAATATTACCCTGAAACAAGGAGAGCCTATTGAAATCTGTCTGAATGAAGTGGGTATTTTTGAGTTTGGCAACTATAACTTTATAGAAGACAAGGAATTTGGCTGTGGCTTGACAAAACAAACAGGTCTGGATGGCGGCCTGAAAGATTTGTGGTTGAATGCCGCAAACAAAACACAGTATGACCCTGCCGATGGCGGCGGAAAAGTACATTTGGCCACCATGTATATGGTGCTGACACAAACTGCACTTGATGCAGGCTTGACAATTGATAACATTACGCCTGATCAGATTTTTGCAAGCATTCCGAACGGAGATTTTCTAAATGATGATGCCGAAGCGATCAATGTGGTCGGTGGCAAAAGCGTATTTCATTTGGAAAATTTCAATGCTCCGGCGGCAGCTCCCACAAACGTCTCCATCTCCGCGGACAAATCCTCGGCGGTGGCGGGCGACAGCGTGAAGCTGACCGTATCCGCGGACGCACCCTCGGACGGCGGCACGCTGAGCTATGCGTACGTCAAGAGCGCAGAGAAGCCCACCGCGCTGTCGGGGCTTTCCTTCCAGGCCGGCCCGGAGTTTACGGTGCAGGCTGAAGCGGGCGCCAAGTACTGGGGCGTGGTCAAGAACACCAAGACCGACGGCGGAGATTCGACGGAGGCCTGCGCGGTATCCGATTCCTCCGTATCGGTCAACGTGGTCACCGGCATCGCTTCGGCGGCGGTAACGGTAGTGCCTCCTGTCGCGGAAGCGGCGGCTGCGGCTCCCACCGTGGCGACCAACGACCAGTACGAGTACACCAGCTCGAGCTGGACGCCCGCGCTGACAGGCAATGCGTTTGCGGGCTCCACTGCGTACAAGCAGACCATCACGCTGACGGCCAAATCGGGCTACTGCTTCACGGACAGTACGACCGTTTCGCTGACGGGCACGGACAAGCAGGCGTCCAATCTCGTCAGCACCGGTGCGACGCTGACCTTTGACGTGACCTACGACGCGACCGGTAAATCGGCGTCCGAAACGGTGGCGGAGGCGAAAGCCGCGATCGCAGCCGGTGTCGGCACAAGCTTTGCGGTCGATCAGAAGGTTACGAACCCGGGCACCGAGCAGGCGGCGGACGCTACCACGGCGGCGGATATCAAGACCGCCATCGAGGCAAAGCTGACCGCGCTGAACCTGAACGGCGTTACCACCGAAGTCGGCGCGCCGACAATCAGCAAAGCGGCGGTTCCCGGCAAGCCTTCGAATGCGGCCGGCACGAACGGCGCGTACACCGCGGCCATCACGATCAAGGCCAGCGGAAATGCGTCTGTTCAGGACGCCTTCACCATCTCCGGCGGCGTGATCACGGCGCAGGCGGCGTCGCAGTACCATCAGAACCTCGCGGCGGTGAACACGGCGAAAGCCGCGATCGAGAACGCGCTGAACAACAAGGCGGTCGCCCAGAGCGAGGCGAACAACGCGGCGGCGATCAAATCGCTGGTCGAAGCGGAGCTTGCAAAGCTTGAGCTGAACGGCGTGACCGCGACGGTGAACGCGCCGAGCGGCACACCGGCGGTTGCGGGCGTGTGGAACGACCAGAGCGGCACAAACGGCTCCTTCGCCGTAACGGTGGCGCTGAGCAAGGGCACGGAAGACGGAATCTGGACCGGCTCGGGCGATAACGACAAGGATTACAAGGCGGCCGCCACGACGGCTTCCAAGGCGATCACTGTTACCGCGACCGCGTTTGCGGCGAAAAAGACGGCGGACGGCACGGTTTCCGTGACGCCGGGCTTTGAAGAACTGGCGATCAGCTGGACGGCGCCGCAGGCGAACGTGCCGGTCGATCATTACGAGCTGACGGTATCCAAGGGCGGCGCGCCGGTAGAGGGCTATAACGCAAAGCCGATGACCTCGACCAGCGTAACGGTAGCAGGGCTGGAAAACGGCCAGACGTATGACGTTACCGTGAAATCGGTCTTTAAGACCTGGCCGGAAGCCACCAAGCTGCTCGACGACGCGGCGGCAGCCGCCTCGGGCGCGCCGGTAGCGGGCGAGCTTGCGCCGATCACCATGGACGGCGCGAGCAAGGTCGAAGGCAGCACGGCGACCTATGAAAACGGTACGGTGCAGCTGACTTGGAACGGCGCGCCGCTGGAATTCGATCAGGTGCGCGAGAACTTCATGGTCAGCCTGCGCGCGGTGCCGAAGGACGGCTTCAAATTCACCGGCTGGACGCGCACCAAGACGGCGGGCGAAACGCCGTCGCTGGACGAAGCGGAGAGCTTCAGCTTTGACGACACGGGCGTAACCAGCTCGACCGCGAACCCGCTGTACGTTAAGGTGAATGAAGCTTCGACCTATACGCCGACCTTCGCGGCTGTCGCGGCCGTGACGGAGGGCAATCCGAAGCTGCAAAACCTGAAGGTGAACGCACCGGACGGACGGCGGCTGATTCAGGAGGACACGACGGCGGCGAACTATGACCGCTTCGCGTCGGACAAGCTCAACTACACGGTCTACCTGACAAAGGATGAGACCAAGGTGGAGCTGCTGCCCGCGTACGCGATGGATCTGTATAGCCTCAAGTACAACGACGGCGCGGATCACGATTATACCGAGCCTACGCCCGATCCGGACAAGCCCGACATCGACCGCACGGGCGATCCGATCGAGCTGGCGCTGGACAAGGGCACGGAAACGAAGGACGTAACCTTCACGCTGACCGATGAGAACGACACGAACAAAACGACGACCTACACCGTAACGCTCAAGCATGTGGACACGAACCCGCAGATGGTTCTGGAGCTGGACGCGGCGAAGAGCACCAAGCTGGCGACCATGGTCATGCGCATCAAGAGCGCGGCGTTTGAATCCGGCGACTTCAGCATCAACCTGACCGAGAAGAACGTCACCCCGACGGGCGGCGGCGACGCAGTCAACGCGGCGGGCTTTGCTTCGTTCGCCAACGTGGCGAGCGGCGCGGCGCTGGCGGACGGCGTTTACGACGTAACCGCGGTTTGCGAAAATGTCAGCTCGCTGATCAGCGTGGACAAGTATGAGGTGACGAACAACGGCAAGACGCTGAACCTGACGCTGTCCTCCAAGGCGGGCACGCCGATCACGTTTGACGAGGACGGGGACATCGTGCTCAAGTTCAAGCTGCTGCAGAACGACAACGCGATGGAAGGCAGTCTGGTGGACGTTGACCTGCTGCCGACGATCGAAATCAACAAGGGCAGCCAGCAGAACACCATGAGCGAAGCCTTCTTCAGCGACGGTCTGGATTATGTGGAGACGGTGGAAGGAACGACGGCTGTTGCGGCAGAGGACCGGCTGGTTTACCTGAAGGTAATGGATAAGTACAACATCGTGGCGTATGTTGCGGCGCGTCCGAACTACAAGCTGGTCAACTTCAACATTTTTGATGTGAACAATGCGAACAAGCAGATCAACGACACGCCGATCCTCCTCGAGCAGGGCGACAAGCTGCTGTATAAGACGGGAGACGGCACGTACAAAATTGAAATCCAGTCAAACGGCTTCCTTACCTACAAGCTGGACGGCTTGAAGGTCGCGGGCAAGCGCGTTGATCTGGACGCGATCTCGCTGATCGCGGGCGACGTCAACGGCGACGGCGTGATCAACGCGGCGGACCGCACGGCGCTGGTATCGCTGCTTGGCGCGGCGGTAGACACGGACGACGGTTCGTCCAAAATGACCGGCGACGATGCCACGAAGTATTTCGCGGACTTCAACGACGACGGTTTGGTAAACGCAAAGGATCTGGGCAAGGTCATCCGCAATATCAGCGGAGCGGCCGGCGCATAAGAAAAACCCCGCATACCGCGGCGGTATGCAAAAACTGAAAAAGCAGGCAAACCGATGCCGGACCCGCGCAGAGCGGGTCCGGCGGTCGGCCTGTAAAACGGCGATAAAATGGGAAACAACAGCGCGCGGGCAAAGCGCGCTTGCAAATAGAAAAAAAGGGCGGAACACCGCCGGAAAGCGGGAAAAGCATGAAAAAGAGATGGGCAGCACGGTTGTTATGCGCGGCGATGAGCCTTTGCGCACTGACAGCGGGAGCGGGGGCCGCGCCGGCGGACGGCGTGGTGACGCTCAAAGCGGACAGAGCCGGGCAGGAGCTTGCGGTGACGCTTGGCGTGAACGATGTGACGTTCAATGTCATTGAGCTCTATGTGGCATATGATAAAACGCGGCTGACGCCGTCGCCCGAGCTGACCGAATATCTGCAGCCGGCGTACGACGCGTTTATGTCGCCGGAGGGCTGGATGACGGGCAGCGAGGCGGTGGACGCGGAAAACGGCGTGGTGCGCTATCTGCTGATGGCGCAGGGCGAGGCCGGGGGCAGCGCGCTGGACAGCGAGGGCTTTTTTACGGCGGGCAGCACGGAGGTCAAGCTGCTTCGGATGAGGTTCACGGTCAAGGACGGCGCGGCGCTGTACGCGGACAGCATTAAGCTGGGCAAAAGCGCGGGCGCGGTGAACGGCGTCGTTATCGCGACCAAGGACGACGACGGAATCGACAACGCGGGCGCGGTGCGCATCGACATGGGCGCGGCCGCCGAAAGCGGCCTGACGCCGGGCGGCACAGGCGAGGGGTATTTCGGCAAAAAGCCCGGCGCGGACACGGGCGACGGCTCCGGCAGCGGTCCTTCGGGCGGCGGCACGGGCGGAAGCACAGAAAAGCCCTCCGATCCGGTAAAGCCGAACGATCCGGCGGGCGCGGTAAATTTCAGCGACACGGGCAGCCACTGGGCGAAAAGCAGCATTGAAACGCTGGTGTCGCGCGGGATCGTAAACGGATACGCGGACGGCACGTTCCGTCCGGAGGCGAGCCTGACGCGCGCGGAATTCGCGGCGGTGCTGGCGCGGGCGAAGGATTTGAAGCTCGAGGATACCAAGGAAAGCGTGTTCACAGACTGCGCGGGCACGTGGAGCGCGAAATACGTCAACGCGGTCTATCAGGCGGGCTATGTCAACGGCACGGGCGGTTCATTGTTTTCGCCGGATAAGAACATCACGCGCGAGGAGATCGTGACCATCATCGCGCGGGCGGGCAGCCTGCCCGCCGGCGACGCTTCGGCGTTCAGCGACGCGCCGCAGATTTCGCCGTGGGCGGCTGCGGGCGTGGGCGCGGCGAGCAAGGCCGGGATCGTAAACGGCTATCCGGACGGCACGTTCCGCCCGAAAGCGGATGTGCTGCGCGGCGAGATGGCCAAAATGGTCGTGACGATGCTGGGCTGAGCGCCCATCCAGAAAGATAGAAAAGGAGAAGCAGCGGATGCCGAAAAAGGGGAAAAGAATACGGCGGTTGCTTGCGGCCGTGCAGACGGTACTGCTGTTTGGCAGCCAGCTTCCCGTATCTCTCGCGGCGGATGCGGAGCTGTTCACGATTTACGACGCGGGCCTGTCGTCGCTCGAGGCGACGGCGGGCTCGTGGAATAAGCCGTTTCAGGGCAGTGTGCAGACCGGCTATGTGCTGACGCTCGCGCCGGACGAACCGGCGTTCTGCCTGCGCGCGGTGCCGGACGAGCCGAACGAGTGCTATGGGCCGACGGTCACGATAGACGGCGAGCCGGTGGCCTACGGCAGGGATTCGCAGGAATTTACGCTGGCGGCGGGGGAAAAGCGCAGCATCCAAATCGTGAGCACGCCGCAGGACGGCGGCGCGCGGACATACGAGGTGACAGCGCACCGCGCGGCCGCGCAGTACACGCTGACGGCGTCGCCGGGCGATACGGTTTACGGGGACGGCAGCCGCCAAGTCAAGCTGGAGGTGCGCCTGAGCGAGGGGACGAAAATCAATTCGCTGGGGCTGGACCTGCGGTTTGACCCAAAGCAGCTGAAGCTTGCCAAGCCCGCGGACAATACGGCGAGCACGACGCTTGGAACGGTGGTATCGGTCGACAGCGGTCTGACGAAGACGCTCTTGGCGTTCGATCCCAAGGCGGATAACAGCGCGGGACGGCTGCGGCTGGATTTCTCGCTCAGGCAGGACGTAAGCACGCGGTATTACACGGCCACGGCGGAGCCGCTGTTCACGGTATGCTTCCGGCTGGAGCCGGGCGGGGCGCTGACGGACGAGTCACTGGGGCTGGGCCGGGAAACCTACCGGTACGGCGCGTTTTACGGCGACGCCCAAGCGGGCCTGTCCTCGGTGGCCTACGCGGATATCGCGCGGTGGGAGGGGCTGACGCGCGCGGTGCGCCTGCCGGAAAACCGGGAGAGCGAGGGCGGCCGCATCCAGATCACGCCGGACAAGCCGTCCTACGGCTACGGCGAGACCGTTACGCTGACGGCGGCGCCGGACGAGGGCTACGGCTTTGCGGGCTGGACGGGCCTGCCGGGCGAAGCCGGCGAAGAAAACCGGTTTAAGAGCGAATTCCAGACGACGCTGTGGGAGGATACCGACCTTTCCGGCGTGCAGGCGGCGTTTGACAAGCTGGACGAGGTGACGGCGGAAGGCGTGACGCTGGATTACACCAGTCCGTATCTGGGCGGGCTGCTCACCGCGTTCAACCCGCCCTACGGCACGGAGCAGACAGTGGGCGGCGGTTTCGCGCCCGGCGCGGAAAACGGCGCGCTGGACGGGCTGGAGCCCGAGCCGCAGGCGGAGGGCTTTTCCGAGCGCGGCGAGGCGGCGGACGACCCGCAGGGGCTGACGGAGGCGGAGTTTTTCGAGCAGCCGCTGGAGGATACCGGAACGGGCGGCGTGTTTTCGGGAGAAGCCTATGCGCTGGACGAGCTGGAGCCGGGTGTGACGGAGCGGACGTTCCAGATGCGGGACGCGCGCGTGTCGGACAGCGGCTCGCCCGCCGGCTGGGCGGAGGGCAATTTCCGGCTGACGGCGGTGCGCGAGGTAAACGGGCAGAACCTGTGCGTTTGGCTGTGCACGGACGCCGAGCGCCAGCCGGTGGAGCTGACCGAGGACGATCTCGCCGAGCTGGCGGACAGCTTCGCGGACAGCTACGCCTATCTCGCCGAGAACCTGCATCCGGTGGAGGACAAAAACGGTTCCGGCGGGCTGGACATCCTGCTGTACGACATCTGGGACTCCTATACGTCGGGCGGAAGCACGTATACGGGCGGTTTTATCAACGCAAACGAGTTTTACGGCCTGCTGGGACCGGACGGCGCATACGGCGTGGGCAACAGCGGCGATGTGCTGCATTTGGACACCTGGCCGCAGATGGGAAGCAAAACGTCGCCCGATTTGGAAAAGGCTAAATCGACAATGGCGCATGAAACGCAGCATTTGTCGATGTGCTCGGGCTTTGACACGCTGGCGGAGTGGAGCGCGGCGGCGGTGCCGACGTGGATCAACGAGGGGCTGTCGATGACGGTCGAGCACGCGCTGTTCGGCGCGCTGGAAAGCCGGATCCAGAAATTTAACACCTCGGATCTGATCCGCAAGGGCGATTCGCTGACGGCGTGGGGCAACAAGACCGACGACTACGCGCAGGCATATCTGTTTTTCCAGTACCTGCGCACACAGGCCGGAGACGAGGGCTTTGCCCGGAAGTTTTACGGCGTGTCGTACAAGGAGCAGCAAAGCGCGCTGAAAAGTGTGCTGCGGGACTTTCCGGCGTTCGCGGACAAGGGCGTGCCGGACGTGATGCGGGACTTCTATCTGGCGCTGCTGCTCAAGGAAAACGCGGGGCCGTATGGGTTTATGGGCGACCCGGCGTTTGCCGGAGTGGAGCCGCAGAAGCTGAGCGAACGGGAGTTTAACGGCTTGCGCCTTGCCCCCTCCGGCGCGGTGTATGCGTTCAGCGCGGGCAGCTTCACGCCCGCGGAGGAAAACGCGGTGCAGTATACCGGCGTGACCGAGCCGTGCTTCCTGCTGACGCTCGTCGAGACAGAGGGCGGCAGCGCGCGGGCGGCCGGCGGTCAGATGCAGTACGGCCGCGGCGCAACCGCGGAAATCACGGCTGCGGCGCAGCCCGGCTGGCGGTTTGCCGGCTGGACGGGCGACGCCTCCGGCGCGGACAATCCGTTGACGCTCCGGATGGACGGCGACAAAACGGTAACGCCGCTGTTCGAGCCGATCCCAACCTACGCGCTGACCCTCGCCTATGACAGCGCGCTGGGCAGCGTGGAGGTGACGGACGAGAGCGGCGCTGCGCGGCAAACGCTGCTCGGCCTGGCCGAGGGCACGGTGCTGACGCTGACGGCTAAGCCCCTGCCGGGCGCGCAGTTCGGCGGCTGGACGGGCGCGGTGAAAAGCACGCGCACGAGCGTGACGGTGACAATGGACGGCGATCAAACGGTCGCCGCGCTGTTCTCCGCCGCGCCGCTGGTAGCGGCGGGAGATATGCTCGCCGCGGCGCAGGGCGAACAGCCGCCGACGGTGGACGCGGCGGCGGGCACCGTGACGCAGACGCAGGCGGGCGGCACAGTGGTGCTCAAGCCGGCGACGCCGGGCGCCGCGCTGGACGAAAACGGTTCGCTGCCCGAGGGCACGGAGATCGTACTGCGGGCGGAGCCGGCGGCGGGCAAGGTGTTCCGCTGCTGGCAGACGTTCGCGAGAAATCCCGAAAGCCAATCGCTGGAACAGACGTACGGCGTGGTCGAGGGCGAGGCGCTGACCGATACGCGGCTGCGCGATCCGGTGCTGCGCACGGTGGCGAGCGGCATGACGGCGTACCGCGCGGTGTTTGCCGACCCGTCCGACCCGACCGAGGACGAGCTCCGCTTGGCGTATTTGAAGCTGCTTGCGCCCGAGGGGCGGAATTTTATCCAAACGGAGAGCCGGCAAGCGGGCTTTTCGAGCACGACCGGCACGTACGACCTGTATCTGGTCAGCACGGACGCCGCCGGCCTGACGCTTAACGCGGTGTGCAAGGGACAAGCGGGCGGCGCGGTGCGCGGCGAGCTGCGGCTGCTGCGCGGCACGCAGGCTGTGGGCGATCCGGTCGGGATCGTGGACTACGCGGCGGATGAAACGGAAGCGGGCGGCGCGCCCGCGCTGCAGGCGCTGACCGTGCCCGATGTGCGCGACGGCGACGTGCTGATCGCGCGGGTGTGGGACGGCACGCCCGAAGCGGAATTCGAGAACGCTTACCGCATCACGATCCATCGCACGGCGGCGGAAAACGATCCGGCGGGCGAGGCCGTGTTCGAGCAGAACGACGACGGCTTCCTGCACCTGTCGGTATATTATCAGAACACGGCGGCGGAGGCGGCGACGATTTCCATCCCGGTCGCGGCGGGCGCGCTGACGCTGTACGGCGCGGACGGCGAGCCGTACGCGGGCGGCGACCCGTCCGGCCTGTCGCTGCTGGCGCCGGAGGACGGCTATACGCTGGAAAAGGCGCGGCTTGGGGAAACCCCGGACGAAAACGGCAGAACCGCGCTCGAATTGACGGTCGGCCTGACCAATAACGGGCTGACCGGGCAAAAGAACACGCCGGTCAAGGTGCTCGAGCTGCTGTGCGGAAAATCGGACGACGCGCCCGAGGATTGGTTTGACGCGGTCGCGCCGGTCCTGCTGTACGACGCGGACCGGCTGGAGCTGGAGTTCACCGCCAAGGTGACCGAGGTGCTGCCGGGGCGGACGGTGACGGGCACGTTTTTGGCGTACAACCCGCACACCGTCTATACCGGCGCGCCGGACAGCGCGTTTCAGGTTTACCTGAAGGAGCCGGGCGGCGTGCGCGAGGTGCGCGCGGACACCGTGGAGCTCGAGCAGACGGCGGGCCCGGAATACGGGCTGCGGACGTTCGCCTACACCTTTGACGGCAGCGTATCTCCCGGCGTGTATGTGCTCACCGTGCGCAAGCCCGCGCACACCGTGCTGACGATAAATAACATCACGGTCGGCGGCGCGGATCTCGATTTGGACGCGGTGCTGCAAAAGCAGGGGCAAAGCCCGCCGGCGCTGACCGTGGGCGACGTGGACGGCGACGGCTGGGTGCGCACCTACGATAAGGCGCTGCTGACCAACGCGGCGCGGTACGGCGCGCGGGTGTCATACCCCGAGGAGGAAACGGACGAAGCCGATCCGAACGCGGTTTACGATCTGGACGGCGACGGCTTTATCCGCACCTTCGATCTGTACCTGCTGCTGCCGAATTACGGCAGGGGCGGGCAGTCGATTTTAGTACAATCCGAGGAGGCAAACGCATGAAACAACTGAAAAGCTGGCTCTCCGGGTTGGTGGCGGTTTGTATGCTGGGCGCATTGCTCCCGGCGTCCGGCGCGGCGGCCGATCCGACGGAGACGATCGAGCTGCGCAAGGTGACGGGCGCGGACACGGTGGAAATTAGCATTCTGGCGGCGGTGGACAGCTTTATGGCGGCGCAGGCCGTGCTGGAGTATAACAGCGAAAAGCTGTATCCGGTCCACTGGGGCGCGGCGGGCGGCGCGGTCACCGTGCGGGAGGGCGCGGGCTGGCAGGACGCGGTGTCGGCCAAGACGATGGCGCCGGGCGGCGTGGCGGGAAAGCCGTCGCTGGTGTATCAAACGGCGGAGCACAAGGGCTACCTGTACTTGGGCGCGGAATCGCTGACTGACCCGCTTTCAGACGAGGACGCGCAGGACGGCGCGGTGGTGACCGTCCGGTTCAGGCTGACGGCCGAGGCCGCGGCGGAAGCGGAGGCGGATGAGCAGGCGCTGCTCGGCTGGGTCGGGCTTGCGCCGGACGATATCTGCGTGAGCGCGCCGCCGGGCTTTTGCGGCTCGGTGACGACGGCGGAGGGAAAAACCTTTGTGTACGCCGCCGACCCGGCCGGGCTGGACCAACGGTTTACCCCGATGGCCGCGCCCGCGCTGAAGGCGGTCAAGGGCGCGAGCCGTTACGCGGACGCCAAGCTGGAGCCGGGCGATTACACGGTGACGTTTTTCGACTGGGACGGCAAGGTGATCGACGCGATCTCGACAAAGCAGGACGCGCGGGAAAACGTGGATAAGATCACGACCGAATGGAAAAAGCCGGGCGGCTGCCTGAGCGGTAAAAAGGGCTATGATTTCTACGGCTGGCTGCGGGTGTATCAGGAGAGCAGAGCGCTCAAAACCGCGGGCGGCACGTTTGTCGCCGCCGCGGCCGCGGCGGACTACCAAACGGAGGCAGCCAGAGCCGACTTCGCGGACTTTTCCGATTTGGAGCGCAACATCATCGTGCAGGCCGCTTATGTGGAAAACGAAGCCTGCAACAGCGCGGTTGACGACGCGACCAAGATTTATTACACGGTTTCCGACCCGGTTTACAACCGCTACGGCACGGCGAACGAAACAGAGGGCAAATACTCGATTACTTACACGGTGAAGCGCGAAAACAGCGCGGGCGCGGGCGTGACCAAGCTGGAAGAACCGGCGGTGTACGTGGTGATGAAGCCCAAAAACAACGGGCAGTTCGTCGTGACCAAGATCGACCTGCAAAACGCGGATGAGACGACGTTCGAGGTGGTGCCGACCAAGGCGATGGAATCGGTGGACGTAACGGTAATCAACACCAAGGGCTACGCCTCATGGCCGCAGTCCCCGGCGCGGTCCGATGTGACGAGTGCGCGCAACGCGGATTTTGTGCGCGAGGGCACGGTGGCGTATCTCCGCGATCAGGCGATTGTCAAGCTGGCAAGCCCCGATAAAGAGACGGAATGGGATCAGTTTGTCGACGAAACGGCGTTCCGGGACGCGGGTCTTTCCGTAAGCGGCGTCAGCGCCGCCAAGGAGAACATTCTAAACGCGATGCGCGGCCTGACCGAAGCACAGCGGAAAGCCGTCACGGCGGCCGATCTGCAAAAAATGATCAACAACGCTTACAGCCCTCCGGCATTGTAAGGGAGGGGACGGAAAATGAAAAGAAAACTGAAAAAAGCAGCGTCCCTGCTCCTGTGCTTTGCCATGCAGTTCGGGACGCTGGCGACGGCCGCGCAGGCGGCGTATGCAGACAGCACCGCACAGACGGATATTCCGCCCGCGAGCGACGCGGCGAACGCGCAGATCGAAGTGACGGCGGACAAGGTGACGAACGGCGCACAGAGCTTTTGGGCGTCCGCCTCGGTCAGCGGGTTCGACGTTCGTCTGAACGTGACGGCCGATGGCCTGCAAAACGCGGATTTCCGCGCGGCGGTCATGGACGCGGACACCTATGTCCGCGAGCTGCACGCCAATCCGGCCAATATGACCTACGAGCAATTTGAGCAGCCGGAAAGCGCGGGCATCACGACAACGACGCATTATCTGTATAAAACGGGCGTTAAGCTCGGCGCGGACAATGCCGCGGTCACAGTTCCCATGGGACGTTTGAAGCCGCTCGCGCTGAACAATGAAACCGCTGTGACCGCGGGCGACCAAAAGACGAAATACTACCGCAGCTATGTGTATCTGATCGCGGTGCAGCAGATGGGAACGGCAAAAGAGAACTATTTTGTCGGCCGGTTTTTGATCGACAACGAGGGCAATCTGCTGGAGCCGACGTATCTGGTGCGCTACCTGCAAAACCAGGAGGCGAACGACACCAAGGCGGCGGTGACCGGGACGGTCGACCCGAACCTGACGGCGCAGGGCGGCGGTGCCACGCTGCGCGGGAACGGCTTTACCCGCAAGGGCTATACATTCAAGGGCTGGGACACGAACGCGGATTTCTGGAAAAACTGGCGCGCGGGCGAGCAGGGCGACGATAAATACCGCTACACCGAGGGCGATGCGCCTGCTTATCAGCCGGGCGGCAGTCTGCCGTATGCGTCGCCATACGCCTACGATATCGTGGATTTGTATGCGCAGTGGTTCCCGCAGGCGCCTGCGTTCCACGAGGAAACCCAGACGCTTCCCACATCGGATTCGCAGAAGCTCAAGGTGAACGTGGCGTATACGCAGCAGTATGAGCTGCTGACCGGCGACAAGGGAACGACCAGCGCGGATACGAAAAAGCAGTATTCAGTGACCTCCGTTCAAAAGCTGCCCGCCGGGCTCAAGGTCGAGCCGGTGAACGGCAGCGAGACAAAATGGCAGATCACCGGCACGCCGACCGCGCAGACCGACGAGGAGACGGTCGTGACCATCCGCGTGACCGATGCGACCAACCAAACGTTTGACGAGATCGAAGTGACGATCCCCAAGATCGAAAAGGGCGATCAAGCGCTCCAGCCCGATCTGGACGTAATGACGGGCTTGCAGTCCAACGTGCTGACCGAGACTGGGGACGAGGGCGCGGAAAGCAAGGACGGCCTGCTTTTGGGCTTTTACGCGGAAGGCCAGCGCGACAGCAACGCGGCCGGCACGGGCACGCTCACGGATTTCTATTTGCATCAGGTGGGTAATGAGGCGCTGGTTTATGAATACCGTCCCAAGCCCGCCGAGGGCGCGGAGCAAGCGGACTGGCGCGAGGTGCCGCTACCCGAGGCGTATTACAAAAGCCTGACGGAGGACGGGCGCGCCGCGCTGGCGGCGAGCATGGAAGTGGGCGCGGAAACGCGCGTGCAGTCCATGCTGCCGCACGGCGAAGAGAGTGCGGCGGTAACGGCGGAGACCGGGCAAACCGCGTGGCCGGAGAATTACGGCTATATCGCGTTTGAAAGCGGGCTGCCGGTTATTCACGGCTTGACCGAGAACGCCGAATATGAGGTGCGCTTCAAGGCCAACGCCGACTACGACGCGAGCTCGGCGGTGACGCTGCCGATCACCGCGGGCGGCGGTGGCGCGGTGATTGGCGGCGGCGCGGGTCCGACACTGCGTGTGAGCCTTGCGGGAGGCGTGGCGCCGACAGACGATGAAGCGACGGCTGACGTGGACGAGGGCGCGCAGTGGCTTGCGTGGCTGAAGGAATGCGGCGCGCTGGCGAGCGGCGGCACGGTGAAAGTGACGGATTTGAAGCCGACGCGCACGGGCTATTCGCTGGAATACTGGCTGCTGAGCTGGCATGACGCGGAAACGGGCGAGGTGCGGAGCGAAAGCCGCAAGGCGGGCGACGAGATTGCGCTCGGCAGCGACGCGCTGACGCTGACGCCGGTCTGGAAAGCCGAGGCGGGCGGTTTCGTATCGCTGACCTTTTACGATTGGGACGAAAGCCTGCTGGGCGCGACGGTCATCAGCAAAAACGCTGCGGCGGCGGACGTGCAGGCCGCGATCGAGGCGTTCACAGCCTCAAAATACCACGGCTTTGTGACCGAAACCGAGGCCGCGCAGGACGACACCCTGACGGCGACCCGGCTGCCCGCCGATTTGTCGACCGACGCGTACCACGCGGACGCCGCCTATCCGCTGACGGATAAGGACGGCTACCACTTCACCGGCTGGATGCAGGTGACGGGCGACCGGCCGATGGACACGTTCACGTCCATCCATGACGAGGACAGGGACGCGGCGCTAGGCACGGCGCAGGGCATGCTGTTCGACCCCGCCGCGCACGAAGCGGACGCCGCGTGGGACACTATGCAGCTGAAGGCCGTGTATACGGGGAATACGAAGCTGCAGCTAAAAACGCCTAACAACTATTATGCGATAACACAATATGAAGGAAATATGTACGGCAACTCACTCAATGCAAGCGCGGGTAATGCCGCGGTATTTATAACGGTGGAACGCAGAAATACAGATGGACAGCCTGTGGCTAGACTGCGTCAACCCATGGTGCAAGGCGTGTATACCGTTAGCGGACAATCTGTATATTTTCAAGGTGCGCTAGAGAATACCGATGTGTCCACCGTGGAATTTGTTAGCCCCAAAACCGTAACAGGTATTAGCTTTACGGTCTATGATGGCTACGGTGCAAACGTGGTTAGTAACATGGCGATGTCTATGACGGACAGCAAGAATAATTCGTTGCCATCTGCGGGCGGAACGTATGATACCAGCTTTGTGGTTATGGCTGCGGTCGATTCTGTTTCCAAACGCGCATGGACGCAAAACGAAAGAATGCAGAATCAAACAACCAACGCTGAATGGACAATGGGCATTGGAACCTATACCCTTGCTACAGAGATTGGCTTAACAAACATAACAAATGCCACGGTTATTCGAAACCGATACAAAATACTGCTTGCCGTTTATGCCTTTGGGAACAATCGTGTGTTAAACAAGGAGGAATTGCAGGCCGCTTGCGATATGGGCATTGACGATCTTGTTCCGACGGCAAACCCAACAGCGTCAAATGGCGCGTACGGGAAAATGGGAGAATTGTATGGATATTTGGATAAAGCAATCAGGGAGTTAAGTGCGGGTGAACCGCTAAGTACTATAGCACAGGTTGAAGCCGCGCTTAGGTCGCAGGGTACGGCAATTAGTTAGGAGGAAAAAATGAGAAATCGTATGAGAAGAGTGCTTAGCTCGCTTTTGGCAGTTGTAATGCTTTGTGCGCAGCTGCCCATGGCCTTGGCACAAAATGATTCAGAAGGAAGTGCTAACAACTACATAACCAATGTGGAATTGACCAGCTCGCCGAGCAATGTAACTGGAACAAGCGTGCTGCCTACCATTACGGTAAGTGTTGGTACCGCGCATCAGCGTGATGCGCGTATCAGTGCAATTATGATAGAAAAAGAGAAATTCGATGGCGGTGACTGGGGGGGAACATCCTTTAATGAATTACATGCCCTTGTAACAAGTGCATTGATACCAACAGGGAATATTGTAGATTTAATGGATACTGTTTTTACGGCCGGAACGGAGTATGGCCTTGTTACGATGTCGGGTGCAACCGCTTGGACCGGCAGTACCACGGAAACGAAAGTGCTGACGCCGGTCACTGCGAACGATCAGTCTGTGGCGTTGACACTTCCCGGTGAAGGCACAACGAAAGCGTATTACTGTATTGTTGCAGCATCGAATAGTAATGCCGACGAGAGCGACTGGTATACCTTTTCTTTCACCCTCGACGACAAGGGCAACCTCGTTGAAGAATCCTCCACGTCGACCGCGGCGGTCACCGCGCCGACGGACGGCGCGTATCTGAACGCGACCGGCATGACCACAACCGCGGTCACCGGCACAGCGTCAAGCGGCTCGACCGGCGATGTTGCGGCGGTCAAGCTGGCGCTGGCCAAGGTGGGCGCGGACAATTCCGAGAAATTCTGGAACGGAAAATCCGGCAATGACGGCGCGTTCGACAGCGAAACCAAGGTCTGGGCGTTCGACGCGACGGATACCGGCACAAACTTCAGCGCATGGTCAGCCGACCTGACCGCCGTCCTCAAGGACGACGGCGATTCGGACGGCAAATACAAGGTTTACGCCTACGCACAGGACGACAACACCGGCGTACCGACCGATGAAAGCAAAATTGGCGCTAAGTCTTTCGTGCTGGACTGCACCGCGCCGACGGTAGCCAACCCGTCCGGCACGCAGGTGGTCATCGCGGGCGCGTCGCCCACAACCGTGGACGTGACCTTCTCGCTTTCCGAAGCGCTGACCGCGACAAACGGCACGAAAGCCACAAGCGAAATCAGCAACGATACTGCGGTGGATAGCGGCGCATACACGGTTACCAAGGAGAGCGGCGCGACGGGCAGCGATCCCACCCCGACGGCGGTAAAGTATAAGATCAACGGCGAGAACCGTTCGATCGTGTTCACTTTCACCAAGACCGATTTGGTGGACAAAAACACGTACAAGATCGCCCTTGCCGCCGATAAGCTGGTCGACTTCGCGGGCAACACCGCGGCGGCGCAGGAATACACCTTCACCGCCATTGCGGGAAATCCGCTGACCTTTGATTTGGCAAGCACCGTTTCTTATGACTACGACCCGACCGAAACCAAGGACGGCGCAGCCATCACGAACCCAAGCGATAAGATCAAGGGATACACCTATGCGGTCAAGTCCGGCAGCAGCACTGATGTGGCGAGCGTCGGCACGGACGGCAAGCTGACGCTCAAGGGCGTGGGTACGACGACCATCACCGTTACCGCGAACCCGACGGACGCGGCGGCGGCCGAAACCGTGCCCTATGTTGCGACCACAAAGGAGTACGATGTCACGGTTTCCCCGTACGACCTCAAGAGCCTGATCGAAAGCTTCAAATTCAAGAAGGAATACGACGGCGTAAACACCGCGGCCGCCGCAGACATCATCGACGTAGAGGCCGTTGACGCGGCTGCCGGTACGCTGACCGTAAACGGCGAAACGCTGACGCTGGCTGTAAGCGCGAGCTTTAGCGACGCGACGGTTGCGAAGAACAAGAATGTGACGCTGCAAAGCGTTACCCTGACCGACAACAGCACGTACAAGGCCGCGAACTATGAGTACGACGGCCATGCGTTCACCTCCGGCAGCGCTAACGGGGACGTCAGCGGCGCGCTGAACGGCGCGGGCGAGATCGAGGCGCTGGAGCTGGAAATTGTTGCCGAGCCGGCTTCCAAGACGGTCGTCGCCGTCTTTAACAAGACATATGACGGCAGCGATACAGCGACGCTCAGCGCGGACGCAGGTTTATCCGCGGATTACCGCACCGGCGTAGTGGCGGCGGATGCGGATCATGCGATCCTTACCATCAAGAGCGGCGCGAAGGGCACGTTTGACAACAAGAACGTTGCTAACGGCAAGACCGTCACCGTTAAGGGTTCGGATCTGGAGCTGACCGGCTCGGCGGCGGGCAACTACAAGCTGCCGGAGACCGTCCCGGATATCAAGGTTACGGCGGATATCGCGCAGGCAACGCCGACGCTCTCGCTGGGCAACCTTTCGCAGACGGCGGGCAGCGTGACGGCGGTCACGGTCTCCTCGACCCCCGCCAGCGACGACCTGAACGCGACGGTGGAGTACGAGGTGCCGGTAGCGTCGGTGACCACGGTCACCCCGGCAAACTGCACCTGCTACAACGCCGATCATCTGGCCCATGCGGCGGACTGCGCGTATGTTGTGGCGTATGCGGGCGATGCCAGCACGACGACACAGTGCGACTGCGGCTACACGGGCGGCACGGCCGATCCGGACAAGGTGCATGACACTACCGCCGCGGGCGGCGGCAGCGATTGTGCGTACACGCTTGCCAGTGGCAACCACTGTAACTGCTCGGTGCGCGACGAATTGATGAATGTGGAAGATCATGCGTCCGGCTGCGGAGCGGTGCAAACCACGCCCGCCTCGACCGAGTGGCTTGAATGGGGCGGTACGCCGACCGACGCCACTTGGGACAGCGTGAGCGCTTATCTGAACAGCCTGTCCGGCGGTTCGACCGTAAACGTGAAGGCCACCTCGGCGGCCAGCACCAATCTGGCGGCTGTGAGCAGTCCGGTTTCCGGCACGCTGACGATCAACGCGGCGATCAACCCCGGCGGCGGTGGCGGCGGAACGGCCGCCTACAAGGTGACCTTTAACGCCGGCGAAAACGGCAAAATCACCAAGGGCGGGGCTTCCGTGTATGTCAATTCCGGCGCGAAGCTGGCGGCGGACAAGGTGCCGGTAGTCACCGCGAACGACGGCTACAAGTTCCTCGGCTGGTCGCTCGACGGCAAGACCGTCGTCGATCCGACCGCGGACAAGGTGACCAAGGCGCTTGCCTATACCGCGCTTTACGAGCGCGGCGCGGGCTTTGACAAAACGCTGACCGGCTCGTACATCAACGGCTATTCGGACGGCACGTTCCGCCCGGCCATGAGCGCGACGCGCGGCGAGGTCGCGGCCATGATCGCGCGCATCATGAGCGAGCAGGCCGATCTGAACGCGCCGTATACCGGCATTTACAGCGACGTAAACCCGGGCGACTGGTACGCGCCGTACATCGCGTTCCTGAGCGAAAAGAACGTGATCGAGGGCTATAAGGACGGCACGTTCCGCCCGGACCAGCAGATCACGCGCGCGGAGTTTGTGACCATGGTGATGCGCATCGACGGCGTGACCGAGAGCCAGCAGGCCGCGTTCAGCGATATTGCGGGCCATTGGGCGGCAAATTACATTTCCGCCGCGACGGCCAAGGGCTATTTGGGCGGCTATCCGGACGGCACGTTCCGTCCGAATCACGCGATCAACCGCGCCGAAGCCGTGACCATCCTGAACGCCGTGCTCGGCTGGTCCGATAAGGCCGCCGTGGGCGAGATGAAGTTCAGCGATGTGCCGCAGGGAAATTGGGCGTACGACCATATCCGCAAGGCGTCCAACGGCGTGGAAGCCGAATAAGCTTATTCCCAGAACGCGTATCCCGGCCGGAAACGGGCGAAAACCGTTTCCGGCCAAGGGGCGCGGGCAGACAAAAAGAGAAAGGAGGCAAACTATGAATAAGCGATTATTCACACCGGATGAAATGGAGCTGCTGCGGAACAATCCGAACGTATTTGCGGCAACGCCCAGAGAAATTCAGTATACCAACGAATTTAAGGAGCATTTTATGGAACGGTATCTGGCAGGGGAGGGGCCGGCAAAAATTTTTTCGGACGCGGGCCTGCCGGTGGAACTGTTGGGGTATAAGCGGATCGAGCGCGCCTCCTATCATTGGAGACGGGCATATGAGGCGGGCGAGCTCGGCAAGCGGCGGGAGCTGCAAACCGGGCGCACGCCCAAGCAGACGCTGATGGGCATTATTCTGGAACAGCGGCTGCGCATCCGCCGTCTTGAGCGCGAGCTGCACAGCAAAGACGATAAAAGCGCATAGGATTGAGTAGAGAGGCAAGACGAAGGCCGTATTCCTGTTTGAACAGGAATACGGCCTTTTTGTGCCTGCCTGCCGCGTGCGGGATGCGGAATCCTCCGCCCCAAACCGCGCCCGGCCGCTTGGCCTAGACGGGATACAGCGGGATGGCCGCGGGCTGTGCGGCGGCGGATACGGCAATTATGGACGGAACGCTGATACCGTACAGCACGCCGAGCAGCGCGAGGTCCGTCCCGCGCGGCTGCAATGGCATGTGCGGAGAAAAATATGAGATTGAGACAAATTTGACAATTTAGGCGGCCGGCGTTTGTTCGCATTGTCGATTGCCGGCGGGAAAGCCCTTTCGAATGGACCAAATGAGTTGGAACAGGTCCTTCTTAAACATTGGAAATTTGTATGAAATGCCACAATATAAGTGATATGGAGATAACAATATAGGCAATATGCAAAAAATGGGAGGAGAAACGAATATGGAACTTTGCTATAATCTGCAAACCTGTTCGGAGACTTCGACATTGGAACAGGACGTCCGGCTGTGTGCGGAGGCGGGATTTTCCGCGGTTGAAATCAACTTTCAGAAAGCCCGCGCATATCTGGAAAACCACTCCTTGGCGGATATGAGCGCGCTGCTGGAACGGCATGGTTTGCGGTGCGAAACCATCAACGCGATTTTCTCCATCAATTTCTGCACGGCGGCGCAGTGGGAAGCGGTGTGCGAGCAGTTTGCCTTCGCCGGTGAGCTCGGCAAAGCGACCGGCGCCGACCGGGTGATTGTGCTGTCGAATGAACGCGCTGACCTGCCGCCGCGGGTGACGGAGAAGGAAATCTTCGACGATACGGCAGCCGCCTTGCACCGTTTGGCGGATTTGGGAAAACAGCATGGCATGAAGGTGGCGTTCGAGCCGGTCGGCACAATGGCGATCGGCGATATCGAAACGGCATGGCGGCTGGTGCGGCAGGTCGACCGCCCGGAGGTTGGGCTGGTGGTAGACGATTTCAACCTGTACCTCTGGGACGTCGGCGCGGATTTTGATTATATCCGCCGGCTGGACCCGAAAAAAATCTTTATCGCCCATATCAACGACGCGGAGGACATTCCGTTTGCCATGCTCGACCAGACGCACCGCTGCATGCCGGGCGACGGACGCATCAACGTGCAGCATTACATCGACTGCCTGCGGTGCTGCGGATATGACGGCCCGGTATCCATCGAGGTGCTCAATCCGAAAATCTGGGCGAAGGGGCCGGAGGCGGTCATCCCCGAGGCGTACGGGAAAATAAGCCGGTTTGTGTTTTAAACGCGCCGCCGTTACTGCAGGACGGCGGGCGCAGACTGTAAAAAAATTTGCCGGAGGTGAAAACACACAGGTTCATATCACAGATTGTTCAACCAAATTTTATAAGGAATAGGAGAACGGTATGAGTAACTTACAAGACGAGAGCAGACGCTATTATGTAAAAATAGGAACCGGCGAAAAATGGGCGTACGGTTTCTGGGGGTTTGGCAGCGATCTGGTGTTCCAGACCATCACTATTTATCTGACATTTTTCTATACCGATATCTTCGGCATCACTCCCTTGCAGGTAACGGCGCTGTTTCTGGCCGCCCGTGTCTGGGACGCCATCAACGACCCGCTGATGGGCGCGATTGTTGAAAAATGCCACTTTAAGCGCGGCAAATATGTGCCGTGGTTTGTCAGCCTGTGCATTCCGTACGGCATTTCCACCGTATTGGTGTTTACAACGCCGGAAAGCATCAGCAAGGTTGCGTATGCATGGTTTACTTATATTCTGTTCGGCATGCTGTTTACCGGCATTATCATTCCCGTGACCTCGCTTTCCTCCTCGATGACGCAGGACCCCATCGAACGCGCCAAGCTCAATTCCTTCCGTATGTTCTGCTCGGGCATCGGCGGCGTCGCCTGCTCGATTCTGGTTCCGCGCCTGTCCGCCCGGCTGGGCAGCACCCCGCAGAACGGCTATCAGCGCGCCATGCTGATTCTGTCGGTTGTTATGGTCATTTCCTTTTTGGTCACCGGTAAATGCTGCAAGGAGCGCGTTCCGGAATCCGCAATGGACGCGGAGGAGCCCTTCCGCTGGCGCGATATCGGCACGCAGTTTACCAAAAACCGCCCGCTGCTGATTTTGTTCGTCATGTATCTTGCGGCCTACACCTACAATATTCTGGTTTCCTCGGTCGGTACCTATTTCCTTCAGTACAATGTCGTGCAGTACAATATCCAGACCTCGATTGATATGGGCGTATGGAACCTGCTTCAAACCCTGCCGTCCATCATCCCGATGCTGTTTGTTCCGGCGATCGCCCGCCGTATCGGCAAGAAAATGGTCGTCATTACCGGCTGCATCATCTCCACCGTCGGCATGCTGCTCTTCTTCTTCATGCCCAATACCGCGATGATGGGCTTCTGCATCGGCAAGGCGCTCGGCTCGTTCGGCTACGGCATGACCCTCGCGACCATCTGGTCGACGCTGCCCGACTGCGTGGAATACGGCGAATACAAGACCGGCCGCCGCTGCGGCGGACTGATTTTCTCGCTGGCCTCCTTCTCGATCAAGATTTCCATGACGATTGCGGGCATCCTGCCGACCATTCTGTTTGACCGGACCGGCTATGTGGCGAACGCGGTACAGAACGAAGCCACGCTGACCGCCATCAAGGCGCTCAACTCGCTTATTCCGGCAATCATTCTGGTTATCGGCATTGTGGTGTATTCCCGTTATTCGCTGACCGAAAAGAAATTCGATGAGATCGTACAGGAGCTGACCCGCCGCCGGCTGGCAGCAGCGGAAAAACCGCAGGCGTAATATAATTTTCCCCAAAAGTAAAGAGCAAAGGAGCGAACACGCAATGAAAGTGGTATGTGCAACACGCGTTGGCAATATGAAAGACTTAAATCCGGAGAGCCGCGGCACGGTCGGCGTCGTCGATATGCCGGTCAAGGAGCTGGGTGACGATGAGGTGCTCATCAAGGTCGCTTACTGCGGCATCTGCGGCAGCGACCCGCACATCGTCGGCGGATGCTTCAACAAGCCCGAGGATGTGCCGTTCGGTTTGGGTCATGAGATGTCCGGTGTGATCGAGGCGCTCGGCAAAAACGCCACGGCCAAGGGTCTCAAGGTCGGCGACAGGGTCGGCGGCAACTTCCTCGGCTACTGCGGCAAGTGTTATTATTGCTCGATCGGCCAGCCGGAGTACTGCACCGAAATCGGCAATCAGCCCTGCATGGCGGAATACGTCGTCTGGAACGAAGCGCAGGTGTGCAAGCTGCCCGAGGGCGTCAGCCTGCGAGAGGGCAGCCTGATGGAGCCGCTTTCCATCGCGGTGCGCGCCATGGACAAAATCGGCATGCTGGTCGGCAAAAAGGTGCTGATTTCCGGCGGCGGCCCGATCGGCCTGCTGTGCGCGCAGCTTGCGGCCAAATACGGCGCGGCCGAGCTGACGCTGTCCGAGCCGGTTGAAAACCGCTGCGAGCTGGCAAAAAGGCTGGGCGTTGAGCATATTGTGAACCCCATCACGGAAGACGTATACGAGCGGGCGATGGAGATCACAAACGGCCGCGGCTACGACGTGATTCTGGAATGCTCGGCCGTGCCGAGCGCGGCGACCGCGGTGCTCAAATGCGC
The DNA here is from genome assembly GCA_030524205.1 of Eubacteriales bacterium. Classification (GTDB taxonomy): domain Bacteria; phylum Bacillota; class Clostridia; order Oscillospirales; family Butyricicoccaceae; genus Agathobaculum. Next base: position 61,268 of record JAUNGZ010000002.1, read on the forward strand.
GGCTAAGTTCGCAACCGTGCTGTACGTTGCGCAGTTCCCGAACGACTACGATATGCCGCTCAACCTGTTTGAGTATTGCTATATGCGTCAGGTTACCATCACCGGCATGTACTGTGCGCACTTCAATTTCGAGCGCACAGCGGAATACCTCAAGTATGTCGATCTGTCCGCCTTTACCTCGGACGAGCAGGTGTACGACATGGACGACGTGGAGCAGGCCTTTGCGATGCATTTGTCCAGCAAGTATCCCAAAATCCTGATCCGCTGCAATAAGTTCGACGGCGAATAAGAGAGAAGGTAATTGATGATGAGCGAGAACAAATTGACGACCGTTTCCGAACTGGAAAACAAGTGCGTGGATATCCGCGAAAACCTGCTGCACTTCATTTACCGCATCGGGATGGGGCATCTCGGCGGCGAGCTGTCCATCGTGGAGATGGCGGTTGCGCTGTATTACAAGTACCTGAATTTTGACGTGCTGGACCCGCACAAGGAGGGGCGCGACCGTTTTATCCTGTCCAAGGGCCACTGCTCGGAAACGCTGTATACCATTTTCTCCGAGCAGGGCGCGTATACGCAGGATTACATGGTAGAGCATTTTGAAAATCTGGATCAGTACAAGTTCGGCATGCACTCCAACCGCAAAAAGTGCCCGCAGATCGAGGTTTCGGCCGGTTCGCTCGGCCACGGTCTGCCGATTGCGGTCGGCTATGCGCTGGGCGCGCGCTACCGCAAGGAAAACTACCGCGTGATCGTCATGATCGGCGACGGCGAGTTCGACGAGGGCACCAACTGGGAGGCGCTGATGTCGGGCGGTCACTATCAGCTCAACAATTTGGTCTGTATTCTGGACAAGAACGGCTTGCAGATGACCGGCACCACCGAGCATGTAATGGATTTGGGCGACGTTGCCGCCAAGGTCAGCGCTTTCGGCTGGAACGTCATCAACGTGGAGGACGGAAACGATATGGCGCAGGTCTGCGCGGCGCTCGACCGGCTGCCGGAGCGGGACTGCGAAAAGCGCGCCAAGCCCACCTTCATCATCTCCAACACGGTCAAGGGCAAGGGCGTCAGCTTTATGGAAGGCAACCACAAGTGGCACGGCGGCGGCATCGGCGACGAGGATTTAAAGACCGCGCTGGCGGACGTTGCAAAAATGAGAAAGGCGTGATCCGGTATGGCAAAGACGACTTACGATTTTGATATGATGCTTTCCAACGCCCGCGAGGCGTATGGCGAAGAGCTTTACAAAATGGCAAAAGAGGGAAAGGACTTTGTGTTCACCTTCAGCGATAACGTCGCGCCTTCGTCCTCCGCCGGCAAGCTGCTCAAGGAGTTCCCCGAGCGCTGCTTTAACTTCGGCATCGCCGAGCCCGATCAGGTCGGCGCGTCGGCCGGTCTGGCGCTGTCCGGCTGCACGGTCTTTTCGCAGGTGTTCGGCCCCTTCCTGCCGCTGCGCGCGGCCGACCAGATCCACACCGACATCGCGTACAACGACGTAAAGGTGCGTCTGATCGGCACGCACTCGGGCGTGACCGCGGGCGGCGGCCCGACCCATAACGACATTGCCGATCTTGCGCTTTACCGCGCGATTCCCAATCTGACCGTCGTCGTTCCGGCGGACGCGGACCAGTGCTGCCGGTTCATCCGCGCCTCGATGGATTACGAGGGCCCGATGATCATCCGCATCGACCGCGCGGGCTCGCCCAACGTGTATGCGGAGGATTACGAGCTGGTGATCGGCAAGGCGATCGAGACGCTCGAAGGCACGGACGCTTATATCATCTCCTGCGGCTCCAATATTTACGAATGCCTGATGGCGGCAAAGGCCATGAAGGAAAAGCACGGCTCGTCCATCGGCGTGCTGGATATGCACACCATTAAGCCGCTGGATGACGAGGCGATTATCCGCGTGGCGGAAAAGACGGGCAACGTCGTCACCGTGGAGGATCATTCGATCAACGGCGGCCTTGGCGGCGCGGTGGCCGAGGTGCTGTGCGAGGCCGGCTATCAGGGCAATTTCAAGCGTGTGGGCATGCCGGATGAGTTCGCCGTGCTGGGTTCGCCCGACGATATTTATCACTATTACGGCATGGACCGCGACGGCATCGTGGAAAAGCTGGAGAAGATGCTGGGTGTGTAAGCGGACGGTGCAAACGAGAAAGCGAGTGAGAACAGATGATGACACAAGTCATGGGCTGCTGCGGAAAATACGTGCAGGGCTACGGCGTCATTCATGACCTGAAGAAATATGTGGACTGGATGGGCGACCGGTTTATGGTCGTTGCCAGCAAAAACCGGATGCGCGACCTGAAGGACACCATCGCCGCGGCGATGGAAGGCAAGGAGCTGTTTTTCTACGAGTTTGTCGGAGAATGCAGCTGGCCCAACATCGAAAAGCTGATGGCTGCCGCCAAAGAGTGCGGCGCGCAGACGCTGATCGGCGTGGGCGGCGGCAAGATCGTAGATTCGGTCAAGGCGGCGGCGTTCAAGTGCGGGCTGCTGAACGAAGTGATCATTCCGACGATTGCGGCGACCGACGCGTATACCAGCGCGGCCTCCTGCATCTATGACGAAGAGACCCATATGATGACCGAGGCCATCAACTCGCCCAAAAATCCCGATCTGGTTCTGGCCGATACGGAGATCCTGCTCAAAGCGCCGGTGCGGCAGTTCGTTTCCGGCATGGGCGACGCGCTCTCCACCTATGTGGGCGGTCTGGTGTGCCAGCAGAACTTCATCAACAACCATCACGGCGGCGTGGGCACGCACAGCGCGCTGGCCATTGCCAAGCTGTCCTATGACATGCTGTTCCAGTACGGCCGGCAGGCAAAACTTGCCGCGGAGAAAAAAGCCCTGAGCGACGCATATAATGCTATAATAGAGGTAAATATTCTAATGAGCGGCATGGGCTTTGAGAACAACGGCTCGTCGTCCGATCACTGCTTCTATTTCGGCACGCTGGCGCTGCCCGGCCGCGAGGAGTATGTTTACCACGGCGAGGGCGTGGCGTTCTCGACCTGCTGCCAGCTTGTCATGCAGGGCGCGTCCAACGAGCAGCTCGACGAGGTTTACCGCTTCTGCCGCGACGTCGGCCTGCCGATCACGTTCGACGACATGCACCTGAGCGGCTTGACCGACGAGGAGTATGACATTATGACCCGCGCGGCGCTGGAGCAGGCGTTCATGGCCAACCAGCCGTTTGAGGTGACGTACGAGAAGGTGCTCGGCGCGTATAAGGCAGCCGACGCCATTGGACAACTGTATCATAAAGGTGGATCGCTGCTTTGAAACAGAATGACCGCAGGTACATGAAAAATATTGTCGAGCTTCCGTTTTCCGGCTATAAGTTTGTGCTGTATTATGCAGAAAAGCTGACGCAGGACATCGCGGAGTTTCCGCACAACCATTTTGAATACGAGCTTTATTATGTGCTCAGCGGTCAGATACAGATCAACATTGCCGGCAACGTGCAGCGCATTCCGGCAGGGCAGGCGTGCGTTTTGGCGCGCGACATCAAGCACCACGTCTACTACGAGCCCGATACGCCCCGGCAGTACATGGCGGTGATTTTCGACGTCGTTCCCTGCGAGCGGCTTTCGATGAACGGCCCGGACGGGGCGGACGAATACGGCGATATCCGGCAGGTTTTGCAGTCGGTCGATAAAATCGGCTTTCTGCGGCTGGACGAGCCGCCGCACGCGGAGGAGCTGGCGGAACAGTGGCTGCAGGAGATTGAGCAGCGCCGCCTCGGCTGGAATACGCAGGCGGTCATGCTGTGCTATCAGCTCGTCATGCTGTCGCTCCGGCAGATCTGCACCGCGCCGGTACGGGACCGGAAGCCTGCCGGAAAGGAAAATCTGGCCATGGCCGTGACCATGTATATCCATGCGCATTATCCGGAGGATATTACGCTGGAAAGCGCGGCAAAAGCGCTCAACGTGTCTCCGCGCCATGTGAACAGGGCGTATAAGTCGGAATATTCCACCACTTTTATGAAAAACGCCAACCTGCTCCGCATTGCTTACGCCAAGAACTATCTGTGCACCACCGATTATTCGATCGAAGAGATTGCGGAAAAAGTAGGTTTTACCTCCTCACGCGCGCTGTACAGGCTGTTTCAGCAATATGAGGGACTGTCCCTCTCGCAGTACAGAGAGCAGCATAGGAAAAAAACGCCCCCTGCGGATGAGGAGAAAGACGGCTGAAACGCGCGGAGGAGGCCGGAGCACAGCGGCTTCGGGCAGGAATAAGACGTTTTCAAAACGCATAAGGAAACAGCCTATAAAGCGGCGGCGCTTTATAGGCTGTTTTTTGATGTAAAAAACGGAATCCGCAGAGCGGGCGCACGGGCGGCCGCGCGGACCGGTTCCCGGCGGTTTCCGTGCGGTAACTAAGTTATATAATTGTATGTACTTGTTAATTCCGGGGCAGGTCTATATAATAATCCTATGGAACAGATAGGAGACGGCCTATGGAGAGGATGGGGAAGGAATGACGGCTAAGGCATGCTTGCAGCTTTTACGGACGGTCAAGGACGCCGCCTTTGCGACGGTGGACGGAGCCGGCCGCCCGCAGGTGCGCGTCATCGACGTGATGCTGGTCGAGGACGAAGCGCTGTACTTCTGCACGGCGCGCGGCAAGGAGTTCTGCGAACAGCTGATAAGCGGCGGCTATGCCGCCGTCACGGCGATGAACAAGGCGTTTCAAACGGTTCGGCTGAGCGGGCCGGTGGAAAAGCTGGACGAGCAGAAACGGTGGATCGACCGCATTTTCGAGGCAAATCCGGTGATGAACGGGGTGTATCCGGGCGAAAGCCGCTATATTCTGGAGCCGTTTTGCATCAGAAGCGGGCAGCTCGAATTTTTCGACCTCGGAAAATCGCCCATCGAGCGGGCGTACTTTTCGATTGGAACGGCCGCGCCGGCGGAAAAGGGCTACGAGATCACCGACGCCTGCGTCGGCTGCGGCCGGTGCGCGAAGCAATGTCCGCAACAGTGCATTGACGTGGGAAAACCGTATAAAATCCGGCAGAGCCACTGCCTGCACTGCGGGCTGTGCGGCGAAAGCTGCCCTGTGAGGGCGGTCGTCAGGCGGGGGGCGCGGACATGCTGAACGATATCGGAACATTGTTTTGGGAGCGGAAGGGATTCTTCCTCGGCCTTTTGTGGGAGCATCTTGAAATATCCTTGCTCGCCATTTTGATCGCGGTCGTGTTCGGCGGGGTCGTGGGCGTTCTGATCAGCGAATACCAGAACGCCGCCAAGCCGGCTCTTGGCGTGATCAATTTCCTATATACCATTCCGTCCATTTCCATGCTGGGCTTTTTGATCCCGTTTTCGGGCATCGGCAACGCGACCGCGGTGATCGCGCTGACGATATACGCGCTGCTTCCGATGGTGCGCAGCACGCATACCGGCCTGTCCCATGTGGACGCGGGCATTTTGGAGGCCGCCAAGGGCATGGGCAGCACGCGGGCGCAGATCTTGTTCAAGATCAAGCTGCCGCTGGCCCTGCCCGTGATCATGTCGGGCATCCGCGGCATGGTCACGATGACGATCGCGCTGGCCGGCATCGCCTCGTTCATCGGCGCGGGCGGGCTGGGCGTCGCCATCTACCGCGGCATTACCACGAACAACGCCGCGATGACGGTCGTCGGCAGCCTTTTGATCGCATTGCTCGCGCTCTTCATGGATTTTGTGCTCGGCGTGATCGAGAAACGCATGGCCAAGCGCTCGGCCAAAGCCAGACGCGCCAACCGCATGCTGGCCGCCGTCGCCGCGCTGCTGTGCCTTGCGGTCGCCGGCGGGGCGTTTTTCGGCATGCGCGGGGACGATACCATTAAAATCGCGACCAAACCGATGACTGAGCAGTATATCATCGGCGAAATGCTGGATATTCTGATCGAGCAGGACACCGGTCTTACCGTCGAGCTGACCGAGGGCGTAGGCGGCGGCACCTCCAACATCCAGCCCGCGATGGAAAAGGGCGAGTTCGACCTTTATCCCGAATACACCGGCACCGGCTGGAGCATGGTGCTGAAAAAGGACGGCCTGTACACCGAGGATCTGTTCGACCAGATGCAGCGGGCGTATCAGGACGAGCTGCAAATGCAGTGGGCGGGCATGTACGGCTTCAACAACACCTTCGGCTTGGTTGTGCGGCGCGCGCTTGCGGAGCAGTACGGCCTCAAAACCTATTCCGACCTGCGCGCTGTGGCGGGCGGGCTTACCTTTGGCTCGGAGTACGATTTTTACGAGCGGGAGGACGGCTTCGACGCGCTGTGCGACGCATACGGCTTCAATTTCAAAAAAACCGTCGATCTGGATATCGGCCTGAAATATCAGGCGATCAATCAGGGCAAGATCGACGTGATGAACATTTTCACGACGGACGGGCAGCTCAGCGTGGCCGACGTTGTGGTGCTTGAGGACGACCTGCACTTCTATCCATCCTACCAGTGCGGCAACGTCGTCCGCATGGAAACGCTCGAAGCCCATCCCGAGCTGGGCGCGGTGCTCGATTCGCTGGGCGGTAAAATAAGCGACGACGCCATGGCGCGGATGAATTACAGCGTGGAAACCGAAGGGAAAGAGCCGCGCGCGGTTGCAAGGGAGTTCTTGCAGACCGCCGGGCTGCTGCGATGAAGGAGGGCCGGCTATGTCTGCCGCAATCGAATTTCGGAACGTCAAAAAAGCGTACGGGGAAAATACCGTGCTGGACGATTTTAACCTGCGCGTGGAAAAGGGGGAGTTCGTCACCGTGATCGGCTCCTCCGGCTGCGGCAAAACCACGGCGCTCAAAATGGTAAACGGCTTGATCGAGCCGACGGCAGGGGATATCCTGCTGTTCGGAGAAAACATCAGGGGTAAGGACATGATTTCGCTGCGCCGCAACATCGGCTACGCGATTCAGGGCAGCGTGCTGTTTCCGCACATGACGGTCGAGCGGAATATTTCCTATGTGCCCGGCCTGCTCAACAAGCGGGACAAGGCGAAAACCAAGGCCGCGGTCAGCAAGTGGATGCGGATCGTCGGCTTGGAGGAGGGCCTGCGCGAGCGGTACCCGAGCGAGCTGTCCGGCGGGCAGCAGCAGCGGGTCGGCATCGCCCGCTCGCTCGCCGCGTCCCCCGACGTGCTGCTGATGGACGAGCCGTTCGGCGCGGTCGACGGCATCACCCGCGGGCAATTACAGGCCGAGCTGCGGCGGATCTATGAGGAAACGGGCATTACGGTGCTGTTTGTGACGCACGATATCGCGGAGGCGCTCAAGCTCGGCACCAAGGTGCTGGTGATGGACGCGGGCCGGATCCAGCAGTACGCCGCCCCCGCCGAGCTGCTGCAAAACCCGGCGACCGATTTTGTCAAGCGGCTGGTAGAACGGGAGCGCCGCACCTGCCGCCTGCCCGAGGAACGGCTCGGCGCCTGCGAGCACAGCGGCGCGGCGTGTGCGAACGCTTTGTGCGGCGGCGCGTGACCGGAGGCCGGAGGACCGCCGCAGAGCCTATATCGTCCTGATAAAAACGCCGAAACGGTTTCGTTTCGGCGTTTTTGGCATGCAAACGGCGCCTTCGCGCCGCGGCGGGCCGCGGATCTGGGAGAAACTACCTGCGCGCACGGCGGAAAAATTATGATATACTGGTAAACGGAGAACTTCAAAAAAATGTTGAAGAACACAAAAAAATATCGGACGCTTTTTGCAGCCCGTCCCGCTATAATGTAGTCAAATACAAAGCAGGGAGGCAATGCGGAAATGCCGGATATTTTAACGACGCTCAGCGAGCTGTTCGCGGCGTGCGAAGCGGTCGATCTGTCGCCCACACTGGAAAACGATATCCCGCGCTGGCCGACGCACCCGCCGCTCGTCATTCAGCCGACCGTGACCCATCCGCACGACGGCTACTACTGCCAGACGCTGTTTCTGGGCGAGCATACCGGCGCGCACGTGGACGCGCCCGCGCATCAGGTCAGCGCGATGATGGAAAGCACGATCGAGACCTATCCGCCCGATTATCTGTGCGGGCAGGCGGTCACGTATCCGCTGCACCGGCTGAACATGAAGCCGGGACAGCGCATCACCGCCGAGCAAATACTGCGGCTGGAAGAGGAGATGGGAACGGCCGCGGGTGAAAACGAAATCGTATTGATGGATTTCCATTGGTTCCGGTACTGGACGACGGCGGGGGACTGGAAGTATTACGCGAAAAACGAACCGGGTCTGGCGGAGGACGCCGTCCGGCTGTTTGCCGAACGGAAGGTGCGGGCGGTCGGCAGCGACACCATCGCGTGCGACACGCCGGTGATCGCGGGAGAGGAGCTTGAATCCTACGGGCATCATATGCACTGGCTGCCCAACCATATTTTGATCATGGAAGAGTTGCAGAATCTGGACAGGCTTCCGGTGCGCTGTTATTTTATTGCCGTGCCGCTCAAGATCAAAAACGGCTCCGGCTCCCCCATCCGGCCCTTCGCGCTGGTCCCGAGAAATTGAACAGATAAAATAAGCCGCTTTGCACAGAGGAAAATCCCTTTATGCAGGGCGGCTTTTTGTTTTGCGGGGGAGGCGTTCTATGAAAAATTGGTCGATGAGAAAACGGTTGTTCTGCATCCTGCTCACCTTTTCGCTGCTCAGCGTGCTGATTATCGCGCTGGTGGCCTGCGTGGTGAGCTACCGCCGCGTGATGGACATGGCGGTGACGACCAGCGAGCAGCTTGTGGAGAAAACGGCGAGCGAAATCGACGACCTGCTGGACGACATGGCGTCCGTGACGCGGGTGATCAGCCGGGATTCGGGCGTGCAGGCGGTCATGCGCACGCAGTACGCGCAGTACAAGGACCAGTTCAGCGACCGGTTTGAGCTGGACGCTTATCTGTCCAAGCTCAACCAGTACAACGACAATATTTTCGCCATGTACTTTTTCGCGGATAACGGCCTTGCCGCGAAAAGCCGGTATTACACCTTCCGGGATGAAAACATCACCGAATCCCCCTACTACCGGCAGGTGCTGCGCACGGAGGGCACGGTTTGGCTGCCGCCCTCGGCCGGCTCGCATTTCGCGGTGACGACGGGCGAAACCCTGCTGACGACGATCACGCCGGTCAAGGAGGTGGGCAGCGGGCAGTACCGCGGCGCGGTGGTGGTCGAGCTGGAGGTGGGGCGCGTGCGTTCGCTGCTTGAGACGCGGGTGAGCAAAAACGGTTTTCTCTATCTGCGGGACGCGGAGGGCAATCCGCTGGTCTGGCCGGAGGAAGCGCAGCCGGAGGCCCTTGGGCAGGCGCCGCGCGTTTCCCCGTTCGGCAAGGCGTTTTCCGATTTGAAAATCGAAAAAGAACTGGACGCGAACGGCTGGGCAATCGTGTGCACCGTGCCCGGGCGCGAGCTTGCCAAAAATATTATCGACATCATCACGGTCGTGTGTCTGGTTTCCGTCTGCGTGATCGTGCTGGCGCTGGCGCTTGCCCACCGGTGCGCGGCGCTGCTGGTGCAGCCGATCATTGCGCTGGACGAAACCATGCAGCGGGTGGAGCGGGGCGATTTGAACGCGCGCGCGGTCACCGTGCGCAGCGACGAGATCGGCGCGCTGAACAGCCGCTTTAATTTGATGATCGAGACAATCCAGACGCTGATGGAGCATGAAATAGAAAATCAGAAAAAGCTGCGCCTGACCGAGTTTAAAGCGCTGCAAGCGCAGATCCAGCCGCATTTTTTGTACAATACGCTCGATTCGATCATCTGGATGGCGCGTGCCGGAAACAACGGCGGCGTGGTGCGCATGGTGCTGGCGCTGACGCGGTTTTTGAAAATCGGCCTGAGCCGCGGCAAGGAAACGATTACCGTGCGCGAGGAATTGGAGCACGCCCGCAGCTATTTGATCATTCAGAACATCCGCTATAAGGATCAGTTTGCGTACGAAATTACGGCCGACCCCGCGGTGGAGGGGTGCGCGGTTCCCAAATTGGTGCTGCAGCCGCTGATTGAAAACGCAATCTATCATGGCATGAAGCAAAAGCGCGAGGCCTGCCGTCTGGTGGTCTGGGCGCGGCGCGAGCAGGATCATTTGGCGATCGACGTGATGGACAACGGCGCGGGCATGACGCCCGAACGCGCGGCGGCGCTGCGAAACACGCTGCGCGGCGGGCCGGGGCCGCGCGCGGACAGCTACGGCGTGGCCAACGTGCATGAGCGCATCCGTATTCTGTTCGGCGAGAGGTACGGCGTGTCCTTTGAAAGCAAATTGGGAGAGGGCTGCTGCTTCCGCTTGACGCTGCCCATACAGGGAGAGGAGGAAAAACAGGATGAAGGTTCTGCTGGTGGATGACGAATATTTGATCCGCGAGGGGCTGCGGGATACGGTCGATTGGGCCAAGCACGGCATGGAGGTCGTCGGCCTTGCCGAGGACGGCGAACGCGGGCTTGCGCTCGCGCGGGAGCTGGGGCCCGATCTGATCATCACGGATATCGGCATGCCGTTTATGGACGGTCTGGAGCTGGCCGAAACCGTGCGCAGGGAAAGCCCGGAGACCAGCATCGTGCTGCTGACCTGCTACGACGAATTCGACTACGCCAAGCAGGCGGTCAAGCTGGGGGTGACCGATTATGTGGTAAAGCCCATCGACCTTGCATATATGGACGAGCTGCTGGACACGGCCGCGCGCCGGCATGCGGAGCAGCAGCGCAAGTTCCAGCAGGCCGAGCGCAAGCGCCTGCTGGCCGAGGTGCTGCACCGGTACAGCGGGCGCGAGATCGGCGGGCAGGCGTTCGAGCGCGCCGGGCTCGATCCGGGCGGCAGCTATGCCTGCGTGATGCTGGAAATTCTGGGCTACTGCTACGCACGGGATATGTTCAGCGAGCAGGAGCTGCAGGATTATTTCGGCGGCTTCATCGAGCAGGTGCGGGACTGCGCCGAGGGTCTGACCATATTCTGCGAACAGTCCGCCGCCGAGGGTCGGGCCGTGCTGATCGTGGCGGGCCGGGACGCGCAGCGCACGGCGGAGCAGGTGGAGCGGCTGTGCGGCAAGCTGCGGGACAACGCCGCTTTGGCCAACGAATACCCGTTTCTATGCGCGACCGACGGCGTTTCGGACAGCATTTGGGCGCTTCAGCAGGCGTACGACCACTGTCAGGCCGTGATGCGCTACGGGTTTTTGAGCGATGAAACGACCTTTTTGGACTACGCCGAGCTGCGGCGCGTGCGGCAGGACGACGGCAGCCGGATCTCCGCCGATATCGCGGGCTTTGTGGACTGTGTGCGCACCTTCGACCGGCGGCTGATCGCGCGCCGCGTGGAGGAGATCACCGGACATATCCGGGACAGCGGAAACGAATCCGTTTTGTACGGCCAGATGTTCATTGCCTCCGCGTACAGCCAGCTGGCGGGCGCGCTCAAGGAATTCGAGATTGAGCTGGGCGAGGTGTTCGACGATCCGCTGGAGGAATACCGGAAAATTATTCTCGCGGGCACGCTGCAAAAGCAGATGCAGGGCTTGGGCGAACTGCTCGGGCGGGTCTGCGCCTATGTGCAGGGGAAAAGAGGATCGGCCAACCGCGCGCTGGCGGAAAAGGCTAAGCAGTATATCGAGCGGCACTTTGCCGAGCATGAAATTTCGCTGCAAAGTGTGGCGGGCGCGGTGAACATGTCGTCCTGCTATTTCAGCATTTTGTTCAAGCGGGAGTGCGGCCGGTCGTTTATCGGCTATCTGACCGACCTGCGCATGGAAAAAGCCAAGCAGCTGCTGCAATACACCGACCAGCGGTCTTATGAGATCGCGCTGGCGATCGGTTACGACAACCCGACGTATTTCAGCACGCTTTTTAAAAAATCGACGGGGCTTTCGCCCAAGGAATTCCGGCAGCAGTTTTCCAACAGCGAAAAAAACTGAAACGATGCAGAAAATAAGTTGATTTACCAAGGCGGCGGCGGCCGATATAATGAAGGCACACAAAGGGAAGAAAAACAGGAACAACAGGAGGGTTTGCTATGAAAAAGTCCAAATTTTTAGCGTTGCTGCTCACATTGACGATGCTGTTCGGCCTCTGCGCGGGCTGTTCGACAGAACAGCCGCCGGCGCCCAATCCGGACGCGGGCGCGGATGCCGGCGCGGATGCGGGTAAGGGCGCGGATTCGTCCACGCTGACCGTGGCGTTCTCCCAGTGCGGCAACCAGAACAACTGGAAGGTCGTGCAGACCAACGATATGAAGGAGAAAATCGAAGCGGCGGGCTACAAGTACATCTATACCGACGGGCAGGACGATACCGCCAAGCAGGTGTCCGACATCGAGGATATCGTGGCGCAGAAGCCGGATTATTTGGTTGTTTCCCCGCGCGAGGCGGAGGGGCTTAATCCGGTGCTCGACTCCGCGATGGAAGCGGGCATTCCGGTCATTCTGGTCGACCGCGGCATCAACGGCGAGGCCGGCAAGGATTACACGGTGCTCAACTGCGGCGACTTCATCTGGGAGGGCACGACCGTTGCGCAGTACATGAAAAAGCAGTTCGGCGACGAGCGCTGCAACGTCGTGGAGCTGACCGGCACGCCGGGCGGCTCGGTTACGATCGACCGCGGCAAGGGCTTTGCCGACGAAATCGCGAAGTATGACAACATCAACATCATTGCCTCGCAGGTCGGCAACTTCAGCCGCGCCGAGTCGCAGAAGGCGATGGAAAACCTGATTCAGGCCTATGGCAAGGAGATCGACGCGGTCTACGCGCATAACGACGACAACGCCATCGGCGCCATTCAGGCGATCAAGGCCGCCGGCCTCAAGCCCGGCGAGGATATCCGCGTGTACGGCATCGACGGGCAGAAGGACGCCTTGCAGGCGATCATCGACGGCGATCTGGAAAACAGCGTGCTGTGCAGCCCGCGCTTCGGCGACAGCGTGCTGAGCATCATCGACAAGCTGGAGGCGGGCGAGACGGTGGAAGGCTACATCGCCAACCCCGGCAAGCTGTATACGATCGACAACGCGGAGGAATGCCTCCCGGAGGCCTATTGATTAACGAAATGGAAACGGAAAAAGAGGAACATTTTGTTCCTCTTTTTCCAAGAGAACGGGGTGCGGCGAGATGGATAACGGCTACTTGCTGGAAATGAAGCAGATTGACAAGCAATTCCCCGGCGTACATGCGCTGGACCACGTGGATTTCCGCGTCCGCCCGGGCGAGATCCATGCGCTGATGGGCGAGAACGGCGCCGGCAAATCGACGCTGATGAAGGTGCTGACCGGGCTGTACCGGCTGGACAGCGGCGAAATCCGATTGGAGGGGCGGGCCGTTTCTTTCGGCAGCCCGCTGGAATCGCAGCGGGCGGGAATCAGCACGATCTATCAGGAAATCAACCTGATCCCCTACCTGAGTGTCGCGGAAAACATCTGTCTGGGGCGCGAGCCGATGAACCGTACGGGGATCGACTGGAGGCAGGTCAACCAAAACGCCGCCGCGGTCCTCGGGGAAATGGGCGTAACGGTCGACGTGACCCAGCCGCTTTGCGCGTACGGCACGGCGATCCAGCAGATGGTGGCGATCGCGCGCGCGATTTCCGTGCAGGCCAAACTGGTCGTGATGGACGAGCCGACCTCGTCGCTCGACGAAAAGGAGGTCGCGGTGCTGTTTCAGCAGATGCGCAAGCTCAAGGAAAAAGGGCTGGCCATGATCTTCATCAGCCACCGGCTCGACGAGATCTTCGAGATCTGCGACACCGTGACCATCCTCAAGGACGGAAAGCGGGTCAGCGAGGACCCGGTCGCCGGGCTGACCAAGCTGGAGCTTGTTTCGCGCATGATCGGCCGCGACGCGGCCGACGTGCTGCGGCGCAAAAACGGCCGGTACGAGGGCGGCGGCGAGCAGCTGCTGTTTGAGGTGCGGCAGGCGGCGGACGGCGGCAAGCTGCGCGGCGTCAGCCTCGGCATCCGGCGCGGCGAGATACTCGGGCTGGCCGGGCTGCTGGGCTCGGGACGAACCGAGCTTGCCAAGGTGGTGTTCGGGGATAATCCGGATTACAGCGGCGAATTGCTGCTGGACGGTGGGCCCGTGCGCTGGAAAGCGCCGCGCGACGCGATCGCGCACAAGCTGGCGTACTGCCCGGAGGACCGCAAGGCGGAGGGTATCTTTCCGTATATGTCCATCCGGGAGAACATGACGATGGCGCTGCTGCCGCGCATCGCGCGCGGCGGCGTGGTGGACAACAAGCGGCAAAAGCAGATCGTGCAGGAGTACATCGGCAGTCTGGCGATCAAAACGCCCGGGCCGGAGCAGCTTATCCGCAACCTTTCGGGCGGCAACCAGCAGAAGGTGCTGCTCGCCCGCTGGCTGTGCATGGAGCCGCGGCTGATCATTTTGGACGAACCGACGCGCGGCATCGACATCGGCGCGAAATCCGAGATCGAAACGCTGATTCAGCAAATCGCGGGGCGCGGTATCAGCGTGCTGCTGATTTCCTCCGAGCTGGAGGAGCTGGTGCGCAACTGCCACCGCGTTGTGGTAATGCGGGACGGGCGCAATATCGGCGAACTGGAGGGCGACGAGCTTTCCGAGGCGCGGATCATGCAGACCATCGCGCAGGATATGGTGCGGGAGGAGGATGCGGGATGACAAGAACGGCGATTGCCGGAAAAACGCGGGCGGACTTTGATCTGCACCTGCATCTGCGCAAATACGGCACGATCTACGCGTTTGCGGCGCTGGTGGTGCTGAACATGCTGCTCAACCGCAATTTTGCCTCGATGGGCACGCTGTGGAACCTGACCATTCAGGTGCTGCCGACCATGCTGACCTCGCTCGGCATGGTGCTGGTGATCTCATCAGGCGGAATTGACATCTCGGTCGGCTCGGTAATGGCGATTTCCGCCGTGATGAGCGGCATGGTGCTGACCGGAAAATTCCCCGCCGTGGGTACTGGCGTGGGCACGGCGGTCGTGCTGGCGCTGGCGGCGGCGCTGGTGCTGGGCTTGTTCAACGGCGCGCTGGTCGCTTTTTTTCAAATCCAGCCGATCATCGTAACGCTCATTCTGTTTATCGCGGGACGCGGCGTCGCGCAGCTGATGAACGCGGGCGGGACGATCGTTTTCTACAACAACAGCTTTACCGATATCGGCCTGTACCGCGTCGGCGGGGTCGTGCCGGTGCAGCTGTTCGTATCGCTGTTTTTCGTGCTGCTGATCGCGTTTCTGCTCAAGAAAACGACGTTCGGCTACTACGTGCAGGGCATCGGGGAAAACCCGAAGGCGTCGCGCCTGTCCGGCGTGCGCACAACCGGCGTGCTGCTGTCGATCTATGTGGTCAGCGCGCTGCTGGCGGGGCTGGCGGGGGTCTTTGAATGCTCGCGCGCGAGCTGCGCCGACCCGAACTCGATCGGCGTGCTGGCCGAGCTGGACGCCATCGCGGCGGTCGCAATCGGCGGCACCTCGATGAGCGGCGGCAAGGCGCGCGTGATCGGCACTATTTTCGGCGCGCTGATCATTCAGCTGGTGTCGATCATGGTCAACATGAACAACATCCCGTTTGCGTATTCCCGCATTTTCAAAGCGGCGATCATTATTGTGGCGGTTTATTTGCAGCGGGAAAAAAGAAGCTGAGGGGGGTACGGAATGAAGCAGGCAAAAAGGATTTCCGCGCTGCTGCGCCGGCACGGCGTGCTGCTGGCGCTGCTCGCGCTCGCGGCCGCGGCGGCGTTTGCGTTCCCGCAGTTTTTAACCTACGGCAATTTGACCAACATCCTGCGGCAGAGCAGCATGATCGGCCTGATCTCGCTCGGCATGACCTTCGTGCTGCTGACCGGCGGCATCGACCTGTCGGTCGGGTCGCTGGCGGCGCTGGCAAGTGTGCTCGCGGCGACGTTCAGCTCCCGCGGCAGCACGGCGCTGATGATTTTTGCGCCGGTCTTGGCCTGCGGCGCGCTCGGGCTGTGCAACGGACTGATCATTTCCAAAATGAAAATCGCGCCGTTCATCACGACGCTCGGCATGATGATGGCGGCGCGCGGCGCGGCGCTCGTTATGACGGACGGCGTGTCGGTCCGCGTCGATGCGGACGCGGCGGATGCGTTCGGGCTGCTTGCCCGCAGCTACATCCTGAAAATCCCGACGCCGGTATGGGTGTTTTTCCTTGTGCTGGCCGCCGGGGTGTATGTTACGAAAAAAACGCGGCCGGGACGGCATGTTTATGCGGTCGGCGGCAACGAGGAAGCGGCGCGCATGATGGGCCTCCGGCCCGACAGGGTCAAGATCGCCGTGTATACGGCGAACGGCCTGCTCGCAGGGCTGGCGGGCGTGATTTTGGCGTCCCGCCTGAGCGCGGGGCAGCCGGTTTCGTGCGACGGCTGGGAGATGAACGCGATTGCGGCGGCGGCCATCGGCGGCACGCAGCTTTCGGGCGGCCGCGGCGGCTTGGGCGGCACGGTCACCGGCGTGCTGATTATCGGCGTGATCTCCAATATGATCAATTTACAGGGTACACTCAATTCGTGGTGGCAGTCGATCATCACCGGGCTGCTTCTGCTGCTGGTCGTTATGATGCAGTCGCGGATGCAGCGCCGTCCGCGCGCGCACATCAAAGCGGCGCGTGGCTGACGGCGGAAAGGAGCGGATTATGCAGGAAAAATGCAGGCTGAGCATGCTGCCGGTATCCATATTCGGCAAAATTGCGGACGGCGAGATCCCCCTGCGGGAGTGGCTGCGCCGGGCCAAGCAGATGGGGCTGGACGCGGCGGACATCAGCATGATGCTGCTGCGCGACCATACGGCGACTTACCTGAACAGCGTCAAAACAATACTTGCGGAGGAGGGCGTCCCCATCGCGATGGCGTCCGCCTATCCGGACTTCACGCATCCCGACCCGATGCAGCGCGAGCGCGAGCTGTCCTATCTGGAATGCGACATCGCGGTGTGCTCGGCGCTCGGCATCGAGTATCTGCGCGTGCTCGCGGGGCAGGCGCATCCGGCGACGACGCGCGCCGAGGGCGTGCGCTGGGCGGTCGAGATGCTGCGGCGCGCCGCCGTTCCGGCGCGGAAATACGGCGTGACGCTGGTCTACGAGGACCATTACAAGCCAGGCGCGTGGGATTATGTGGATTTCAGCTTTCCGACCGATATTTTCCTCGAAATCCACCGGAACCTCAAGGGCAGCGGCGTGCGCGTCAACTTCGACACCGGAAACGTGACGGCCTACGGCGGCGACCCGCTGGCGGTGCTGCGCGAGGTATATGACGACGTGGCGACGGTCCACATCTCCGATATGGGCGAGGCGGGGCGGTTTTCGCCGGTCGTGATCGGCACGGGCGTGACGCCGAACGCCGAGGCGCTGGCGTTTTTGAAGAAAAACGGTTTTCAGGGGCTGGTGTGCATCGAGGAAGCGAGCAACACCGGCTGGGACGGCATGGAACAGGCCGTCGCATTCGTTCGGAACGCATGGGAGGCGGCAAAATGAAAGCACTGGTAGTGACCGAAAACAGCAAGGCCGAAATCCGGGACGTGCCCGTGCCGGAAATCGGCGCGGACGACGTGCTGGTGCGCGTCAAGGCATGCGCGATCTGCGGCAGCGACGTGCACGGCTACGACGGCTCGAGCGGCCGCCGCCGTCCGCCGGTCATCATGGGGCACGAGGCGGCGGGCGTGATCGAAAGAACCGGCGGAAACGTAACGGACTACGCGCCGGGCGACCGGGTGACGTTTGATTCGACCGAGTACTGCGGGACCTGCTACTACTGCAGAAAGGGCATGGTCAATCTGTGCGAAAACCGGAGGGTGCTGGGCGTTTCCTGCGGCGAGTACAACCGGGACGGCGCGATGGCCGAGTATATCGCGGTGCCGCAGCGCATCCTGTACCGCCTGCCGGACGCCGTGACGTTTCAGCAGGCCGCGATGGTCGAACCGCTGTCGATCGCGGTGCACGCGGTCAATATGTCCCCGCTGCGGCTGGGCGATAAGGCGGTCGTGGTCGGCTGCGGCACGATCGGCCTGCTGCTCATCCAAACGCTGAAGGCGGCGGGGTGCGGCGCGGTAGTCGCGCTCGACGTGGACGAGGGCAAGCTGGCGCTGGCGCGCAGGCTGGGCGCGACCGAAACGGTGAACACCGCGCGGGAGGACGCGCCTGAATGCGTCCGCGCGCTGACCGGCGGCCGCGGGGCCGATCTGGCCTTCGAGGCGGTGGGCGTTTCGCAGACCTTCAACATCGCGCTGGACTGCGCGCGCAAGGGCGGCGGCGTTGTGCTGGTTGGCAACGTGGCAAGCCGTGTGGATTTCAACCTGCAAAAGGCCGTGACCTCGCAGATCGCGCTGTATACCTCGTGCGCGTCGGCGGGCGAGTACGACGTCTGCCTTTCGCTGATCGCCTCCGGGCGGGTGGACGTGGACAGTCTGGTCAGCGCGTGCGCGCCGCTTGCGGAGGGCGACGGCTGGCTGGCAAGGCTGCACGCCGCCGAGCCGGGCCTGATCAAGGTCGAATTGCTTCCTTAAAACACAACAATCCTCTTTCTCTTCTCTCTCTTTTCATCAGAAGGCCCGGTCTTTTTAAGACCGGGCCTTCTTGTGCGGCTGGCGGGATGTGCTGTAAAAATGCGTGAACAGTTTTTGTATATGTTGACGAATATGACCGCTTCAAAAGTCTGAAAGCGACAGAATACCGCAACTTGTGTCTGCGGAGAGCCTGTTCATTGCGCCGGCAAAACGTTAAAATAATAACAAAAGGAAATGCGGGCCGCCGCGCCGGCTTACGGTGCTTGGCCGCGGTTGAGCGCGCGGTATTTCGCGGGCGAGACGCCCTCCTGCTCTTTAAACAGCTTGGTTAGTCCCTTGCCCGAGGACAGCCCGACCCGCGCGGCGATGCGCTCGATGGAATCGTCGGTCGACAGCAGATACCGCTTGGCGTATTCCATGCGGATGACGTTGACCGTGTAGGCAAAGGAACTGCCGAACAGCTCCTGCATCAAGCGGTTGATGTGGCGCGGCGACACGTTGAGCGCCTGCGACACCATGTCTATGCTCAGATCGTCCGCGTAATTGGCGTGGATGTATTTGGTGACGGTCAGCGCGATGTTCTGATACCCCACCGGCTTGCCCGCGTGGGAGGTGCGCGGCGACACCGCGCGCAGCACGTAAAAGAAAAACTGGCAGTACAGCGCCGCGACTTGGCTGAGCCAGCCCATCGGACGTTCGACCAGCTCCTGATTGACCTGATCAAGCAGCGGGATTGCGGTTGGGCGGCAAATTCCTTTGCAGTAGCGGCTTTTGTCCACCCGCGCCAGCGCCTCCGCCACCTCGCCGTATTCCAGCTCGGCTTCGAGCGACGCGGGCGTGGATTTGGTGGCAATGTCGAAAATGATCGTGAAATACTTGGCGCGGCGCTGGGGCGCGTACCGAATACGGTGCACGTGATTTTTTCCCAGCAGGATAAATTCATCCCGCCCTACGGTTTCGGCTTTCTCGTTGCATTCAAATACGAATTCGCCCTCGACGCCGTAAAATATCTCGTACAGGTTGTGGCGGTGCGAAAATACCGGAATGGATTCATCCATAAGCTCGGTGTAATGGACGATCAGGTCGAAGCAGAGAGAGGGGTTGGTTACGATATAGTTGTGGTACATCGGGTTCGGCTGATATTCCTTCAGCAAAAGAAATCACTCCAATCGGGCTTGCCGGGCGCAGCCGCCCGTATAGTTTGTAAGCAGGGAAAGCGTTTGAGAAAGGATGAAAACAAGCATGAAAATTCAAGCAGCAGTGGTGCATGAACAGGGCCAGCCGTTTCAGATCGAGGAGGTCGAGCTTGCCGAGCCGCGGTTCGGCGAGTGCTTGGTCCGCATTACCGCAAGCGGCGTGTGCCACACGGACGAGGTGGCGCAGCAAGGCTATATTCCGGTGCCGCTGCCGGCCGTGTTCGGGCACGAGGGCTGCGGCGTCGTTGAAAGCGTCGGCCCGGGCGTGACGGACTTTCAGCCCGGCGACAAGGTGGGCTTTTCCTACGGCTTCTGCGGGCACTGCGAAAACTGCATGTCCGCCCACCAGCACGCCTGCGAAAACTTTAACGCCATCAACTTCGGCGGCGTGATGCCGGACGGCACCCAGCGCCTTTCGCAAAACGGCAAGCCGCTGTCCTCGTTCTTTGGGCAGTCCTCCTTTGCAACGCATGCCGTCGTCAACCAAAACAGCATGGTCAAGGTGCCGGACGGCATTGACTTAGCGCTGGCAGGGCCGCTTGGCTGCGGCATCCAGACCGGCGCGGGCGCGGTGCTTAACCGTCTGCGGCCTAAATTCGGCTCGTCCATCGCGGTGTTCGGCTGCGGCACCGTGGGCATGAGCGCCATCATGGCCGCCCGTATCGTCGGCTGCCAGACCATCATCGCGGTAGGCGGCAACCCGTCCAGCTTGAAGCTCGCGCTCGAGCTTGGCGCGACGCACGCCATCAACCGCAAGGAAACCGACGACATCGTGGGCGAAATCAAGAAAATAACGCGCGGCGGCGTGCATTACGCGATCGACACGAGCGGCGTCAGCGATTTTGTGCGCAAGGCGCTGGCCTCCTGCCGGTTCTTGGGCACCGCCGTGGTGCTGGGCGCGACGGGCGATCTGACCATCAACGTACAGGCCGAGCTGATGGGCGAGGCCAAGAGCCTGATCGGCGTGGTGGAGGGAGACGCGGTTTCCAAGCTGTTTATCCCCAAGCTGATCGAGTACTACAAGGCCGGGCAGTTCCCGTTCGACCGGCTCATCCGGTTTTATGATTTCAAGGACATCAATCAGGCGTTCGCTGATTCGCACAGCGGCAAGGTTATCAAGGCTGTGCTGCGGATGACCGCAGAATAACCGCCGTCCGCAAAGCGCGCGGCGATATAGAAAAAGCAGGGGAAACGGAAAAACCGTTTCCCCTGCCGTTTTGATGACGAAAGTGGAAAGCGATTATCCGCGCTGCGCCGCAATCGCGCGGTAGAGCGCGTCCCGGTTGCCCAGATTGCGCAGCACCACGCTTGAGCGGGCGTCGCCTCCGTCCAGAAACAGGACGCGGTTTTGCACCACGTTTGCCAGCTTGCGGTGCGGCAGGTCGAACGCCTTGCCGCCCGACACGCCGAAGGTGCGGCGGTTGGTGACCAGCACGCAGGAATCCCGCACCTGCGCGAGCGCGCGCGCCGCGTCCACCATCATCCACATCGCCAGCAGGTTGGTGAGCAGCACGACAAAAACCGCGTGCCGGAACACCCGCCCCACGATCAGCGCCGCGACTGCCACGGCGAAAAACAGGCACATGTTTGCCGCGCAGGTGAAACGCGCGGTTTCCAAGACCTGTTCGCCCGGCCGCAGCTGCGCCCGGAGTTCTTCCAGCTTTTTTTCTTTTTGTGCTTTCATGCCCGGTTCCTCCCTTTTCGGTACAATGATTTTGTTCCAAGCAAAGCGCGCTTTACTGCGGGGGAAAAGGCGGATGCGCCACGCATAACGCTTATATAGTAGGTATGATAACACAACGCCGGCGGTAAGTCCAGACGGCGCGGGGCGCCGCAGCGTAGAAAAAACAGGGCAAAATTTTATAGGCCAAAAAGGGACAGAAACCTGCGGCATCCTGTCTGAAACGAAGTTGACGGCGCAGTAAAGCCGCCTGTAAGATGAAGCATAACGGGGGCGCGCTCTCCGTGGAAAACTGCAATGCACGGCAAATAAAGGAGGCTGTTTTGGATGAAAACACTGTGTGGCGTGCGCGTTGGCGATATGAAGGACCCAAATCCGGAGACAAGGGGCAAGATTGCGCTGCTCGATCTGCCGTTCCCCGCGATGGGGCCGCAGGATGTGCGCATCAAGGTCGCGTACTGCGCGATCTGCGGCTCCGACCCGCACTGCGTGGGCGGCTGCTTCGGGCAGGAGCAGGGCTCGACCGAGCCGATCCCGCTGGGACATGAGATTTCGGGCGTCGTGCTCGAGCTGGGGCCGGAGGCCAATCACAAGGGCCTCAAGGTGGGCGACCGTGTGGCGGGCAATTTCCTGCGTTTCTGCGGCGGCTGCTACTACTGCCAAAACGGCCAGCAGCAATTCTGCGAAAACGCGCAGGCTTACAACCGGCCCGGCTACGCGCCCGAGCTGATTTGGCACGAGGATCAGGTTTACAAGCTGCCGGACGAAATCAGCCTGAAGGAAGGCTGCCTTCTGGAGCCGATGTCGATCATCATCCGCATGATGGACAAGGCGCAGATGAAAGCGGGCATGCGGGTGTGCGTGTGCGGCGGCGGTCCGATCGGCCTGCTCGCGCTGCAAACCTTCCGCCTGTACGGCGCGACCGCGCTGACCATGATCGAGCCGATCGCCGACCGCCGCGCGCTGGCCGCCGAGCTGGGCGCAGAGTTCCTGATCGATCCGTCGAGCGAAAGCGTCGTCGACCGCGCGATGGAGCTGACCGACGGCCGAGGCTACGACGTTGTGCTCGACTGCTCGGGCTCGGTGCGCGCGGTGACCGCGCTGCCCGACGTCACGGCCAAGTGCGGCATGCTGATTTACGGCGCGCAGTATCCGAACGACTATGAGCTGCCGTTCAATATCTCGAAGTACTGCTATTTCAACGAAATCACCGTGACCGGCGTCATGGTCGCGCCGTACGCCTACCCGCGCGCGCTGCAAATGCTGCCGCGTCTCAACCTTAAATGCCTGACCGAGACCGTCTTTGATCTCGACGACGCAATCGCGGCGTTTGACGCGCAGCTCAGCGGCAAGCACCCCAAAATCCTCATCAAGTGCAATCCCGATCTGGAATGAATTTGCCCCCCTTCTTCTGCGGCGGCCGGAGACAAACGTCTCCGGCCGCCGCTTTTTCGGTTCGGCGCGGGCCGGTCGGCAAAAGACGGTATGTGCAAAAAGCCCTGCCTGAAAATTGTGCATAATGCACAACATACGCGCGGCGGGCAGCTGATTTTGGACAGAAAATGCAATTTCGTGTCCGGAAGACCGGCAGACAAAGCCCTTCATCTGTCGTATGATGCTAACCAGAGGAAACAAACCCGCAGGCATATGGTAAAAATAGACAAAGCATTGACAAAAAATCTGCGTTTAGGGGAAGAACGCCGTTTTATTGTCAATACGGCTGTCGAAAAGTTTGCAGCGTGTTGATCCGAACCCAAAATCCGAGGAGGTATGTATGATGGCAGACAAACAGGAAGTTTTGCGTTTGACCGATCTGGCGTATGAAATGCGCCGGAAGCTGATCAATCTGTGCGGCGTATACGACGGGGCGGTGCATATCGGCGGCGATCTGTCGATGACCGATCTGCTGATCGGGCTGTTTCACCACGGGCTGAACGTCGACCCGGGCGATATTCAAAATCCGAAGCGCGACCGCTTCATTCTCAGCAAAGGCCACGGCGCGGTGTGCATGTACATCGCCATGGCGATGCGCGGCTTTTTTGATTACGACGAGATCGTGCGCACCTACGGCCAGCTCGGCAGCGCGTACGGTATGCATCCCTGCAAGGTGCAGCTGCCGGGCGTCGAGTGCTCGTCCGGTTCGCTGGGGCAGGGGCTTGCCATGGCGGTCGGCATGGCAATTTCGGCCAAGACCAGAGGCGAGAGCCACCGCGTCGTCTGCATGCTGGGCGACGGCGAAACCTGCGAGGGCTCGGTGTGGGAAGCGGCGCTGTCCGCCCGGTCGTACAAGCTGGGCAATCTGGTCGCGGTGATCGACCGCAACAAGCAGATAATGTGCAGCCACACGGAGGAGATCACCGTAATGGAGCCTTACGCGGACAAGTGGAAGGCGTTCGGCTGGAACGTGATCGAGATCGACGGGCACGATATGAACGCCATCGTCGACGCGCTCGACAGTCTGCCGCCCACGTCCTCGCTGCGGCCGACGGCGATCGTCGCGCACACGCTTAAGGGCAAGGGCGTCGACTTTATGGAAAGCGTGGTCGGCTGGCACGCCGGCAGCCTGAACGAAGAGGATTTCAAGCAGGCGCTCAAGGATCTTGCAAAAAATTACGGTAAGGAGGCATAAACGATGGCTGGTTCTTTCAATTTCGGAGAATGGATTTCGGCGCGCAGCGTGATCGGCGACGCCCTGCATGAAATCGGCGAGACAAACGATAAGCTGTTCGTCTGCACGCCCGACGTCGGCATGAACCTGAAGCAGTTCCGGCAGGACTTCCCGGACCGCTACATCGACGTCGGCATCGCCGAGCAGAACTGCGTCGGCGTGGCGGCGGGGCTGGCGCTTGAGGGCAACATCCCGGTCATCATGGGTATGCTGCCGTTCCTGTCGATGCGCGCCTGCGAGCAGGTGCGCACGGCGGTCTGCTATCAGAACCTGCCCGTCCGCATTATCGGCACGGGCGGCGGCCTGACCTCGGGCGGCGGCTCGACGCACAATGCGATGGAGGATATCGCCATCGTCAAGTCGATGGTCAACATGACCGTCCTCTCCATCTGCGATCCCAACATGATCCGCGATATCCTCCATCTGTCGATGGACTATCCGGGACCGATGTACATCCGTTTGGCGCAGGGCAAAAAGGACCGTCAGCTGTACGAGCCGGGCACGGTCAAGTTTTCGATCGGCGGCAGCGTGACCGCGCGCGGCGGCAAGGACGCCGCCATCCTCGCCCACGGCGAAATGGTCGGCGAGGCGCTCGACGCCGCCGAGGAGCTGGCCAAGGACGGCATCGACGTGCGCGTGATCGACATGTACACCGTCAAGCCCTTCGACGAAGCCGCGGTGCGCCGCGCCGTCGAGGAAACCGGCAACATCGTCGTATGGGAGGATCACCTGATGAGCGGCGGTTTGGCCAGCTCGATCTCTGACTTTTTCGTCGATAACGCGATCCGGCCGAAGCACTTCAAGCGGTTCGGCATTCCGCAGGTCTACGCGGGCTTCGGCAGCGGCGAGGAGCTGCGCAAAAAGTACGGCTACGATATCGCGGACGTTACCAAGGCGATTCGGGATATGGTGTGACCGAAAGACAGAAATAAACGGGACACAAAGAAAGGGGAACCGTAATGAGCACTGCACCTGCGACAGTCAACGAATATACCAAGCTGAGCGTTCCCAAAAAGATCGGTTATGCCTGCGGCGATTTCGCTTGTAATATGAGCTGGTCGCTGATCGGGTCCTATCTGGTTTTCTTCCTGACCGACGTGGCGCTGATCAACGCCACGGTAGTCGGTCTGGTCATCTTCATTTCCAAGTTCTGGGACGCCGTCAACGACCCGATTATCGGCTCGCTGGCCGACCATACCCACTCCCGCTGGGGCCGCTACCGTCCGTGGGTCATGTTTGCGTTCGTGCCCATGCTGATTTTCAACGTACTGACCTTTACCACCAACCTCGGCTGGTCGGAAACCGCGCGCACGTGGTGGGGCCTTGGCATGTACTTCATTCTGGTGCTGCTGTACACGATGGTCAACGTCACCTATTCGGCGATGCCCGCCATGATGACTCGCGACACCGAAACGCGCTCCGGCCTGTCCAGCTTCCGCATGACGGGCGCGTTCCTCGCGATGACCGTGCTGTCGTTCGCGACGCTGCGCATCGTCAACGCCATGGGCGGCGGCGTCAGCGGCTACCGCAACGCGGCGATCGTATTCTCGCTTTTGGCCGTGCCCTTCTTCCTGATCACCATTCTGTCGACCAAGGAGGTCGTCACGGTGGACGACGCCAAGACGGAAAAGGTTTCCTTCATCCAGCAGTTCAAGGTGCTCAAGGGAAACTGGCCGGTTATCCAGCTCGCCGTCGCCTACCTCGGCTGGGGCATCATTCAGGGCGGCATGACCTTCCGCCTGTACTTCTGCACCTATAACGCGGGCAACGACCTGCTGTATGCAAACACGCAGACCCTGTGGTCGGTCATGGGCATGCTCGGCGCGTTTTCGGTCAGCTATTTGGTCACCCGCGTCAAGAATAAGGGCACGCTCGGCGGCGTCGCGTTCACGCTGATCGCGGTCTGCTCCATTATTTCCAACTTCCTGCCGATCACCACGCCGGCCGGTCAGGCGGTTTACTATGTGATGAACGCGGGCGTGGGCTTCGGCTCCGGCATGATGCTGGGCAACGTGTTCGGCATGATGCCCGACACAGCCGAGTACACCTATCATAAATACGGCGTTTACTGCGCGGGCTTTTTGTCCACCTTCATCAACTTTATGCTCAAGGTCGGTCAGGCCATCTCGATCGCGGGCGCCGCGGCGCTGCTCGACGCGCTGGGCTATGTCGCGGGCGCGGCGCAGAACTCCACGGTGCTGTTCGCCATGAACTTCGGCTCGCATATGTTCATCGGCCTGTGTTCGATCGTGTGCGCCGTCGCCATGTTCTCTTACAAGCTGGATAAGGCCGCCTACACGCGCATCGTATCCGAGCTGCGCGACCGCGGCATGGCAAACTGAACGCTTTTTGACCGTTCCCCGTTTACTACCGGAAAGGATGATTTATAATGGCAAAGATGAAGCAGCTTTGGTGGCTGGATCAAGATAAGATCGACCTGATCGACGTCGATATCCCCGCGGTGGGGCCGGGCGAGGTCAAGGTCAAAATCGCTTACGCCGCGCTCTGCGCGACCGATGTGCATATGGTCACGATGGGCGTGATGGGCAGCAAGCCGCCCGCGCCGCTCGGCCACGAAGCGGCGGGCACCATCGTCGAGCTGAGCCCCGAAGCCGAGGCCGCGGGCTATAAGGTGGGCGATAAGGTGACGATGTTCCCCGTGTCCCACTGCGGCGAGTGCGAATGGTGCAAAAGGGGCATGACGCAGTACTGCATCAATTCCAAGCCGACCGGCGCGTTCGCGGAATATGTCGTTACCGACGTTAAAACCATCTATAAGCTGCCCGATAACGTCGAACTGCGCGATTACGCGATCGTTGAGCCGACCAACTGCTGCCTGCGCGCGATGGACCTCGCGCCCATCCGCCACGGCGCGACCGTATGCGTCGCGGGCGTGGGCGGCATCGGCTCGATTATGCTCAATCAGGTGCTGCTTTCGGGCGCGGCGCGCATCACGGTGATCGACCCGGTGCCTGAAAAGCGCGAGCTGGCGCTTTCGATGGGCGCGCAGTACGCGATCGACCCGTTCGCGGAGGACGCGGTCGCGCGTGCGATGGAGATCACAGACGGTCTGGGCTTTGACTACGTGTTCGAGATGTCCGGCTCGCCCAAGGCGGCCGAGACCCCGCTCAAGATTTTAGCGCGCTGCGGCACCGCCGTTTATTTCGCGGTGTTCCCGCCCAAATTCGAGATGCCGCTCAACCTGCACGAGCTGTACATGAAGGAGGGCCGCATCCAAACGGTGTTTACCACCACCACGATCATGAACCGCTCGATCAACATGATCGAACGCATGCAGACCGATAAGATCATCGGCAAAATCATGCCGCTTAGCGAAGCGGTCGAGAGCTTTGAGGTGTTCAAGACCGCCAAGTACCCCAAGATTCTGCTCGATTGCAGCAAGCCGTAAGAGATTTAAAGAGCCTGCTTCCGAAAGGAAGCAGGCTCTTTTTTGCGCGCAGGGACAATGTACGCCTGATGTGGCAAATCAGACAAACCGCGCGCCGCAAAAATAAAGAGATTGAACAGATATCGGACGAAAACGCAGGTTTTAGCATTTTATCCATCCGGCGGTTTGCCGCACGCGGAGTCAAAGATTCTCCTGCCCGGCGGCCGCGCGCCAATAAAATCCTAGTTGCGGCAACCAAACCATGTGGAGAGGCGCGCAAAAATGTTGTCTAATAGTAACATCAAAAAAGGAGGCGGGAAGAAATGGGCCGGATCGGTACCTTTATCAACAAGCTGCAAGCGCACCCCAACGCGGAATATTATATTGTTTATCCGCGGTCTGTGCGAAACTGCGCGCACGGCGCGGTGTTTATGGCGCAGGATGAGCAGGGCGGCGACAAGCTTTACTTCTACGGAGAGCGCTGTCCGTTTGACGGCGTAAAAAAGACGGACGGAAACACCGTGTTTTACGAATGCGGGTTATCGCATGCCAACGCGCAGGTTCTGCGCGAGCTGTTTCCGTTTTGCGCGCCGCAAAAGGTGCTGACGCGGCCGTGCACGATCGGCACGGGCGACCGGCTGGGCATTGCGGCCGCGGGGCAGATCGGCGCGATCCGCAAATACGCGGCGGCGCCGGTGCTGGCGCAGCAGTCGATGCGGGAGCTGACGCTGACGGGACGCACGTTTCAAAGCGTAATGGACGACGTGACGTTTTCCGTATTTCGCGAAGGCTATACCGGCGGTTACGGGGCGGACGGCGATCACCTGAAGACCATGGAGGAAATCGGAGAGGCGCTGGCCTGCGGCTACACGATGATCACGCTGGACCTGAGCGAGCAGATCCACGACCCGGCGGAAACGCGCGCCCCGGTGTGCGAAGAGCTGCGGGAATGCTATTTGGACCGCAGCTTCCGCTTGGACGACGGATATGAAATCCGCTTCAGCGAGGACGAGCTGCAAACCGCCGTTACGATTTACGGCGAGGCGATCGACTACGCGGAGCAGGTGGCGCGCAAATTCTTCAGCGAAGCAGACGGACAGGCGGATCTTGAGATCTCAATCGACGAAACGTCGGTTCCGACCACGCCGCAGCAGCATTTCTTTGTAGCGAACGAGCTTCGGCGGAGAAAGGTCCGTTTTGCAACCATCGCGCCCCGCTTTACCGGAGAATTTCAAAAGGGCATTGATTATATCGGTGATATAAACCGCTTTGAACAGGAAATGAAAATTCACGCCGCCATTGCCCGTACACAGGGCTATAAGCTGTCGGTTCATTCGGGAAGCGATAAATTTTCGATCTTCCCGATCGTGGGCAAGCATACGAACGGCGTATTCCATTTGAAAACGTCGGGGACCAGCTGGCTGGAAGCGATGAAGCTGGCGGCGCTGCAAGCGCCGGAGCTGTACCGGCAGATTCATAAATACGCGCTGACCGTGTTTGAGCAGGCAAAAGCCAACTATCATGTCAGCGCAAAAACCGAGGCGATCCCGGATGTGGAGCGGGTGCCGGACGAGCTGCTGCCCCGGCTGTTCGAGGATGACAACGCGAGACAGCTGATCCATATCACATACGGATATATCCTGCGCCATCCGGTGTTCGGCCCAATGCTGCGCGCTTTGTGGAAAAAGGAACAGCGCCGGTATGACGAGCTGGTTGAATACCATATCACCCGGCATTTGGAAGGACTCTCGGTACCGTATACGGGGGAGGAAAATGATGAAAAATGAAAGCGTGGTTATGTCCGCGCCGGGCGAAATCAAAATCGCGGAAGCGCCGATGCCGGTCTGCGGACCGGGCGAAGCGCTACTGGAGCTTCTTTACGGCGGACTGTGCGGCAGCGATCTGGGCGCGTACCGCGGCACTTACGCATACGCGCAGTATCCGAATGTTCCGGGGCATGAATTTTCCGCACGTATTGTAGAGGTGGCGGACAACCCGCAGGGGCTGAAGGCGGGCGATGTGGTGATCGGCAACCCCTATTTTAACTGCGGCGTCTGTTATTCCTGCCGCCGCGGCTTGGTCAACTGCTGCGTGAACAATCAAACGATGGGGGTGCAGCGCGAAGGCGCGTATTCCAGATTCATCACGATGCCGGTGGAGCGGCTGTATCCGGTGGATGGGCTGGATCCAAAGCTTGCGGCGCTGGTCGAACCGTTTGCCATCGGCTATCACGGCGTGCAGCAGGCGATGCTTTCCGAAGGCGACCGCGTTTTGGTGGTCGGCGCGGGAACCATCGGCATTTTCACCATGCTGGCGGCCAAGCAGAAGGGCGCGCGGGTCTACATAACCGACGTTGCGCCGCAAAAGCTGGAGTTTGCGGAAAAAATGGGTGCGGACGGCGTGCTGCTCAACGATTCCCCGGCGCATTTTGCGGAGCAGGCGCAGAGCATCACGCAGGGGGACGGCTTCGACGCGGCTCTGGAGGCGGTGGGCACGCCGGAAACCCTTCAGCTTTGTTTGGACAGCGCGGCGCACGGCGGGCATGTGGTGCTGATCGGCATTTCCAAGCGGCATTTGGATTTGGACTCCAACATCATCCAAAAGAAGGAGCTGATGCTCCGCGGCTCGCGCAACGCGGGCAGGCAGGATTTTCTCGATCTGATCGCGTGGATGAAGGAGCATGGCGCCGAGGCCGAGCGGATGATTACCGATTTGTATCCGTTTGAGCAGGCGGCGGCCGCGTTTCAGGCGTTTTCGGAAAACGCGGCGAGCAAGCTCAAGGTAATGTTAGCGTTTTAAATATGCGACCATAAAGAAAAAGGAGATGTAAAAATGAAGTACAAGAAAATGATAGCGGCGGGATTGACGGCGGCAATGGCGGTAGGCATGCTGACGGGCTGCGGGCAGGCTTCCCAGCCGAGCGAGGGCGGCACGGCCGGCAAAACGGCGGAGCCGGAAACGCAGCAGGTGGTCATTCAGCTCGGCTATGAAAACAATCCCGGCGAGTCCATCGACCTTGGCTGCAACGAATGGGCGCGGCTGGTAGAGGAAAAAAGCGGCGGCGATATCAAGATCGAAGTGTTTCCGTCCAGCCAGCTGGGCTCCAAGGTCGACCTGATCGATCAGATGCTCGCGGGCGCGCCGGTGATCACCCTTGCGGACGGCGCGTTTTACGCCGACCGGGGCGTGCCGGATTTCGGCATCCTGTTTGGGCCGTACCTGTTCAGCGATTGGGAAGAATGCTGGAATCTGACGGAAAGCCCGCTCTACAACCGCCTGTGCGGCGAGCTGGAGGAGCAGGGCATCAAAATCCTGACCTCCAACTGGATCTACGGCGACCGGCACATCCTTTCCAAAAAGCCGATCCGCACCCTGTCCGACATGAAGGGCATGAAGATCCGCGTGCCCAGCAACGACATTCAGGTGCAGGGCATGCAGGTGCTGGGCGCAAACCCGACCCCGATGGCGCTGGGCGACGTGTACACCGCGCTGCAGCAGGGCACGATCGACGGCTTCGAGCAGCCGATCACCGTTATTTACGCGGGAAAATACTACGAAGCCGCCAAGTACCTGACGCTGTCTGAGCATGTGAAAAACAATACCACTTGGATCTGCGGCACGGATTTCTTCAATTCGCTGACCGCCGAGCAGCAGAAGATCCTGATCGAGTGCGGCGAGGAAGCCGGCATCTACAACAACGAGCAGTATTTCGAGCAGGAGGAGCAGGCGCTGGAGGGCCTGAAGGCCGCCGGCGTGGAAGTGATCGAAGTGGACAAGGACGAGTTCCGCAAGGCCGCGGAGCAGTTCTACCAGCTCGATATGTTCACCTCCGTCTGGTCGGACGGCCTGTACGACGAGGTAAAGGCTTCCATGAAGGGCTGAACGGAGAGTGGAGGAAAAGCAGATGAAAGATAAGCCGAAATTGCTGGTCCGTCTGCTGAATCTGGATTTTATTTTGAGCGGCGCGGCGTTTATCCTATTGGTCTTAGTAACCTTTATAGGCGTTATCATGCGGTACCTGTTCAATAATCCGCTGGTTTGGCAGGAAGAGATGCAGCTTTCTTTGGTGATTTGGGTGGTGTTTTTCGGCGCCAGCGCCGCGTTCCGCACGGGCGGGCACGTGGCCATTGAAATCATCGTGGATTCCATGCCGGCAAAAGTGCGCTATGTGGTGGAAATACTGGGGTATTTGGTCACCTGCGTGGTGCTGCTGTACCTGCTGAAAAGCAGTATGAATCTGGTGCTGCAAATGGTGACGACCGGACGCGCAACCAATATCCTGCGCGTTCCCTACGAGCTGATCTACGGAGCGTTTCCGGTAAGCTGCGTGCTCATGGTCGTCAACTATACATACAGCATTTACCATTCGCATATCAAACCCAAACCGGCGGAGGAGGCGGAAGATGAGCATTAATCCGGTAGCGGCCGCAACGATTGTCATGCTGGTGCTCCTGTTTCTGAAGGTGCCGGTATTCGCATCGGTTTTTGCCGCCGCGGCGACATATTTTTTCCTGATGCCCGCGCTGCCGCAGCAGATCGTGGTGCAGCGCATGCTGGCCGGCGCGGAAAGCATTCCCATGCTGGCCATCCCGTTCTTTGTCTGCGCGGGTACGTTTATGAACTATTCGGGCGTAACCAAGCGGGTCATGCAGTTCTGCGAGGTGCTGACCGGGCGCATGACCGGCGGTCTGGCGCAGGTCAACGTCCTGCTGTCGACGCTGATGGGCGGCCTATCCGGCTCTAATCTGGCGGACGCCGCGATGGAGGCGAAAATGCTGGTGCCGGAAATGGAAAAGCGCGGCTTTTCCAAGGAGTTTTCCTCGGTTGTCACGGCATGCTCCGCCATGATCACGCCGCTGATCCCGCCCGGCATTGCAATGATCGTTTACGGCTCCATCGCGAACGTGTCGATCGGCAACCTGTTTATCGCGGGCATCGGTCCGGGCGTTCTGCTCTGCGTGAGCATGATGCTGCTGGTGTCGCTGATTTCCAAAAAACGCGGCTACAAGCCGATCCGCACCGAGCGGATGAGCTCTAAGGAGTTTTGGAGTGCGCTCAAGGCGGCCGCTCTGCCGCTGTGCCTGCCGGTCATCATTATCGGCGGCATCCGGCTCGGCGTTTTCACGCCGACCGAGGCCGGCACGGTGGCCATCGTGTACTCGCTGACGCTGGGGCTGGTTTACCGCGAGCTGACGATGAAAGCCTTTATCAAGGGCATGAAGGAAACGATCGTCACCACGTCCGGCATTATGCTGATCATCTGCGCGGCCAATGCGTTCGCATGGGTATTAACCAAGGAGCGCGTGCCGCAGCTGATCACCGAGCTGATCGTCGGCCTGATCGACAACAAGTACCTGTTCCTGATCGCGGTCAACATTTTCCTGCTGTTCGTGGGCATGTTCATCGAGGGTACCGCGGCAATGATCGTATTGGTTCCGCTGCTCGCGCCGATCGCGGCCGCGTACGGCATCCATGAGATCCAGTTCGCCATGACGGTCATCTTCAACATGGCGGTCGGCTGCATCACGCCGCCGATGGGCACGCTGATGTTCGTTACCTGCGGCATCACAAAATGTAAGATCAAGAATTTCATTATCGAGGCGAGGCCGTTCTACATACTGCTGCTGGTCTGCCTAATGCTGCTGACCTTTGTGCCGGTGTTCTCGGTCGGCGTGCTGCAGCTGTTCGGTATAGGAGGGTAGGCCTATGAACCCCTTGCGTTATGACACGCTGCCCGAACAGGGGGCGTATGTGCTCCGACAAGGAACGGAGCGATTCCTGCAATTCGGCGAAGGGAATTTCCTGCGCGGCTTTGCAGACTGCTTTATTGACCAGATGAACGAGCGCCTCGGGCTGGACAGCAAGGTGATCGTGGTGCAGCCGATCGAAGCCGGCTTAGCGGATCAAATCAATGCGCAGCAAGGCTTGTACCATTTGTATCTGCGCGGCGGCGTTCCCGGAGACGAGCGGGTGGAAAAGCGGCTGATCAGCGCGATCAGCCGGGCGGTCGATCCCTATCGGGCGTTTGCAGAATTTCTCGCCTGCGCGCGGCAGCCCGACCTGCGCTTCCTCATCTCCAACACGACGGAAGCGGGGATTTCCTGCCGGACGGACGACCGCCTCGGCGACCGTCCGGCGGCGTCCTTCCCCGGCAAGCTGACGCAGCTACTGTGGGAGCGCTATCAGCATTACGGGGAACAGGCGGGAAAGGGCTTCGTCATCCTGTCGTGCGAGCTGATCGACCACAACGGCCGCGAACTGCGCGCCTGCGTGGAGACGTACGCCCGCCGCTGGGAGCTTCCGGACGGATTTTTTCAGTGGCTCGACCGCGAGAATCTTTTCTGCGACACGCTGGTGGACCGGATCATAACCGGCTATCCGCGGGCGGACGCGGAAGCGCTCAACCGGGAGAACGGCGTGGAGGACGGCCTGCTGGACACCGGCGAGCCCTTCGCCTTCTGGGCGATCGAAGGGCCGGACTGGCTGAAAGAGGCGCTTCCGTTTGAAAAGGCGGGGCTGCCCGTGGCGGTGGTCTCCGATCAATCGTATTATAAAAAGCGGAAAGTGCGCATTTTAAACGGCGCGCAGACGGGAATCTCGCTGGCGGCCTACTTGATGGGCTGCGACATCAGCTTGGATTACATGGCGCGCCCGGACTGCGTTTCGTTTGTCCGACGCATTATTTATGACGAAGTTATCCCGTTTTTGCAGCTCGACGAGCAGGATATGCTGCAATTTGCGGACGAGGTGATGGTGCGGCTGAACAATCCGTTTATCCGGCACAGCCTGCTGGCTATTTCGCTGAACTCTGTTTCCAAATGGAAAGCGCGGGTTTGGCCGAGTCTGCTGGCTTACTGGCAGGGCAAGGGGCAGGTGCCGCCGTGCATCGCGTTTTCGCTGGCGGCGCTGCTGGAATTCTACCGCATCCGGCAAAAGGGACCGGACGGCTATTTCGGCCTGAGAAACGGGCAGCCCTATCGCATCCAAGACGACAACGACGTGCTTGAATTTTTCTGGAACCACCGCGCGGACGCGCCGCGGCAGCTGGTGCGCGTGTGCGCGCAGCAGATATTGCCGGAGATCGCCGCGATTCCGCCCTTGGCGGAGCAAACGGCGGAGCTGGTGCGGGCCATGCGCGAACACGGGATAAACGAGGTGTTCGCGTCCGTGACGGCCCCTTTGGATTGACCCCTCTCTACTCTTTTCTTTCTTACTACCGCAAAACGCCGCAGGATTTTTCCTGCGGCGTTTTGCCCGCTTACGGACGGGACGGCGCGTGCTCCTGATTGGTTTTATACTGCCGCGGCGTCTGGCCGGTGATGCGCTTGAAAATCTTGGTAAAGTAGTTTTGATCGGTAAAGCCGGTCATTTCCGCGATTTGGGCCATGGAGTAGCTGCTGGTCTGCATGTATTCGCATGCGTGGACGATGCGCTGCCGGTTTAAAAAATCGTTGAAAGGAACGCCCATTTCCTTTTTGAACAGCTTGCTCAGATACGTGCGGTTCAGGAACACATGGGCCGCGAGCTGATCGAGAGAAAACTTTTCCATATAATGTTCGTCGATATATTGCAGGCACTTGAGGATGGAGGGCGACAGCTTTTTGCGGTTGAACACCGATAAGTCTAAAAAACAGCGCAGGAACGCGGCGGCGGCGTCCTCGAATTCCTCCTTTGTGGACAGATGGAGGCAGGCGGACAGCAGCCGGTCGAGCCGGTTGAAAATCGCGGTGTCGGTTTCGATCGCCGGGCAGGCGGCGATCAGGCGGTATCCCGCAATGGCGAAATACCGCTCGATTTCACTGGGCAGGCAGAGCAGCCGGTGACTGGACGCAATATAGTCCCGCAGCGATTCGCAGGCGTCCTGAAACTGCTGGTAGGAGAGAAAGCCGGAAATATCTTTGAGAAGCTTGAGCGGCAGCCGCTGCTTTTGTGCGGAGTCGGATAACTGATCCGTCTGGATCATGGCGAGCGAGTAATACTGTTTAAAGCGCAGGGAATCGAGGGCTTTTGTAAGGCTGGCCTGCAGGTTGGACGCGTGCTGCATGTGCAGCGACGTCCAAACGTGCACCTTGATCGGGGAATGCTGTTCGATCAGCGAGGGGAGGGGCGCATCCGCCTCCCCGGCGCTGCGGTTTGGATGCGCGCCGTTGTAAAACACCGCTAAAATTTCCCGCGAATAGGCCAAACAGACGTTGATAATCTGCCGGTTGTCCAACAGCATATGCACGCACTGCAAAGCGTCGGCCACTCCGTTCGGGAAATCGAACGATATCTTGAGCAGAAGGATCGAAAGGTCGTGCTGCGACAGCTTTGGTTCGAGCTGATACAGAAACGCGGGCGTATCGGCCTGCTGCTGCGAAAGGAATTCCTGCAGCAGCAGGGACTTGTCCATCAAACCGGTCGAATTGGCGCCCGATTTGGCAAGCGTTTGCTGCATTTTGAACTGCTCCGCCTTTTGCAGCGCATTGGCAATGTCGGCGGCGCTCATTTCCGCTTTCAAAATATAGTCTGTCGCGCCAAGCCGCAGGGCCTGCTTGACATAGGAAAAATCGTCGTAAGAACTGAGAATGACGATGCAGATGGCCGGATACAGCCGCTTGACGCATTCGCAAAGCTCCAGCCCGTCCATAAGGGGCATTTTGATATCTGTGATGATCAGGTCGAGGTCGGTGTTTTCCTGTACGGCCGCCAGCGCGTCCGCGCCGTTTTCCGCCTGAAGGATTTCCAAATTCTCCGCGGACTGCTCCAACAAAAGCGTCATCCACTTGCGGATGAGGAAATCATCGTCAACGACTAAAATTTTCATTCTATAATAGCTCCTCTTGCTCCGAAATCAGCGGGATGCGGACGGAAACGGTGGTGCCGAAACCCTTTTTGCTGGCGAAGGTGACGCCGTAAGGATGGCCGAAATGCATGACGATGCGGCTGTGGATATTGATCAGCCCGACGCTGGAACGGAAATCCGACTGCGCCTCGTAAAACCGCAGGACCTTGTCCGTGCCGATCCCGTTGTCCGCAATTTCGATCAGGATATCGTCCTTCTGCCGGCGCACGCGGATAGACAGCCGCTTTTCCCCCTTTTTGGCTTTCAGGCCGTGCAAGACGGCGTTTTCCACGATGGGCTGCAAAATAAGCTTTAAAATCCGGCAGTCCGTCAGCCCGGGCGCGACATCCCATACCACGTCGAACGGTTTTTCAAAGGAAATCTGCTGGATATCAATATAACATTGCAGCATTTTCAGCTCGGTATGCATGGAACAGAATTCTGCGCTGCTGGAGATGGAGTGCTTCAAAAGCGTGATAAAGGAGCAAAGGGTGTGATCGACCACCTCCTTTTGCTCGGCGTACACAAGAAACCGGATGGAGGTCAGCGTATTGTAAATAAAATGCGGGTTAATCTGCGCGTACAGCGACTGAAGCTCGGCTTTGCGCTTGCTTTTTTGCTCTTCCACGATATTGTGCATTAAGTATTCGATTTGATCCAGCATCTGATTGAATTCGCTGGCAAGCATCCCGATTTCGTCAGAGGAGCGAACGGTTGCGCGCTGGGAGAAGGGCGTTTGCTTGATCTGCCGCACCTCCTGCGTCAGCCGGTTGATCGGGGACACGAAGTGCTTGGATACGAGGCGGATAAATGCAAGCAGCGCCAGCAGAAACACCCCGATCAGCAAAACGAACAGCATGCGGAAGTTCAAATATTCGCCGAATAGGGTTTCATTGGGCAGATATGTGACCACTTTCCACTGCGGCTTGGATACGGTATTGTACGTGATATGATAATCTTTGCTATTTATACTATCTGTATATGTTCCGGCGTATTTTATCTGCGCCTGCTGCGAAAGGGGGAATGTGTTCAAATCGTTGTGCGATACGGAGGAAATGATGTTGTTGTGCTGGTCGAATATCGCGGCGGCGCCATGCGAGGCAATGCTGGAGCCGTACAGCTTGACCAGATCGCTTTCCAAAAAGCTCATGATCAGTATGCCGTGATTGGACCAGCTTTCAAAATCCTTGAGCGCCCGGATGCTGTATACGTATTTGTTGGAAGAATTGCCGTGCAGGCGGTCCAGATAATCGTCGCGCACCCAGAGCGTCTGCCATGAGTTCCGCTGTATGTCCTGATACCACCAGCGCTTTTTAAGCTCTGTGATCGGAACGGTGCGGTCGTATACGCCGTTCCCGTAAATCCGTCCGTCGTTCGCGGCGATGGTAAGATGGATGTCGACGTCCGGGATGGAGGTGTTGTATTTTTGCTGCAGGGCGATGATATTTTTCTGATCGGCCTGATATTGCAGCCGGTCGTAAATGATCCTGTCGCGCAGCACCTCCTCCAGCGTGGCGTCCAGAAAATACAAATTGGAAATCGAGTCGATCTGATCGAAGATCGTGCCGAGATGCACCGCGGTCTGGTTGGACTGCTCCATGCAGATATTGTCGATCGAGGTTCGGATGGTGTACCCCTGATACAGGATTAAAAGCGGCAGGAAAATCAGCAGGGGCAGAATAATAGTCAGAACAAGCCAATAAATCAGCTTCTGGCGCAGGGATAACTGCTGCATGGAAAAGCGAATACGCATGACGGCCCCCAAAATGAAACATTTTCTCCATTATAACAAGCGTGGCCGGCTGTTCGCAAAGGAAAAAGCAAAAACAAAAAATAGTGCTAATAAAGCAAAACAACCTGCTACATCCGAAAGGCGGATTCCCTTATGATGAAAGTACAACAGTTGCGGAAAAGAGAAAAGCAGGGTGGGCATATGATGCATGCGCAATTAAAAAGAGCCGCCGCGGTCTGCGTGCTGGCGCTGCTGCTTTTGATTCCTGCGGCGATCCGTCACACGCGGCAGCAGGCCGCGGGCAGACTGCCCACGGTTTCGGTCAGGCAGGCGCGGGAGGATACGCCGTATATCAAGATCGGCGTGTACGCTTCCTTAACCGGGTATGCCTCCCAGCTTGGCGGCATGGGGCAGCAGGGCATTCGGCTGGCGGTGGAAGACGTCAACAGCAGCGGCGGGATCAAAGGGAAAGAAATCCGCCTGATCGAGTATGACGACCAGACGAGCGGGCAGGCCGCGGTCAGCGCGGTGCAAAAAATGATAGAAGAGGACCGGGTGGACGCGATTATCGGTTCGCATACGAGCGGGAACATCATCCAGACCTCTCAACTGACCGAACAGGCCCATATCCTGCAAATTGGGCTGGGAACCAGCTACATTTGGACCGACGTAGGGAAAAAGTACCTGTTCCGTGCGGTTGCCAACTCCAAATACTTTGATGAACTGCTGCTGAGCGCCATGGAACGGCAGGGGGGACGGCGCATCGGTATTTTTTATTCCGATACGGAATACGCGGAAAGCGGCGCGGAGCATATGGTAAGCCTGATCGCCGAACAGCCGGAGATGGAGCTGGTTTGGATGAAAAGCCACAAGATCGACCAAGTGGATTACACGCAGGTTTTCACCGGGCTGATGTACATGAACGTCGACTC
Organism: Eubacteriales bacterium; assembly: GCA_030524205.1. Classification (GTDB taxonomy): domain Bacteria; phylum Bacillota; class Clostridia; order Oscillospirales; family Butyricicoccaceae; genus Agathobaculum. The sequence continues at coordinate 100,140 of JAUNGZ010000002.1, forward strand.
GCTGGTTTTGTATACCAGCAGCGAAAACGCGGCGCTGCAGCTGCGCCAGCTGCGGCAGGCGGGCTTTCAGGGCGAGGTGTACGCGCCGGAGAGCTTCGCCAACAGCGAGGTGCGCAGAGCCGCCGGAACTGCGGCGGAGGGGCTGGTGTACGCCTGCGGCAATTCGATTCCGGATGCGCCGCTGGAGGCGGTAACGTCGGAGGAACGAAGCTTTCTGATCAAATTTATCCGGCGCTACGGGACCATGCCCGTCGCGGAGACCGCGTACCGGGGCTACGACGCGCTTATGATCCTTGCGGAGGCCATGAACCGCGCCGACAGCTTGGAGAGCGACGACGTCTTGGCCGCCCTGTTATCCATCGACAATTATAAGGGCATCGGCGGCACCTTCGATTTTACCGACGGAACGGGGGACGGCCTTCGCACCGCGCGGCTGTTCCGCGTCGTAAATGGAAAGCCGGCGCTTTTTACGGTGAAAAAACAGCGCTGACGGTTGGCCGGGCCGCGCGCCTTCAAGCATGCCGGCGGTGCGTATGCCGAGAGGCGCGGGAAAGCCGCGCAGAAAAATGCAAGAAGGCCGAATCCTTTTGGATTCGGCCTTCTTGCGGTGGGCTATGCGCGCTGCCGCACCGCCCGCTCGACCTGCCTTTGCCGCAGGGCGAAGGGCAGGTGGATGAGCAGGCTGGCGCCTGCCAGCAGCAGGAATGTGACGATCAGGTAAACCGGCCGGCCGAAGGTGCCAAACACCCAAACGAGCGGGGTGCCGGCGGGCGCTTCGTACAGGAACATATAGTTTTCCCCAAAAATCCGGTCGACCGTGCCGACGACCAGCGCGACGGCAAAAAAAATGCACAGCACGCGGGGAAAGCGGTGCAGGCTGGGCAGGTGCTCGCCCGTGCGGATCAGCGCGAGCGGCACGAAAATCAGCAGCATGTGCAGCAGTACGGTCTGGATCGTCTGAAAAGACAGCACCGGATAATAGTCCGCCACGCCCGCCGGAAACAGGATGCCGAACACGCCGCCGAGCAGCGAGGTGGCGTAGACAAAGTCCTGAAAGCAGGTGCGGCGGGTGAACACCGCGAGCGGGATAAACAGGCTTTGGATGCCGCACAGGTGCAGCGGAAGAAGCTGCACCAAATGGCTGACGCCGGTCGCCCAGAGCCAGACCGAATGCGTCAGCTCGAGCGCCGGCACAAGCAGGGCCGCGGCGCAGACCGTCCGCCGCGCCCGCGCGGGCGGCAGAGCGTGCACAATGTGCAGTAAAAAAACAATGCCCAGCGCGGCGAGCAGAAGCAGCAGAATATGCGCCGCGCCGAGCATGGGGAATGCCGCCGGATTCGGCGTGGCCGAGCGTTCAAAAAATCCCGTAGTAAAACCTCCCGGACGGCGGAAAGGGGGGAGCGCCGTCAAATAGTATTCCCAGTATACCACAGCTTGCCCCGCGCCGAAAGCCCCGGCTTTCGCAAAACGGGAAAACCCCAAGCCGCATGTGTAAAAAAGGCCTTCCGGCTGCTGCCGGAAGGCCTTTTTTCTATATCCCCCGATATAAGCTTATTTACGGGCCAGATACTTGCGCATGTCGATTGCGCAGGCGATCAGGATGATCAGGCCCTTGATGATGTACTGCATGTTCGGATTGATCGACAGGAACGTCAGGCCGACGAAGATGATGCGGAGCAGCAGCACGCCGACGATGATGCCGCTGATCGAGCCGATGCCGCCGACAAACGATACGCCGCCGATGACGCAGGCCGCGATGGCGTCCAGCTCATAGTTGGTGCCGGTCGCCGGGCTGTTGGAGCCGATGCGCGCCGCCTCGATAAAGCCGGTGATCGAGTACATAACGCCCGCGAGAATAAAGACCATCATCGTGTTTTTGGCGACGTTGACACCCGAAACATTGGCCGCCTCCGGGTTGGAGCCGCAGGCAAACATGTTTTTGCCGAAGCGGGTCTTGTTCCAGATGAACCACATGATAATCGCAATGACCAGCGCGTACCAGACGAAGTTCGGGATCGGCGTGTTCTTGATCTTGAGGATCGAGCCGTTGACGACCTGCTTATACGGCTCGGACAGGCCGGAGATCGGCGCGCCCGAGTTGCCGTTTAAATTGGTGAACAGCAGCACGCAGCCGTATACGATGAGCTGGGTTGCCAGAGTGACGATGAACGGATGCAGGCCGAATTTTGCCACCGAAAAGCCGTTGACCAGACCGACCAGCGCGCCGACGAGCATGACGAGCACCAGCGTGCCCAGAATCATCACGGCCGGATGGAACTGCGGCAGGTCGGGAAACATTTTGCTCGGGTAATCGGCGGCCTGCAGAAGCGCGGCCGAGATACAGGCCGTCAGGCCGACCACGCGGCCGGCCGACAGGTCGGTGCCGGTCAGCACGATCGTGCCGGCGATGCCCATTGCGATCGGCAGGTTGGCCGCCGTCAGCGAAAGCATGTTGACAACGGACGGAATGCCGAAGAAACGGTGGTTGTAGATGAAAATGCCGATCGCCGCTACGATCAGAAAAATATACAGCGAATTGCTGATCAGCCATTCCTTCCAGAAGGTGCCTTTATCGGCGGCGCTGAGCGCTTTGTAATCGCCGTATTTTTGTTTGAAGTTCAGTTTGCCCATATTCTTTTCCTCCCCTTACGCATACTTGGCGGCAAGCGTCATAATTTCTTCCTGAGAGGCGGACTTCGCGTCCACTTCGCCCGCAAGCCGTCCGCCCGACATGACCAGAATGCGGTCGCACACGCCGAGCAGCTCGGGCATTTCGGAGGAAACCATGATGACCGCCTTGCCGCGGTTGGCCAGATCAATAATCAGCTGATAAATCTCATATTTCGCGCCGACGTCGATGCCGCGGGTCGGCTCGTCGAGCAGAAGCACCTCGGGATCGGTCAGCAGCCAGCGGCCCAGAATCACCTTCTGCTGGTTGCCGCCGGACAGCGAGCGGATTTTGGTTTCCTGCGTCGGGGTTTTGATGCGCATGGCCTGAATCGACCAATCGGTGTCCTTTTTCATTTCCTTATCGTTCAGCACGCCGTGCTTCATGTACTTTTTCAGGCTGGAAATAACGGTGTTTTCACGGATGTTCAGAATGCCGAAGATGCCGGTCGCGCGGCGCTCCTCGGTCAGCAGCGCGAAGCCGTTTTTGATGGATTCGGTCGCGCGGCGGTTGGACACCTCTTTGCCGTCGAGCCGGATGGTGCCCGATTTGCGGGTTGCGATGCCGAAGATGTTTTCCAGCACCTCGGTGCGGCCCGAGCCGTCCAAGCCTGCGATGCCGAGAATCTCGCCCTTTTTCAGCTGGAAGGAAACGTCCTTGACGTGCGAATACATTGCCGTCAGTCCCTCGACCTCAAGCGCGACCTCGCCGGGCTCGTTGGTTTTGGGCGGGAAACGGTTGGTCAGCTCGCGGCCGACCATCAGCTTGATGATTTTATCCATGGTCAGCTCTGCGGCCGGCTCGGTCGCAATCCACTGGCCGTCGCGCATGATGGTGACGTCGTCCGAAATGCGGAGAATTTCCTCCATCTTGTGCGAAATGTAAATGATGCCGCAGCCCTGATCGCGCAGCATATTGATGATGCGGAACAGGTGCTCGACCTCGGTTTCGGTCAGCGAGGAGGTCGGTTCGTCGAATACGATGACCTTGGCGTCGTACGAGACCGCCTTGGCGATCTCGACCATCTGGCGCTGCGAAACCGGCATTTTGCTCATGATCGTATAAGGATTGACCTTGACGCCGAGCTTTTCAAACAGCGCCACCGAATCCTTGTACATTTTTTTGTCGTCGATCAGGTTTGCGAACTTCAGCGGATAGCGGCCCAGCCACAGGTTTTCCATAACCGTGCGCTTGAGCGCTTGGTTCAGCTCCTGATGCACCATTGCCACGCCGTGCTCGAGCGCCTCCTTGGAGGTTTTAAAGTTGATCTCCTTGCCTTCCAGCTCGATGGTGCCGCTGTTTTTCTCATAAATGCCGAACAGGCACTTCATCAGCGTGGATTTGCCCGCGCCGTTTTCACCCATCAGCGCGTGCACTGTGCCGCGCCGGAGGGTCAAGGAAACGCCGTCGAGCGCTTTGACGCCGGGAAATTGCTTGCAGATGCCTGTCATCTGCAGCAAAACGTCGTTTGCCATATATAAGCTCCTCCCCCTGTGTTTTTTCGGAAAAAACGGCCGCCGCCGCTTGTGCGCGGTAGCGGCCGTTGCTTGTGCGGATGCTTGCCTGAACCGGCTGGATTATTCGCCGAGGTAGATCTGGTAGGGGATACGAACCTTGTTAACGCCTTCGTCGACTCTGTACTTGTCGGCGATGCCGTCCATCATATCCTTGCCGGCCGCGACGTTCGAGGTCATGTCGGCGATGCACTGCGCCATGCCTTCGGCGTCCTGCTTGATGGTGCCGGCCATTTTCTTGTCGGCGATCAGAGAGACCGCGGCGGGGGTGGCGTCAACGCCGAATACCGGAACGGCCTTTTCGCCGCCGTCGTTGTAGCCCGAGGTGTTCAGCGCGGTGATCGCGCCTTCGGCCATGCCGTCGTTGTTGCAGATGACCAGCTCGACCATGTTGTTGTTGGCGTCGTTGTATTCGGACAGGATGGTGGTCATGTATTCCTGCGCCGCCGCGGAGGACCAAGCGCCCTTCTGGTCGACCAGATACTTGGCGTCGTTCTTCGCGTCGTAGAATTCAAGCTCCGGCTTGCCGGCGGCAACCAGCTTGGCGTTCGCGTCTTCCACCGCGTACTGGCTGCGGGCCTCGGCCTCGGCGTTGCCCTGCTCGCCCTTGAACAGGACGTAGGTGATTTTGCCGTCGCCGTTCAAATCGTACTTATCGTAGTTTTCCAGCAGATAATCGCCGATCATTTCGCCCTGCATGTGGCCGGCCTCGGGGGCGTTGGTGCCGACGAAAGCAGCCTTGTCGTAGCCCTTGACGACAGCGTCGGAAACCTCGCGGTTAAAGAACAGGATCGGCAGGTCGCCGGTCTTGGCCTTGTCGATGATGCCGTTGGCCGCGTCGTCGGACGCGGTGTTGACTAGATTGACGATCAGCATCTGCGTGCCCATGGTGACCGCGTTCTGCACCTGCTCGGTCTGGGTGGTCTGGTTGTTGTTGCCGTCCTGATCGTCGTGCTTGATGCCCAGCTCGTCGAGCTTGCTCGACAGCACGCCGCGCACGGTGGCGATGTAGGTATCCGCGTAGTTGTAATACATAACGCCGACAGCCAGATCGTTCTTCGCCGCGCCGCTGTCGCCGCCGTCACCGCCGGCCGCAGGCGTCTTGTCGCCGCCGCAGGCTGCCAGCGAGAATGCCATCGTGGTTGCCAAACCGGCTGCTAAAAATCTCTTCATGTTCATGGAAAATTACCTCCTCATGATGCCTTCTTACTCTTCTCTTCTCGATTGGCCTCTTGGCCTTTGCTATGGTCTTATTATATAAGTAAAAAGGGGTAAATAAAATAGAATCGTTTACTGATAAAGTTAGGATTTTTACTGAAAAAGAACAAAGGACGTTATAAAATACAACGTCCTTTGCGCAAAGTATACAATTCAAACTATTGGTTTTCTGTAAAGCTGAATAAAAACTTCTGGTTTTGCTCGGTGTACATGGCCGCTTGATCGATCGCGCGCACCTCCGTGTCGATACGGTCGGAGGCGGGCGCTTTGCCGCCGAGCATCTGCGCGGCGGTTTCCAAACCGAGATAGCCCATGGCGAACGGGTTCTGCACGATCAGCGCGTCGATTTCGCCCGTTTCCAGCATGCCGACGGACACCACGTTGTTGTCGAAGCCGACAACGCGCACGCTGTCCTTGCGTTCCAGCTCCTCGATCGCGTGGCCGACGCCCAGCGTGGTCAGCTCGTTAAAGGTGACGATGGCGTTGATTTCCGGATGGCGGCGCAGCAGCTTGCGGGTCTCGGCCTGCACGGTTTCGGATTTGGAGGCGCAGTTGATCTTTTCGACGATTTCGGCCCGCGCGTCCTCGGCGGCGGCGTTCTCGAAGCCGCGCTCGCGCGCCTGCCCGTTTTCGCTGTGCACGTCGAAGCCGACCATGCCGATATAAAAATGCGTCTCGTCGGCGTCGAGCAGCGCGTACGCGGACTGTCGGCCGGCATTGTAGTTGTCCGTGCCGATGCGCACGGCGACCCGCTCGGAGTCGATATCGGAGTCGATCACGATGATGACAATACCCTGCTCTGCCGCTCGATCGACGATTTCGGACGAGGCCGTATAGTCGATCGCGGACAGCACAATGGCCTTCGCGCCGTTTTGGATTGCGTTTTCAACAAGCACGTTCTGCGCCTCCCAATCCTCCTCGCTCGCGGGGCCTTCAAACGTGAAGTCGAGGTTGTATTCGCTTGCGGCGGCGTTCGCGCCGGCCTCAACCGATTTCCAGAAGGAGGAGCTGGTCGATTTGGTGATGACGGCGACATAGGGCTTGGTCGTCTGCATGCTGCCGCCCGTGAGGGCGCAGCCGGAGAGCAGCACAAGCGGCGCGAGCGCGCCGCACAACAGGTTACGAAGCTTCATGGCTGTTCCCTCCAGACTGCGGCAGGCGGATGACGACGCGCGTGCCCTGATCGGGCTCGCTTTCGATGGACAGGCCGTACGGCGCGCCAAAGTAAATGCGGATGCGGTCGTTCACGTTTTTGATGCCGATGCCGCCCGGCTCCGCCTTGTCGTGCGACAGGATGGCGCGGCACTGGCCCTCGTCCATGCCGACGCCGTTGTCGGTCACGGTCAGCACAACGTCGCCGCCGTCCGGCTTGGCCGAAATGACGATTTTGCCGTCGTCGACAAACTCCCCGAAGCCGTGCAGGATCGCGTTCTCGATGATGGGCTGCAGGGTGATTTTGCTGCACGGGCAGTCAAGAATGGAATCGTCGATCTCGAACCGGTAGGAGAACTGGTCTTTGTACCGGAATTTCTGGATGATCAGATAGCATTCGGCGTGTTCCAGCTCTTTGCGGATGGGGATCAGGTCCTCGCCGCGCGAAATGCTGATGCGGAACAGCCGCGCGAGCGCGCTGACCATTTTGACCGCGTCGTCCGTGCGGCCGACCTCGCACATCCACTGGATCGAGTCGAGCGTGTTGTACAGGAAATGCGGGTTGATCTGCGCCTGCAGGGCCTTCAGCTCGGTTTTCCGCAGCGTTTCCTCCTCGTTTTTCACCTCGTCCATCAGCGTCTGAATGCGGCCGACCATGTGCCCGAACGAGTCGGACAGCACGCTGATCTCGCTGATGCCGGCGACCGGGGTGTAGACGAAATCGGCGGCGGCGTCCTCAAAGCCGTGCATTTCGTCGACCAAACGGTGGATGGGCCGGGAAACCAGCCGGGCGATCAGCACCGCCACGGCAAGCAGGACGAGCAGCGCGGCCGGTATGGCGGCAAGCAGCGTGAGCAGGGCGGCCCGCTGGGGCTGGCGGACCAGCTCGTCCAGAAAGCTCACGCCGACGATGCGCCAGCCGCCCTGCGGCAGGGATTTGATCACCCGGAGGATGTCGTCCTCCGCGTGCACCCCGTCGGCAAGCGCGGCGAGCGGGGCGGTGTCCTCGCTTTTCAGGCCCGCGTAGATCAGCTGCTGCTGCGGGTGGTAGATCAGCCGGCCCTCGCTGTCGATGATAAAGCTGTATCCGTGCTGGCCGATGCCGACCGCGTCCATATAGCCGGCGATGGACGAGAACTGCAGGTCGATCGACACATAGACCTCGCGGCCGTACCGCTCGAGCGGTACGGGCCGCGCAACTGTGACGACCCACGGGTAATAGTCGGTATAAAGGTTCTGCACGTGGGGCGGGGTGTAGTACAGGCCGGACGAGTCGGATTCGACCCCGTCGAGCGGCAGTCTGCCCGCCTGCGGCTTGCGGGTGCGCCCGGTGGTCCAGCAGGTGAGCGGCGCGCCGTCGAGTGTATATACGCAGATGCTGGTCAGGTCGTCGCGCATCTGCACCATGGTGGAAAAGGTGTCGGAAAGCGTGTCCGCGCCGGCGGGGCTTTGCAGCTCGATGATGATGCGGCGGATCAGCGCGCCGGTGTCGGCGGTGTAGTCGGCGATCGCGCCCGCGGCCTGCGAGACGGACTGCTCCGAGCTGGTCGCCGCGTTCGAGCGCAGCGCGTTTGCGTACAGCGTGGTGTAAATCAGCGTGGACAGCGCGACAATGACGACGGCCACGCCGCTGACCAGCAGCACCATCAGGCTGGACAGTGAAAGCGGGGCGGCTTTATTTTTATTCATGCGCCGTCCTCCGCGCTTTGCTGCCGCCGCAGGGCGAGCGGCGAAACGCCGAACCGTTTTTTGAAGCAGTAGCTGAAATAGTGCTGGTCGGAATAGCCGCATTTGGAAGCAATCTCCATCACCTTGAGCGAGGTGCACTGCAAAAGCTCCTTGGCGGAGTCCAGCCGCTGGGCGGTGAGCAGGTTGATGAACGTGTCGCCCGTATTCTTGCGGATGAGCGCGGACAGGTAATTGGGGCTGATGTGCAGCGCTTCGCTGATCGAGGCGAGCGACAGGCTTTCGTCTCCGTACTGGGTGCGGACCATGCCGAGCGCTTGGTCGCACAGCATTTCGCCGCTTTCGCGGCATTGCAGGGAGATAGCCTCGTGCACCCGCAGGCAGAAATCGGTCATTCGGCCGCGCAGCTCGTCAAGCGAGCGGTAGGAGAAGGACAGGCTGGCGAGCGGGGAAGCGCGCCACAATTCATCCGCCGTTTCGGGGTTGACCACCGCGCCCGCCGAGCGGCAGATCGCGCCGAGCAGCTGCACCATCATCAGATCGGTTTCGAGCGACGAGCGGGGGTCGGTGCGCAGGCGGTCGAACAGCCCATGCAGGTATTCCTCCACCTGACGGCGGCTGCCGCCCTTGATCACGCTTTCGAGCTGCACGGCGGTATCCGAATAATCCGAACGAATGGTGCGGCCGGTTTCCAGATCGGCGATAAAGCGCGTTTCGTCCGCGCCCTGCGCGGCCGTGTAGGCGAGTGCGCCGACCGCCTCCCGGTAGGCCGTGTGGCAGGCCGAAAGCGCGTCCGTTTCGCGGCTGACGCCGACCGTGCATTTCGCGCCGATGACGCGCTCGATCGACTGGACGATCTCGCTGACGGCGATGTGCAGGTATTTGACAAGCTCAGCTTCGCTCGCCGCGGCGAGCGCGACGACGCGCGAGCCGATAAAGCAGCAGGAAGCGCGCAGGTACTTTTCCAGAACCAGCTCGACCGCGCGCACCTGCGCGCGGGTGGTGACGGGCGCGCCGCTTTGGTCGGTGATCACCGTGGCCAGCACGACATACTGCGGACGGTCGTCCTCGTCTTTGAGCAGGCCGCATTCGACGGCCTGCGCGTGCAGGTCCCGCTCAAGCGCTTCGCCCGCCAGCGGGGAATCCGCGCCGAGCAGCAGCGGCATCAAAAAATCGTGCGGACGCAGCCGCCCGGTGCGTCCCTGCGCTATCTCCTGATAGCGCAGGGAAATTTTGTCTCTAATCACACAAAGCTCTTTTTTCAGCTCGTCCGACGAAATGGGCTTGAGCATATAGCTGATGATATTGTATTGGATCGCCTGCTGGGCGTAGGTGAAATCGTCGTATCCGCTGAGAAACGCAATGTGCGTGGCCGGGCGGATCTCGCGCACGGCGCGCGCCAGTGCGATGCCGGATAAAAAGGGCATGCGGATATCGGTCAGCAGCAGGTCGGGTTCGAGCTTTTCCACCAGATCGAGCGCCTCCGCGCCGTTTTCCGCCTCGCCCGCCACCCGAAAGCCGCATTCCTCCCAAGGCGTGCGCTCGATCAGCGAGCGGCGCAGCTCGGGCTCGTCGTCGGCAACGACCACAGTGTACATGATAATGCCCCCTTGCGTTTCTGTCTGTTTCCAGTGTAACGATTTTGCTCGGATTTGTCCATAGGAAAACCGCCGGGAAGCGGGCAAAGCCCCTGTCCCGGCGGTTTCCGCCCGCGGTTATGGATGGAGAGAGAAATGGAAGTTGGTAAAGTGACGGCAGCTTTCGCCCGCGCGCAGCACGGGCTGCGGAAAGTGGGGAAAAGCAGGCGCGTTCGGCCAGAACTGCGTTTCCAGACAGAAGCCGTGCCGCCGCCCGTATTGGACGCCGCCCTTGCCGCGCGGCAGGTTCGCGTCCAAATAGTTGCCCGAGTAAAGCTGCATGCCCGGCATATCGGACTCGACCGACAGCGTGATGCCGGTTTGGGCGCATTCGGCCAGCGCGAAGGGCCGCAGGCCGTCGCCGCCGATGATATAGTTGTGGTCGTAGCCGCCCGCGCGGCGGAGCTGGGGGAATTTATCGTCCCAATGCGCGCCGAGCGGCGTAAAACGGCGCAGGTCGAGCGGCGTGCCCTCGACCGAGGCGACCTCGCCCGTCGGCGCGCTGTTTTTGCCGATCGGCGTGAAGTGGTCGGCGGGGATGCAGACCGTCTGCTCGCCGACCTCGCCCGAGGCATGCCCGCCGAGGTTGAAATAGGCGTGGTTTGACAGGTTGCACAGCGTATCCGCGTCGGTCTCCGCCCGGTATTCGAGGGACAGCGCGCCGTCCTCCAGCCGGTAGGTGACGGACGCGCGCAGATTGCCGGGGTAGTGCTCCTCGCCCGCGGGGCTGTCGTAGCGCAGGGTCAGGCCGCCGTTTGCGACCGAGGCCGACCAGATACGCTTGTCAAAGCCGGTCTCGCCGCCGTGCAGGTGACACGCGCCGTGGTCGTTGCACGCAAGGCGGATCTCCCGCCCGCCCAGCGCGACCCGCCCGCCCGCGATGCGGTTGGCGCACCGGCCAAGCAGCGCGCCGATATAGCAGGTCTGCGACTCGTAGGCGGCGACCGTGTCGAAGCCGAGCACGATATCGGTCGGCCTGCCGTTCCGGTCGGGCACGATAAGCGACTGGATGATGCCGCCCAGCGTCAGGATGGAGGCCGAGCAGCGGCCGTCCGTAAGGGTGTAGCGGTCGACCGGCCGCCCGTCCGCCGTTTTGCCGAAGGGGGTGCAAACGATGTTCATGCCGTCACCCAACGCTTTCCGTAAACCGCAGCAGGGCGGCCTTGCCGTCCTCAGTGCGCTCAAACACGCCCGCGTGCTCCAAAACCATGGCGAACACGAGGCCGACCTCTTTTTGAAGGACGTCCATGACGTTTTCCGCCGTGATCGTATAGCGCGGGGCAAAGCCCTCCGCCCAGTCCGCGTGGGAGGCGGTAAGCTCGTCGGCGCGCAGGTCGCGCCCTGTAACGAGCGCGTCCGCCACGGCGGCCAGCTCGGTTTTCAGCCGCGCGGGCAGCACGGCAAGACCCATGACCTCGATCAGGCCGATGTTCTCCTTCTTGATGTGGTGCAGCTCGGCGTGCGGGTGGTACAGGCCGAGCGGGTGCTCGGGCGTGGTCAGGTTGTTGCGCAGCACAAGGTCGAGCTCGAAATCTTCCCCGCGCCGCCGGGCGATCGGCGTGATGGTGTTGTGCGGCACGCCGTCGGTCTCGGCGAAAATCATCGCAGCCTCGTCCGTATAGCCGCGCCATGCGGTCAGGATTTTGTCCGCCAGCGCGACAAGGCGTTCCTTGTCCGCGCCCGTCAGCCGGAGAACCGACATCGGCCACTTGACGACGCCCGCGCGGATATCGTCAAAGCCGGGGAAGGCGAGCGGCGTTTCGACCGGGGCCTTGGCCATCGCAAATTCGTAATGCCCGCCCTGAAAATGGTCGTGCGCCAGAATCGACCCGCCGACGATGGGCAGGTCGGCGTTCGAGCCGACGAAATAATGCGGGAACTGCGAAATGAAGTCCAAAAGCTTGCGGAAGCACGCGCGGTCGATCTTCATCGGCGTGTGCGCGGCGTTAAAAACGATGCAGTGCTCGTTATAGTAGACATAGGGCGAATACTGCAAAAACCACGGCTTGCCGTCCACCGTGACGGGAACGACGCGGTGGTTCTGCCGCGCGGGGTGGTTCAAGCGCCCGGCGTAGCCCTCGTTTTCGCGGCAGAGCTGGCACTTCGGATAGGCCGAGGCGGGCAGGTCTCGCGCGGCGGCGATGGCCTTGGGGTCCTTTTCCGGCTTGGACAGGTTGATCGTGATATCCAGCTCGCCGTACTTGGTCGGCGCCTTCCACTGCATGTCCTTGGCGATGCGGTCTCGGCGGATGTAGTTGGTATCCTGACTGAATTTGTAGTACCAGTCGGTCGCCTTGCGCGGGTATTCGGCGTACAGCGCGCGGAACTTTGCAATTACCTCACGCGGCGGCGGGGTCAGCCGGCCCATCAGCGCGGTGTCGAACAGGTCGCGGTAGACGACCGAGTCGTTTGCGAGCACGCCGCGCGCGTGCGCGTCGTCCATCAGCTCGGTCAGCACGGCGGGCAGGTCGATGGGGGAGCCGTCCAGCGGCTGCTCCTCGTAGGAGTCGAGCCGCAGCGCGTCCAGCAGGGTGTTGACCGCCCAGACGTGATCCTCGGGCTGAATCAGCCCCTTTTCCTCCGCGTAGCGGACGAGCTTGGCGACAGCGTTGTCGATCATAGCGCCGCCTCCTTACGCTTCAAAGCCGTGCGGGTGGCTTTTGTGCCAGTCCCACGCGGTCTGGATGATGGTGTGCAGGTCGTCGTATTCGGGCTTCCAGCCGAGCACGGTTTTAGCCTTGTCGCTCGACGCAATGAGCTGGGCGGGGTCGCCCGCGCGGCGCGCCTCAATCTTGGCGGGGATCGGGTGGCCGGTCACGCGGCGCGTTTCCTCGACCACTTCCTTGACCGAGAAGCCCACGCCGTTGCCCAGATTGAACACGTTGTTTTCGCCGCCCGCCAGCAGGTAGTCGAGCGCGAGGATGTGCGCCTGCGCCAGATCGCACACGTGGATGTAGTCGCGGATGCAGGTGCCGTCGGGCGTGGGATAATCGTCGCCAAAAATCGAGATGGCTTCGCGCTGGCCGTTCGGCACTTGCAGGATGAGCGGGATCAGATGGGTTTCGGGGTTGTGCGCCTCGCCGATCGAGCCGTCGGGCATTGCGCCGCAGGCGTTGAAGTAGCGCAGGGCGACAAAGCGCAGCCCGTGCGCGCAGGACACCCACTTCATCATCTTCTCCATCGAAAGCTTGGTCTCGCCATAGCAGTTGGTCGGCTCGGTCCGGTCGGTCTCCATGATCGGCACGCGCTCCGGCTCGCCGTAGGTCGCGGCGGTCGAGGAGAACACGATCTTGAGCACATCGTGCGCCACCATGCTCTCAAGCAGCGTTTTGGTGCCGCACAGGTTGTTGTCGTAATATTTCAGGGGGGTTACCATGCTCTCGCCGACCTGACTGTTGGCGGCGAAGTGGATAACGCCCTCGATCTGCTCGGAATCGAACACCTTGTCGCAGAACGCGCGGTCGCGGATGTCGCCCTCGTAAAAGCGCGCTTTCGCGGGCACCGCCGCGCGGAAGCCGGTTTCCAGATTGTCGGCCACGACCACGTCGCGTCCCGCCGCGACCAGCGCGTGCGCCGTGTGCGAGCCGATGTAGCCCGCCCCGCCCAGTACCAAAATTGCCATTGCAGAACCTCCTAAAAGACATCTCGATTGGAACCACGGTTCCAATCGAAGGTTTCCGGCTTCTGCGCACGCCCTGCGGGCACACTTGAAGCCGGTTTGAATCAAAAGCACGGGCAAAGCTCGCACTTTTGATGGGAATGGCGGTATTACCGCCATTCCCTATTAAAATCGCGCGCTTTGCGCGCGCTCCGCAAAGCAGCCGCGCGTTCAGTGCGGCGAGCTTTTGGCCCGCCCGCAGGCGACGCGCGCTTCGCGCGCATATAATTGGAAACGGCTCTGCCGTTTCCATCGAAAAGCCCAGCTTCGCCGGGCTTTTCGATACCCCGACTCCAGCGGCCTTGGGCCGCGTCCGGGGGTATCGCCGTAAAGCGCCGGCGGCGCCTTACGGCGTATATAGGGGGCATGGATGCCCCCCTATACGATCACCGCTCCCCCCTCCGGACGGATCCGCAGGAAGTGGCAGCAGCCCTCGCCCAGAATGGCCTCCATGCCCGCGCGGAAGGCGTCGATCCTGCCGTTCGGCACATAGGCCTGCACCGTGCCCGCGAAGCCGCCGCCGTGGACGCGCGCCGCGCCGTCGCCCGCCAGCAGATGCTGCGCCGCGGTCAGCGCGATGTTGACCGCCTGCGCCTGCGGCTGCGCGGTGCAGTACAGGTTTTGCAGCAGCGTGGAGGACGAGCGGCCGGATTTGTCCGCCATTGTGAGGAAACCGGTGAAGTTGTCCTTTTCCAGCGCCTGCGCTTCCTTCTGCGCGTAATAGTTGTCGATGAAAAAATGGACGGCGCGCAGCACCGCGCGGTCGCCCGCCGCAGCGCGCACCTTGGGGATGCCGTCCCAAAATTCGTGGTAGTCCACATCGCGCAGCACCTCTTTGCCGAAGCAGCGGGCGGCCGCGCCCATTTCGGCGGGAATGGCGGCGTATTCAGCGGTCAGATCGGCGTGGTCGGCGCCCGAGTCGATGATGCACAGGGCGTAACCCGAGCCGGACAGGTCATAATCGAGCTTGTGCACGGCTGGCTCGTCGGGGTTTTGAAAGTCGATCGACACAATGCCGCCGACCGCGCTGGCGAGCTGGTCCATCAGCCCGCAGGGCTTGCCGAAATAGACGTTTTCGGCGTACTGGCCGATCTGGGCGATCTGCACCAGCGTGACCTCGTCGCCGCAGAACAGGTGGTTGATGATTATACCGATCAGCACCTCGTAAGCCGCCGAGGAGGACAGGCCCGAGCCGCCGAGCACAGTGGAGTCGACGCAGGCGTTGAAGCCGCCCACCGGATAGCCGAGCTCGGCAAACCGCGCCGCGATGCCGCGCACCAGCGCGGCGGAGGTCTCTTTTTCCGCCTCGACCGGGGCGCGGCCGGATAAGTCGACCGCGATGTCCGGATAGCCCGCGGACAGGATGCGCACGGTGTTCGAGCCGTTCGGGCCGGCGCAGGCCAGCGCGTCCAGATCAATCGCGGCGGCGAGCACGCAGCCGTGCTGGTGGTCAGTGTGGTTGCCGCCCATTTCCGTGCGGCCCGGGCCGGAAAACAGGCCGGCCGCGCCGCCCGTTCCGAAGGCGGCGCCGTAGGCTTCGAGCAGGCGGAACAGCCGGCCGCGCTTTTCGGCAAGCGCCGCGCCGGTACAGCCGCAGAGCGCGGTCAGCCGCGCGTCAAGTGCGCCGCTTTCCAGATCGCGGCGCAGCGTCGTTTGATCTTTCAACCGTTTCATCTCCCTCAAATATCATGCGGGACGGCAGACGCATCCCGTTTGTTTCTTTTAGTATATCGCGGTTTTAGTAAAACTTCAAGCGTAGTTTTACTAAAAATATATACAAAATACGAAAGGCTTCTTTGTCAAAAAAAGGCGGCCGGTCGTTTGACCGGCCGCCTTGGTTCAGCGGATGGGGGCGTAGACGCTTTCGCGCTCGCTCAGCGTGGGAGGGACGACGATTTTGAGCGGCACCGTATTGGGCGCGCCGACGCGCCGCGCGAGCAGCTCGACCGCCGTCGCGCTCATGGATTCCACATGCGTGCTGACGCTGGTCAGCGGCGGATCGGTCAGTGTGGAGAGCGGCGTGTCGTTAAAGCTGATGATCGACATGTCCTCCGGCACGCGCAGGCCGTTTTCGCGCAGCGCGCCGACCGCGCCGATCGCGGCTTCCTCGTTGGCGGCCAGCAGCGCGGTGGGCAGCGGGCCGCCCGCGCGGATGCGCTCGGTGAGTGCGGCGCGCGCCAGCGGCGCGCTCATTTTGACGTCGAACAGCAGCGCGGGATCGAACAGGCCCTTTTGCTCCAGATACCGGATGAAGCACTGGCGCCGTACCTCGGGCGCGGGGCGCTTTTTCTGATCGAGCTTGCGGTCGGGGCCAAGGAAGCCGATGTGCCGGTGGCCGCGGGCGAGCAGATACTCGAGCGCCTGCTCGACGCCCAGCCGGAAATTCAGCACGATCGAATCGTACCGCAGCTCGTCCGGCGCGGAATCGAGAAACACCAGATTGCGGGAAAGCTTGGACAGCGCGTCGATCTGCGCTTCGGAAAAGATGCCGATGGCAAGCACGCCGTCGATCGGTTCGGAGGTGGGCGCGCGGTACGCGCCCGCTTGCTCGGACAAGTGCACCACGCTGTATCCGCGGTCGTAGCAGCGCTGCTCGGCGTAGTTGTTCAAATACAGGTAGTAGGGATCGGCAAGCTGCTCGGCGGGCGACAGCATTTCCGCGATGGCAATGCGCACGGCGGAGCGGCCCGCCCGCGCGCGCCGCGCGCGGAAGGTGGTTTTGTAGTGCAGCTTGCCCGCGGCTTCGAGGATAGCGGTGCGCGTCGCGTCGCTGACGCTCATCGTGGGGTCGTTATTGAGGACGCGCGAAATCGTTGCGATGGAGAAGCCGGTGTATTCGGCAAGTTCTTTTAAAGTTGCCATATTGATCCCCTTGCCTTCTGTTTTACTAAAACATTATAATATATTCATTATACCGAAGGAAGGCGGCGCGCGCAAGCCCTCATTTCGCGCAGAAACGGCAAAAAACATGCTTTTTTATGCGATTTTGGTATAGTATGGAAAATATCTGCCGCAAAAGGTCTATTGCGCCTGCCGCGGCGCGGTGTTATACTGCGGGTAAGGGACGTCGGGAAAGGATGCGTTTGCAATGTATGACAAAATAACGGTTGTTCATTTCAGCCCTACCGGAGGCACGCGGCGCGCGGCGCTGCTGCTGGCCGAAAGCATTGCGGCCGAGGTGCGGGAGATCGACTTGGCGCTGCCGCGGGCGGAAACGCATGCGTTCGGTGCGGAAGAGCTTGTGCTGTTTGCAGGCCCTGTGTACGGCGGGCGGCTGCCCGGGCTGATGGCCGAGCGGCTGGAACTGTGCCGGGGCGGCGGCGCGCGCGCGGTAACCGCCGTGGTTTATGGCGGCCGCGCGTTTGAGGACGCGCTGGCCGAACTGAACGACATTGTGCAGGCGCGGGGATTTTGCGTGCAGGCGTCCGCCGCGCTGCTTGCCGAGCATTCGATCGTGCGCAGGCTGGCGGCGGGCCGGCCGGACGCGCGGGACGCGGTGCAGCTGCGGGCGTTCGGCGGGCGGATCGCCGCCAAGCTCGCGGATGGCGGCGGGCCGGTGACCGTGCCGGGGAACAGGCCTTATAAGGAATGGGGCGGCATGCCCGCCGTCCCGCAGGCGTCCGAGGCTTGTACGGCATGCGGCTTGTGCGCGCGGGACTGTCCGGCGCGGGCCATCGACAAGGACAAGCCGCGGGAGACCGATCCGGCGCGCTGTATTTTGTGCATGCGGTGCGTCGCGGTTTGTCCGCAGCACGCCCGTGCGCTGCCCGCGCCGCTGATCGGCATGCTGGAGCAGAAGCTGCTGCCGCTTGCCGGGCAGCGTCTGGAAAACGAGCTGTTTTTGTAAAAGTCAAAAGGGAGAGGCTGATTCGCAAGGGAATCAGCCTCTCCCTTTTGTCATCGTTTTCCCTCGACAAACCAGCGGTCCTCCTCAAGGAACAGAAAGCTCTGCGTCCGTCCGATCCGGACGGTGTACCGCGTGCCCGCGCCGCCCACATGCTGCGCCGCCGCCGGACGCACGTCCAATATACTGTCGATCGGGAACTTGGAGCCGTCCGCCCACTTGACGACCTTGGGCACGATCCGCCCCTCCTTGGTCCATGCGGCCAGTACGTCGACATATATTTTGCGCATTCCATTATCCACCTCCTTAACGGGGAACATGACAGATCCATATCTATAATATAGAACAAATGTTCGATTTCGTCAAGAGGGAGCCGCATGGAAAATCGCGGATAAAACCGCCGCGCGGCGGAAAAGAACACAGGCAGAAGAAAAGGCTGATTTCAATAAGAAATCAGCCTTTTTAATGGTTTTGGCAGCCCTGTTTTTCAAAGGCCGTTCGGGCGTCGCTGTCATAAGGCGGAATGGCTCCCGCCTTTTGGAGTGCTGCTTACTGCAATTTTTCAAAGGTGCGGTAGACAAGCAGCACGGACTGCTCGACCGTGCAGGAATCCGCGGGCGAGAGCTGTGTGGCGCTCGTGCCCTTCATGACGCCGTTGTGCGCGAGAGCGGAAACCGCGTCCTTGGCCCACGAGGAGACCTTGTTCGCGTCCGAAAAGCCGGACAGGTCGCCGCCGGACGCGAGCGCGCTTTTGCCGGTTTCCTTCTGCACGTACGAGACCGCGCGCCAGAGCATAGTGGCGAGCTGCTCGCGGGTCAGACTGTTATAGGGGCTGAACGCCGTGTCCGAAGTGCCGTTGACGATGCCCGCCTGATAGGCCTTGAGCACGGCCACGCTCTTAGTGTCCGCAAATGTGGAGGACGGCGCGGGAGACAGGGTTTTGCCCGTCGCCTGCTCGGCCAGCTGCACGGCAAGCTCGGCGAACTGCAGGCGCGTGGCGCTGTCCTGCCAGCCCGGGTCGCCGGTCAGGGCGGGGACGAGGCCTGCGGCCTGCGCCGCTTCAACCTCGGCCTTGGCCCAGCTGCTCGGCTGGACGAAGGCGGCCAGCTCGGCGGCAGTGGGGGTGTAGTTTTTGGGATAAAGGCGCAGCAACGTCCATGTGCCGTCGGCGTTCTTTTTTACGACGGCGGTGTAGGCCCCTGTGTATTCGCCGGCTGCATGGTCCTGCTCCATCGCGTACCAGTGCTTATAGGAAGCCATGTATTTGTTTCCGCCAAGCAGGTACAGATGCTGCGCATCGTAGCGGTCATATCCCACATATCCGGCTTGCGGCTGCATCAGATAGAACTTGCCCTGATATAGAAAACTTTTCATCTCGTTTATATCAGGCAGCACTGTGCGCGTGTACTTGCTGTAATCAATGGTGCGGTTGAAAAGCTGGTTTGTCAGCTTGGTGAAATCCGCTTGGCTGAAAACGGTATGACCGCTCCAGCCGTCTGTATCTCCGCCGTAATCTGCAAAGGAGAAAGACGAATTAAGATGAAACCACTCCAGCGCAGAAATAATATCCGCATCGGAAGTGGTTTGATAATCGTAAGGGGTAGACATCATCATGGAATTTTCAATCGAGCCGAGCAGATCGGTAAACAGCGCCTGCTTCTCGCTCGCGGACAGGCTGGAAAGCACATCCTCGTATCCATCCGTCGAGGTATCGACGGCGTTTGCAAGCTGGGTGCGGACGGAGTGCGAGACCAACTGGCCGTTTTCCATCATTTCCTGCTTAATGCTGTATGCAGAATATGCGTTTGCAAAGGTGGTCTCGTCGACATCTTGACCGTTTATGCTGCTGCTGGGATCGCCCGTGAACGCCCACATGGACTTGTAAAAAGTATCTGTAAGACTCCATTGGCCATTGCGGACGGTGTATGTTCTAATGTGATTTCCGCTATCTCGCTCGCCCACGTCTTCAATAAAGAACAGTTGATTACCCTTTGTCGCAAGAGAACAATGTGCCAAACTTATTCCGTCTCCCGGCGTCTCCGCTGAACCCGCATAGTACTTCTCTGCCATATCATCCACTTGGACGAGCTTTTTGCTTCCTTGCCAAACAGAATACCCAAAATAACGGGAATCGCGGTCGCTTTTGTCATAGTCTTGCCAAATGAGCAGCAACTCGTCGTTCCCATCTCCGTTAAAGTCAATGAGAAAGGAATTTGCGCTTGACTTCGCGTTATCCAGCGCTTTTAAGTAGCTTTTCGCATTGTCGCTCGACACCGCCGCGCCCGCGCCCGGCAGCAGCCCCACTGTCAGCGCCGCCGTGATCAGCCACGCCCCCGCTCGTTTCATTTTCCCCATATGTATCCGCCCTTTCTGCGTTTATGTTACCTAAAGTATACCAGCCGCTGTGCGGCCCGGCAAGACGCAGGGCGAAAAAAGCGGCCGTCTTTTCAAAGACGGCCGCGCTGACAGCTTAGGCGCATGGCATGAAAAAGCTCCGACTTAAATAAGTCGGAGCTATTCTGAATGGTTGCGGGGACAGGACTTGAACCTGCGGCCTCCGGGTTATGAGGCAGTTGGGAAAACATTTCTCTAATTTTTTCTGTCCATAGTTTCCGTCTTGTCCACAATATTTGTCCATTCAATCCACTCTGTATCCCCCAGTCCACCCCGTCTAAAAGCAGAACGTGGGACACTTGGTGGGAACAATACGTGGGACAGGTGGGACAAAAAAAATCAGCCCTAAAACAGGTGGGACAGACCCACAACACATCACGAACGATGCCCTGCCCTTACACAACCAGGTGATCAGAACAAATCCTGACCTCCGCGCATCCATATGTAGGATGCCTGTTTCAGTATAATGGAAACTGGTCAAATATGCAAGAAGGAATCTTATCTCGGCCCAGCCACGGACCTTATAAAATAAATGCGAAAGAACAGACACCACATCGAACGACAGGTGCAGGTTCTATCGCATTTATTTTTGCCGAAAAAACAGGAGAGAGATACTGGGCATACACCCAAACAACGCACATTATAATTTTCTTTGTGAAGACAGTACATAAGCTCTATGTGAAAGAGCTAAGGAGTCAAAGGGAATTTTCGTGTGTTCCTTCATGTTTTCTCCATGCCTTCACCTTAGTATTTGCATTCATCCACCAGCCAATGAAATCTTCTTCATTTATGATAGACACCCAAACAGGTTCCAGAAATTCTTGAATTCCATCTAAAATCACTTGGAAAGGCACATCTGGTTTATTAAGCGTTCGTAAGAAGTAACGCCACTTGGTCTGCATATCTTCTTCATCAGCGAGAGCCACAATACGGTCAAAGCTGTCTTTTTCATAGGCAGTACCACGGTTCTGGAGCGTTTCGTAAATCGCCGTCTGCAACTTTAGCCCATCGAAGTCGAAGGTGCGGGACAGGTAGTAGATATCGTAGAAGTCCTTCATACGGCCGGTTAGTTCAAAACGCTGCAGGATGGCATCGAACTTTTCGGCAATAGTGCTCTCCAGAGAATAGGTCAGGATCTCTGGCTTTTCGTAGCCGTCCAGCTGAGTTTGAATGGTGCGGTGCTCTGGGTGTGGAACAATAACATCACCAACACCAATGTCCACATTAAAAGGAACTCGTACATTCTTTATGTAGCCGATGATCTGAGTGCTTAGGCCATGATACTTACGCTGCACAGCAATAGGCTCGCTTTTGGAGGCTTTGAATGAGACAAAGTCATTTCCGGTGGGAATAGCCAAAATCTCCGCGATAATTTCGTCCATACGGGCAAGGTCGTTATTCAGGCCTCGCATAAGAAAGTCCACATCTACAGTGGCTCGGCTCTCAAAGTTGGTCAGGGTATAAATGAAGAGGCCACCCTTCAGCACAAAGTTTTCGGCATATCGGGATGCTGCCAGCTTGCGCAAAAACTCCTCTTGGAAGAAAAGCTGTAGACACTGCTGATAGCTGATACCCACAGCCTTGGCCTTATTTTTCAATTTTGCAAGAACAGATGCAGCGATATCAGCCATCACAGCCACACTCCTATCAAATCTTTTGCGATTTTTCTTATCCTCAGCGGCCCAGCATATTCCAGTAGCTTCGGTACACTTTTACCTGGATCGTTGACATAGCTTTGGATTGCTTTGTTAAAAATCTCTTTGTCCATTTTATTGCGGTAGCGCAGGCAGTCACAGATAACACGGTCTTTATCATAAATCCGAACACTGTGTCCATCTATCTCTCCAAAGGTCAGGCCAAGTTCCAATACAGCAGGTTCCATATAATACGGTTTCACAAATGGGTAGTCAATTTTAAAGCGTGATTTGCCTGAGTCCTTGCTGACAGCCAGATGCCAATTACCAGGGGTACGGTCACTGTATCCGTAATAGCGCAGAGCGGTATCCATACAGAGAATGGCATCAGGAAAGAGTTGACCAATGGTAACGACCTCACTGAAATTTTCATGGTCTACCCATTGATAGCAGCCGGGATGGATTTTCTCTATATACCCATCATCTATGAGCTGTTGGCGGCGGACATAAAAAACCTTTTCAGCTTCGAGTTGAGCTGTACGCATCATACCGCCATACTGATCAAATATTTTTTTATAATGCTCAATGTCATACATGCAAGCGTCCTCATTACTAAAAATAATCTATTCATTTCTTGGAGCGGATAAATTACTACATTTATATTATATGTCCAATACTTTACCGCGTCAATATAATTTTTGCATCACTCGACTCTTGGAGCGGATAAATTACTAATTTCGAGATATTAAAATTCACACACAAGGAAAGAGAATGTGTGCGTGCGAATTTTCAGGATATTTTACTGAGATGATAACTCCAATTTACCAGCAAAACGGATATTCGAAGTCGACAAACCGACCGTAGCGATACCCGCTTTGACAGCGGTGATCGCTACAGAGGCATTCACGGCGGCACTATCACAGAGGTATGGCTTAATAGGCAATAGCTCCGAACTAAATCAAATCGAGCGGCTAAGGGCGGTTTTGGGACGGCCTCATACTGGATGCCATTCTAATCCTGCAAGTACAGATCCAGTTAGTCAGTCCGTCTTTTCAACCCAAACATTCTCATTGGAATACAGCTTAAACTCCGTCTGCTCTTCCGGAGTTGCCGGACGGATATCTTTTTTCCCACAATCAGGACAGGCTTCCGGGGTGGATGAATCAGAAAACAGGAAATGACAGTTATCACATGCGTAAATCATCAAGATCAGCCTCGCTTTCGTGACTCAGTGTAGCACAGGGCGAGGCTTTTTTCAATCTATTTAGGAAGGAGGCCGCCGCAATGAAATGTCTGCTGAAATATCAGTGGGTCAAACTCCCGCGTAATCATCTTCCGCCTGGTAAGGGCATTATGGGCGCATGGGCACGGCTGGCCTCGCGGTCTGCTTTCCGAAATGGAACCGCCGTCTACTGTGGCTATACTAATGAAGTCACCATCGGAACATGGGCCGGTGGTATCGTCGGCCTCAAGAGCATTCTGGGTCTCAAGCGGCGTCAGCAGGCCTTGGAAATGATGGACAGGCTTGCAGAGCTTGACTATATCGACTACGCTCTGGCCAAAACAAAGAAACTGACCTATCAGGTAAAAGACTGGGTCGTGAAGTGCTCTGGTGAACCCTGTATGGGCCGCGGAGCCGTTTATGCAACGGAGGGGTATGGTTTTCTGTGCCTGCCTCGAAATATCACACAGCGCCTTTTGGAGCGCAATTATCAGTTCGATGAGGCGGACGCATGGCTGGATCTCTGGTGCCACACAGTTTGGCAGGAACCCAGCAATGTGTTTTCTCATATGGCGCCTGCTGTTCAGCTGGGACGGTATGGCTCCATTTTAACTTTGGAGTCCCTTGGCCGTCGCTGGGGATGGGAAAAGACGAAAGTCTGGCGCTTTTTCAAAAAACATGCGGATGCCTTCCCGCTGTACAAGCTACCAGGTTCTTTCGGCTGTCTGGTCCTCAACGCCGCCTATCCTACAGGTGAACCTTTTGTCGTACCATCTCTCGCCCAAGTCGTAAGTATTTTGGAAAAAATACGCATTCAGGGCAAAAATGCGTCCAGTGAACTGGCTAGCAATCATGAGCGCATTTGCAAACTGGTCGCGTGGTACAGCCATGCCGTTCAGTTGTCGGATTGGGAAAGCTCTTCTCTTCCAGAAAACGGAGAAAACCGTGTTGCACATCCGGACCTTAATATTACGCGGGCGTATTTTTCTCTGTGTGAGATTTTAGAGTATGTAAGAGAGGACTGCCAAGGTATTAGTTCATCCAGCCAGCAAATCAAAACCAACCATGGCGTCCTGTCAAGAGCAGGACCCGTGGATCACTATGGAGGAATCGAATATGACGGATTTGAAGGCACCCTCTTGTGGTGAGTTAAGTAACCAGGGTTGTTCTGCACAGACTGAACAGTTGCTTTCTCTGCTGGAGCGCAGAGGGCTCGTGGAAGACTCAAGCATCCGAAACGATAAAGCACGGGCCGCAGAACAGGAAATGCGCCGCAATATGTATCACAACACACAGATCATGCTCAAGCACTACCGGGATATTGTCTGGGCGCTGGAGTGCTTCCCCAGCGAGATCGCAGAGGAACTTGAGACCCCTCTGAAGGATCTGGATGCGCTGCTCAGTGTGGTGGACACCCAGGTCGCCCTTGGCAACGCCAAACTGGAGCACCGGCTGCTCAGTGTCAGGAAATCCCGGTTGCTGTTGGACCGAATTAACGATGCGCTGACGGTCCTGCGAAATAAGCCCGGCAATGGCGAACTGATGTATAACATCATTTTTCAGACCTTTATCACACCGGACAAGCTGACCCATTCAGACATTCTGTACCGCCTGGACATCTCAGAGCGGCATTATTACCGGCTGCGCCAGCAAGCAGTCAACATCCTCTCTATCCGCCTGTGGACAGCGCCCGTGGGATGCCTAGACGCCTGGCTGGAGATTCTAACTCTGCTGGAGGGGTGATGGCAGGGTTTATGGCAGAAAAATGGCAGAAAATTGGCAAGGTCTGTGCGGATGACAAGGAAACTGTAAATGTGGTATCCTGATATCGTCCAAAACTGGACCCGGCAGTAAAGGCCGCCACGAAGCGATTACCTCTGGTCGCTTTGGGGCGGCTTTTCTGCTACCCATATCACAAGAGAGGAGGTAGTCAAATGGCACAGGAGCAGAAAAAACTGGATGATGGAGGGAAATCATCCGCCCGGCTGCAGCGGCGGATTCAAGCTGTAGCAATCACCTGCTACATGGCCGTTCTGTTTATTCAGCCGGCAGCGGCAGCAGATACCATGTGGACGAGGTTTTCCAGCATCATGGCAGATGTCTATGGCGAACTGGTAGGGATATCCACTATTGTCGCAGTGACGGCATCGGCAGTTGCCCTACTGGTGCGGATGATCTCACGCAATGAAAGGGCAGTCGCTGAAGCCACAAGCTGGCTGAAGCGAATTGTCGTCACCTGGCTCGTTTTGAACACCCTGGGTTTTGCGGTCGCATACCTGCAACCTTTGATCCAAGGCGGACAGTACACGCCATAATCTGAAGGAGGAAGTTTACCGTGAGAAAAAAACTCGCATTTATTTCGACCACACTGCTGGTACTGTCTATTCTGGCAGTACCTGCCAGTGCGGCGAACACCCCCGCTCTGTCAGAACCCGATGCGATGCTGCCAGTGGATATCGTTGTTGACACTCAGGCGAATGAAATTCGAAAAGTCTATGACCTCCCTCCTAATACGGACCCTTCCACATTGCCTATGGAAGCATTTGAACGGGACGAGATGCTGTATGAATGCACCGACATCCTCCGGGAAGTCATCATTGGCAATGAGACGCAGGTGATCACCCAAAGTGAAACAGTAGAAAGCGAGAAGAAGGATTTGGAGACGCTTCTGGAGCTGTTGCCTCAGGAAAAGGAAGTCACCACGGAGGACGGTTATACTGGTACTTTGATGCTGGACCTGGATTCCATCAAGAGCGAGGTATCCGGATACGGTACCAGCAGTAAGGCAGTCACAGCTACACGCAGTTACCCAAACTTATCGGATGCCGATACGAACCATATCCCTAAAACGGTCGAGGATGGGGGGCGGACCCTCACTCTACAGGATGTCCAATGGCAGACCGATAACACTTACAACGCGGATGACTACGAGATCGGAGATCGGTACACTGCGATCTGCACCTACGGCGGTACCAAGTCCACCAGTTATGTCAAGGGATACACCACCACCGCAGACTACACCGGCGAAGTTTTCCGTACCGGCGTATCGGTCATCCGATATACGGTCATCTTCAGCGGAACGCCCGTTGAACCTGTAGAACCAGAGCAAACATCAGATGCCGGAGCTGTTCCGGTATGGCTGTTTACTGTGTTCCCCGCACTGGCCGCCCTCGGTGCCGGTGTCGGCGGGACCTATTATCTTATGAGACGAAAGGAGCGCAAGGGCTATGAAGAGATGGAAAACCACGGTGGCTGCTACACTGATAACGCTCATGGCGATGATGACACCGGCTCTGGCGGCGGAGTATCAAATTGACGCACCGGAGGGCAGTATGTACGCACCGTCCACTACCGTCGATCAGGTGACCGTTGTGGGTGGCGGAATTACTGAGAGCAGCAATGTGGACCGGAGCAAAAATACCGCTGTGATTGCGCCCCCTTTCGGCAGCAACGAATCCTACCTGCCTGGAAGCGGGACGGTACTCATCCCGCAGTATTCATCCGATGCGGGCGGAGAGACCTCTGCTTCAGGTACAGTGTATTACCCTCCTGCTGAGGGGACGGTAGACGGATCTGCCAATGTGACGACCAACAACAGTCAGACCCAGTTCACTCTGCCGGACGGACTTTATTATTCTGATGGCAGTTTGGGAACCTTGAAGATTCCCACTCTCGGGCTCAAGGTGAAAGTTTATGAGAGTGAGAGTCTGGAGAGTCTTGCCAAGGGCGCAGGACATTTCAAGTCCACCTCCTGCTGGGACGGAAATATTGGTCTTGCAGCGCATAACAGAGGCGTCGCCAATCATTTCGGCAAGATCCATACACTGGATGAAGGCGACGAAATCACCTATACAACGAAGTTGGGCACCAGAACATATGAGGTGTTCTATGTCGGTCAAATTAAAGAGACAGACTTCTCCAGACTGGGGCGGTCCAGTGAAAATATGATCACACTGATCACCTGCGTCCGCAATGTCCCTGAGATGCGCTGGTGTGTTCAGGCCCGGGAAATCAGCTGAGTATAGGAATTCTTGTTGCAAAAACCGCCTCTCTATGGTGTAATTTGAACAAGAGGACATCATAGGAGGTAGCAAACATGAAAAAGCTGAGTTCTATACTGCTATGCGCTATACTGACCCTGGCAACGGCGTGTCCTGCACTTGCCGTCGAATCTCAGACTGAACTAAATACTGCCGCAGTTCACCTCAAGGAACAGGGTATTATGGTCGGAGATCAAAGCGGAGATCTGAAACTGGACAGTGGGCTGACCCGGGCGGAACTGGCTGCGTTGCTGACCCGGCTACACGGAGGGGCGGAGACGGATCCCACCCACTACACATGGGCCTGTTATTTCACAGATGTGCCGGACTGGGCCAAGCCCTATGTGGGTTACTGTACCGCCAATCTGCTGGTGACTGGCTATGGCAATTCCATGTATGGCCCTTATGATTCCGTAACGCCGCAGATGGCCTGTACCGTAATCCTTCGTGCTTTTGAATACACAGATGGCTGGAGCTATACAACGGCCTGCCCCTACGCGGTGCAGCAGGGCCTGATCGACTACTCCGCTACCCAAGAGGAAGAGATCTCCCGTGGGGATATGGCGGTGCTGATCTACCGGGCCATGCAGAAGCAGAGCGGAGAGCTGGATGTCCCCACGGCACCTGTGACTCAAGCAGATGGCATCGTCACCGCATCGGATGGAACGATTACCAGCAAGACCATCACGCAGGGAGACTGGAGTCGGGAGGATTTCAGCCAGCAGGCAAACCCGGACATTTTTACTGGTTACTACACGCGGGGTTGGTACAACGCTATCCGCCAGAGTATCCTGGACCGAGATACCATTTTAGCTGGGAATAACGAGGATGACCTGAACCTCCAGTATCTCTACGCACATACCCTTGTACCTGACGATCCGAATGAGCTTTTCTACGCATTTTCTGATGTCTTAGGCCGATTGACCAGTTCCTATATCTATCAGTTAGGAGCTGAATCCTACACCAAAAACCAATATGAATACCCAGGTTATACGATCATCAAAGTCTGTCGGACTGAGCCGCTTACAGAGGCGATTGCCTATGCTCAAACTGTGGCGAAGCGCTTGGATGGGAAGAGCGATGCAGAAAAGGTAATGTTTCTTAACGATTATCTATGCAATAGGATTGACTATGGCGAGGGAGAATCCATCTCTTACACAGACATCTTTTCTGAACAGGGTCCCGTTGTGTTGGGACAGTGCGGAGTCTATACCACGGCTTTTAAATATCTGTGCTCTGTGGCAGAAATCCCCTGTATTTCAGTTTTGTCCGAGAACCATAGTTGGAACGAGGTATATGTGGACGGTCGGTGGCTGACCGTAGATGTTACCTATAATGACGCCAGCGCAGGACGGGACTACTACCTGCTGACCACACAGGCGGCCCAGACGGATCGAAATCCTGAGGGTACCCGATTCGCACGGGAACTTTTAGTTCCTGGTTCTACAAAATAAATCGATCCATAGGGCTTTGCCACATGGGTCACCCTCTCTAAGAGGACCATCTTCAAAGGTGGTCCTCTTTTTCTATGCCCATTTTGAACTTTCAAACTGGAAAGGAGACCTATCATGCAATCAACTTGCTGGAAAAATCGAATTATGTCGCTTTTGCTGGCTCTGGTGACCATGTTCTCTCTGATGGCCACACCGGCTATGGCGGCAGTCGCACCGGACAACAGCGGCTCCCTAGCCGATGGTAGTTCCTCGGTTACCATCAAACAGGGAAATTATGTTCGTATTTTGAGCAAATCCACCGGCGGGACAATTGGTGGAATGGCTTGGTCCTATACCTCGGATAAAAATTTGACCGGGCCGGCCTACTGTGTCAACTGGGGACTAGATGCGGTCAGCTCCACCAAACGGCTGGAGATTACTGGGCGGTACGACCGAAATCCCCAGACCATGGGCGCTTTTGCCAATGGGTATCCGCAGCGCACGCTGGAGCAGTTCAAGGAACTGCATTCTGATATCAACGGTATCGCCAACTTGACTCAAACAGAGTATGCCTATGCTACGCAGTTGGCCATCTGGGCTACCTGTGGCCAACTGGCAGTACCAGGGACTTCGTTTGCGACTGGCCGGGCCTCTCTGGTTAAGCCCACCTCTGATGCTCAAAAAATTCGGGTTTATGAATCTGTAGTGGAAATTCTGAACTTGGCCGCTGGCTGGTCGAAGCAACTCTACACCGGCCTATATTTCCATATGGAAAAGGACAAGCTTGGAAATTCCATTAGTATTTACAATGAAGACGGATTAGAGGGTGCGGCAAGAGATAATCAAAACGGACTCAAAAAAGAAACCATCAATGGTGTGGAATACTACACCCGCCTAATGTATATCGACAGCGCCACCTCCACCTACCCCAATGACTATCAGATCCTCGTCTACGCTATGGATGCCCCATCTGGGACTATCATGGTCAATACAAATAATCAAGTGTTCCCCTCCCGCGAGCAGTGGGGGGCCACTATGTATGAAGTACCCACGCCTAAAGCGGAAACCACAAGTCTGAACGCTAATGGCTCCGCCTATACCGGGGCATTCAAAATTTGTATCCCCTGCAATAATGTGACCGACTCCGGCAGTATTAAAGTAGAGGCCTATGCCGTCATCACTCAGTTCAATCTCTACTTAGCCTATAACCCCGTGGCTACGGAGCAAAGTTACATTATCGCGGATCCCGCCTATGTGGGTCGCTTTGCCGAAGCAAATATTAAATGGGATAAAACAGCCGAAGAACCTGAAACCGCCAGTCTTCAGGTTCAGAAGGTGGATGGCGGTGCCATGCCTCTGGAGGGCGCCGAATTCGAGCTGATCGGCAGTAAAGGCACCACCCGCACAGGAACCTCCGACCAGAACGGTCTTGTAGAATGGACGGACCTGCCCGCAGATGAGAGCTATACGCTCTCGGAAACCAAGGCACCAGCTGGCTTCACCATCGTTGCCCCCCGCAATGTTTCCCTGACTGCCGGCCAGACCGCCTATATCACCATCCAGGACGATACCTCCAAGCATTTCACCATTAAGAAAATTGACGCCCAAAACGGCTCTACCCTTGAGGGGGCAGTGTTCCGCTTTGAGCAGATTGATGGAGACTATACCACCACCGCCACCACTGGGTTTGACGGCATGATCGACTTTGCCGGTGATGAACTGCCCTTTGGCAGCTACCGGGTTTCTGAGGAGCGCAGTCCAACCGGGTACGAGAAGGACACCAGTGTTCAGACGGTCAAATGGGACGGCACCGAGGATGTACTGCTGACTTTCCAGAATGTGCGGCAGCCCACTATCATCGTATCCAAGGTAGATGGGGTCACCGGCATCTCCTTGCCCGGTGCAACCTTTAACATCTACAAGGACGGAGAGCTGATTGGTTCTGCCACTACCAATGACGCGGGCGAGCTCCGCTTCCCCATCGTGGCTGGTGAGGGCTATTTTGAATTTGAGGAGACCGTTGCCCCGGCCGGATACCAGCTGGACCGTACCCGTCACGGCATCTATATCGACCCCTACGACCCCAAGACGGAAGATGATCCGGTCTTGACCATTGAAAATTTCAACAATCCATCCCTGCGGATCATCAAATACGATCAGCAGAGTGGTGACCGGTTGTCCGGCATTACCTTCGAGATCTACCACGATGGAGAGCTGTATGATACCCTGACCACCGACGACCAGGGTGAGATCAACCTCTATAATATCCCGGCTGGCACTTGGCTGGTTAAGGAAGTGTCGACGGATGACGAGCATGTGGTCAACTCAACCCCTCAGCAAATTGAGCTAAAGGAAGGACAACAGGAGACACAGACACTGGTGTTCTTCAATCAGTTAAAGCCAGGCATCCACTTAGTCAAGGTGGACAGCCAGACCATGAAGCCGCTCCCCAATGTGCGCTTCGAGTTCAAGAAAGTAGGCGGCAGCTACCAGCAGGAATTCCTTACAGATATCAACGGCGAGATCGACCTGTCTAAGCTGGAGCCCGGCGCCTATGAAGTCCGGGAGCTGGCGGGACCGGAAGGCTATCTTATGGATGACAGCGTGCGCATCGTCCAGATCAACCCTGATGAAAACGCCAATTTCGTTTTCACGAATACGCCTAAACCATCCCTCGTCATCGTCAAGTATGATCCGAACACTGGCAAATATCTGCCCGGCGCCACCTTCCGTATCGCCAAGGTAGAGGACGGTTCCCATTACCTTGACCGGGTGACCGGGACGGACGGCCGCATCGTGCTCCATGATTTGGAGCCAGGGGTATACTCCGTCCAGGAACTGGAAGCCCCGTCCGGCTATGTCCGCAATGACACGGAATATCATGTAGAGTTGTTTGCCGGTAAGGAATCTCAGCTGGTGGTGAATAACGAGGCCAAACCGGACTTAAAGATCATCAAGACAGATGCGGTGACCGGAGATCCGGTGGAAGGCGTCACCTTCACCATCAAAAAGGCGGATAGTTCCACCCTGCTCACTGCTACCAGCGATGAAAAGGGTGAAGTATTTTTGGAGGACCTGGATCCCGGCGTGTATGAGATATGGGAACAGTCGGTCCCGGACAATTACCTCATCAGCGATAAGCATGAGATGATCACACTGGAGCCTAATAAACTGGGTGTTGTTCAGTTCCAGAATTATCCTAAGCCGGGATTGACCGTCAACAAGGTCGACAGTATTACCGGCGATCCCATCAAGGGCGCCAAGTTCCATGTGACCTACGCCAGCAATGACACTTTCAGCGGTGAGATCAACGACCTGGGCTACTACTACTCTGACGAAAACGGGCAGTTCAGCATCAGCAAACTTCAGGACGGCTGGTACCGGGTCGAAGAAGTAGAGCCGGCCTCCGGCTATGCCATCAAGGATCCTGCTATTCAGGAGTGCTATATCAAGGCCGGCACTCAGAAAACCCTGACCTTTGAGAACACCCCTCTGAGCGCCATCGTCATCAAGAAGGTGGACGCAGACACCGGGGCCCCCTTGGAGGGGGCCTGGTTCCGCATCCGGTATCTGGATGGCAACTCTGGAACAGGCGGAACCACCATCGGCGAGTACCAGACCTCCAGCAACGGCACTATCGTTGTGACCCAGCTAAAAGCCGGTACATATATCTGCGAAGAGATCGCTGCACCGGATGGCTATGTGATTAACGACAGCGCAAAGACGGTCTACCTCTCCGGCAAGGACCAAGATGTTGTTACTGTGGTCTTTGGCAACGACAAGATGGGCAGCCTGCTCATCTTGAAAAAAGATGCCTCCACCGGAGAACCGCTGTCTGATGTAGAATTTTTAGTCACCAGCAGTGACGGCGGTGTGATCGGAAACGCCAACGGAAAGTATGTCACGGACAGTGCAGGCACCATCCGCATCGACGGCCTGGAGCCGGGCATGACGGTCGTTGTTAAGGAAACCCGAACCCGCGAGGGCTATCTCTTGGATGATACCCCGCAAACGATCAAGATCAAAGCGAATGAGACGATGACTCTGGAGTTCCGGAACGCACCTAAAGGCAACTTGATTATCACCAAGTTGGACAGTGTGACCAAGGAACCTTTGAAGGGCGTCACCTTTGAGATCGTCTACTCTGACGGCTCCTATGTGGACGCTGAAAACGGTACGCTCTCCAGTAAGGGTATCTACACCACTGACACCAACGGCCAAATCATTCTCTCCGGTATCAACGGCACCGTGGTCGTCACTGAAACTAAAACTCTGGATGGCTATACCATCGACGAGGACACCCGTTCACAGACTGTGGTGGTCAATCCCAACGACACTCAGACCATCACCGTCTATAATACGCCAAACGGTGGTGTGGAACTAATCAAAGTCAACGCTGCCAAAAAGAGTGAGCGGATCCCAAATACCACATTTGAGATCCGCCGTATGGATGGCGGCCTGGTAGACACCGTGACCACCGACCGGAACGGTCGCGTGTTCCTCGCACTGGAGGACGGCGACTACTACGCCGTTGAGATCGAGGCCGGCAAGGGCTTCCGTGTAGATTCTACCCCGCATTATTTTACGGTATCCGGTGGAAAGACGACCAAACTGACCATTACCAATGAAGCTTTTACCGGCGTACTGATTCACAAGGTGGACTCTGTCAGCGGTCGGGGCATCCCAGATGTCACGTTCCTGGTCTACGACAGCAAAATGAACCCCATCGACCAAGTGACTACTGATCAGAACGGCTACGCTTATATTGATGATCTGGGCTTCTCCGGAAAGCTCTATCTCCGTGAGTTGGAGGCAGAAGGCTATATTGTGGACACCGCACTGAAGACGGTCTATGCAAAGGCCGGCGAAACGGTGGAGGTCACTTGGGAGAACACCCCGATCACCGCTCAGATTCAGATTTGGAAAAAGTCTGCCGACGATAATACGATCAACGGGTTCCCGGCCGGTACCCCGCTGGAAGGCGCGGTATTCGAGGTCTATGATAAGTCCAATCGGCTGGTGGAGACCATCAAGAGTGACAAGCGCGGGCTGGCGGTATCCAGTCCTCTGCCTTTAGGCCGGTATACTGTTAAAGAAGTGCAATCCCCCTCCTATTATGCGGTAAACAGTGAGGCAGTCACCGTCTACCTGGAGCATTCTGGGCAAATCGTCCAAATCGAGATGCTGAACGAGAGCGTCTACACAAATGTCTCCATCGACAAGACCGGCTATGCCCAAGTGGTGCCGGGTCAGTCTATCCGCTACACCTTCAAGGAGATCGGCAATAACTCCTCCGTAGCGATTGATAGCTTCTACTGGAGGGACACCTTACCGACCGATGCGGTTCGGCTGGATAAGATCATCACTGGGACTTGGTCCGCAAGGCTAAACTATAAAGTTGTGTTCCAGACTAATCTGAATAATACCCAGCGTGTGCTTGCCGATAACCTGAATACACAGAAAAACTACACGCTGGACGCCTCGGCCGCAGCGCTTGGGCTGGCCTCCAATGAATATGTAACGCAAGTCACATTTTTGTTTGGCCAGGTCCCTGCCGGCTTTAAGCAGGTCGAGACGCCCTATATCTATTGTAATGTCCTGTCCAATCTGACCCACGAGTATCGCTTCACCAATAAATGTGATGTGGGCGGGCTTTGGAAGAACCAGTGGCTCCAGGCCACAGACCGGTGGGTGACTATCGTCTACCGCGGCGGTCCGACTCCCACGCTGCCACGGACAGGCTACTAATCGCATAAGCGTTCTGATAGGGGCGGCCTTCGGGCCGTCCCTATCACTTTATCGAGGTAAAAGACCATGTTAGATTGGATATTTGAAGGCATAGTGAACTGGGTGGCCAGCATTATGACCCAGATCATGGATGCCATATCCGGAGTATTCCTCGGTGCGTTGGGTACGGATATGACCGCAATGGAGGAGTATTTTCCGTTTGCAGTCAGCGCCTATGTCATTATCCAATACACCGCCTGGGCGCTGCTCTTCCTGATCGTAGTGTGGCAGACCTTTCGCGCCTTCAGCGGCCCACTGGCAGAAACGGAGAATCCGCTTGCTCTGCTGGCCCGCAGTGCCATCTTTGCGGTGCTGATCGGCTATGCGAAACCTGTATTCAACATCGCCTTGGATATTGCACGAGCGCCATACACCGCTTTGATGGATTCAACCCTCGACCCGGGCGATTTTACATTCGCTGGAATCGAACAGGCGCTTACCAATGGCCTTGCGACATTGATCTCCATGGCAACTGTAGTGGGTCTAATCTTACTAATCATCCTTATGATAGCACTTGCCTGGAATTATTTCAAACTCCTTTTGGAGACGGTGGAACGGTATGTACTGGTTGGTGTGCTCTGCTACACCTCGCCGCTGGCCTATGCTATGGGTGTTTCCAAGGCGACCTCTCGTGTATTTCAGAGCTGGTGCCGTATGGTGGGCTCCCAACTTCTGCTACTGGTGCTCAATGTATGGTTCCTGAGGGCCTTTAACTCGTCTGTGGGCCAGTTCATCGCAAATGGCGGTGCCCTTACCAGCGGCAAAGGGAACATCTTTCTCTGGATATTCTGTGCCTTAGCATTGCTGAAGATTGCCCAGAGGTGCGACAGTTATCTGGCAGCGATGGGGCTGTCCGTAGCGCAGACTGGCAGCAGTATGGGCGTGGAGATGCTGATGGCCGCCCGTGCGCTCACCGGCTTTTCCAAGGGTGGAGGAAATGCCGCCTCGGTATTTGGCGGAGCCTCTAAGGGAACAGCCGGGGCTGCGTCCGCCGGAGCTGCGGCAGGCGGAAGATTTTCCGGATTTGTCAACCGCATCAAGCCCAATAGTTTTGTGCGCGACGCTGTAGTAGACGGCGGAAGCCGCATGGGTGCCGGTGGCAGTGTCGGCTTTGTGGGCCGGGTATTCGGCGGGATGGCCGCGCGCAATGGCGCCACTCTGACTCCCAATTCGATCTCTTCAGTGGCAACCCGACTGCCCAACATCTCCGGCACCATCGGCGGCGATATTGCCGACCGGAGTCTCACCGGTTATATGCCCCAGTTGGCAAGCGGTGCGATGGGTAATATGACCTATTCCAACACTCAAATTACCGGCGGCCACATCAGTACCACCGCCACTGGCCCGGATGGGCGGCAGGCTCAGGTTGAGCTGTACAATACAGCCCAGCATGATAAACCCATGACGCCGCACACAGTGGTTCAAGCCGCAGACGGGAGTCAGTGGTATCAAGTGGCCTCCGGCGATGGGATGGGGGCCTTCTATTCCACCCCTGCGTTTACCGGTGATCTCTCTGAGGCCGCACAGGTCAAGGGAATGTTCCCCAACGCGCCGGAAGGCACATTGTTGCGGCAGGTGGATGAAGGAACCATGGAGGCCAGTTATCCGGATGGCGGCAATTCCCTTTGGTACAACAGCGCCTTTTATCAGGAGCCGGATGCCCCTCATGAAACGATCCAGGGCGCAGACGGCTTGGCCTGGTATGCGATGACGCCTGCGGCCTCTGTGCCGCACTTCGAGTCTGTACCTGCGGACGCTGGCGGCCACAGTAGCACCCCGGGCGTCTTCGGGCCGGTGGCGGAATACAATCAAGCCCTCTTTGGCCAGTTCATGCCAGGCTTCGACCAGCCGGTGGTTTCTGTGGACGGTTCCAGAGCCAGCGATGGTATCCTGGAGGTACGGCACGAGGACGGCTCTGGGACGGCATTTTATGATCAGGCGGTCTACCAAGCACCCCGGGGCGATTACCATGTATATGAGGACAGCCGCGGCAGCCAGTGGTACGCCATCTCTGGCACACCTGCAGTGGAACGCCGGCCGGTCTATGAGGATGGACAGCCAGTCTACGACGGTGATAAGTTGCAGACTTTCAATGTGGAGACCGTACGCTACAAGACGACGCCCACACGCCACTCAGGGCCACAAAAACGCTCCGCTGGAGATCGGAAGCCGCCTAACAGAAAAAAGCCATGACTATGGGGCCGGCACATCTAAACGCAGATGTGCCGGTCCTCTTATTTCATACACAGAGAAGGAGATGAGCCCGTGTATGATGAGCAGCGATTCGGTGACGGCCAGGACAACTATTTACAAGGCGCACAAAAAGCGGCCGAAGCTGCGCAAAAGGTTGGATCAGCCGCTGGAGCAGCTGGCTCCACAGCGACCGCGGCGGGCGAAGCAACAGCCAATGCGGCAGCCGCCACGGTGCAGGCAAGTGCTCAAACCGGGAAAGCGGCGGCCCAAATCGCAGCAGGAACAGCGGCCGGAGGTCCATGGGGGGCCATCCTGTCCGCAGCGTGGTCGCTTCGCCATACACTATTCAAGATTCTCATTTTTATCTGCCTGTTTTTGCTTTTCATCATAGTGGCGGTGGTCTCACTGCCCTCAATCGTGTTCAACAACATTTTTCGCACCGATCCGGCCAGTGTCGATCCCAACGGCCCTACAGAGGTCGTGGCAAACTTTGATGATCTGTCCGTAACCGTTTCAGACTGCATCCAAAACGGCTATGACGCTGCCTTGGCAAGAGTGGAACGAATCATCGCAGACGGTGGTTACGACTACGAATTATCCATGGAAGCTCTGGTCAACAACGGGCTGATCTCCAGTGAGTATGATACCTGCTATACCTTGGCGGCATATTCCGCCTCCATGGTGCAGCGGGGTACAACTAAAGCAGACCTGCAGAGCAAGCTGGACGCGGTGGCAGACCAGATGTACGCCGTGACTTATGAAACCAGAGAGACGCAGGTCGCTGTCGGAGGGGATGGCAAAGATGGCGAGTCCGCTGCGCCGGAGATGCAGACGGTACAGTATGTTGCCTGCACCATCCATCCTTTCGACCAGTCGGTCATTCTGACGGCATTCGGCGTAGACACCAGCGCCCAATATGACCAGTTCAGCGTCACCTATGGGGAAGCGATCCTCAATATGTCAAACGCCTTAAAGATGACCATGTACGGTTCTGTCGGAGAAGGCAGCGTTCCGCCTATCAGCGATGCGGAGCTCAAATTGTTTTTGGCTAACCTGGACTGTAGTGGGAAACGGAAAGAGCTGATGCGCTGTGCCCTGTCGCTGGTAGGAAGGGTCCCGTACTTCTGGGGCGGGAAAAGCGCCCCAGGCTGGAACGAGGATTGGAATACGCCCAGGCTGGTGACTTCGGCAGGCTCCAGCAGTACGGGCACAATTCGTCCTTATGGACTCGATTGCTCCGGATTCACAGACTGGGTCTATCAAACAGCGCTTGGCATCAGCCTCTATGCCGGCACATGGAACCAGTGGGATGCGACCCATGCTATCTCGGAAGACGAGTTGCTCCCTGGCGACCTTGGCTTCATGGCTGCGCCCGGCACTGTTCCGGTCAATCATGTACTGCTCTATGCCGGGGAAGACTCTGACGGCACCAAACTCTGGGTCCACTGCGCCAGCGGCACCGGAGTGGTTCTGAACTCCCCGGATTATGTGACTCAGTTCCGGCGCAGGAACGATGTTGACTTAGAAGGTGAGTTCATACCGGCAGACGCAGCAGAGGGGGCCAATTATGACGGATGACAGAGAATTCAGCAATGTCTACACCATCCCACCCAACTATACCGATTCCGGGAAATTGCTGGGCGGAATGCTGGAGACCCGTAACACCGTAGAGGCTGGCGCCCTGCTATTGCTTATCGGCTACCCAGAACTGATGTGGCTGCACCTGCCGGTAACCGCAAAGATCGTGGTAATGACGATGACCCTGCTACCGCTTGGCGTATTCGCCCTCATGGGTATTGGAGGCGACTCACTGCTCCAGTTTATCTGCCACATGATTTCGTACTGGGTGCGGCGGCGGCAGCTGCATTTCAGGAGGATAGGATATCGCTATGGCACAACAGACAAATACAAGAGAGCTCCGGCCGCGAAACGGGCGGGGCAAACGGCGCAAAAAGGCCGCCCAACCGGAGTTCGTCCAGGACTACATTCCAATCAAAGAAATTCGCAACGGCATCGTTGAAACGACGGATAGCCGCTATATCAAAATACTGGAGATTGAGCCCATCAACTTTTTGCTCCGGTCGGAAGAAGAGCAGTGGGGCATCATCTCCACCTTTGCCAGTTGGCTGAAGATCTCGCCTATGCGTCTGCAGTTTAAGTCCGTCACCCGTAAGGCCGATTCCGATCAATATGTAGCGGGACTGGAGGCGGACATAGAAAAGGACGATGTGCCCGCCTGCCGGGAGTTGGGCCACGGCACCATCCGTTTCATCCGCGAGGAGGGCAGCCGTGAGGCTCTGTCACGCCGATTTCTTCTTATCTTTCAATATGAGGCGCTCCGTCGCCGGTCGGATAGCGATTACGGCGAAGTATACGCTGCGCTTCAGACAGCGGCGCAGAACGCCCGCACCTACTTTGCCCAGTGCGGCAACAACATCGTACAGCCCAAGGATGAGGATGCCTTTGTGGCGGAGATCCTATATACCTACTTTAATCGCCGGTCCTGTGTGGACGACCCGTTCCACAGCAGACTCAACCGGGTGGTGGTGGATGCTATGACAGCCAAGAACAAGGTTGTGGGCATCGATCCTGTACCAAAGATTCGTGCGGTCAACTTTATCGCCCCGCGCGGCCTTGACCTGACTCATGCCGGCTACATCGTTATGGACGGGACCTACTATACCTACCTCTACATCCGAAAAAACGGTTTCCCCCAACAGGTGCGAGGCGGCTGGATGTCCTCTCTGATCAACGCCGGTGAGGGCGTGGATGTGGATCTGCATCTGCGCCGTGAAATACGGGGCAAGACCATTGACCGGGTAGCACAGCGCATCCGGCTCAACCGCACCAAGCTGAGAGAATTGCAAGATACCTCCACCGACTACGAAGAACTGGCCGGTTCTATCCAAGCCGGATATTACATCAAGCAAGGGCTGTCCAGCCGTAATGAAGATCTGTTCTACATGTCGGTGCTGATTACGATTTCTGCCCATACATATGAAGAGCTGCAATGGCGCAAGCAGCAGATGAGCGACCTGATGAAGTCCATGGACATCCAGGTGGGCGACTGCCTCTTCCAACAGGAAGCGGCCCTGCGCTCCACCATGCCGTTTCTGTATATTGACCCCAGTCTTGAGCGCAAGGCTAAACGAAATGTACTCACATCCGGCGCAGCTTCCACCTATATGTTCACCAGCTTCGAATTATCGGATGACAATGGCATCCTGCTGGGGTTGAATCGGCATAACAACTCCCTGTGTATCGTCGATCCCTTTAACAGCAAGGTCAACAAGAACGCCAACTTTACCATCTGCGGCACCTCCGGTGCTGGTAAGACCTTTACTATGCAGGTCATGGCACTGCGGATGCGGATGCGCGGCATCCAGTGCTACATTTTGGCTCCTTTGAAAGGCCATGAGTTTAAACGGGCCTGTCACAAGATCGGCGGGACCTATATCAAACTGGCGCCCGGTTCCAGCGCCTGTATCAATGTTATGGAGATACGGCCCACGCTTACCCCGGAGATGGAATTGATTGACGAGCTGGACTATACCGATGTGGACTCCATGCTGGCTAAAAAGATTCAACAGCTTATGATTTTCTTCTCCCTCTTGATTCCCGACATGAGCAATGAGGAGGAGCAGATGTTGGACGAGGCGTTGGTCAAAACCTATGCCAAGTTTGGGATCACCCACGATAACAGCTCGATCTATTCCGACACGGAGAAGGGTACGGTCAAGACCATGCCGATCCTGGGTGACCTCTATGAGAATCTGATCGAAAATCCGCTGACCAGCCGGCTGTCCACCATCGTAAGCCGGTTTGTCACGGGCAGCGCCCAGAGCTTCAATCGTCAGACCAATGTGAACCTCGACAACAAATACATCGTCTTGGATATCTCTGAATTAAAAGGCAAGCTGTTGCCAGTGGGGATGATGATTGCCCTGGACTATGTTTGGGACCAGGTAAAAGCAGATCGCACCAAGCGAAAGATGGTGTTTATCGACGAAATTTGGAAACTCATCGGTGGATCTGCCAACAAGCAGGCGGCGGAATTCTGTCTGGAGATATTCAAAATCATACGCGGCTACGGCGGCGGGGCGCTGGCAGCGACGCAAGACCTTTCCGACTTCTTCGGTTTGGAGGACGGGCGCTATGGCAGAGCCATCCTCAACAATTCCAAAACCAAGATCATTCTCAATCTGGAGCCGGACGAGGCCGAATATGTCAAGGATGTGCTCAAGCTCACCCGCACAGAGATTCGCAGTATCACACAGTTTGAACGCGGAGAGGCCCTGATCACCAGCAACAGTAATAAAGTACCAGTTATCATTAAAGCATCCCGCGAGGAACAGCAGATGATCACCACCGACCGGGCCGAATTGGAAGCCATGCTCAACGAATTGAAAGCGGTAGCCGATGCCGCGGATACGGCAGTAGTGCCGGAACAGGAGGTGTGTGGTTCAGATGAAGCCAATTCAGCTCTACCCACATAATCAAAGCGCATATGAAAATCTAATCTCCATGTTGGAACGCGAAAACCGCGGCGCTGTCATCCAGCCCACAGGTACAGGGAAGAGTTTTATTGCCCTAAAATTGATACAAGAGAATCCAAAATCCACATTCCTCTACCTCGCACCATCTGTTTATATTTTCCAACAACTCCGTCATCATGCGGACGACCCTCTGGATG
The DNA here is from genome assembly GCA_030524205.1 of Eubacteriales bacterium. Classification (GTDB taxonomy): domain Bacteria; phylum Bacillota; class Clostridia; order Oscillospirales; family Butyricicoccaceae; genus Agathobaculum. The sequence continues at coordinate 140,913 of JAUNGZ010000002.1, forward strand.
GTACATATATGCTGACTTATCAACGGCTGTGCCGTATGGGTGCGGACGAAATTATGGAGCTAAAAGCTGATTATATCATTCTCGATGAATTTCACCGCTGCGGTGCCGATGAATGGGGTGACGCTGTCCGTATCCTGCTATCCAATAGCGAACAAGCGGTACTTGTGGGCTTTACCGCAACGCCCATCCGTTATCTGGATCAGGCCGGTGTACGGGACATGGCGGAAGAACTTTTTGGCGCGTGTATCGCCAATTATTACTCACTTCGCCAAGCAATAGCAGACGGGGTTTTGCCTGCCCCGCAATATGTTCTCTGTGACATCCTGATGAGTACGAAGTTGGAAGTGCGAACGGCTATGTACCATCAGCATATCAACAACGGGCAAGTTTATGAGGCTGAGCGATTGCTGGAAGATATGCGACGAAATTTAGCTCAGGCTATTGGGGTGGAGGCTATTTTCGCACAATACCTCCCAAGCGCACATGCAAAGCTGATTGTATTCTGCCGAAATCTTGACCACATCAGCCAAGCGCAGGCTGACTTGCTCCACTGGCTCCGGGCGTTTGGGCCGGCCCGATGTTACAGTTGCCGCTCGGATGATATTGAAGCTAACACAGAGCTGCTTGCCTTTATTCATGATACCAAGGAGGATGCGATCCGGCTGTTATTCTGTGTGGATATGCTCAATGAGGGACTTCATATCCGTGATGTGGATGGTGTGGTTATGCTACGGCCAACTGTGAGTCCCACCGTTTATCTCCAGCAAATAGGGCGCTGTCTCTCCTCCAGCCCTAACAGCAACACCCATCCAGTCATATTCGATCTGGTCAACAATCATCGTTCTGCTAAAGTCGAGGGCAGTGATGATATCCTTTTCCATGCAAATATGGGCTCTATCTCAAAGCGCGTCCGAAAAATGCGTGATTCCCGGCCGTTTGTGTTGGATAGCCGGTTAGAAGAGTTTGATATGCTGTTGGGAAAGTTTGACCATATGTTTGAACGCAATGGACGATGGACTTATCTTTTCAGCACTCTTCAGGACTATGTACAGCAATATGGGGTATATCCGAAGCACAGGGAGTATTATCGCGGCATTGCAATAGGTGGTTGGCTCACGCATCAAATCAGGTTCCTCGAATCAGGGATATTGCCCGTAGAGAGAGCGTCCGCACTTGCGCAGCTTCCTGGCTGGGAAGACTATTTGGTAGTGCGCCCGACTAATCGGGGCACCCAAATAAGAGAACGGCGGCGTTGGTTTGCATCACTGGCGCGTTTGAAAAATTATCTTCAGGAGCATGATGGGCAATATCCCGATGCCAATGCAGGCAAAGACCTTGTGATCTATTATTGGTGCCACTACTATGGTCGGCGCTACCAAAGAAATGCTATTCCACAGGAAATGAAAGCTGCACTTGATGAATTGCCGGGTTGGGCTGACTATATAGAGAAAAAGCGGCGAATTCAGCGTCATACGCTTCGAGGCCACACCCCGCCACAATCACTTCTTGCTGTTGCTGAAATGCTCACAAAATATACCGCGGAGCACAATGGGCAGAACCCGCCGCAAAACACGGTCATCGACGGCGTTCGCCTCGGCAAACGAATCGACCGGTATAGGCAGGCAAAAAAGAAAGGAAAACTTCCGCTGGAATCGCAACAGATTTTAGAGGCGGCAGGAATCATATGGGTCCTGAGACAGAAAGCAAAACCCAGATCCTTTGACTGTTATTATGAAGAACTGTGCCGTTATAAAGCGAGGGAGGGGCATCTTCTGGTACCACAGTCCTATATCAATCCAGAAACACAGTGTAAATTAGGCCTATTCGTTCATCGAATGCGCTTAGCCAGAAAAGGGAAACACGGCTATTACATCACGCCGGAGCAAATTCAAAAGCTTGATGCTTTAGGGATGGTCTGGAATGTCGTCACCCGCCGCAAAACCGAATAAGGAGAAATAGACTATGAACTTCCCATTACCTCTTCATCCTGATGAATTGGCGCATTGCCGCCGTACCGCTGCACTCTCCAAGCTGTTGGCCGAGTTTGCTGGCTACTCTGAAGAAGCCGTCAGGACAATCACCCAGTCTGCACTCGTCCATGATATCGGGAAAGCAGCCATCCCGGAAGCCATCCTCCATAAGCCTGGTCCTCTGTCCAGCAGTGATTATGCAATCATCAGAACCCACACCACAATCGGGGCTCAGACGCTGGTCCATACACGCGCCACTATGAACACCGCCGCCATCGTTGCCTTACAGCATCATGAGCGGCTGGATGGCAGCGGATACTTTGGTCTGCGCGGTGCCGAGATCCATCCCCACGCCAGGCTGGTCGCCGTAGCGGATGTGTTTGATGCGCTGGTTACTTCGCGTCCATATAAAAAACCCTGGCCCCTTTCCCATGTATGCACCTATCTGAAAGAGCGTTCGGGAAAACAATTCGACGCCGAGATCGTAGCTCTGCTTTTGAACAATATAGACCGGGCCATGGTGTTCTATTCCAACGAGAAAGCGTATATTGGCCCAAATACGCATTTTTCCCGTTTATACGCACAGCGAGAGAGGGGGAAACAGGAATGCTGCTACAAGAAGAACAGTATATCGTCCATTGGTTGACAGAGTATGGGCCGCTGCCGAAAGCGCAAATTGTCCGAATGTTGAAGGACAAGCCGCCCAAGACGGTGGAAAAGATTATTCGTGCGCTCAAGCACGAGGTCATGCTCCACGATATTTCCGGCGGGTACTATCTGGGGGTGGACCCCATGTGCCAGCCGGATCAGCGGATCATTCTCGCAGTCTGGGTACTGCTTCAATTTATCGACAAGGTAGACCCTATGGCCCATTATCCGGCTACCTACCCCTCGCAGATATTTTTCCTCAAAGAGGACATGGGGTATGAGATCGTGGTGCTCTATGATGGGGAGCAGCACTTGGCCCGGCTGCTCCAACCCCAGGAAGATCTGCGGTACATCTTTGTCCTGCCCCACATTCAGATGGCCCAGGAACTGGTGCTGCCGTCAGTTCCCTGCCTGTTTGCGACAGTAGACTACAACGGCCAGGAGGTACCGGATGTGCGATTTTTCACAGAAAGTGAGGGTGGGCAGAATGCCGCAGTCTGATTTTTCCCGCGCCCTGGCCAGTTCCAAGCGAAGGTTGGAGCGAGCGAAGGAGGAGCTGGAGCGCACTGGCCGCTTGCTGGAGAAAAACGATATGGCCGGTGCTTTTGGCTCGGCCTTTGCCTTTTCTGCCGAAGTGGAGAAGCTGGCGCTGCTGGCACGAGTGCTTCCAGCCTATACGGGACATCCCAAGGCGACGGAGCTGACTGAGCAGATGCTGCTGGATACCATTCCCATAGAGATGGGCTATGCAGAACGAGGTTGGTTTCTCCTGCGGCTTCCGGCCCTGCTCCCCAAGAAAGAAGCTGGCTCACCTGTCTATATCCAGCAGTATCTCTACCCGGCCCTGCGGCGCTATTTTAGCGGAAAGCCGCCTGCTTTGTACCAAAGCTGCGTCTTGGCCTACCGGCATATCTACAACAGAGAGCGGCCGGAGCGTGCCTATCGAGACCATGACAATATCGAACTGAACATGGTCACCGATATCGTTACATTGTACCTACTCCCGGATGACGCCCCTAAGCGTTGCTCCCACTACTATTGCAGCACTGCCGGTACAGAAGACAGCACTGAAGTCTATGTGATTCCCACCAGCCGTTTCCCCATCTGGTTGGCGGCAGCACAAAGTGATGATTTGGAGGAGAACACACTGTATGAAACGAGCAAAATTTGGAGCTAAAAAAGTACGGAATTTTAAGGGGGTTTCGAGCCCGCATTTCCACGTAAATCCCAAACGACGGAAAATCCCTGAAAAATCAGGCGTTCCCCGCCCTGACCGGGAGCCTGTTTGCGGCAAAGAGAGGAGCTGCCATGCCTTAAAATCAGACGAGGCCGGGCAGTCCGAATGATTACGCTGCGTCCGGGCAGCCACACATACCGGCTACTGCTTCTGCTGGCCATTGCCGGAGAATATCCCATGCAGTCCCTGCACCTTCTGGGCAGTCCCCGCACACTGGATGATCTGGTGCGGAAACTGGAATCAACGCAACAATTTCGCTCCCCCGCCGGGGCAGACCTCGGCTCATGTAAAATGCTCACAATCAGTGGTCGAGGTGGCAGGCGGACGATCCGCCTGTTCAAAAGCGCCTTGCCCCTCCTGCAGTCCCTCCACCCGGCAGCCCTCGCACACTATATGGCCATCACTGGCGGACACCGATTTTCTGGAAGTGCAGGTCATGTAGAGCGAAACCACCGGGTTGCCGAATCCGTGGCGGTGTGCCTTGCGGCGGGGATCGAGGTGCGTCCATTCTTGTTGCCATCGCTCCAGAAGCAGGAGATCTGCCGAATTATACCGGACAGCGCCAGCTTTTACACTGCAAAATCGGTCAAGCGGCTGGACCATACCGAGATGAACAAAACTATTTTTACCAGACTGACTGGGGCGCTGTTTAGTCCCGGTTATTGCTATGCCGTCTACAACACACGAGGTGCTGTCATGAAATGGAGCGGCATGGGCGAGTTCAAGACCGCCCGCCATTTGGAAGAGCTGGCACGCATGAATGCCGGCCCCACCCCGGCAGGCCATGCGCTCCTGCTTGGGGAGCGCATGGATTTGGCATTACAGACCCTGCTGGAATCAGATAAGACCAAGCGCATGGAACTACGCTTTGACCGCATCTATCCTCATGTGCATTTTATCCCAATGACGGAATATGGTATCCGCCTGCTGCGGATATTGACGCTCCCAGACTGGAATGAACGAATTCTGTCTACGGTATTTCCCGCACAGCTGCGGGCAAAGTCGCCGGGCGTAATGGAATACGACGCCCAAGACGGGAATATGTTCATCCTCTCCCACCTAGACGGAGATATCGCCAGACTGGTACGGGTACGCCAAGCGTTGGATCACTGTAACATCCCGTATGGGAAGCGCCAAATAGGAAAACGAACTGCCGGTATGGGATAGAAGTCACTCAAACAACCTTTGCTGGAGTATCGGTGTTGAGTTCGATATACTCAAGGATTTTGCGGAACTCGTCGGCAAACTTGAAGCGGATGCTGATATTGCCGTTTTCGTAGACCTTGATATAGTCCACAAGCTCCACAAGAATATCACGGGTCAAACGGTCGATGTTCTGATACCTCATAAACGCTACCAACGCCGGATGCTCCTTATCCACGCCGTTTGCCAGTTCCGCCCGTTCCACCGTCAGATTTTTCAGTACAGTGGTCAGTTGGGCCGCTTGGCTCTCATAATCGGCTTTCATATAGTGGTAGTCGTCACGGGTGATCTCGCCGTCTTTCCAGTCTTGATAAAGCGATTGTTTATAACGAGCGATTTTTGCAAGTTCCCGTTCCTTGGCCGCGATCAGGTCATCCAGCCGTTTGGACTGGCATTTCTTGACCGGGGCCGCATTGATTGCCTGAATGATTTCCGCGTAGGATACCGCCAGATGCACCTGCTGCTGAACGGCAAACAAGACGGCGGCCTCAAGCCGGTTGTGCTTGATAGAGTGCATGGTACAGGCCGTCCGGGAGCGGTTCTTGTAGGTGGAGCAGGCGTAGTACACATGGCAGCCGCTCACACTCCGGGTCAGAGCCTTTCCGCAGTCCGGGCAGCGGAGGAAGCCGCTGAAGATATGGACCTGCCGTCCCTTGGGGGATGTGCGGGTGTCCCGCTTCAACAGGTTCTGCACCTTTTCAAAGGTCGCCCGGTCAATGATGGCCTCGTGGGTGTTCGGAACCCGAACCCAATCCTCCTCCGGCACCGCCTCGATCTGGTGAACCTTGTAGCTCTTGACACGGTGGCGGCCCTGAACCAGATCGCCGGTGTAAACCTCATTCGTAAGGATTTCATGGATCATCCGGGCGCTCCACATGGGATTGTCATTCACGGTGGAGGCAACCGGCAGCCCTTTTATGCGGCGGTAGGCCGAGGGGCTGGGGATGCCGTGCTCATTCAGGTACATCGAAATACCATTTTTGGAGGTCCCCTCCAGAAACATCCTGTAAATGAGCCGGATGATCTCCGCCGCGTCAGGATCAACAATGAGATGGTGCTTATCCTTGGGGTCTTTGAGATACCCAAAGGGAGCAAAGGCGCCGATGTACTGTCCATTGCGCCGCTTGAAGTCAAACACCTGCCGGATCTTCTTGGAGGTCTGAAAGCAGTAGTTGTCGTTCATCACATTGGTGATGGGGACCTTAATATCGGACACGCTGTCCGGGTCAAGGTAGCTGTCCACATTCTCCGCAAGAGAGATAAAGCGGACTCCCATCTGGACAAACAGGTTGTCGATCAGGCTCCCGGCGTCGCTGTAATTGCGGGCCAGACGGGAGAGGTCTTTCACCACCACGCAGTTGATTTTACCGCTCATAATATCGGACAGCATTTCCTGAAAGTGTTCCCGGTCGGTGTCCGTTCCGGTGTGGCCGTCATCCACATATTCCCGGATGCTTTCAAATTCCTCCGCGTGGGTTTCATAAAAGTAATTGAGAATATCCCGCTGGTTCTTGACGCTGTTGCTGCAATCAAGGCCCTTTTTGATCTTTTGCAGATCCTCCTTGGAGAGCCGGATATAGCTTGCCATTTTCCAGCGCCGGGTGCGGGTCGGGGCTTGGTATGTAGGGAGAAATAGTTGTTGGCCCCTGTTCTTTTGCCGTGGCATTGGTCCTCCTTTCCCCTACCACATTACACCTATATTATACCTCTGGCCCAGAGGACCGGCAAGGATGCCTCGGCCTTGGGACACTTTGTCTCAAAGCCGAAACAGGCTGCGGTGTAAGGGTTACAGGCCGCTGTACTGCCGCAGGAGGAACGCGCACAGCGCGTCCTGGAGGGTGGGGCCATCCTCGGCAAACTCGATTTTCACACCCACGCCGCCCACGCGGAAGCAATAGGGGTTGGCGGCTTGACGGAGGAAAGCGGACATCCGCTCTTTGCGGTCCATGCGGTGGTCAAACGCCATGCCGCTCAAATCGGGCAGCAGGTCCGCGCTCACCGCGCCGATATTGACGCTTTTCATTTTTATAACTTCCTGTGCTGTCAGCTTCATTGGGAAAGCCTCCTTATCGTTGGTGAATGATCGGCCCCTTTCTCTCTATCTATTGGGAAAAGCACAGCGGACGGCGTTTGCCGTCCGCTGCTTTGCTGGTTTGGGACAAAGTGTCTCGTAGTCAGTAGGGGCTCCGCTCATAGAGGGCTTTGGCCTCCTCCAAGGTGATGAAGTTGAATACTTCATGCAGCTCCCGCATGACGCGCTCAATGGCGGCGGGCTTGCAGCCGCACCGCTCCATCGCGGAGATCACATAGCCCCGGCAGGCCCCCTCGCTCCACGGCTGGGAGAGCAGGGCGGCCAGTTCAGGCTCACAGCGCATGGTCCGCCTCCCGTTCCCGGTGCTGCCCTTTGGGACCGGTCTCAACGACGGGGAGATTTTGCAGATCTTCCAGATATATGCCTTTGTTCAGGCGGTCCCGGTCCGTCACAAGGATCGTGTCCGCTTTTCCCTCCCGAATGGCCCGCAGAACAGCCTGCACGCCGGGATTGTCCAAGGTGGAGCCAAGACAGCCGACATCCGAATAAATCCCGGCAATCTCAATCCCGTTTTCCTTTGCGTAGTCGAGCAGTTGAGCCTGCTGGCCCCGGATCATATCCAGCGAAAAGGCGCCGGATGTGGAAACACGGCAGTATAAAACAGCTCTCATTTTGTGACCTCCTTTGTGTAATCCGGCACGGCAGCCGGGCCGAACCCGGCTGCCATGCGCGTATAAATTTCCCTCTATATACCCAGGGAGGAAAACCCTCATTTCCGGACAGGTCAAGCGAAATTTTTTCAGAAAATTTTTCTCATGCGATCAAGGCCGCGCTCAATGGCTTTCCGCACAGCATCCTCGCGCACGCCCTCGGCCAGCGCGATCTCCTGATGGCTCATGCCCATGAGATAATAGGCATCCACCCTCCGGCCCTGAACGGGCGGCAGAGCGTTGAGTGCGCGGCACAGCCGCGTGTAGGTGTGCGCCAGCGCCACCCACTCCTCCGGGGAGGGTTCATGCTCACAGATGGAGTGCTCAATGCCGTCCCCGGCGTCCAAGGAGTAGTTGGATTTATTGCGTTTCATGCGCCGCCAGTGGTTGACGTCCTCCATCTTGGCAGCCCGAAGCTCCCGGGCCACCTCGTCCGTGACCTCAATGAACTCGTCCACCCTGTACCAATAGAAAAAGTCCCGCAGGTTGATGGTCGTCATTATGTATTCCGCCTTTCATTTTCATTTGTAGATGCGCTCTTGCGCGGGAAAATGGAAACGGCGGATCTGGCGGGGAGCGGCAGCGGACTTTGGGACACTTTGTCTCAAAGCCGGGGGGATAGTCGGAACGGCGCGGGGTGAAAAGAGAAACGCGAGACAGGAAAAGCCTTGGGGGGAAGAATATCGGGGAAAAGATGCAAAATGCGGGAGCGTTCCCAAAACTTCTCCATAACCCGACATAGCAAAAGCCCGCAAAGACCTGAATGGCCTTTACGGACTTTTGGAAAAACGCTATGCACTTGTGAGAAGCTAATCTAACGCGGTTGTCATGGGCATCCCCCGCTCCGGCACAATTTGGCGGGCGCTCACCCCACCGTGTTCAGAACGAGCAGTGCTCCTTTTTCTATTATTTTCTGAACTTCTCCAAACCCTCCCCCGAAGCGGAGGGCTTGGAGAAGCCGGGGGCCAATGGCCCCCAGACTTCCCGCTGGAATATAGGGGTCGCTTTGAAAATCAGGCCGCGTCGCGGTAGAGGAAGGTCACGATCTGCCCACGGGTGCAGTCGGCATCCGGACTGAACGTATTGTCCCCGGTACCGTTGGTAATCGCCTCTGCAACCGCCCACGCAACCGCGTCTGCGTAGTAGGAATCGGCGGAGACATCGGCAAAGGAATTGCCGGAGGCCGCCGGGGAGCCGTTGGCCCGGTAGAGGAAGGTCACGGTCTGCCCACGGGTTACAGTAGCGTCCGGGCTGAACGTGGTGGCCGAGGTGCCGTTGGTAACGCCGTTTTCGATGGCCCACAGCACCGCGTCATAGTAGTAGGCGCTGGAGTCCAGATCGGTGAACGGATTATTGCCAGTGGCCTTGGGAGAACCAGCGGCCCGCCAGAGGAACGTCACCATCTGGGCGCGGGTGCAGCTCATGTTGGGGCTGAATGTGGTGGCGGAGGTACCGTTGGTAATGTCGTTCTCCACGGCCCATGCTACGGCGTCGGCAAAGTAGGCGTCGGCGGGAACGTCAACGAAAGTGGGAACTGTTATGGGAGCTTCCTCCTCCACGAAGGTAACCTCAACCGTTACCTTGGACGCGGGCATGGTGAAGGTGTACTTGCCGTTGCCCTTGTCGGTCAGCTTCAATTCGCTGCCCTTGCTGTCGGTGACGGTGAGGGCGTCCAGCTCATAGCCGCTGTCTGGCTTGACCGTGATGGTCACGGTGGAGCCTCTGCTGGCGTTCTTGGGAGATACGGTAACGGAGCCGTTCTTGGCGCTGTCCACGCTCACGGCGTAGGTGGACGTGCCGCCGCCACCGGTCAGCGCGGGGATGGTTTCCGTCTTCGTCTCTCCGCAGATGGTGCAGGCGTAGGTCCGGGTTCCGGTACTGCTGTAGCTGGGAGCGGTCGTGACCACGCCTGCATCCCAAGTGTGTTCATTGTGGCTGGTCAGGTCAAGGTTAGTTTCTTCGGTCACGGTGTAGGTCGTGCCGTTCGGCAGGGTGACGACGGCCCCCGCAGGGAGCGTCACCGTTCCGTCGTCCTTGACGGTAGGCAGCGTTTCTCCCTTGCC
>JAUNGZ010000041.1 GCA_030524205.1 Eubacteriales bacterium
ATCGCAATCCGGCCACCCATGACTATATTGAAAAGTACTTAAAGGGCGTCTCTTCCGTCCCGACGGAGGACCGCATGCGTCTGCTGCGCCTGATTGAAAATATGACCATGGGCACGGCGGCGGTCGGCTACCTGCCCGAGTCCATGCACGGCGCGGGTTCGCCGCAGGCGCAGCGCATCATGATCGCGCGTCAGTCCAACATGGAGATGAAGAAGCAGCTCGCACGGGATATCGCACGGATCGGCGGAGGAAAATAACGGATGAACAAACAGGAAAAGATGCATGCGCTCCAGGTGTTTGCGGAGCAGATTCGGGTGGAAACCCTCAAGGTGATCGCATCGCGCGGCTTCGGCCACGTCGGCGGCTCGATGTCCATGGCGGACGCGATGGCCGTGCTGTACGGCGAAATCATGCAGATTGACCCCCAAAACCCGCGCTGGGAGGACCGCGACTGGTTCGTGCTGTCCAAGGGCCACGGCGGGCCGGTCATGTATGCCACCCTCGGCCTCAAGGGCTATTATCCGATGGAATCGGCCTACACGCTCAACCAGCCGGGCACGGATTTCCCGTCCCATACCGACCGGCGCAAGACGGTCGGCGTGGACCTGACCACCGGCTCGCTCGGACAGGGCATGAGCGAGGCCGTCGGCGCGGCGCTCGGCAGCAAGGCGCAGGGCCGCACAAACCATGTGTTTGTCGCGGTCGGCGACGGCGAGTGCGACGAGGGCCAGATCTGGGAGGCGGCACAGTTTGCCGCGCACTATAAGCTCGACAACCTGGTCTGCCTGGTGGACGACAACGGCCGCCAGCTCGACGGCGCGGTTGCCGACGTCATGAGCCACGGCAAGGGCCTGGGCGCCAAGTTTGACGCCTTCGGCTGGCATGTCATCGATGTGGCGGACGGCAACGACGTGGAGCAGATTTACGACGCCCTGACAGCGGCGTATGCGGTCAAGGGACAGCCGATCTGTCTGATCCTGCACACGGTCAAGGGCAAGGGCGCGACCTTTGCGGAATCGTCCGGCGCGCACTCGTCGCAGCCGACCAAGGAACAGTGGGACGAGGCAATCGCGGCCGCGGAAGCGCGGCTCGCGGCGGTCCGCGCGCAGTGAGGGAGGAAAAGAGAATGTTTACTTTGATCGGCAAGCATGAAAAAGACCCGCGCGCAAACCGCGACGGCTATGTCGAAGCCATGCTCGAGATGATGGCCGAAAACGACAAGCTGATTCATATCGACTGCGACCTGATGGGCTGCATCAACACGGGCAAGCTGCTCAAGGCCTTCCCGAAGCAGACGTTCAACGCCGGCATCGCCGAGCAGAACGCGATGGGCGTGGCCGCAGGCATGGCCGCGACCGGCCTGCAGGTGTTTATGCATTCGTTCGGCTGCTTTGCCTCCCGCCGCGCCTTTGATCAGGCGTTTCTGGCGGCCGGCTATTCGCAGCTGCCCGTACACGTGATCGGTTCCGATCCCGGCGTGACGGCGGCGTTCAACGGCGCGACCCACATGCCGTTTGAGGACTGCGCGCTGTACATGACCGTACCGGACGCGATCGTCATCGACGCCTGCGATTTCGTGCAGGTCAAGTCGCTGACCAAGCAGCTCGCGGGGCAGCCCGGACTGAGCTACATGCGCCTGATCCGCAAGGGCTTCACGACGGTGTATGCCGACGGCTCGGAGTTCGAGATCGGCAAGGGCGTAACCCTGCGCGACGGCACGGATGTCACGCTCATCGCATCCGGCATTCTGGTGGACGAAGCGCTGAAGGCAGAAGAGCAGCTGCGCGCACAGGGCGTTTCCGCCCGCGTGCTCGACCTGCACACGTGGAAGCCGCTCGACGACGATCTGGTGCTCAAGGCGGCGGCTGAGACCGGCTGCATCGTGACGGCGGAAAACCATCAGGTTTCGTGTGGTCTGGGTTCGGCGGTGACCAACCTGCTGGCGGAAAAGCATCCGGTACCGGTGGAGCGCATCGGCATTCAGGATCAGTTCGGCCAGGTGGGCCCGCAGGAGTTCCTGATGGAACAGTATCACCTGACCGCGGCGGATATTGTGGACGCTGCAAAGCGCGCAATGGCACGCAAGGCGTAAGCCGCGCATCCCGGCACATAAAAAAGCAAAAGCCCGCGCTTTCTTTGAAAAGCACGGGCTTCCTGCCGTTGCCGGAAAATCGCTGCGCTTGAGATGGACTGAGCGCAGCGGGGAAGAGCGGAAACAAAAAAAGGAACCTTGTCAAACGACAAAGTTCCTTCTTTTTGGAGCTACTGGTCGGACTCGAACCGACGACCTGCGCATTACGAATGCGCTGCTCTACCAACTGAGCCACAGTAGCATCTGGCTGGAGGATCGGGCTTCTGAGGAGCTGTCACTTCCGGCGCAACAACTGTATTTTATCATAAGCCCGCGGCTTCGTCAACGCCTTCTTTCAAAAAAATTCAAAATTATTTTTGGAATTGCTTGACTTTTCTCCGGGGTTCGATATAATAGAAAAGTATCCTTGCTCACATCACAAAATGTGGGCCAGAGTCCAAAAGGAGGTGCAAAAAACATGGCAAAGGTAACTGGCAAATACGAGACGATTTTCATTGTCAACCCCACCCTCGGCGAAGAGGAAATTGCTGCTGTACAGCAGAAGTTCCAGGCTCTCGTAGAGGCGAACGCTACCGTAGACAAGGTTGAAGATTGGGGCAAGCGCCGCATGGCGTACGCGATCAACGACCTGCATGAGGGCTACTACACCCTGATTCAGTTTACGTCGGCGCCGTCTTTCCCGGCAGAGCTCGACCGTGTCTACAAGATCACGGACGGCATTATGCGTTCCATCATCGTAACCCTTGATTAAGGCGGGTGACGTAACGTGCTGAACAAAGCAATCCTCATGGGCCGCTTAACGCGCGACCCTGAACTGCGCCATACCCAGAGCAACATGGCCGTTGCTTCCTTCTCCCTGGCGATCGACCGCGACCGCAAGGGACCGAACGGAGAACGCCAGACCGACTTCATCGACTGCGTCGCATGGGGCCGGCAGGCTGAGTTCGTGAAGCAGTGGTTCACAAAAGGCATGCTTGCAATTGTGGTTGGACGCATTCAGTCCCGCAGTTGGGAAGACAGGAGCGGCAACAAACGCGTATCGATTGAAATCAATGTTGACGAGGTCTCCTTCGGTGAGACCAAGAAGTCCCGCGAGTCGAATGGCTACGGCGGCGGCAGCAGCTTTGATTCCGGTTCGCAGATCCGCCCCGAGGGAAACGATTTCGGCTCTCAGGCGCCCGCGCCGAGCTTTGACCTTTCGGTCGGCAGTTCGGATTTCGCAGAGCTGTCTGATGACGACGATTCTGACGTTCCCTTCTGATCTTATAAAAAGGAGGTAACTGACAATGGAAGAGACCAAAAAGGAATTTACTCCCCGTTCGGACCGCCCGCAGCGTGGCGGCCGTCGCCGCAGAAAGGTTTGCTCCTTCTGCGTAGATAAGGTTGAGGCAATTGACTATAAGGATGTTGCCAAGCTTCGCCGTTATATGTCTGAGCGCGGCAAGATTCTGCCCCGCCGCATGACCGGCACCTGTGCAAAGCATCAGCGCCAGCTGACCGACGCGATCAAGCGTGCGCGTCACGTAGCCCTGCTGCCTTACACCGCGGAGTAATCGATAAAATCGCAGTGCAAAAGGACCTGTCCGAACCATTCGGACAGGTCCTTTTTTTGCCTTCTGTGCGAAAAGTAAAAAATACCTGTCCGGCGCGCGGCCGGACAGGCAGGGACAAATGCGAGAGAAGCGAATTACGATACAAAGTCAACGCACAGGGCGTCGCCGTGCTGCTGTACAGCGCGGCGTACGGTCTCAACGACCGTACATTCGTCGACCACTTCAGGATCGAAGCGGATGGCGAGTGCGGGGCGGTCTGCAATACTGGTGCAGTCCAGGGTGATGGCCGCCGGACAGTCCGGATCGATTGCGCCCGAGAAAATCAGCTCCGAGGGCACGGTGCCTTCAAAGCCCGCGAAGCGCAGACGGAACGCGCCTGCGTTCGGCAGGGCGTGCAGCGCCTCCAGGGAGGGCAGTTCTTCGATCTGCGCAAAGAGTGCGCTGCCGGTGCTGCCCTTGAGCACGCGGGCGTCTGCGCCCAGATGGCGCAGCGCCTGCAGGCTGGTCTCATCCGCGGATTCAGCCAGCAGGGCCACGTGCTTGTCGGCCAGCAGGGCGTGCAGCACGTCGGTCAGGACCGCGCGGCGCGCGGCGGTGTGGTGGGCGGGCGCGGCCAGCAGATACTGGGCTTCGCGCGCCGCGCTGTCATTCTTTAACATGCCCCAGTCGCGCAGCGGAAGCTGAACGCTGGACAGGGCAGCGGTATGCAAATTCATCATGAAATATCATCCTTTCGGAAATAAAACGTGCACATCAAACGGATGTGCGTCCGGTTTGGATCGCTTCTCTCTTATTTGTTATGCTATTTTACCCCCAACTGCCACCCCTGCGCAAGGAGCATCCGGGAATTTTGTGCAACCATCCAATAGAAAATCGATTTGTTCATAATTTATGCAAAGTTTTTCGTGACAATCTTGCAAAATGAGGGCCGGGAATCCTTGTGATTTTGTGGCATTTGCACCTTGGATTTGGAAGCAAAATCCAGTTTTTTGAGCGGATGGACGAGTTTCGCACTCCAAATACTGGAAAAAAGTGCACGCATTGAGACAATGCGTGCACGTCGGATTTTGTCATTTGTGAATTTTTACTGATCCAGATGATGCGCAAGAAAGGCTGCATGGGCCAGTGCGTTGCCGCTCAAAATAGAGCAGGGACGGTCCAGCGTAATGGGGGAACCGTCGAGCTGAGTCACGCGTCCGCCGGCCTCGGAAATCAGCAGCGCGCCGCCGGCATAGTCCCAGGGCTGGAGGATGCACTCAAAGCCGAGCTCCACCCGGCCGCACGCGACGTCGCACAGATCGAGGGCGGCTGAACCGAAGCGGCGCAGGTCCTGCATGCGCTCCATCAGGCGGCCGGCGATTTGGAAGCTGCGCGCGCGCAGCGCAGGGTCATAGGGCGAGGTGCCGAAGCAGAATACGCCGCGCTCCATGGGGCGGTCGGACACATGAATCGGCCGGCCGTTGAGCGTCGCGCCCTGCCCCTTTTGCCCCGCGAACATCTCGCCGCGATAGGGGTTGTAGACAACGCCCAGCACCAGTTCGCCATCCTGCGCGAGGGCGACTGAAATTGCGGAGTGCTTCATGTCGCGGATGAAATTGGCGGTGCAGTCGATCGGGTCGACGATGTACGCAAGGCCGTGGAGCGCATCGGCATGCACTTCCTCTTCCTCGCCGACAAAGTGCGCTTCCGGGCAGATCGCAAGCAGGCGCTCCTGCAGGAACTGCTGCACCTTGACGTCATAGGTGGTGACGAAGTTGCCGTTGCCTTCTTTGGCGGAAACGGCGGCGTCGATATCGTGGGCGGAAAGGATGATCTGGCCGGCGTCGCGCACGGCCTCGATGATGGCATTGAGCATGGCGGATACTCCTTTATTCATATAGGTGTGTGGGCGGAATGGGCAGAAAAAGAACGCCGCAAAACGGCGCTGCAAACAGATTATATAAAACGATTGTGCGTGCGGTCATAGGTGTAGCCGACCGCGGCAAGGCGATGGCAGAGCGCGGATTCGGACAGGCCGAGATCGCCGCACAGGTCGGACAGCGCCGCATACTCGTCGCGCAGTTTGGTGTTGACATAGCTCAGCAGAATCATAGGATCGTTTGGAACCATGGGGGACAGACTTCCTTTCAGATAAATTGAGGGAACCCAAGCCATACGCAGCGGACAGCATACCGGCCGGATTCAAGACTATTATAGCGGGTCGCGCCGGGTTTGTACAGGGGAAACGATATATTTTGCCGAAGATAGCGCCAATTTCCGGAAGAAGACGAAGAAACTGCGCATTTTCCGTCGAAAATGCGGATTGAAATTTACAGTGCGGTTTGATAAAATCGAAGAGGTACAGCTTTGACCGCGCCGTGTGCGAAGATTCCGCCCGGGCGGTCGGTTTTTTTGAAAAAGAGACCATATCAGGGATTTACGAATCCGGCGGCGCAGCCGGGAAGGAGTTCATATGTTCACAGCACAACACTATGTGGTCCCGTCCACACTGGATGAGGCGTACATGCTCAACCAAAAGCCGAAAAGCACGGTGCTCGGCGGCTGCGGCTGGCTCAAAATGGGCCGCCGGCAGATCGGCACGGCAATCGACCTGTCCGCGCTCGGTCTGGACAAAATCGAGGAATATGAGGACCGGTTCGAGCTGGGCGCGATGGTCACGCTGCGGCAGATCGAGACCCATGCCGGGCTGCAGGCGGCGTTCGGCGCCTGCCTGCGCGAGAGCGTCGCGCACATTGTCGGCGTGCAGTTCCGCAACTGCGCGACGATCGGCGGCAGCATCTGGGGGCGGTTCGGATTTTCGGACCCGCTGACCTGCCTGCTCGCGCTCGGCGCATCGGTGCGCCTGCATCAGGCGGGCGTTGTCCCGCTGTCGGCGTTTGCCGCAATGCCGTATGACCGGGATCTGCTCGTCGCAGTCATCCTGCCCAAGGCGGGACAGCGCGCCGTATATCTGACCCACCGCGCCTCGGCGACGGATTTCCCGGTGCTCGCCGCCGCGGTCTGCCGCCGGGCGGACGGCACGTACTGTGCCGCGGTCGGCGCACGGCCCCAGCGCGCGGTGCTGGTCGAGGATACGCAGAACCTGTTGGCAAACGGCGTGACCGAAGAATCGGCCCGCGCCTTTGCGGAAGACGCGGCGGAGCGCCTGACCTTTGCATCCAACCTGCGCGGTTCGGCTGACTTCCGCGCCCATCTCTGCCGCGTGCTGGTGCGGCGCGCCGCCGTTTCGCTTGAGGAGGGACACGCATGAAAATCACCTATACATTAAATGGGCAGGCCCGCACGGACGAGGTCGATCCGGTCGGGCCGCTGACCGAATATCTGCGCGCGCAGGGCTGCCTGTCGGTCAAGCGCGGCTGCGAGACGTCGAACTGTGGCCTGTGCACCGTCCTGGTGGACGGACGCCCCGTCCTGTCCTGCAATACGATTACCGCGCGCATCGATGGCAAATCGGTGCAGACGCTCGAAGGTCTGGAGGCGCAGGCCGCGGAAATCGGCGGCTATCTGGCCGACGAAGGCGCGGAACAGTGCGG
>JAUNGZ010000003.1:0-89817 GCA_030524205.1 Eubacteriales bacterium
GCCACAGCCTTGTGGTTGTGGTCAAAGCGGCGGTTGAAGCCCACCTGGAACTTAACGCCCTTCTCTTCCACCATCGCGAGCAGCGCCTTGATCTTGTCGATATCGTAGTCGATCGGCTTCTCGCAGAATACGTGCTTGCCGGCCTTGACGGCGGCCATGGAAACGTCGCAGTGGGTGTCGGTCGAGGAGCAGACGAATACCACGTCTACCTCGGGGTTGTTGATAACGTCCATGAAGTCGGTGGAAACGTTCGTGATCTTGCGTTCTGCCAGCCACTCGCGTGCGCCGGACTTATCCAGCATCGGGTCCGCGGCGGCGACGACCTGTACGCCCGGTACGCTGTTGATCAGATTGTTGATGTGCAGCTTGCCGATGCGGCCGCAGCCTACTACGCCGATTTTTAAAATGCCCATTTTCATTCTCTCCTTCTCATAATAAGGTAATTACATTATAAACCAGCCGCGCGGACGCTTCAAGAGCATGGTTCTAATTTCGGCGCACCGCCCAATTTAAAAGAATACACTTGGTGAAAATGTAGGCGGGCGGGCGGCAAAAACGTGCAAAAAACACCGTGCATTGTGCACATTCGAAAAACGCACAGAATGAAACACAACACATCCCGTGCAGGTGTCTAAAATGCACGGAATCGCTTGTGCGGCGGGTTTGATTGTGATAATATGGCTGTATCTTGTGAAAATCAAGAGGATCATTATCGCAGATAAAGGGGAATCCGTCATGAAGGTGACTGCACAGTGGATCGCGGACCAGTGCGGCGTGTCGCGCGGCACGGTTGACCGCGTGGTCAACGGCAGGCCGAACGTCGCGCCCGAGGTGCGCGAACGGGTGCAGAAAATCGTCAATGAATACGGCTATAAGACGCCCGCGCAGCGTCAGGCCACGCGCGCGGGGCGCGGCGCTTACCGCATCGGCGTTATCCTGCCGAGCTGGGACGCGTTTTTCATCCGCCGCATGCGGGAGGGCATCCGCGTGGCAGTGCACCATCGCGGCTTTACCGATATCAATGTGCTGGTGGAGGAGCTTAAAAACCGGTCGCACCGTTCCTATTTTGAGGCGATCGGGCGGCTGGAAGAGCGCGGGATCGACGGCCTGATCGTCACCGCGCCCGATACGGTCGCCATGGCGGAGGAGATCGACCGGCTGGTCGGCGGCGGCACGCCGGTGGTCACCTGCGATTCCGACGTGCATGAAAGCCGCCGGCTGTACCACGTGGGGCAGGATATGGTCAAGTCGGGCCGCGTTGCGGCAGGCCTGCTTGCGCCGTACGCCGCCGGCGGAGAGGTGCTGGTGGTCACGGGAAACCGTGAGTTTACCGCCCACGGCCTGCGCGTGCGCGGTTTTCTCGACCGCATCCACGAAATCTTCGGGGACAGCGTGCCGTCAACCGTAATCGAAAGCGTGGAACAGTACGACTTGACGTACGACGGCGTATTGCAGCAGGTGCGGCAAAACCCGCGCATCCGCGGCATATACATGGCAAACGAATCGGTCAAGGGCTGCATGAACGCGCTCGAGCGCGCCAAGCCGGCCAAACCCGTGCACGTTGTGTGCCATGACCTGACGCCGCACGCCAGACAGTATTTAGAGGAAGGGCGGCTGGATTTCATCATTGATCAGGACTTCTCGGCGCAGACCACGCGCGCGATCGAAGTGCTCGCTCATACGCTGCGCACGGGGGAAACGCCGCGGCAGAGCATCGAATATATTCACACGAGCATCATCACACGCGAGCTGCTGTGATGGAAAGGAACGAGACACGTTATGAAGCGAACAATCATTGGCGCGCTGCTGTCGGCCGCGCTGCTCGCGTCGTCGGTGCTGCCGGCGGGCGCGGCGGCGGACGGGAGCGCGCCCGCACCGGAGCTGACGGTCAAGGAAATGGGGCTGCCCTCGGTGGAGCGCGCGGTGCGCGAAAATAATCCGACCGTGCGTGCGCTGGAAAAACGCGCCGCCGGCATGGATATCGGCTCGGATCTGATGGCCGAGGCCATGCAGCAGGCCCAAATCATACAGGAGCAGGTCGCCGCATACCAGAAGATGGCGGGTGAGCTCGAGGCCAAGCTGGACGATCCGACTTTGGACGAATCGCTCAGAAAGACCTATGAGGCCCAGCTTCAGGTGCTGCAAAGCATGATCGACAGCCTGATGCCGAGCGGCGGGGGAGGCTCGTCCTCCGGCGGAAGCGACCAGCTTTCGCAGCTTGACGACGCGGTTTACCAGCTGCGCAAGACGGCCGGCTTTACGGCCGATCAGATGTCGTTCGGCGCGCAGAGCATGCTGCTCGGCATCCGCACCTTGCAGCTGAGCGAGCAGTCGCTCACGCGCCAGATCGCGGCGCTTGACCGCCAGCTTGCCGTTTTGGAGCGCATGCGCTCCCTCGGCACGGCCAGCCAGCTGACGCTGGATACCGCGCGGAACGGGCGCGACCAGCTTGCGCGGGCGGTCGACTCGCTGGAGATACAGGCCGAGAGCATGGCGAGCAGCCTTGCGCTGATGTGCGGCTACGACGCGGGCACGCTGGTTATGCCGTCCGCCCTCAGCCGGGTGTACGAGGGGGACTTGAGCAAAATGTCCCGCGACGCCGACCGGGAGGAATCGCTGAAAAACAGCTTTGCGATCTGGCAGAAGCGTATCGACCTGCAAACCGCGCAGAATCAGTACGATAAGAGCATCACCGCCACGGGCTACGCGGTAAAGGCCGCGGAGGACGCGCTGGCGGCCGAGCGGGAATTGGTCGGCGCGGCGTTCGATAACGTTTTTCAAACCGTGAAGGACGCCCGCGAGGCGCTTAAAGCCGCCGAAACGGAAAAACAGCAGGCGGAGCTCGATTTTTCCACGAGCGCGCTGCAATATAAGCGCGGCATGATTTCGCAGCAGGCGTATTTGCAGGCGCAGGACGCTCTGGCGGAAGCCGGGCTGGAAGTGGAAAAAGCGCAGCTTGCGCTGCTCTCCGCGTACAATACCTATGAGTGGGCCAAGCGCGGGGTCGTTTCCACGCCCACCGCGTGACCGGAAAGGAGACCACAATGAAAAGATGGATTGCCGCCGTGCTTTCGGCGCTTACCGTATGCAATATCTGCGCGTTTGCCGCAGACCAAGCGGACCCGACGGACGAGGCTGAGACCGGTCCGGTCAAATTGAGCTTTCAGACGCTCGAGGATACCGTCCGCAAGAACAACGTGACGATCAAGGCCAACGACAACACGGTCAAAAACGTCGAGGAGACCGACGTGACGGACGATTATTTCATGCAGTATGTCAAGCTGGCCGATCAGATCGCCGCGCTGGAAAAAGAGATCAAGAGGCTGGACGCGGCGATGAAGGAATTCTCCGATCAGAGCGATCCCGGCTACCGCGCGCTCAAGGTGCAGCGGGATTCGCTGAAAAAGAGCCTTGCCAGCCTGCAGGATTCCTACAACGATCTGGACGACGACGAGGACGACGCCAAGGACGAGCACAAGTTCACCGTGGACGGCACCCGCCGGCAGATGCAGAACGCGGGCGACCTGATCTGCATGAGCGCGGAGAATACGTATATTTCGCTGCAGATGCTCGCCTATTCGCAGAACGATATCGAGCGGAGCATCGCGCAGCTCGACCGCCAAATTACCGCCGGAAAGATCAGCGTACAGCGCGGCTCGATGAGCCAAAACGCGCTGAAAAGCCTGCAAAGCCAGCGCGAGGGCCTGCTGGCCAGCCGCAATTCGCTGCGCACGCAGTACGATAATCTGAGCAACACGCTGGCGATCCAGTGCGGCTATCCCACGGGCACCGCGCTGGAAACGGAGGCGCTCCCCGCCGTGACGCAGCAGGAGCTTGACGCCGTTCAGTACGACGCCGATCTAGCCGCGGCGCTCGCAAACAGCTACTCCATCTGGTCGAAGGAGGACGCGGTGCGGCAGGCCTCGGACGCTTACGAGCGCGGGGACACCTATAACCTGTACGCTTACGACGCGGCCAAGATCGCGCTCGACGCGGAAAAAGAGAATGTGACCGCGTCCTTCCGCAAGCTGCATAAGGCGCTTGAGGAAGCGGAGACCAAGCGAACGGCGGCGCAGGCCGATCTGGAGCTGGCGCAGAAAAACTACACCTTAAAGAGCACGCAGTACAGCCGCGGCATGATATCCCGCACGGCGTACAGCGACGCACAGGATGCGTTCGCGGCCGCGCAGGAGGCGTACGGCAGCGCGCAGACCGCGCTGCTTACCGCATACAACAACTACCAGTGGGCCAAGCGCGGCGTCATGAGCGCCGCGGCCTGACCCGATGTATGGCAACGATTAAACGGAGGAACCGAATGAAGAGCAAACGTATTTTGGCTGCGGCGCTTGCCGGCGCACTGGTGTTTGGCATGGGCTGCGGCAAGGCTGACGAGACGGAGGAGGAAACGCCGAGCAGCACCGCTGTCGAAGTAATCGAGGCCGAGGCGGGCGCAATGAGCGCGGAATACGCGCTGACCGGCAAGGTTGCCGCGGTGAGCGAGGTGCAGGTGTTCCCGCTGCTGGCGGGACAGGTGCTGACGCTGTCCGCCAAGGAGGGCGGCACGGTGAAGAAGGGCGAAACCCTGTTTACCGTGGATACCTCGACGGTTACGTCCACGATGGGCGCGCTGCAGCAGTCCTACGCGTCGACCAAGGAAGCGACAAACCGTGCGATCGCGTCCGCGCAGGTGGGCGTGCAGCAGGCGCAGCACGGCGTGGAGCAGGCGCAGACCGCGCTGGACAACGCCCGGGCGCTGCTTGAGATCGGCGCGGCGGCCGAGCAGGACGTGGTCAGCGCCGAACGCGCGCTGCAGCAGGCGCAGGGCTCGGTGGCGCAGGCGCAGGCGGGCGTGGCGCAGGCACAGGCCCAGCAGACCGCTTCCCTTTCGCAGATTCAGGCGTCGATGGACCAAATCAACTCGCAGGCCAAGCTCGGCACGGTGACAGCGCCGTGCGCCGGCACGGTCACAAAGGTCAATCTGGTGCGCGGCGGCATGGCGTCGTCCGCGCAGCCGGCGGTCGTGCTCGCGGAGGACGGCAAGGTAGAGGTCAATGTGTCCGTGGCGGAGGACGTGTACACCAATATCAAGGAAGGCGAGAACGCCGGCGTCGTCATTTCGTCGGTGTCCGACGAGATGCTGCAAGGCACGATCGCCGCGCTTCCCGCCGCGGCCAACGCGCAGACCAACCTGTACGACGTTTCGGTCACGCTGCCCGCCGGCGTCAATCCGCCGATCGGCGCGTTCGCCATGGTGACCTTTTACACCAACCGGCGCAGCAATGCCATCCATGTGCCGACCGAAGCGATCCTGACCGGCGAAAACGACGAACAGTACGTTTTTGTGGTCGATACATACGCGGAGGGAGACACGGCCGTGCGCGTGCCGGTTAAGACCGGTCTGGTCGGCAACACCGATACCGAGATCACGTCCGGCCTGTCTGCGGGCGACCGCGTGGTTGTCAAGGGACAGTCCTACCTGTCGGACGGCGAGCCCGTCCGCGTGGTGACGGGCGAGGCCGGCACGGCCTCCGACGGCGCTGACGCGCCCGCCGCAGATAACGGCGGGGAGGGCTGAACCCCATGAAAATCGCACAACACTGTATCAAACACCATGTAATGACCATATTGGTGTATATCCTGATCGCCGTATTCGGCTTTTACTGCTTCCGGTCGCTGCCGCTCGCGCTGATGCCCGATATGGAGCTTCCCATCGCGATTGTGTACGCTACCTACGCGGGCGCCGGACCGGAGGATATCGAGCAGCAGGTGACCAAGCCGCTTGAGGCGGCCTGCGCGGGGCTTTCGGGCCTTGACACCCTGTCCTCGAACTCGGCCGAAAACATGTCGATGGTCATCGTGCAGTTTGAGTTCGGCACCAATCTGGATAAGGCGATGACCGATATGCGCGACAAGGTCGCGCAGGTCAAATCGGCGCTGCCGGAGGATGTTTCCGACCCGACGGTCATGTCGATCGACCTTGACGCGATGCCGGTCGTCATGATCGCGCTGCGCGGCAGCGACCTGTCCACGCTCCAGTCGATCGCGGAGGACGATATTTCGCCCGCGCTCGAACGGCTCGACGGCGTGGCCTCGGTCGACCTGTCGGGCGGCTATGAGGATGAGATCGCCGTCTACACCGACCCCGCCCGGCTCAAGGGCTTTAACCTGACGATCACCTCGGTCGCGCAGCAGCTCGGCGCGGATAACATGGCCATTCCGGGCGGCGAGCTGGACAGCGGCTCGCAGACGCTGGCCGTTCGCACGGACGGCGAGTACGAAACGGTGGACGACGTCAAAAACGCGCTGATCGCGCTGCCCACCGGCGGCACCGTGCGCCTGAGCCAGATTGCGGACGTCGCCATGCAGCCCAAGGATCAGGACGCGATTTCCAAGGTCAACGGAGAGGAATGCATCCTGCTTGCGGTCAATAAGCAGTCCGGCTCGAACACGGTGCAGATCGCGGAGCGGGCCAAGGCCGAAATGCAGCGCCTGACGTCGGGCAACCAGACGCTCGGCTGGGACGTGGTCATGGATCAGTCCGATTTCATCAACATGACGGTCAACAACGCGGTTTCCAACATCATTATGGGCGTGCTGTTCGCCGCGGTTGTCATTTTCCTATTCCTGCGCGATCTGGGCGCGACGACCGCCATCTCCATTGCAATGCCGGCGTGTATCCTGTTCACCTTTCTGATCATGCGGGTGAGCGGCATCACGCTGAACATGCTGTCTCTCGGCGGCATCACGCTCGGCGTCGGCATGATCGTGGATAACTCCATCGTCGTGCTGGACAATATTTTCCGCTACCGGGCGGACGGCTGCGACCGGTGGGAATCCTGCACCAAGGGCGCGGCGGAGGTTTCGATGCCGGTCATCGGCTCGACGCTGACGACCGTGTGCGTGTTCCTGCCGATCGGCCTGTCCGGCGGCATGACGGGCATGATGTTCAAGGAGTTCTGCATCACGATCGTGGCGCTACTGCTGTCCTCGCTCGTGATCGCGCTGACGCTGATCCCGCTTTTGTGCTATATCCTGCTTGACCGCGGCGGCAGCCACCGCACACCGCACATTCCCGACGTCAAGGATAAAATTATCATCGAAAAGCCGCTGATGCGCAAGTACAAGGCCGTGCTGAACCTGCTGATCTCCAAGCGCGCGGTCGGCATGCTGCTGACGCTGGCCATCTGTGTCGGTTCGATCTTCAGCATCGCGCTGGCGGGCATGGAGCTGATCCCCGATATGGATCAGGGGCAGATCAGCATTGCCGTCGATATGCCGAACGGCTCGGCGATGAAGGACACGGCCGCGATCGAGGATCGCATCGTCAAAATCGCGACCGATACCATACCCGAAATCGACTTGATTTACTATTCGACCGGCAGCTCGTCCTCCATGATGTCGTCCGGTTCGAGCGTGACCATTATGCTGACCGAATTGAAGGACCGCAAACGCTCGGCGGATGAAATCGCCAAGCAGCTGCGCCGGGATCTCGCGGATATCGCGGGCTGCGAATTGACCGTGTCGAGCGCCAGCATGATGGCGTCGACGGGCGGCTCGGCAATCAGCGTGGAGCTTTCGGGCAAGGACTATGCCGCGCTTGCCGAAGCGGCGGCCGGCTTGGTAAAGGAAATCCAGAAAATACCCGACGCGGTCAATGTGGAATCGTCCGCGGGCGAGCAGGTGCCGCGCGTTGCGATCAAGATCGACCGCGAAAACGCCTCCCGCTTCGGCTTGACCGCCGCCTCAATCGGCTCTCTGGTGCGCGGCGAGCTGACCGGCTCGACCGCAACGACGCTCCGCATGGGCGGCGAGGAGTACGATGTAACAATTTCGGGCGACAAGAGCGTTTCGCAGAATCTGGACGCGCTCAAATCGCTTCAGCTGCCCACGCCGGTGGGCGGCACCGTGCCGCTGAGCATGGTTGCAAACGTCTACACCGAGCTGTCCCCGCAGTCGATTTCGCGCACCAACCAGAACGCGACGGTCACCATCACGGGCGACTCGGAATCGGGCGACAGCGCGGGCATGAGCCAAAAGGTAGCCGCGCTGATGGCGGACTACGAGCTGCCCGAGGGCGTGGAGTTTGACGACGGCGGGAGCGCGGCGGCCGATATCGCGGAAACCACGGGCACGCTGATGCTGGCGCTGCTGGTTGCTATCGCGTTGGTGTATTTCGTGCTGGCCTGCCAGTACAACTCGTTCGTGCTGCCGATCGTCATTATGACCATCCTGCCGATCGGCCTTCTGGGCTCGATGTCCACGCTGTTCTTTACGGGCAATAAGGTGTCCATGGTTGCGCTGCTGGGCGTGATCATTCTCGCGGGCACGGTCGTCAACTCGTCGATTGTGCTGGTCGACTATATCGAGCAGCGCCGCCGGACGGGCGAGACCAAGAATGAAGCGATCCTGAACGCCTGTCCGCGCCGTGTGCGTCCGGTGCTGATGACCGCGCTGACCACCATCCTCGGACTCGTGCCGATGGTGTTCTCGGGCGGCGAGGGCTCGGAAATGATGAAGCCGATGGGCATCGTCATGATGACCGGCATGGTGATCTCGACCGTTGCCACGCTGTTTATCACCCCGGTCTATTATTCGCTGATGGACAGCTTGATTTCCCGCTTCAAAAACCGCAAAAGAAAGCCGAAAAAAGGATTAGGGCTGCTGAAAAGAAAGAATCCGGCGGAATGATGTCGGTTTGACCGGAGAACTTACCGTTGCTTTTTTTGCCCGGATACGATATGATAATTGGCGTATAAAGAGGAGCAAAAGAGGGGAGGTAAGCGAAATGAAACGATCTATTGCTGTTTTGGCGCTTTTTGCGCTGTTTCTGCCCGGCTGCGCGCAGCAGGTCGACGTTGCCGTGCCTAAGGCGGAGGAAGCGCCTCCGGTCAACCCGCAGTCTCAGGCGCTGACGCGGGCCGAACAGGCGGGGCTGCTCGAGGAGAGCGATCCGAGCGGCATGACCGAGGACGAGGCCCGCGGGCTGCTCGCCGAAGCGATCGACGAGACGCAGTACACCATAGACCTGACGGACGAAACGCTTTCCGTGGGCAAGGACGACGCGGCGCATGAATACTATGTGTTTGCGGTCGGGGACGCGGCGGGCGAGCCGGTCGGCAAGGTCGCGGTCGACCGGGAAACCGGCGAAAAATACAACTACTTAGGCGACGGCGTGCTTGACGAGTACGCGACGTTCCCGCTGTATGATCCCGCGGCCGACGCGGCGTGCGATTGGGAAGGCGCGTATGCCGGCCCCGCGCTGATGGAGCTTGAAATCCTGCAGGGCGACGCAGATTCCTTCACCTATCTGTTTTCGGACGGCACGGTGGGAGAAGCTGTGATTTCGGGCAACACCGCCAAATCGGCGGATGGGGAGATCAACTTCCTGTTCGCGGAGGATATCGTTACCGTCGCGGGCGGCGGCTTGACGGGGAATTACACCCCGCAGCCCGCCGATCCGGCCGGTTCTGCCGCAGAAGAGGAATAGCCAACTCAATCAAAAGGCCGCGGGGCGTTTCGCCCCGCGGCCTTTTTTGCGTTATTCCGGTTCGTTTTCGCCCAGCAGCTCGAGCACGTCGATCGCTGCGCCGCCGCGCGCCGCCTCGACATGGATGTGCGTGCCGAGCGCGGCTTCGGCGTCGATCGTCTCGGCGCAGGCGCCCAGCGCTTCGCCCGCGGAGACGGCCTGTCCGGCAGTCACGCGCACGTCGGTCAAGCCGCGGTAGGTCGTCATCAGGTCGGCGTCGTGCGATACGGTGACGCAGGTGCCGAACAGCGTGTCCTCAAACACATCCTGCACGGTGCCGTCGGTCAGCGAGAGCACGCCCTCGCCCGCGTCGGCGGCGAAGTCGGTGCCGGCGTGCGCGCGCCAGTCGCCGAACGTCGGCTGGAACAGCAGCTCATCTCCGGAGAACGGCGTGATGACCGCCCCCGCCGTCGGACGCACGTAAACCGGCGCGGACACGGTGACCGACGTATCCACCGGGTGCTCCGCGGGCTCAGCCGGCGCGTCGGCCGGCTCGGCCGGCTCGGGCTGCTCGCTGACGACCGGCTGCTCCGTGCTTAAATCAGGCAGCGCTTCGGTCGGCGCGATGATGGGCGTGGTCGGCGCGGGCTCGGCCTCGGCCGGGCGGGCGACGCTTGACCAGAGCACCCATGCGGATACCGCGATGATCAGTCCGCAGACGGTCAGAATGGTGTAGAAGCCGCGTGTTGAAAGAACAGCGGTGTGCTTGGCGTTATATTGTTTCATATCCCTTTACCTCCGTTGACCAAAGTATCGCCGCGGAGGAGGGGATTTATACATGCGCCAGCACGGTATCTTTATAATAATGCGATAAAATTTCCTGATAGCTTTGGCCTTGCTCCGCCATGTATTTCGCGCCATACTGCGACAGCCCGACGCCGTGCCCATAGCCGATGGTGTGGAAGGTGATGCCGTCTGCCGTCGTCGTGATGGTGAAGTTGGTCGAATTGAGGCCGAACAGCTCGCGCACCGCCGTACCCTCGACGGTCGCGCCGCCGAGCTTGACTGTGCGGATGCCGCCCGCCTCCGTTCGCTCGGACGCTTTGAACCATGTGTTCGGCGCGCCGGACACGTCTGCCGAGGGAAAGGTCTCCTTCACTTTCTTGCGGAATTCGTCCGCGTCCACCGTGACGGATTTTTCGTATTCGCCGCAGGCCGAGCCGCCCGGGCTGACGGCGCTTTGCAGATAGGGGATGTCCTCGCCCCAAACGTCGCCCGCGGCCTCGGTGCGCGGACCGCTCGCGCAATGGAACACGGCGGCGATCGGCGCATTCTCATAGGTCAGGATTTCGCCCTCGGTATCCTTGACCGCCTGCTGTACGCGCGACAGGTCGTTTCCCGACGCGGTTTCGACCGCCACATTTCGGTACGCGGCGCAGTGGTGGAAATCGTCGCACAGGTCGGCGTCCGGGTGTGCGTCCGGGCGGCCGCGGTCGATTTTATACACGGCATACGTGCGCGCGGCGACCGCCTGCGCACGAATGGCCTCGATTGGAAAATCGCTCGATATTTCGGCCGCCACCACGCCCTCGACGTAAGCTTCAAGCGGCAGCTCGGTCGGCTTTCCGTCGATTTCGACCGTGACCTTGGTGTGATCCGCCGGCGCCTGCGCACTTTCACCGCCCGCCGGCACAGCCTCGGGCACGGCGAGCGTTTCGGGCGCCCGCTCCGCACCCATGCCGCCGAGCGACCAGACGGCGGGCATCAAATACAAAATCAATACCAAGCCAAGCCCCACCATAAATAGTCTGCGCATGTCCGCCGCCTCCTTCCTCTGGCAATATATGCCGTGCGTCTTTGGAACATAACAACAAGATATAGGTTTTTGTTGACATCCATAACAACATGCGGTATTATTGGAAATAAGAAATCGAACATTTGTTCGATAAATCGAGGAGGGACGGCATGACACTCTATGAGATGGCACAGGAATACCGCGCGAACACCGCGCTGTTGGAGCTGCGGGTCAAACAGCTTCAGGCGGCGCAGCGGCGCGCGCGGCAGAAGGAGGTCAAATACCGCCTGAAGCAGCGTGTCAGCTTTCTGCGGATGCTCATTAACGAGAGCCGGAAAAATGCGTTTGAAATGGAGCATTATTATGATAGGGGAGGCGATGCATATGCGGACCAGCGCGCTGTCTGACCGGACGGCGGACCGGGCGGCGTACGCCGGGTATTTATCCGCGCTCGCGGCGGACGACAGCGCTTTCCGCGCCGCGTTCCGGGAGGCGTTTTTCAACGCCATGCGCGAGCAGCTTACCGCGCGGCAGTACGAAATTTTGTGGCTGCGCGAGGTGGAGGGGCTTTCCGGCAAGGAGATCGCGTATAAGCTGGGCGTCAGCCAGTCGGCGGTGTCGCGGCATCTGGCCCGCGGCAAAAAGCGGCTGCGTATTCTGCTGTCGTATAATCTCGATCTGCGGCACGAGCGCTTTGAATAAAAAAGACACGGTTAAAGTGCGCCGAAAGGGCTTGACAAATTCATTTGCTTGACGTATCTTTGTATTATTAAAACGATACAAAGGAGAGACCGAGATGCGGGCAAAACAATGGGTTGCGGGCGGTCTGTGCGCGCTGCTGCTGTGCCTGCCGTTTGCGGGCGCGGCAAACGGCAAAACGGACGAGCGGCGGGAGGACTTAAACGCTCTGATGGAGATTTTGGATACCAAGCATCCTGATTTTTACACCAAGGCGAGCCGGGAGCAGGTGCGGGAGAAAAAAGCGGAGATCGAAGCCAAGCTGGGCGAGCTGTCCGATTTCGATTTTGCGGTCGAGCTGTCCGAGCTGACCGCTATGGGCGGGGATTCGCACACGATGCTGGCCCTCGGAAGCACGCTGGGCGAGGACGCCAAGATGCTGGCCGTGGTGCCCAAATGGTATGATGGACGCTGGATACTGACCGGCGGAGACGCGCGGTTTGAGCAATACATCGGGCAGGAGATCACGGCGGTAAACGGATGCTCAATGGACGAGCTTAAGCGGCGCCTGTCCGCTATGGTCAGCTATGACAACGAAAGCTATCTGCGCACACAGTTCGGCCAGATGGTTTATGTGGCCGATGTGCTCGCGCATTACGGGATCATTGACGCGAACGCGGAAACCGTTCCGGTTACGGTCAAAAGCGGCGCGGGAGCAGAGACGGTGCTCGACGTGCCGTGCCTGCCGCAGCAAACCGTGTCCGCTATGGCGGAAAAGGGCGAATGGATTACCCGCGACCAGCTCCGCACCGCCGTGCCGGAAACCGAGCCGTCGAACGCTTACTACAAGCTGCTAGAGCTGGGCGGCGGCGTGCTGTATATGCAATATAACCGCTGCGCCGAGGCGCCCGATCTGCCGATGGCGGATTTTGCCGCCGCCGTTAAGGAAAAGCTGGATTCGGGCGCGTACACGAAGTTTGTCATCGACCTGCGGAATAACGGCGGCGGGTCGGACGGCGTGCTGTATCCGGTTGTTTATCTGGCGCAGCAGTTTTTGGCAAAGGGCGGCGCGGTGTCCGCGCTTGCGGGAGAGCGCACGTTCTCCTCGGCGCTGATCAACACCGTGCAGCTCAAGGACATCGGCGCGACTGTAATCGGCGAGCCGACCGGCGGCAGCGTCGACCATTTTGGCTCGGTTACGGCGTTTACGCTGCCGAACTCTAAGCTGCGCGGCCAGTATTCCAATAAGTTTATCGAACTCAGCGGTTATTATGAGGCGGCAAAGCCTTACGGCATCGAAAGCTTTCCGCCCGATATCGAGGTTGCACAAAGCTTTGCGGATTACCTCAATGGAACCGACACGGCGATGCAGTATGTGCTGGACCATGCGCCCGCCCAGTCCGCGCTGACGGCGGAAGCCAAGGTGTCGCAGGCGCGCGTGACGGTGAACGGCAGCGAAGTCGCGGCGGCGGCCTACGAGATTGAGGACAATAATTATTTCAAGCTGCGCGATCTGGCGATGGCGCTGCGGGACACGGACAGCGCGTTTGATGTGGCGTGGGACGCGGACGCAAAGGCGGTTAAGCTGTCGGACGGCGTTTATACGCCGGTCGGCGGCGAGCTTGCGCCGCTGTCGGGCGGCGCGCAGACCGCCCGCCGCGCGACGGCGGATGTGTTTGCGGACGATATGCCGCTGGTCGGCCGGGCGTACGAGATAGCCGGCAATCACTATTTCAAGCTGCGCGACCTGTGCCGCGTCTTGGGCGTCAGCGTTGAATGGGATGGAGCGGCGCAGACCATCCGTATCGACACCACAAAGCCCTATGCGGCGTAAACAATAAAAAAAGCCTCCGGCCTTGGCCGGAGGCTTTTTTTATTGTTCTTCTTCCATGGGGATAGCGTCTATCAGCAGGCGGTCGCCGCCTGCGGCAGTCCAGCCCGCGCGGAACGCGTCCTCCAGCGCGGCACGGAGCGCGTCCTCCGCCGCGCCGCAGCAGGGGGATTCGGTTAGATAACGCTGCAATGCCTGTTCCCGAAAAAGCATGGGGCAACCTCCTTTTGTGACATTTACTAGATGTCATTATCGCGTATAGTATAGCACATAATAAACAAAGTGACAATCAGTGAATGTCAATGGAGGATACGGATATGTACAAAAACCGCTCGGCGGACGGAAAGTGTAACCTTTGCGGCCAGCGAATTGCGCATTTGCGTGCCAGACTTGATCCGCCTTCCTCGCAGCGCGGGCTGGCGGACCGGATGCAGCTTGCCGGGATCGACCTTGATAAAAACGCCATTCAGCGCATTGAGTGCGGCAAGCGTTTTGTGACAGACATTGAGCTGCGCGCATTTGCGGAAATCTTCGGCATTACGGCGGATGAGCTGCTGCGCGGGGAGGAGCCTAATATAGGGTGAGCTGTCCGCCGTCGTAGCCGCGCTGGTAGCGGCGCGTGATATCGCGCATCCGGCAGAAGATGCCGGCCTCGTCGCAGGCGGCGGAAAAGGCGCTCCAAAGCGCGCGGGCGCGCGGGCTGGCGCATTCGTACCGCGTGCCGAACCGCGAGACGTATTTTTCGCGCAGATTCGGAAATTCGCGGTCGAGCGCCTCGTAAAAGTAGGCGCGCTGCCGGTCGCGCAGGGTCAGGCCGAACGCCGGGTAGATAAACTGCACGTGCGCTTCCTTTGCCCGGCGGACAAGGGAGAGCACGGCCTCTGTCCCGTCCGTGATCCAAGGCAGGGTGGGCATCAGCAGGATGCAGGTGGGCAGACCAGCGTCCGCCAGCCGCGCGAGCGCGTCCAGCCGGGCGGAGGGAGGCGGGGCGTTCGGCTCGATCTTCTTCGCAAGCGCGTCGTCCACGGTCGTCACGGTCAGCTTGCACAGGACGGGCGCGTTTTCGTGGATTTCGCGCAGCACGTCGATATCGCGGCAGATCAGGTCGCTTTTGGTGGCGATGGCCGCGCCGAAGCCGTAAGCTGCGAGCAGCTCCAAGGCGTGCCGCGTGAGCTGCTCGGTACGTTCGCACGGATTGTAGGGGTCGCTCATCGCGCCGGTGGAGACCACGCCCGTCCGCGTTTTGCGGCGCAGGTCGTCGCGAATGATGGACAGCGCGTTTTCCTTTGCGTATACGCGGTCGAAATCGTCGTTTCGGTAGCACTCCGAGCGGCTGTCACAGTAGATGCAGCCGTGGGAGCAGCCGCGGTAAATATTCATGTTATAGCGCGCGCCGAACCAGCCCGCGCCGCTTTTCATCGCCGTAACAATGGTTTTTGCCGGAATCGTCTCCATTCTGCCGCCCCCTTTTTCCTTAGTATAACAAAAAAACCGGACAAAGTCTGTCCGGAATCCTCAAAAATCTTCATTCACAACGCATAAAAAACGCCCGTCAAGCGGACGTTTTCATAGCGTACCTCAAAATCCCCCGCGCCGCAGCGCGCATTAAAAAAGAACAGAGCGGCGACGCCGCTCTGTTCATAAAAAGGCAGGACATGCGCCTGCCTTTAATACAAGAAAGGAAAAAAGTTTCAACGAAGGAGGAACTTTTTTCCGCTCGGGACGTGTCCGCGCCCCGCGCGGCGCGTCCCATCTCGATTGAAACTGTACGTTTCAATCGAAATATAAAAAAAGAACGCGACATCAGGCCGCGCTGCTGCACCGCCCCGTCGCGTGTCTTAACACTGGAAAGTGGACAACTTGCCCACCGAATGAATGAATGAATTATACCATTTCGGGTTCGCGCAAGACAAGGTTAAAATCCCACAAAATCCTGTTAACAATTTGTTTACACTTGTGCAATTCGACATAAATGTCAAAAAAACGCGGCATATTACGGCGAAATGAATAAAAAACGAGAAAATACTTTACAAAATCGTATGTCCATGGTATTATAAATGTACTTTCGCCCCATGCTTAGCCGACGGATATCCGGATGCGTTCCTACCGTGTCCCTTCACCATGCCGCGGCCCGGCTTGCGGGTAAGTAAATATTTTTATGAGGTGAAACCAAGCATGATCCGTAAGGAAGACAAGACTGCCGTTATCGAGGCAAACCGCACGCACGCGACGGACACCGGCTCGCCGGAGGTGCAGGTCGCTATTCTGACCGCCCGCATTCAGGAGCTCACCGAGCACCTGAAGGTGCACAAGAAGGACAACCACTCGCGCCGCGGCCTGCTGAAGATGGTCGGCCAGCGCCGTTCGATGCTGGCGTACCTGCAGAAGAAGGACGTCAACCGTTACCGCGCGCTGATTGCCAAGCTCGGCATCCGTAAGTAAGTAAACATGGAAATAGGGGAGCGGTGCGCTCCCCTGTTTCTGTATTTTTCGGAAGGCGGCAGCCCCGCTTTTTAGCAGTTGAAGGAAGGGCAAACCGGGCTTTACCCCTGCTTCAAGTGCTAAAAGCAGCGCCGCCCTCCGCACCAAAAAGGAGGACAAACCATGTCAAACATCAACCATTTCGACTTCAAAAACTACCGCGTGTTTGAAACCGAGATCGCCGGCCGCAAGCTGACCGTCGAAACCGGCAAGATGGCGCAGCTCGCCAACGGCTCGTGCCTTGTGCGCTACGGCGACACCGCCGTGCTCGTCACCGCGACCGCGTCGGCCAAGCCGCGCGACGGCATCGACTTTTTCCCGCTCTCGGTCGACTTTGAGGAGCGTCTGTACTCCGTCGGCCGCATCCCCGGCAGCTTTATGCGCCGCGAGGGCCGCCCGAGCGAAAAGGCCATTCTCGCCTCCCGCCAGATCGACCGCCCGATGCGCCCGCTGTTCCCCAAGGATCTGCGCAACGACGTGTCCATCGTGTGCACCGTGCTCGAGAACGATTACGACAACTCGCCCGAGATCGTCGCCCTGCTGGGCGCGTCGATCGCGGTTTCGATTTCCGATATCCCGTTTGATTACGTTGTCGCGGGCTGTCAGGTCGGCATTGTGGACGGCAAAACCGTCATCAACCTGACCTCGGAGCAGCGCAAGGTAAGCGAAATGGACGTTACCCTGTGCGCGACCAAGGACAAGATCGTCATGATCGAGGCCGGCGCGAACGAGGTGCCTGAGGACGATATGTTTAACGCCCTGATGGAAGCGCACGAGGAGATCAAGAAGATGTGCGCGTTCATCCAGAACATCAAGGACGAAATCGGCAAAGAAAAGTTCGATTATGAGCATCACGACATCGACCACGACCTGTTCGACAAGCTTGAGGCCGCGTGCGCTGCCGATTTTGAGCGCGTGATGGATACCGACGACAAGACCGTCCGCGACGCGGGCGTGCGCGAGGTCGTCGACGCGTTTAAGGCCACCCTGTCCGAGGAATATCTTGCCGAGCACGGCGCGTTCCTCGATGAGTGCGTCGACAAGCTCGAAAAGAAGATCGTCCGCCGCTGGCTGGCTGCCGGCAAGCGCGTGGACGGCCGCGGCATGGAGGAGGTCCGTCCGCTGGCCGCCGAGGTCGGCGTGCTGCCGCGCGTGCACGGCACGGGCATGTTCACCCGCGGACAGACGCAGGTGCTGACGCTGTGCACGCTGGGCACGCTGGGCGACGCGCAGGAGCTCGACACCATCTTTGAGGAAACCGAAAAGCGCTATATCCACCACTACAACTTCCCGTCCTTCTCGGTGGGCGAAACCCGCCCGTCGCGCGGCCCCGGCCGCCGCGAGATCGGCCACGGCGCGCTTGCCGAGCGCGCGCTGCTGCCGGTCATCCCGCCGGTATCGGAGTTCCCCTACGCGCTGCGTCTGGTGAGCGAGGTCATTTCCTCGAACGGCTCGACCTCGCAGGGCTCGGTCTGCGGCTCGACCCTCGCGCTGATGGATGCGGGCGTGCCGATCAAGGCGCCCGTCGCGGGCATCTCCTGCGGCCTGATCACCGACGGCGGTCAGGAGACCACCTTCACCGATATTCAGGGCGTTGAGGACTTCTACGGCGACATGGACTTTAAGGTCGCGGGCACCAAGAAGGGCATCACGGCCATTCAGGTCGATATCAAGGTCGACGGCCTGACCCCGAACATCGTCAAGCAGGCGTTCGAGAAGTGCCGCGTCGCCCGCTACGGCATTCTGGACGAGGTCATGCTGCCCTGCATCTCGGAGCCGCGCGCGGACGTGTCCGACTGGGCGCCCAAGATGACCACCATGCACATCCACCCCGATAAGATCCGCGAGGTTATCGGCAAGGGCGGTTCTGT
Organism: Eubacteriales bacterium; assembly: GCA_030524205.1. Taxonomy (GTDB): domain Bacteria; phylum Bacillota; class Clostridia; order Oscillospirales; family Butyricicoccaceae; genus Agathobaculum. Next base: position 18,123 of record JAUNGZ010000003.1, read on the forward strand.
GATCCAGAACATCGTGGCCGAGTCGGGCGCCAAGGTCGATATCGAGGACGACGGCACGGTCACCATCGCGGCGATCAAGGCGGCCGACGCGGAGAAGGCCAAGGCCATGATTCAGGCGATCGTCAAGGTGCCCGAGCCGGGTGAGATCTATTACGGCAAGGTCGTCCGCCTGATGGCGTTCGGCGCGTTCGTCAACCTGCTGCCCGGCAAGGACGGCATGGTGCACATCTCCAAGATGGCCGACCACCGCATCGAAAAGGTCGAGGACGCCGTCAAGGAAGGCGATATGGTCTGGGTCAAGGTCATGGAGATCGACGACAAGGGCCGCATCAACCTGTCCATGAAGGACGTTAAGGACGACGAGAAAATCAAGTAATGCGGCGCTGCGCGCCGTGAAATACGAAGAGCGTTCGGACAGTGCCCGAACGCTCTTTTCGCATGCTGCGCAAAAAAGAGGGCCGCCATCACCGGATGGCGGCCCTCTTTATTATCGTACATTCAGATGAGCAGGCGAAGGCTGAACACGCCGCCCTCCGCGGTGCAGCTCAGCAGACAGTCGTACTTATGGGCAAAATGCGCGATCGAACGCGTGCCGTAACCGTGGCCGGGTTCGTTCGAGCGGGGCAGGCCGGTCCGCTTGTCGATCTCCAGCCCGCCTGCGAAGGGGTTGGTGATGACCAGATAGAACATGCCCGCGTCGCAGGGGATATTGTGCACCGAAACAACTTTGGACGCGGTTCCCGCTACTTTGCTGGCCGCGCGGATCGCGTTTTCCAGCGCGTTGGACACGACGACGGCAAATTCGGTGATATCGACGCGCATCTGTTCGGGCAGCGTAAGGCGGATATCCAGCCGGATGCCGGCCTCGGCGGCGCGGTCGTCAGCCTGCGAGAGCACGGAATCCAAGATGGGGTCGCTGGTGTAGCGCCGCATCATGCGCATAGAGCAAATCGCGTCCGATCCCTGTTCCCAGCGCTCGATAACGTCGCGCGCGGCGTCAAGGCTGCCCGAATTCAGGCAGCCGCGCAGCAGAGCGGCATAATGCCGCATATCGTGCCGGAAGATTTGCAGCGTGCTGACGGAGTTCTTTTCCTGCCGCACCTGCCTGTGGAGATAGGTGATTTCCGAGCGGAGCACCGTGTTGTCCTGCTGGGCCTGCGCCTGTTCAATAGCCGCTCGCTGGAAGCGGTACAGCGTGACGTAAATCAGCACGATGGCCGCGCAGTAGACAACCGTCGGTACAGGCGGCATCAGCTGTTGCTCGGAGAGCGCATCCAAATAAAACCCCATCAGGGCGACGTTCAGCGCGAGCGGCATCGCCGCCGTCAGCCCCCAACTGATCTGGTTGGTTTCCATCATTTCAAGCAGCGGCTGACGGAAGAATTTTCCTATGACAAGCAGGTTCAACAGAGTGAGCGCGATTTTGAACGCGATCCACTTCCAATCATTGCGCGAGAAAAAGATACTGGTAAAAGCGTCGCACATCTGCACGTCGAGCATGATGGTGACCAGCAGGAAAACCAGCCGCCCGTCCCGCCATTCGCAGAAGTAGACAAAGGCGAGCGCGCAAAACAAAGGGAGCAGACTGCCGACGATGATTACCGACAGAAAGGTTGCGCCCAAAACCGCGTGGGTGAGCGTAATTAAAAGCGCGAGAACCGCTTCCAGACAGACGGCCAGCGTCCCGATGACGCGCATGGGATACCGCCAGCGTATGATCAAAATTAACACCAGCGGTATGGCAAGAGGCGCCAAAATTGCGGAAGCGAGAAAACGGCACAGCGTAACTTCAGCCACGGAGACGCTCCTCTTGCAGCAAAGCGTCGAGATAAGCGGCTTTGGCTTCAGCGGCGCGCTGTCTTGCGACGGGTACGATCGAATCGTCGTCCATCATGAGCGCTTTCGCGCTAAAGGAGGACACATGCCGCGCGTTCACCAAAAATGAGCGGTGCGGGCGGAAAAAACAGCCGGTTTGCAGCAGCGGCTCCATCGCCTTGTTAAAAGCGACGCGCATTTCACTTCCGCGCACAATTTCGCCGCAGAGATGGAAATAGGGCGTGTGCCCGATGATTTCGACATATAAAATGTTCCGCAGCGACACCGAGCGCAGCGCGCCCGGCGTGCGGATGGTAAACTGGCGGTCACAGACCGGATTGCGCAGGCGGAGATCCTCCTCCGCCGCGTTGAGCGTCTCGAAAAGCGTGCCGCGGGTGATCGGTTTGAGCAGATAACCGGCGGCGTTTACTGAAAATGCACCGAGTGCAAAATCAGGGCTCGAGGTCAGGAAAACAATGCGGCCGCGGTCGCCTTCTGCGCGCAGCGTGCGCGCTAATTCCATGCCGTTCAGGCCCTCCATCAGAATATCGAGCAGATATAAATCAAAATTGCGGCCGCGCTCCCTGCGGCAGCGCAAAAGCGCGTCAGCATTGCGGAAAGCCTGATATGTCAACTCGGCCGGCATGTGCTCCACACTGTATTGCTCCAACATCGCGCTGATTGCATTGCATTCGCCGATATTGTCCTCGCAAAGCGCTATGTCCATAAATCGTCCCCCTTATACGTGCAGCGCTGTGTATAGCATTTAATAAGCATAGTGTACTATATTCGGGTAAAAAATGCAAAGGATAGCACAGGAGGTCACACAAATGAATCGCTGATTCACATAGATTGAAGGACAAGCGGGAATATTCCTTGTGCAACATGGATAGAAATGCGTTTTGTACCATCGAACCATCTGTACAAGGTCTACATGGAAAAGCGCGGTGCATGGCACGGTTTGTCCGCGTACTGAGGACAAATGAAAATATTTTACATGATTTGGGAAAATTAGGGGGGTCAGCGCCCGTCCTGAGCTTCGCGGTGCGGCAGCGTGCGCAAGACGGGTATGGTTATTGCCGCCGACAGAAGGAACGAGCAGATATCGCTCACCGGCTGGCAGAGCTGCACGCCGGTCAGCAGCAGCAAGCGGGGCAGCAGCAGCGCGAGGGGGATGAAGAACAAGCCCTGACGAGCGGCGGCGACAATGCTCGCGCGCAGCGTCATGGCGATATTTTGCAGCAGCATGTTGCAAAGAATGACCCAGCCGAGCAGCGGAAAGGAAACGCACTGCATGCGGAGCGTCCGCGCGCCGATGCGGATGACCTCGGGGTCGTCCGCACGGAAAACGGAGATGATCTGTGGCGCAAAAAACCAGCCCGCCACAGCCAGCGCCAGCAGCACGACGGAGGAGGATTTGACGCAGAACCAGAAGCCCCGTGTAACGCGCGCGTAGCGCTTCGCGCCGTAATTGAAGCCGCAGACGGGCTGATATCCCTGTCCGAAGCCGATCAGCGCCGAACCGGCAAACTGCGATACGCGGGTAACGATGCTCATAGCGGCGATGGCCGCGTCGCCGAACGGGTGCGCGGCGTTGTTCAAACAGGTGATGGCGATCGACGCCAGCCCCTGCCGGCACAGGCTGGGCACGCCGCCGCCCGCAAGCGCGAGATACCGTTCGCGGCTGGGAGAAAACAGCCTGCGGCGGATCTGGATGCCGCCCGACCGCTTGACGCCGGCCAGCAGCAGGCAGAAGCTGATCAGCTGGCTGAAAATGGTGGCGAGCGCGGCGCCTGTGATCCCCATGCCGAAGGTGAAGATCAGCAGCGGGTCGAGCGCGATGTTGAGCAGGCCGCCCGCGACCAGCCCGGCCATGGCGAAGGTTGCGTTGCCCTGCAGGCGGAGCTGGTTGTTGAGCACGAGCGCGGCGGTCATGTAAGGCGCGCCGCACAGGATCAGCCGCATATAGTCGAGCGCAAAGGGCAGAATGGTGTCGGTTGCGCCAAGCAGGCGGCAGAGCGGCCTCTGAAGCAGCAGGCCGAGCGCTAAAATGAGCGCGCCCGCGCCAAGCGCGGAAAAGAAACCGGTCGACGCCATGCGCTCAGCCTCCTCGCGGCGCTGCGCGCCGAGCTGGCGCGAGATGTAATTGCCCGAGCCTTGCCCAAAGAAAAAACCGACCGCCTGTATGACGGCCATCAGCGGGAACACCACCCCGACCGCGCCGGTCGCGCTGGTGCCCAGCTTGCCGACGAAAAAGGTGTCCGCCATGTTGTAGATCGAGGTGATCAGCATGCTGATTACCGTCGGCACAGCCATTTTGCAGATCAGCCGTTCGACGGGCTCCTCGGTCATTTCCCGAAATTTACGGCTCTGCACGTCGTTATCCATGTGCGGCAGCCCCCATTCCTTCGATTTCCCGGCAGAGGCGTTCGACCATGCGGTCGAAGCTGTCGTCCGCCGCCGCGGCGGGCGAGCGGAAAAAGCCCGCCGCTTCGAGCGAGACATAGCCGTGCAGCGCGCTGCGGATCGCGCGGGACAGGTGGACCTGCTCGCTGTCGGGCAGGCCGTACGGCGCGAGCACCGCGCGGAACAACTGCATAAAGCTGTTTTTCAGCTCGGCAAGGCGGTTGTCCGCAAAGCGCGGCAGCGCGAGCATCGCGCGGTAGAGCTGCGGCTGCGAGTGGGCGAACGCGCGGTAGGCAAGCGCAAGCGCGCGCAGCGCTTCGGCTCCGGTTCTGCCCTCCAGCGCGCGCGACAAGGTCTCTGTCAGCCGGTCGAGCGCGCGCTCGGCCAGCCGGGCGTTCAACTCGGGCAGGCCCTGCAAGTGGTTGTACAACGACGCGGTTTTGACGCCGAGCGCCTCCGCAAGCTCGCGCAGCGTTATGTTTTCCATTCCGTTTTGCTCGGCAAGCGCCGCCGCCGCGTCGACGATCGCCTCCCGGTTCAGTCCCTTTTTGTACATGGCGCTTCCTCCCAAACTAATGGCGTTAGTTTTGAATTCAGCATAAACGACCGGCGCCCGTTTGTCAAGCGCGCGGCATTAAAAAAGCGCCGCTCCCTTGCGGGGAGCGGCGCTGGAGGGAGCGGTTCAGCGACGGCGCAGCGTCCAGTCGGCCAGCGTGTCGGGTTTTTCACAGACGACGGTGCGGACCAAATCCTTCAGGCGGTTGAGTACCTTCATGGCGGTTGCCTCCTTCTTTGTTTTTTTCTGGCTTCAGTATACCGCGGAAAGCCGCGGACCGCATTCTCTTTCTTGCGTTCGCGGTAGGTGAAATGAAGCAAAAATACAGGATAAAATGCACAAAAATCACCGTTCGTTTTTGTGAGGCTTCACTTTCTTGGTATGCAGGCTCGTTAGGCGCGAACGCCGGCGAAAGCGGGCCCATGCGTCCGGACGGCCTGTGGTATAATAAAAAGTATAAAAAGCTTTTTTTAATCCGGTGTCAGGATATTCGCGCCTCATTCGTATTGTAGGTGAAGGGCGCCCCTCCAAAGGAGTTGAAACCATGAAACAAATCGACAGGGCAGAGGCCGAACGGCTGGTGGAGACCTATTCCGACCTGATCCTGCGGCTGAGCTACACCTACCTCAAATCGACGCACGACGCGGAGGATATCTGCCAGACCGTATTCCTCAAGCTGCTCACGAGCGGGCAGACGTTCGAAAGCCCGGCGCATGAAAAGGCGTGGATCATCCGCGCGTCGGCAAACGCCTGCAAGGACGCGCTGCGCAGCGTGTTCCGCCGGAAAACGGTCGGACTGGAGGCGGCGGCGCAGGCCTCCGCACCTGAGACGCCCGATTCCGCCGTGCTGGAAGCGGTGGCGGCATTGCCTGAAAAATACCGCGAGGCGATATATTTGTACTATTACGAAGGCTATTCCGTCCGCGAGATCGCGTCGATGCTGGGCCGCAGCGAAGCGGCGGTTACCGCGCACCTGAGCCGGGGACGGCAAAAGCTGCGCACAACACTGGGAGGCGAGTATTGTGAACAACGAGTATAATGATAACAGAGAGTATAATAATGCGCTGGACGGGCTGCATTTTTCAGCGGAAGCAAAATCGCGTATGGTGCAGGGAATTCTGGACGCACAGGCGAAGCCCGCAAAGCGGCGGGTGCGCCGCTCGCTGCCGCGCGTCGCGGTCGTCGGCGTGGCGGCTGCGCTGGTGCTTTCGATCGGCGCGGGCGCGGCGGTCGCGTACAATAAACTTGCGAGCGAATCGTTCGCGGGCGTGTTCGGCACGGCGCATACCGAGATCGTCGATAAGATCGGCCGTCCGGTCGGCGCTTCTGCGACCGCGGGCGGCGTGACCGTCACGGCGGACGCGATCATCGGCGACAAATATCACTACGCCATCACCTATTCCATCGCCAAAGACGACGGCACGGCCTTTGACATTGATTTGAGCAAGACGGTGGGCGACGGCCTGCTTCCGCTGACCTTTGGGCAGGAGGATTCCTTCCTTGCCGGTTATATGGGCGGCGAGCACGGCGGCTCGTATTTTTACGACGCCGATCCGGACGATAACGCGATCCAGTATGTCACCATGCGGGAGATCAGCAATGGTGAAATCAAGCACCGCGCGGTCAAGGCGAAATTCAGTGATTTGTGCGTGTTCGACGAGGATATGAACCGGCAGGTCATCGCTGAAGGAAAATGGTCGCTCAAATTCGATCTGAATTTTGAGGACGCCTCCGCCAGCCTGCCCGCGGGACAGACGTTTGAGCTGAACGGCATGACCGCGACGATCGACGAGATCACGCTTTCCCCGATTGCGCTGCGCGTGGATTATACCGTCGACAGCGAGCTGCAGTGGGAGGACGCGCCCTCCGGCCGCGAGACCGATTACAACGCGGCGCAGAGCAAGAAGTATTTTGAGGACGTTTCCATTGTCCTGACCAAGACGGACGGCACGACGCTCGATTTGACGTATGCAGGCGGCAGCATCGCCCCGGAAAACGGCAAAACCGTTTGCCAAAAGGGCGATTTGTTCAGCGAGGTCGTCCCGTTGGACGAGATTGCGTCCCTTACTGTCGGCGGCATCGAAATTCCGCTGCGATAACCGCGCCGCTCCAAATGTATACCGAAAAAGGCGTATCGAACAGATACGCCTTTTTTGTATGGTTTTCAGACAGGGTTCGATTTACAAGCCGGTTAAATGGTGCTATAATTGCGGTAACAAATAAACAGCGCGTTTGCAGTTTTCGGGAGGTTGATGAAATGGATTATCGGGAGATTCCGCTGCTCCGCACGGACAGCTATGCCAAAATTTTTTTATACAACACGCATGAGACGGTGGCCTGTGTGCCGCGGCACACCATCCGGATGCGCGATCCGGTCAAGCCCGAGCTGCTGCAGCAGGCGGTCGAGCAGGCGCTGATGCGCTTTCCGCACATGACGCTCGGCGTGGAGGCGACCGCGACCGATTACCGCTACCGCCGCATCGTGCTGCCTCCTGTCGTTCTGCCGTTTGACGGGGTGGAAAAACGCTACGCCATCGGTTCGTCGGACACGAACGGCTATCTGTTCCTCGTCGGCTACCGGGGCGACACGATTACCATGGAGTACCAGCACTCGATTTCGGACGGCCGCGGCTTCGAGGAGTTCATTCGCTGCGTGCTGTTTCAGTATTTGACGCTGTGCGGCCATCCGGTTGAAAACGACGGCACGGTGCGCGGCATGGACACCCGCTGGTCGCCCGCGGAAAACGCGGACGGCTACGAGCAGCTTTCCGATCAGGAATTCTCCCCCGAGGGCATCTGGAAAAAGCCGGAGGCGGTGCATGCGTGGGAGCTGAGCAATATGGGCGACGCGCCCGAGATCGTTACAGAAATCACGTTTCCGTTCGCCGAGCTGCACGCTTATGCCAAGTCCATCTCGGTCAGCCCGCTTTCGATCGTCGCGCCGCTGCTGATGCGCGCGTTTGACGAAAAATTCGGCAAGGGGGAGGATAAGCCGGTCATCGCGGAAATTCCGGTCGACCTGCGTCCGCTGCTGCCCACGCCGACGACGCGCTATTTCATCTGCTTCATCGACCTGCCGTATCTGCCCGCGTACCGGACGATGGAGCTTCCCGAGGTGTTCCGCCAAACCAAGGCGTTTTTGAACGGCCAAATGGAGCGCGAGCAGCTTTTGTACCGCGCCAAGGCCGCGGCCGACCGCTGCACCGAGCTGCATGAGGCCGACATGCCGCTCGAGCAGAAATGCGCGGCGGCGCAGAAGGTGACGCGCGACTTTGTGCAGGAGGACAGCTTTCTGATCACCAACGTCGGCCGGTTCGTCATGCCGGAAAGCTGCATGCCGTACATCCTCGATTACGGCGCGGTCCTGCCCTGCGCGACGCAGCCGTTCGCGCTGCTGGTTTCCTCGTTCGGAGACCGCATGAAGCTGTCGCTTGCGCAGCGCGACCATGATCTGCAGGTTGTGGAAAGGCTCGAGGCCGGCCTGCGCTCGCTCGGCATCCAGCCCAGCCGCCGCAGCTATCCGTTTACCGTCACCCGGTACGACGGCCGGCTGTGCGGCATGGTGTAAACGCATCATGAGGAAGGGAAGCTTACGGCTCCCTTCCTTTTTCTTTTGCCTTCGGGCAAACACCCTTTGCGGCTGGGGACACGTTATGCTATAATAAATCATCATCCCATTTGGAAAGGACGGCGAAACGATGCCTCCCACCTCTGTGCTGCTGCCCGAGGGCGAGCTGCGCGTCGCGCGCTGCGATATGCTGGACAAGCTGATCGCGGTAGGCGACGGAGACGCGGCGCTGCTTTACCTATATATCCTGCGCCACGGCGACAGCGCCGGGGATCAGACCGTCGCGCGCGCGCTGCATTTGACAAAAGAGCGCTACGAGCGCGCCGTATTTACGCTTAATAATCTGACCGCGCCCGCGGCGCCCTCCGAAGCGGAGCGGCCCGCCGACGCGCCGCAGTATACCGCGGACGAGCTGCGCCGCGCGCGCGTGGACGACCATAAATTTGCCGCCGTCTGCCAAAGTGCGGAGGAGACGCTCGGCCGCACGCTGACCGAGGGCCAGCTTCGCTGTCTGCTGACCGCGTACGATCATTTGGGCTTGTCCGCCGGGGCGATCATCGAGCTGTTGGCGTACCTGAAAAAGGAAAAGGGCGCCGTGCGTCTGTCCGACATCCGGCGGGAGACCAACCAATGGGCGGACATGGGCATCTGCTCGGCGCAGGACGCGCAGGACTACCTCGCCCGCCGCGCGGACGAGAAACCGCTGAGCGAGGCGGTTTACAAGGCGCTTTCGGCCGATCCCGCGCAGCCCGCGCCCAAGGAGCAGCGCGTGTGCCGGTTCGCGCTGTCGCACGGCTTCCCGCCCGAGGCGGTCGCTCTCGCGGTCAAACGGACGGACAAGCAGCAGGGGCATAAAAGCCTCGACTACACGCTCGGCATCCTGCGCAGATGGGACGAGAGCGGAGTACATACCGTCAGTGAGATCACCGCGCTCGAGCCGGAAACGCGCGCCGGCAAGGCCGCCGTCGGCAAAACGGCGCCCGCCCAGCCGACCGACCCGGCAACGCTGGCCGCATGGGAGCAGGACTGGCTGGAGCAGTCGCGGGAGATTCAGCGCAGAAGGCAGGAGGCAAAGTAGAAAATGTCATACGATAAGAAAATCCTCGCCGCCGCCCGCCGCGAGCTGGAGCGCGACCGCGCCGCGCGCGGCGACGAGCTGGACGCGCGCCGCAAAAGCGTGTACGAGCGGCAGCCGCGCATCCGTGCGATCGACCGCGAGCTGTCGACGACCGCCGCCGCCGTTTTGAAAACAGCGCTCGAGTCGGGCGGCGACCCGACCGCAGCCATCGAACGGCTGCGCGACCGCAACCTCGGCTTGCAGGACGAGCGCGCCGCGCTGCTGCGCGAAATGAACCTGCCAGCCGATTACCTGACCGACCGGCCGCTTTGTGAAAAATGCGGCGACTCCGGTTACGTCGGCGGCGGCGCGCTGTGCGAGTGCGTCAAAACGCGGTACGCGCGGCTGCTCAAGGAGCAGCTTTCGGCTGTGCTGCCGATCGCGGATCAGAATTTCGCCTCGTTCCGGATGGATTACTATTCGTCCCGGCCGGACGCGCGTCTCGGGCTGTCGCCGCGGGAGAATATGGAAAACAACCTGTTCCTGTGCCGCGAATACGCCGCGAAATTCGGTCCGGCTTCGCCCAACCTGCTGCTGCACGGCTCGACCGGGCTGGGCAAGACCTTTTTATCCACCTGCATCGCGGAGGCGGTGAGCGAGCGCGGGTTTTCGGTGGCCTACGACACCGCGATCAACATCGTCGCCGCGTACGAGACGATCAAGTTCGGCAGCGGGGACGGGCAGGCCGCCGCCGAGCGCGCCGCGCGGTATGAGCGCGCCGACCTGCTGATCATCGACGATATGGGCACCGAAATGGGCACGGCGTTTACGGTTTCCGCGCTGTACAACCTGATCAACAACCGGCTGATGGCAAAGCGGCCGATGATCGTCAACACCAACCTGCCGCCCGAAACGCTGTCGGAAAAGTATTCGCCCGCCGTCGCCTCGCGCCTTTTGGGCGAATTTATGCCGCTGCGCTTCTTCGGGGACGATATCCGGCTGATGAAAAAAAGAATGTAAACAATTCTTTCACAACGCGTTTAAAATTTATTCACACATTGGGCGGGCAAAGGCGGTATACTTAGGATGTCGATAAGGGAAGCCGCAATCCCGAGTCGATAAGCAGCCTACCGATCTTTTATTTCTCTTTTACCCCCCTTTATTTTGTGAAATGACGAAAAGGCCCCGGTTCCGTTCCCCCACGGATCCGGGGCCTTTTCCCGTCCTGCGCGGTTGTTAAAAATCTTTCACAGGCTGTTAAAAGGCTGTTCACACATTGGGCGGCAAACGGCGGTATACTGTGATTGTCAACAGGGGAACAGCTCTTCTCCGCGTTGATTCTCATAACACCTATTTCTTCCCCCTTTCTTACATCTTTTTTTCACCCTCTTTTTCATTTTCAAAAACGGCATGCGCCCTGCTTCCGTCCCCCCGCGGAAGCAGGGCGTTTCCGTTTGCCGGATGCCGGCGGCGGTTTTTGTCCGAAACGCAACAAATCTTTCACAGCATGTTCAAAATCTATTCACACATTCGGCGCGGGCGGGCGTTATACTGAATACGTCAGCAAGGGAAGCCGCAATCCCGCAGCTGAACAGTCTACCGATCTTTTTATTTCTCTTTTACCCCCCTTTTTTCAAATCTGTGTAGTGAACCGGCAAAGCGCCGCCGCTTCGTTTCCCCCAACGAAGCGGCGGCGCTTTCCATTTGTCCCGAAACAGGGTATACTGTAGCAAAAGGAGGTTTTACCCGATGGCAAAACGACTGCTTTCCTGCGCGGCGAGCGATATGGCCGGAATGGACCGCGCCGCGCTGCTGCAAGCGATTGCGAACAGCGAAGGGCGCGTGCTGGCCTGCGAAACGATCGGAACGGTGCAGCCCATGCTGGGCGATGTGACCAACGCCGAGTTCGCGGCCTCGCAGGGCGCCGATCTGCTGCTGCTTAACCTGTTCGATGTGCGGCGGCCGCAGATCAACGCGCTGCCGCCCTGCGCGCCCGAGGATACGGTGCGCGTGCTCAAAAAGCTGACCGGCCGCCCGGTCGGCGTCAATTTGGAGCCGGTAAACCGGCCGAGCGAGGTCGACGGCGACCCGCTGTGGGCGCTGAGCGAGGGCCGCCGCGCGACGGTCGAAAACGCCGTGCGCGCGGCCGACATGGGCGTGGACTTTCTGCTGCTCACCGGCAACCCCGGCATCGGCGTGTCAAACGACGCGATCACGGACACGCTGCGCGCGTTTCGGGACGCGGTTGGCGGACGCGTTGTGCTGTGCGCGGGCAAGATGCACGCCGCGGGCGTGCCGAGCGAGGGCGGGACGCATATCCTGACCGAGGCTGACGTAGACGCGTTTCTGGACGCGGGGGCGGACGTTATCCTGCTGCCCGCTCCGGGCACGGTGCCCGGTATTACCACCGAGTACGCGCGCGGGCTGATCGAGCGCGCGCACGCGCGAAACAAGCTTGCGATGACGGCTGTTGGCACCTCGCAGGAGGGCGCTGACACGGACACCATCCGGCGCATCGCGCTTGCCTGCAAAATGGCGGGCGCGGACATCCATCATCTGGGCGACGCGGGCTACGCGGGCATGGCGCTGCCGGAAAATATCTTCGCGTACTCGGTCGCGATCCGGGGCGTGCGGCATACCTACCACCGCATGGCGCAGTCGGTCAACCGGTGACGGCCGCGCAAAAGGGAGAAACCGTTTCGGTTTCTCCCTTTCTTTACCGTTTGGTCGGCACGATCACGCCGCAGGCGAGCTTGTCGCCCGCGTTTCCCGACGGCTGGGTGGTGAAGTCGTCCGGCCGCGCGTGGACGACCACCGTCCGGCCGACAACGTCGGCCACGCGGAAGCGATCGGTCAGCACGGCCATCCAAGCAAAGCCGGTCAGGTCGGCAAACAGCGGCGGCAGGTCGCCTGCGTGATAGGGATGCGGACAGCCGCCGGGGTTGAAGTGCGCGCCCGCGTTCGCGAACGGATCGGACGCGGTGCCCGTGCAGGAGGCGCCCTCGTGCACGTGCAGCGCGAAAATCGGCTGCGCGCACGCCATGCGCGTGACGGGCAGGCCGCGCACGGCCGCCGTCACCAGCACGCCCTGCGGCGTTTGATAAAACGAAACCGTGCCCTCGATGCGCCGTCCGCGCGGCGCGCCGGCGAGCACCGCCGCCGCGTCCGGCAGGCTGTTTTGGATAACAGATGCGAAATACTGCGAGTTTGTTTGATTCATGGTCGATTCCCTCCATAAACCAGCTTATGCGGCGGGAATTGTTCTTGATAAAGCCGGGGCGATGCGGTATACTAAAAAATAGGCAAGAAACGATATGTTAGGAGTTGTTTGATATGGGTTGTTCGCATAACTGCGAATCCTGCTCGTCGAACTGCGGCGGCGAAAAAAGCCTGAAGGTCGCGGCCAATCCGGCGGCGTCTGTGAAAAAAGTAATCGGCGTCGTGTCCGGCAAGGGCGGCGTGGGCAAAAGCCTGCTCACCTCGATGCTCGCGGTCGGCATGACGCGCAGAGGCTATTCCTGCGGTATTTTGGACGCAGACATCACCGGCCCGTCCATTCCCAAGACCTTTGGCGTGCACGGACATCTGGAGGGCTGCGAGGAGGGCATCCTGCCCGCGCGCAGCGAGGGCGGCGTGCAGATGATCTCGATCAACCTCGTGCTGCCGAACGAGGACGACCCGGTGATATACCGCGGCCCGATCGTGGCCGAAACCGTCAAGCAGTTTTGGTCGGACGTGGTTTGGGACGATGTGGATTTCCTGTTCGTCGATATGCCGCCCGGCACGGGCGACGTGCCGCTGACGGTGTTCCAGTCCCTGCCGGTGGACGGCATTCTGGTCGTCACCTCGCCGCAGGATCTGGTTTCGATGATCGTCGGCAAGGCGGTTAAAATGGCAAAGATGATGGATATTCCGGTTGTCGGCGTGGTCGAGAATTACAGCTATCTCGCCTGCCCGGACTGCGGAAAGCATATCGCCGTGTTCGGCGAAAGCAAGGTCGACGAGGTCGCCGCGCATTACGAGCTTCCGGTGCTGGCCAAGCTGCCCATTGACCCGGCGCTCGCCGCCGCGGTGGACGCCGGCAAGATCGAGGACGCCAAGCTGCCGGACGCGCTTTCGGGCGCGCTCGCGGCGGTGGAGGAACTGCGATGAACATCGGTGTTGCATATGACAACGGCGCGGTTGCCAAAAATCTGGGCGACTGCCGCGATTTTTTGATCGTTTCGACCGAGGGACGCACCCCGACGGGCAAGCGTCTGGCCTCGTCGCCCGGCGCGGGCACGACCGATATGATCAAAATGATGAGTCTGGAAAAGATCGACGTGCTGATCTGCGGCGCGCTCGGTCTGGGCGCGCGCAACGCGCTGGAAATGATCGGCATTCTGCTGGTGCCGGGCTGCGAAGGCTCGGCGGAGGAGGCCGTGGCCAAGTTTTTGGTCGGCGAGAAGCAGGGCGATCCGACGCTGCTGGAGATCGGCCGCGAGGAGGATCCGGACGACCCCATGTCCTGCATGCACGACTGCGCGAAATGCGCGGGCTGCGGGCCGATTGAGATTCTCAAGAAAATACCGGAAGCGTAAAAATACGTCAGAACGCCGTCCCGCGCGGGACGGCAAAAGGGTTTATAGCAGCAAAGCCCCCGCCGATATTCGGCGGGGGCTTTGCTGCTTCGTATAGATAAGGACCGCTCTGGTGCGGCTGTTATTCTTTGTCTGCGCGCGCGGGGCGGAGGAAGCAGCGAAGCAGGAAGATCCCCGCGCAGGCCAGCGCGAACAGAACGCCGGCGGGATAGGCGATCTGCCGCGCCAGCCGCAGCCCCTCGTCGGCCATGAGGATGTAGGTGCTCGTCACCGCCGACATGAACACGGCGGGCACGGCGGCCGTCAGGCTTTGGTATTTGCCGCGGTTTTGGCGCAGGTACACCGCCGCCGCCCAGAGGGCGATCATGGCGAGGGTCTGGTTGGCCCAGGAGAAATACCGCCATACCACGTCGAAGTCGAGCTGGGTGAGCAGCGCCCCCGCCGCCAGCAGCGGAATCGTGAGCAGCAGCCGCTTGGCGATCTTGCTCTGGTCGAGGCGCAGCCAGTCGGCCAGCGTGAGCCGGGCGGAGCGGAACGCCGTGTCCCCCGAGGTGATGGGGCAGGCCACTACGCCCACCACCGCCAGCGCGCCGCCCGCAACGCCGAGCAGCTTGGTGGAGATATCATAGACCACGCCGGACTGGCCCAGCGAGGACAGCGCCGTTTGCAGGCCGGACGTTCCGCCGTAGAACGCGACGCCGGCCGCCGCCCAAATTAGGGCGATCACGCCCTCGGTGATCATCGCGCCGTAAAACACGCGGCGCCCGTCCTTTTCCTTTTTCAGGCACCGCGCCATCATGGGCGACTGCGTGGCGTGGAAGCCGGAGACCGCGCCGCAGGCCACGGTGATGAATAAGTAAGGCCAGACGGGCCTGCCCGCCGGGTGGAGATTGGCGAGCGTCAGCTCGGGAAGGGGATAGCCCTGTAAAATAATCCCGCCGCCGATGAGCACGACCATCAAAATAAGAACCACGCCGAACACGGGATAGATCCGGCCGATCAGCTTGTCGATGGGCAGCAGGGTGGCCAGCAGGTAGTAGGCCAGAATCATCGCCACCCAGAAGGCCGTGTTCAGCGCGTCCGGTGTCAGCCGGGCGATCAGGGCGGCGGGGCTGGTGACGAACACCGCGCCCACCAGCGTGAGCAGCACCACAGAGAACACCCGCATGACCCGCTTCATGCCGCCGCCGAGGTACTTGCCTACAATTTCGGAGATAGACGCGCCGCGCATGCGCACCGAGATCATGCCTGTGCAGAAATCGTGGACCGCGCCGCCCAGAATGTTGCCGAACACGATCCAGAGGAACACCACCGGCCCGAACACCGCGCCCATCAGCGCGCCGAAGATGGGGCCGGTGCCGGCGATGTTCAATAGCTGGATGAGAAAGACCTTCCAAGTGGGCATTTCCACATAGTCCACGCCGTCCGCCATGGAAACAGCGGGGGTGGGCCGCTCGTCCGGCCCGAGGATGCGCTCCATGAGCTTGCCGTAAGTCAGATAGCCGATCAGCAGCAGGGCCAGCGCGGCGAAAAAGGTAATCAAATCGGCTCCCTCCCTTCCGGCGGCATAGAATGGCATATTCCAACGTGCATACTGCGTTTCCCCCATCTTTTCGTCCCGCGCTGCGGGCCGCTTTTTAAATCCGGCCTTTGACTTTGCGCGTGTTTTTCGATATGATAATAACAGCGCGGCGCGGGCCGGTTTGATTTTTATTATAACGGGCGCGCGGCCGCCCGGGAAACGCCGCGCGAAAATGGCACTTAAACGAACGAAAATTGACGCTTGCCAATAAAAAATAGGGGAGGTGTGCCGCGTGCTGCAAATTGCAGTCTGCGACGACCGAATACAGGAGCTGAACGAGGTGACCGAGATGATCGCGGCGTATGCCCGCCAGCATCCCGAGAGCGGCTTTTCCGTGCGGCCGTTTCAATCCGGGCAGGATTTGCTGGAACACATCCGGTCGCGGGGCGGCTTTCAGATTTACCTATTGGATGTGCTCATGCCCGCGCCGGACGGCCTTGCCATCGGCGCGGCGATCCGGAAGGACGACCCCGACGCCGTGATCGTCTATCTCACCATTTCGCCGGACTATGCCGTGGAGTCCTACGGCGTGCAGGCCTCGGGCTATCTGTTAAAGCCTGTCGGCCGCGCGGCTCTGTTCGCCCAGCTCGACCGGGCGCTGGACAAGCTGGCGGGCGAGCGGCCGCAGATGCTGACGGTACAGACCAAGGAGCGGGTCTCGCTGGTGCGGATTTCCGACATCCGCTATGTGGAAGGGACCAACCATACGGTCAGCTACTATCTTTCCAAGGACCGGACCGTCACCGCCGCGAAACGGGGACCCTTTGAGGCCGCCGTGGCGCCGCTGCTGGCGGACGAGCGGTTCCTCCGCGTCGGCACGTCGTATCTGGTCAACATGCTCTATGTGGACAGCCTCGAAAAAGGCTTCTTGTTTCTGCGGGAGGGCGGTAAAATCCTGATCCCCCGCCTGCGGCGCGGGGAGGTCAGGGAGCGGTTTCTGGAGTTCGTACTGAAACGCGGGCTGAATTCGTGACGGCGCCGCGTTTTTTTTCCTTTGCAGAGGAAAACGCAAAGAAACCGCTTGACTGTAAACCCACTTTACCCTCTATAATGTAGGCAGCGGAAAGGGTAGGTGAAGCATATGAACATAGCGGAGGTGGAGCGCGCGACCGGACTGACGCGCGCCAATATTAGGTTTTACGAAAAGGAGGGGCTGCTTTCCCCCGCGCGCGGGGAAAACGGCTACCGCGACTACGCGGAGGCGGATGTGCGCACGCTGCGGAAGATCAGGCTGCTGCGGCAGCTCCGCCTGTCCGTACCGGAGATCCGCGCCGTCGAGCGGGGCGAAAAGCCCTTGCCGGAGGCGGCGGAGCGGCAGATCGCCGTGCTGGAAAAGGACATCCGGGAGGGCGAGCAGGCGCGCGCCGTGTGCCGGGCCATCTGCGCCGACCGTGCCGAGTGGGACGGTCTGGATGTGGATAAATACGAATCCCTTGCGGTGCTGCCCGTGCATCAGCGCGGGCAGCACGCGGACGATAAGGACCGCCTGCCGCCCGCAGGGCATCCGTGGCGGCGGTATTTCGCCCGTTCGGTCGATTTGGCGCTGTATGGCCTGCCGGTCATGCTGGTCGAGATGCGGCTGCTGCGCTTCAACCCGGCGCTGCTGAGCTTTGCGGGCAGACTGCTGGAGATCGTCGTCACCGGCTATATCGCCATCGCGCTGATGCTGCTGTTCGAGCCGCTTTTTCTGTCCCAATGGGGCACGACGCCCGGCAAATGGCTGCTCGGCCTTGCGGTGCGCGATTACGGCGGCAGCAAGCTGTCGCGCAGCCGGGCGTTTGGGCGCACGTGGGGCGTGTTTCAATATGGCTTCGGCTGGAAGATTCCTTTCTATGAGTGGTACCGCGGCTGGAAAAGCTATTGCGCCTGCACCGAGGCCGACCTCGACTGGGATACGGAAAACGAGTGCGCGGTCGTCGTGCGCCACGAGGAGACGCGCGCGCGGCATGTGGTTGGCTATCTGCTCGCGCAGGCGCTGGCAGTCGCGGCGACGGCCGGCATCGTGCTTTGGGCCGAGCTGCCGTCCCACCGGGGCGAGCTGACGCTCGCGGAATATGTGGATAACTGCAACGATTATCTGGCGTATAACGGCTATTATCCGCGTGTGAACGCGGACGGAAGCTGGAACGCGCAGCCGGAGGACGGCGGCATGGGTCTGGTCGTCCAGCTGATGCCCGCCGACCGGCTCGACGTGCGGGCGGAGACCGATGCGGACGGCTTTGTTTCCGCCGTCACCGTCACGGCGGAGGGCGAGTGGGGCTGCGGGAGCGAAGCGCGGCGGATGGCGTATATCGCCTTTGCCGTTTCGCATGAGCGGCGCGGCTATCTCAGCGCGCTGAACGACGCGGCCGCCGATCTCTTAGACGACGGCTGGTCCCTTGGCGCGCCGGATACGGAGGAGCGCGCGCAGGGAGAATTCGGCGCGCTGGAAATCAGCCATGCGTATTCGTACAGCGGCGTCAGCCCCGAGGCGCTGGAGCAGGAAGCGCCCCGGCATTATCTGTCCGTTTACACGATACGGAAAAAATGAAAAGGGCTGTCCGCCCGCCGCGGACAGCCCTTTTTGTCGGCAAGGGCGAAAAAAACGCTTGGATTGTGTGAAATTTATCGAAAATGCTGATGCATTTTGCGGCATGGTGTTGTATAATATTTTCGTAACTGAAATTAGGGCTGCAAGCCCGAAAAAGTGAACGGAAGGATTTCCTATATGAACAACATGATCGCCGCCCTGACAGGCGGCCTGTTTGACGAGGGCGGCGTTTCCGCCTACGCGCGTCCGGTGCTGTTCGGCACCGCCGGGGACGCGGTCAGGGACGCCCTGCCCGCCGCCGTGGACGCGTGCTTTTTTGTGCGCGATGAGCGGGAGCCTGCGATCGCGGGCGCGGAAAGCGCGGCGCTTTTGGGCGA
Source organism: Eubacteriales bacterium (assembly GCA_030524205.1). GTDB lineage: Bacteria > Bacillota > Clostridia > Oscillospirales > Butyricicoccaceae > Agathobaculum. The sequence continues at coordinate 36,594 of JAUNGZ010000003.1, forward strand.
AAACCGCTTTGCCGCGCTGAAAGCGCTGCCTGAGAGCCGGCACGTGCTGGTAATCGCCGCGCCGTTCGCGCTGGCAGAGGACGACGCGCTCGAGCATTTGGCGCAGACGCATATGAACACCGGCTACGGCGTGAGCGTGCTGGTGACCGAGCAGCAGGGCTTCGACGAGGAGGGCCAGCCCATCCCGGCGGACGATGCCTGCCTCGCCGCCGTGTTTACCTATGACATGCTGCAAAAGGCGCTGGACGGCGGCGCGGACACGCTCGACGGGCTGGTCGACGCGGCGGTTAAAGCGGGCGCGCAGAAGGGCGTGGCCGTGACCAACGAGATCGTCGAGATCTGCGACGGCGCGACGGCCTATATCGCCCAGATGGCGATGATCCAGCGCGTCAACTTCACGCTGATCGACAAGGGCGTGCAGATTTTCGACCCCGCGGGCACTTATATCGCGCCCGACGCCGAGATCGAGGCGGGCGCGGTCATTCTGCCCGGCTGCCACATCCGTCCCGGCTGCAAGGTCGGCGCAAAGGCCGTGATCGGCCCGAACTCCATTTTGGAGAAGGCGTCGATCGGCGCGGGCACGACGGTCAACAATTCGCAGGTCTATGAATCCACCGTGGGCGAGAACGTGACGGTCGGCCCGTTTGCGTACATCCGCCCGCAGTGCGTCGTGGGCGACGGCTGCCGCATCGGCGATTTCGTCGAGCTGAAGAAATCCACGATCGGGAACGGCACCAAGGTGTCGCACCTGACCTACATCGGCGACGCGACCGTCGGCGAGCGGGTCAACTTCGGCTGCGGCACGGTCGTGGTCAACTACGACGGCTACCACAAGAACCAAACCATCATCGGGGACGACTGCTTTATCGGCTGCAACACCAACCTTGTTTCCCCTGTCGAGCTGGGCGACCGCGTGTTCACCGCCGCCGGCACGACCGTGACCAAGAATGTGCCCGACGGCGCGCTGGCCGTCGCGCGCGCCCGTCAAACCACGCTGGAGGGCTGGAACGACAAGCGCCGCGCCGCCCATGAAAAAGAGAAAAAGTAAAAGATAAATTTGCATATTCGGACACATAATACAATTACGGAGGGGCAAATCGAATGATTTCTCACGGTAAAAACATCAAAATCCTGTCCGGCAACTCGCATCCGGCGCTTGCGATGCAGATCGCGTCCGCGCTCGGCCTGCCGCTCGGCAAATCGTCGATCGCCACGTTCGCGGACGGCGAAATCTCGGTTTCCATCATGGAATCCGTGCGCGGCTCGGACGTGTTTCTCGTGCAGTCGACCTGCGGCCCGGTCAACAACAACCTGATGGAGCTGCTGATCATGATCGACTCGTGCAAGCGCGCGTCGGCGGGCCGCATCACGGCGGTCATCCCGTATTTCGGCTACGCCCGGCAGGACCGCAAGAGCAAGGCGCGCGACCCGATCTCGGCCAAGCTGGTCGCCAATCTGATCACCGCCGCGGGCGCCGACCGCGTGCTGACCATGGACCTGCACGCCGCGCAGATTCAGGGCTTTTTCGATATTCCGGTGGATAATATGCTGGGCTCCTCCGTGCTCATTCCGTATATCGCGGGCAAGTTCGGCGTCGGGACGGACGACACCGTGATCGTCTCGCCCGACCTCGGCTCGGTCACCCGCGCGAGAAAGTTCACCGAAAAGCTGGACATGCCGCTCGCCATCATCGACAAGCGCCGTCCCAAGGCCAACGTCTCCGAGGTAATGAACATCATCGGCTCGGTCGAGGGCAAAAAGTGCATTCTGGTGGACGATCTGATCGACACCGCCGGCACGCTGTGCCACGCGGCCGATGCGCTGGTCGAAAAGGGCGGCGCGACCGAGGTGTATGCCTGCGCCACGCACGGCGTGCTGTCCGGCCCCGCGATCGAGCGCATCAAGAACAGCCCGATCAAGGAGCTGGCCATTCTCGACACCATCCCGCTGGCCAGCGAAAAGAAGCTGGACAAGATCAACGTCCTGTCCGTCGCGCCGGTGTTTACCGAAGCGATCGCGCGCATCTATGAAGAGGTTTCCGTGTCGACGCTGTTCGACTAACGTATAGGGGGCTTCAGAAGCCCCCTATATACGAAAGCCGGTTCCGGAGAAACCGGCTTTCGATACCCGAATGATGTCGCCCAAGGCGACTAAGTAGGGGTATCAAAAATCAGGCACGGGTCCTGACTTTTGATGGAAATCGCGTGGCGATTTCCGATAAAATGCGCGGCCAATGCCGCGTCTGCATGTTTGAACGGTATGAAAAAAGGCTGCTGCAAGAGTGCAGCAGCCTTTTTTCGGCGGAACCCGCCGCCGCCACGTATCGTAGCGGCGGGGAAACAGAGCGTGGCGGACAAAAGCGGCGGCTTTTGCTATGCTGAAGCCGAGGTGATAAACATGACATTCGGTGAAAAATTAAAGCGGCTCCGTCTGCGCGAGGAGTACTCGCAGGAACAGCTGGCCGAGCTGCTGCACGTGTCCCGTCAGGCCGTGACCAAGTGGGAAAGCGGCGCGGGCCTGCCCGATGTGGAAAACATTAAGTCCGTCGCGGATTTGTTCGATGTGACGCTCGACTCGCTTCTGCGCGAGGAGGAGGAGCTGGAAACGTCCGACGAGGGCTTCTGCTGGAATGTTTCGCTGGCCTGCGCCGGGGTAGGGCTGGTGATCGGCGTGCTGCTCGACCGGCTGGCCGGCGCGGGCGCGGCCGCCATTGGGCTGTGCGCGACGGGCGGCGGCTTTATCGGCTGGGCGGCCTGTTATATCGCCGCGCAGTATCAACAATGGAATAAGAGGTAAACGTATGAAAATTTTAGCGGTCGGTGACGTGGTCGGCGAGGCTGGGCTGGACACCCTGCACGCGCTGCTGCGCCGGATCAAGCGCGAGACGGGCGTGGATTTTATCGTCGTCAACGGCGAAAACGCCGCCGGGCGCGGCCTGACCCCGCAGCAGGCGGACGAGATGTTCGCCGCGGGGGCGGACGTAATTACGCTCGGCAACCACGCCTTTAACAAGCGGCAGATCGCGCCGTATCTGGACGACCAGCCCGCGATCCTGCGTCCGGCCAACTACGCGCCGCAGACGCCGGGCCGCGGCGCGGCCGTCTTTGACGGCCCGCAGGGGCTGCGCATCCTCGTGATGAACCTGATCGGCCGGTGCGACATGGCCTTCGGCCCGGACAACCCCTTCCTGTGCGCCGACCGCATTTTGAAGGACTTCGCGGGGCGGTACGACATCGCGCTGTGCGACTTCCACGCGAACGCCACGAGCGAGAAGCTGGCGATGGGCTACTATCTCGACGGCCGCTGCGCCGCCGTCTGGGGCACGCACACGCACGTGCAGACGGCGGACGAGCGCGTAAACCCCAAGGGCACGGGCTATATCACCGATATCGGCATGACCGGGCCGATTGTGTCCGTTCTGGGCGTGTGCCCCGAGCAGTCGATCGCCTTGTTCCGCGGCGACTTGACCGAATATTTTAAAACCGCACCCGGCGACTGTGCGCTTGCGGGTGCGGTCTTTGAGGTCACACGGAGCGGGGCGTGCCAATCCGTTCGGCGGGTCTGGCAGGAATATAGACGATAGTCTGTTCGGCGGCTTTGCCGTCGTCCTTCTGCCAGTCGTTGTAATCGGTGATGCCCTTGCCCGCGTTCGGGTGGAAGTGCGAGTACACGTTATCCGCCGAGAACAGGGCGAGCAGAACGGCGCACAGCACAAGCTGGACGGGGGAGGACAGCCGGTCGATCAGCGCGCCGAGCATAGGTCCGGCGAAGTAGACGACCGCGCAGCAGCCGAGGCCGAACACCACCGCGCCCTCCAGACAGATGCGGCCGTTCAGGTTCATGAAATAGCCGCTGTAATCCCACCAGCGGACGCCCTTGGTGTATTCGAGATACCAGCTCGTGAAATATTCGATGACCGAGCACAGGATCATGGACACGAAGAACGTCGCCACCGGGTTTTTGAACAGCTTTTTGAGCAGGAGCAGCACCAGCGCGCCGCCCGCGCCATAGATCGGCAGCCACGGGCCGAACAGCGTACCGCGGTTGATGAAAATGCCCTGCGTGACGACATGCAGCGCCACCTCCCACACCCAGCCGACAAACGCGAAGGAGAAGAACAGCAGGATGAGCGTTTTCACTGAATAACGCCGGTTGTAATCGAACTTATGATGGTGCGCGAAGTGGAATACCGGATCGACGGGCGCGAGCACGCCGCTCTCCGGCAGCTTGGGCTTGGGGCCTTGCACCGGCGCTTCGCCGAAAGCGGGCACGGTAAACAGCGCCGCGTCCGGCGCGTTCTCCTCGAGCTGCCGCTGCCGCAGCGCAAGGTACAGCTCGGTGTAGGTGGCCGACCGGTACCCGTTGACAAACAGCAGGGCCAGCAGCCCGGCCGCCGCACCTGTCAGAGATACGGCCAGCGTGGTCATCCCGGTGATTATGCCGAGCGCCGCGCCCAAGAGGCTTGCGGCGACAAGCGGCAGCAGCGTCCATTGCAGATAAAAGGTCAGATCGAGCACGAAGCAGCGCCACTTCTGCCCCTTCATCATCCGACGGGACAGCCCGATCGCCTCGGACGGCTTTGCCTGCGGGTTTTCCGCCAGAATGTACGGCACCATGCGGTAGGAGTACATCTTGATAAACGCGCCGACGATGGTAAACATCCACAGAACCAAGTACAGCGATTTCAAGAACATGGCCTTGACCACGTTCCACCAATTTCCGCGATGGAAGGGCGTGAACATGGCCGCGATGCTGATATGGTCCCGCACGCGGGCTTCAAGGAAGAACCGCCGCGCGCCCACGGTCAGCACGCTGACGACCCAAACCGAAAACCACAGGCCGCCCGCGACGCCGAGCAGCGCGATACTCACACTCAAAATTCCCGAAAACTGCGACCGGTCGAGAAAGGCGAAGAACGCCGAAAACGGCGAGGTCAGCGTGTCGAACAGAGGCTTTGCGCTTTGTGTGGCCGCCGCCCACATGGGATGCGAGCCGTCCGCAACGTCAATTTGCAGCCAATGGAGCAGGGTGTCCCAGTTGGACATGCTCTGCTGCTGGACGACGACCTCGTCGTCCGCCCGCATATTCTCGGGATGGAACTCATGAATGAAGCCGACCGAGTCGGCGAATTCCGCCCCTGTGAAAGCGAGCACAAAGCAGACCGCGACAGCCGCCCACCAGTTGCGCAGGAAAATCCGTTTGCCGCGCGCTTTTATTTCTCTTCTTTTCCACATACCTTTTGTTTCCCTTTCTGACATTAAAAATGGAGATTTTACAATGCTTGCCATTATTTTCGCACCTTTTTACATTCTCGTCAATATTTATTTGATCCGCTGGGTACTGCGTTGGACAGGCGCCTGCCACCGCGTTTTTGGCACTAAAACATTTCGCGTGATTTTCGTGATTGTCTATGCGTTTTTTGCCCTGACGCCGCTGACCGGATTTTTGGTAAAATCGCCCTTATGGCTGCGGCGCGCACTCAAACAGGCCGGGAATTACTGGTTCGGCTGGCTGCTGTATTTGATCCTTGCCGTGCTGCTGACCGAGGTTGTGCTGTTTCTCGTCCGTAAAGCGCGCAAAAAGGATTTTGCGGAAATGCAGCGTGTGCGACAGGCGCAGGGCGGCGCGGCGCTGCTGCTGGTGTGCGCCGTCAGCTTTTACGGCATGGCGCATGCGAAAACGCTTTACGTGACAGACTATCAGGTAAGCGTCCCCGGCGCGGGCGCGGATATGACGGTCGCCCTGCTCGCCGACCTGCATTTGGGCTATTCGACCGATCCCGCTTATATCGAGCAGGCAGCCGCGGCGGTCAATGAAATGCGGCCCGACCTGATCGTGCTCGCGGGAGACCTTTTCGACAATGAGTTTGACGCCGTGCCCGAGCCAGAACGGGTCGCGGCGGCGCTCGCCGGCATGAAAAGCACGTACGGTACGTACGGCGTTTGGGGCAATCACGACGTCTCCGAGCCCATTCTGGCGGGCTTCACGTGGAGCCGGACGGACGCGGATAAGTGGGACCGCCGCATGGATGCGCTCGCGGCCGACATGGGCATTACAATGATCGACGAGCGTTCCGTCACGCTGCCGGGCGGCGTGCAGCTGGTCGGTCGGGCCGACCGCTCGCGCACAAAAAAGCTGGGGCAGGGGCGCGTGTCGCCCGCCGAGGCGCTCGCGCCGCTCGATCAGGACAAGCCGATTTTCGTTCTTGAGCACGAGCCGGGCGAGCTGGCCGAGCTGGCCGCCGCGGGCGCCGATCTGCACCTTGCCGGGCATACGCACGACGGGCAGATGTTCCCCGGCAACCTGACCATCAAGCTGATGTGGGAAAACGCCTGCGGGCACATCGAGAAGGACGGGATGGATTCGGTCGTCACCTCGGGGCTGGGCGTCTGGGGACCGGATATGCGCGTGGGGACGAGAAGCGAAGTCGTCCGCATATCCGTGCATTTCGAGGGGTAATGCACGGAGGACACCTGTCCGCGTAGCAGAAACAAACGAAAATGAACAAGCGCTTTTGTATATTTTGCAAGAACTTGTCAGAAATCTTGCAAAAATGAGAAAATCAGTTGACGGTGCCCCCTATTTTGATGTATGCTAATAATGAACTAGATTGGGCCTTGCATAAGGAAGCTCGCTTCCGCGCAGGCTCGGTCAATGGCACGCCGGCCGGACAGCTTCCCCATGCCGCGGTTTGGCGTTAAAGGAGGAGACAAACAGATGAATCCACTGCTGAACAAATTCACTTTTACTGACGAGTTGACCGACGTCATCGAGAACTGCAAGGGCGTATCCGTGCCGACCAGCAAAGCAGAGCTGTATGACATGGTGTTCGGCCCCGAGCATGCCGATGTTTTCGACGTCGTGTTTGACGTTGCGGGCAAGGGCATGGTCAAGGAAGCCGACGTAACACGCTGCAAAAACGGCGCGTCCGTCAACTTTGTGGAAGATTACATGCGCCGCCGCGAGCCGGACTGCATGCGCATCGCGGACGACAAGCCCACCGACAAAAAGCGTTTCGCCGACGTTTACGGCTATCCCTTCTCGGATCTGAGGCGGGAAACCATGGAGTGGTTTAAGCAGCAGGAGCTGATCCTGATGCCGTTCAATTCCGGCGGCAATATCTATGGCTACGGCTCGATGCTGGTCTGCCCGAAGAACTGCGCGTTCTTTGCGTTCGCGCTGGCGCATTTGCAGGGCTTTGTAAACGCCGCGGAGTCCGAGGGCTACAAGCCCCGCGCGATTGTTTACGTTGCCCCCCCGTTCCGCCACACCCATTTCGAGGGCAAGCAGGTCGTCGTGCACAACCGCTTGGACGACTGCCACGAGGTCTTTTCGTACAACCTTTATCCCGGACCGTCCGCCAAGAAGGGCGTTTATTCCGTGCTGCTCGACATCGGCGAGCAGGAAGGCTGGACCACCTGCCACACGTCCTGCGGCCGTCTCGTTACGCCGTATGAGAATGAAATGGTCATCATGCACGAGGGCGCTTCCGGCGGCGGTAAGAGCGAAATGCTGCAGGATATCTGCCGCATGCCCGACGGCCGCCGCGTGCTGCTGTCCACTAACACGGTGACAGGCGAGGAAACCTACCTCACCATGGGCCAGACCTGCTCGATCGAGCCGGTGTCTGACGATATGGCGACCGTTTACCCGGCCATTCAGAACGATTCCGGCAAGCTGGTGCTGGTGGACGGCGAGGACGGCTGGTTCCTCCGCATGGACGGCGTGCTGCATTACGGCAGCGACCCCGTTTACGAGCGCATCTGCACCGAGCCCAAGGAGCCGCTGTGCTTTTTCAACATGGAAGGCCATCCGAACGCGACGCTGCTGATCTGGGAGCACACGCTCGATTCCAACGGCAAGCGCTGCTCCAACCCGCGCGCCATCGTGCCGCGCTGGGACGTGCCGCATATTGTCAAGGAGCCTGTCGAGGTCGACGTTCGCTCGTTCGGCGTCCGCATGCCCCCCTCTACCCGCGAAAACCCGAACTACGGCATCATGGGCATGATGCACATTATCCCGCCCGCGCTTGCGTGGCTGTGGCGCTTGGTTGCGCCCCGCGGCTTTAACAACCCGTCCATTATCACCGGCAACGAGCTTAAGAGCGAGGGCGTCGGCTCCTACTGGCCGTTCGCGACCGGCCAGCGCGTCAAGCAGGCCAACCTGCTGCTCCAGCAGATCACGTCCTGTCCGAACACCCGCTATGTGCTCATCCCGAACCAGCACATCGGCGTATACAAGATTGGCTTCATGGCCGAGTGGATCTCCCGTGAGTACCTCGCCCGCCACGGCGGCGCGAAGATCCGCCGCGAGCATCTCGAGCCCGCGCGCTGCCCGCTGCTCGGCTACGCGATGAAGGATATGACCATCGACGGCCAGCGCATCCGCTCCAAGTACCTGCGCGTCAACACGCAGGACCGTGTGGGCGACGACGGCTACGACGCCGGCGCTAAGATCCTGACTGACTTCTTCCGCAAGGAGGTCGCCAAGTTCGACACGCCCGAGCTCGACCCGGTCGGCAAGCAGATCATCGACTGCTTTATGGCGGGCGGCACGCTCGCCGATTACGAGGCGATTACGCCGACAAATCTATAAGAATTCGTTTGAAGCGTACAGCTTCAAACGAGGGACGCCTTTCCGGCTGGGCCGGAAAAGGCTGTTGCAGAAAAAACCGACCGGAATTTCGATTCCGGCCGGTTTTTTTCTGTTTGATAAAAAAGTCAGGCGCATGTCCTGACTTTTTTGTCGAGCGGACGCGGAGCGCCCGCTCTCCTTTTGAAATACGCTGCGGCGGGGACGGGGGACGGGAGACGGTCGCGCCGACGCGGCGCGGGGAGGGACGAGGGGATGGGGTGTGGGGCGCGCGGGGTTAGAGGGGGGCGATGCTGACGACGGTCAGCGTCGTTCCGGCGACGGTGAAGCGGATTTCGCAGCCGGCGAAGGGGAAGCCGTAGACGCGGCCGGGCTCGTTCTGGTAGCCGGGGCGCGGGTCCTGCGCGAGGATGGAGAGCAGCGCGTCGCGCCGTCCCTCGGGCAGGCGCGCGAGCAGCGGCGCGGGGCAGTCGACCGAAAGCGCGCCCGCCGTCTCTTGCAGGGCAAAGCCGCCCGCCGCCTCGGGATGCGCGTCCGTATAGGCCAAATAGGGCTTGATGTCAAAAATCGGCGTGCCGTCCATCAGGTCGGCGCCCGAAATGTGCAGCACCGGTCCGTCTGGCGTGCGGCTTTCGACGCGGTCTAGCCGCACGGACGAAAGCCCGATGGCGTTCGGGCGGAAGGGCGAGCGCGTGGCGAACACGCCGACGCGCGTGTTGCCGCCCAGCTTGGGCGGCCGCACGGTGGGCGACCAGCCCTCGCGCACGGCCTCGGAAAACTGCCAGATCAGCCAGAGGTGGGAAAACCCTTCGATGCCGCGCAGCGCGTCGGCCGAGCGGTATTCCGGCTCAAACACGACGCGCGCGGGCGCGTCGGCCAGCCCGCTTTGGCGCGGGATACCGAATTTGGTCGGAAAATCGCTGCGGATGCGCGCGATAATGCGCATGGGGACGGTTTCGGACATGGAGGCACATCCTTTCCAGTGAAACGGAAGATTTTTTCAAGTATAGCATACCCGCGCGGACCGCGCAACGAAGCCCCAAGTGATTTACAGTTTGTTAATGCATTTTAGGCGCAAAAGCGGTATAATGGTAAACATACTATGGGAAAGCAGGGAAAAACCATGGCAAAGAAAATACTCATCGTCGAGGACGAAGCAAATATCCGCGAGCTTTTGCGCCTGTATCTGGAGCGCGAGGGCTACACGGTCGTCGAGGCCGAAAACGGCGTCGAGGGCGTAAAATTGTGGAAAACCGAAAAGCCGGACATGCTGCTGCTCGACGTGATGATGCCCGTGATGGACGGCTGGGCCGTCTGCCGCGAGATCCGCGAGAGCAGCGACGTGCCGATCATCATGCTGACCGCCAAGGGCGAGACCGCCGACCGCGTTTCCGGTCTGGAAATGGGCGCGGACGATTACATCGTAAAGCCCCTCGAAATGCCAGAGGTCATCGCGCGCGTGCGCGCGGTGTTCCGCCGCATGACGCCCGACGACGCGCCCGAGAAGATCGCGTTCGACAATTTGGTGATCGACAAGCAGGCCTATGATCTGGTGATCAACGGCAAGCGCGTCGACGCGCCGCCCAAGGAGATCGAGCTGCTGTATTACCTCGCGTCCAGCCCCAACCGCGTGTTCACCCGCGCGCAGCTGCTCGACGATGTGTGGGGCTTCGACTATTTCGGGGACACCCGCACGGTCGACGTGCACGTCAAGCGCCTGCGGGAAAAGCTCGAGGGCGTGTCGGATAAATGGGAAGTAAAAACGGTCTGGGGCGTCGGCTATAAGTTTGAGACCAAGGAGTAGGCCATGAGCAGACGCAGTTTCTTTTTCAAAAACTATGTCGCGCACGTGCTGCTGATCGTATGCGCGTTCGCGGTGGCCGGGGGCGTGTTCTATTATCAGATGAGCATGACGGCGCTCGCCTCCAAGCAGGCGGAGCTGCGCACAACGGTCAAAAGCCTTGCCGAGCAGACCCAGCTTCTGCAGGGAGAGGACAGCGACGTGTTCCGCCAGTTTTATACGCTGTCGATCGCGCGGATCGCCAAGGAGGACGCGATCCGGGTCTGGGTGACCGACGCGGACGGCGTGGTCGCGCTGTACGCGGGGCCGGACGGCACCGCGATCACCTCGCCGGGCGCGATCATCGCCCCCGAGGCCGTGCAGCGCGTGCGCGACACCGGCAGCTACGCGGAGGTCGGCACGATGGGCGTGTTCTCCGAAACCTCCGGCTATGCGGTGGGCACGGGCGTGGCCGATAGCGACGGCAACCTGACCGCCATGGTTTTCGTCGGCACGCAGGACTCCGCCGTCGCGGGCGCGATCCGTCACTCGACGCAGACGCTGCTGCTGATCCTGCTGATCACGCTCGCGGCCGCGCTGCTGCTGTCTTTTGTGATTTCGCAGCATATGACCCGGCCGCTCGGCGTGATCGCCGCCGCCGCCAAGGAATTTGCCGCCGGCAATTTCGAGGTGCGCGTGCCCGAGGATAACCGCTGCTACGAGATCGACGAGCTGGCGGTGTCCTTCAACAATATGGCGCGCGACCTCGACCAGCTTGAGGAGCTGACGCGCGGCTTTATCGGCAACGTCAGCCACGAGTTCAAAACGCCGATGACCACCATCGGCGGCTTTGTCGACGGGATGGTGGACGGCACCATCCCGCCCGACCAGCACGATAAATACCTGCGCATCATCGCGGAGGAAACCCGCCGCCTGTCCCGCATGGTAAACCGTATGCTGGACGCGGCCAAGATCCAGTCGGGCGAGCTGCTGCTTTCTCCCGCGCCGTTCGATTTTTCCGAGATGACCAGCCAGATCATCCTGTCGTTCGAGCAGAAGATCGAAAAGAAGGGGCTGGAGGTTGACTGCGATCTGGAGGACCGGCTGAACGTCATGGGCGACCGGGACCACCTGTACCGCGTCGTGTACAATCTGGTGGACAACGCGGTCAAGTTCATCGACAACGGCGGGCGGCTGACGCTGCGCGCCCGCGCCGAGGGCAAATTCTGCGCGTTTTCCATCGTCAACACGGGTATGGGCATCTCGCCCGAGGATCTGCCGCATGTGTTCGACCGGTTCTACAAGGCCGATCGTTCGCGCTCGATGGATAAAACGGGCGCGGGCCTCGGGCTGTATATCGTCAAGAACATCATCAACCTGCACGGCGGCGAAATTTCCGTCCGGTCGGACGGCGGCGAAACTGAGTTTTCCTTTACGCTGCCGCTCGCCCCGCCGCCGCTTCCGGGCGCAAAGCCGCAGTCCTGACCGGCGCCCGTCCGGCGGGAAGTTAAAAAAATGTTCATATTGTTTTCAACAAACCGCCACAATGGCGGGTTAGAATGAAGTCACAAAATTGATAGGGAGGCCATCAGTATGGACGACTTCAACAACAACTACACGCCCGAACCGCGCGGCGATGACCATAACGAACCGCAGCAGCCCATGGCGGAGCAGCAAGCCCCCGCAGCTGATCAGCATCCCGTGGCGGAGCAGCAACCGACGCCGGCAGTGCTTCATCCAATTGAGCCGACTCAGGAGGAAGAGCCGCGCACGCCGTTCCAAACGCCGGTGCAGGCGCCGGTATACCGGCAGGCGCCCCCGAGCGCGGACGGGGCAGGTTTCGGCCAAACGCAGCAGCCGCCCTTCGGCGCGCAGCAAGCGCCGCCGCAGCCGCCGCAGAAGAAAAAACGCCGCGGCAACGGCGTGGTGATCGCGCTGTGCAGCGTTGCCGCCGCGTGCCTGCTGTTTGCCGGCGGCGCGGTGATCGGACATGTCGTTTCGGGCGGCGGCGGAACCGGCGGCACAAGTCCCGGCGTTTCGGCAGGCAATATGCCGACCGTCACCATCTCGCAGACGCCCGACCTCGATCCGGACAATTACGACGTGGTCAACGGCATGGCCGGCGAGGAAATTTACAAGAAGGTCAATCCGTCCATCGTCAGCGTCATTGCCACCTCGCTCGAAAGCGGCGGCACCGGCTCGGGCGTCATCATGACGGAGGATGGATACATCATCACCAACAACCACGTCGTCGAAGGAGCGGACGCGGTCGCCGTCCAGCTGGCCGACGGCACGCGCCTTGAAGCCAAGGTGATCGGCGCGGACGAAAAGACCGACCTCGCGGTGCTGAAGGTCGAGCCGGAAAGCGCGCTGACGCCCGCTGAGTTCGGCAATTCGGATGAGCTCCAGCCGGGTGAATACGCCTACGCGCTCGGCTCCCCCGGCGGCCTTGAGCTGGCCAACACGATTACGGGCGGCCGCATTTCAGCGATCAACCGCGATATCACGATCGACGACCGCGTCATGACGCTCATCCAGACCGACGCTTCGATCAACCCCGGCAACTCGGGCGGCGCGCTGATCAACAAGTTCGGCCAAGTGGTCGGCATCACGTCGGCTAAGCTGGGCATCAGTTATTACGAGGGTCTCGGCTTCGCCATTCCGATGAACACGGCCAAGGAGATCGTCGACCAGCTGATCGCCACCGGCTATATCGCGGGCCGTCCGTCCATCGGCATCACGGGCTACAATGTGTCCGAGCAGACCGCGCAGTACAACAATGTGCCGCAGGGCGTTTACGTCAAGTCGGTTGACGAGCGCGCGAACGCCTATAACGAAGGCCTGCAGGCGGGCGATATCATTACCGAGGTCAACGGGCAGGCCATCACCACGATGGATGAGATCAACGCCGTTAAGGAAGAAAAGCAGGCGGGCGACAAGCTGTCGCTCAAGGTATACCGCATGTCGACCGGCAAAATAGTCAGCCTGACCATCACGCTGACCGACGAGCACGACCTTGAGGGCGCTTCTCCGAGCGAGCAGCAGGCACAGCAGCAGCCCCAGCAGGGCGGCCGCGGCGACAACGGCTATTCGCAGTACGACGAGGACCCGTTCTCCTATTTCTTCGGGTATTGAAAAACGTCGATTGCGACCACGCTCGCAATCGAGGGACGCACTTTGAAAAGTGCTATTGCGCCGAAGGGGCGCCGGAATCAAAATTCCGGCGCCCCTTCGCCTGTGTATAAAAAGTCAGGCACATGTCCTGACTTTTTATGAAAATGGCGGCGTTGCCGCCATTTTCTATAAAATTACGCGCCGCAGGCGCGAATTAAACAGAAAACAGCTCCGCTGTTTTCATAAAAAGCGCGAGCTTCGCCCGTGCTTTTTATACAAAGGCGAAGCGCCCATGGAATTGCGATTCCATGGGCGCTTCGGCGCAATAGCACTTTTCAAAGTGCGTCCTCAATCGAAACCGTGGTTTCGATTGAATTATTTTTCGTATTTCTCCGCAAGCTGCTGGCTGATAAACTGCCGCGCGGTGCGCGGCGAGCGGCCGTTGCGCCGCAGGGCGAAGCGTTCCGCCAGCAGATGGAGCGTTTCCTCGGGCAGATCGAGACTGTTTTCCGCGGCGAGCTGGTCGACAATGTAGAGGTATTCGTCCTTATCGGGCACGGAGAAGGTGATTTCCAGACCGAACCGGTCGGACAGGGAGGTCGCCGTTTCCAGACTGTCGCGCACGCGCACCTCGTCGCCCTCGCGGTCGGCGAAGCTTTCGCGGATCAGGTGGCGGCGGTTGCTCGTCGCGTAGATCACGAGATTTTCCGGCTTGCCGGCCAGACCGCCCTCGATAAACGCCTTGAGGGCGGCGAAATTATCGTTCTCCCGGCTGAAGGACAAATCGTCCAGAAAAACGATGAAGCGGAAGGGGGAGCGCAGCGTTTCCGCGAAGATTTTCGGGAAGCAGGCGATGTGCCGCGGCGACATTTCGATGATTTTCAGGCCGCGCTCGGCATATTCGTTTACCACGGCCTTGACGGTCGAGCTTTTGCCCGTGCCCTTGTCGCCGTAGAGCAGGATATTGTTGGCGTCCCGTCCGTCGAGGAAGGCGCGCGTGTTTTTCAGGATCTGCTGCTTCTGCCGCTCGTAGCCGGGCAGGTCGCGCAGGCGGATGGCATCCGGGTGCACGATCGGCGCGGCCGCGCCGCCGTCCTGCACGGCGAAGGCAGAGGACTGCGCGAAAAAGCCGTAGCCCTGCGCGCGGTAAAAGCTTGCCAGCGCGGCGCCGTCCCGGAAGGGCAGCGGCGGGGCGGCGGGAAAGTCGGGCAGCGCCCGCAGCGCGGGCGCGTCGAACGCGCCGACGGCGGCGATGCGCAGCGTCGTTCCGTCGAGCGCGAGCAGGGCGTTGAGCACCTCGATATCGTGCGTGGCGGCGTCGAGCAGCGCGGACGGGGGCGCGGCGATCGCGTCGGTCAGAGGGTTTACGTCGTAATGCACGGCGCGCAGAATCGCGCGGTGCGCGTCCTGACAGGCGAACAGGGCCTCGCACAGCGCGCCGTAGCAGTCGGCAAAGCGCACTGCGTCCTGCTGGAGGGAATCGAGCGCGTCGCGGTAGGCGCGGATCAGCGGGTGGCGGTACAGGCCGCGCAGCACGCTGAGCGCGTAAACGCGCAGGCGGAGGGCGGAAAGTTCCATAGGGCTTCACTTCCAAATCGGTTTTTTTATCGCTCCCAGCATAGCACACTTCGCGCGCTTTTTCAACATAGCATGAGGGTAGACTATGTTGGAGGGAGAGACAAACATGAGCACAAGGAGCAGCTATGCTCTGCTGATATGCCGCAGCCAGACCGAGGCGGTCGGCCTGCGCCGCCACCTGATGCAGATGGGCGTGCCGGGCGAGATCGCGCGCCCGCCGCGGCACGCCCGCACCGAATCGTGCGGCTGGGCGGTGCGCGTGGGCGCGTCCGAGGCCGAGGAGGCCGTGCACCGTCTGCGCCAGCTGGGGATCACCCCCTGCCGTGTGATCGAGGAGGCGTGAGCATGATCTATCTGGATAACGCCGCGACTACGCTGTGCAAGCCGCGCGCGGTGGAAGAAGCGGTGCGCCGCGCGATGCGCGGTGCGGCGGGCTACGCCCGAGGCGGCTACGCGGCTGCGATGCGCGCGGGCGAAGCGGTATACGGCTGCCGCGAACAGGCGGCGGCGCTGTTTAGCGTGGACGATCCGGCGCGCGTCGTATTTACGATGAACGCGACCCACGCGCTCAATTTGGCCATCCATGCGCTCGCGCAGCCGGAGACGCGCGTCGCGGTCGGCGGATATGAGCACAATGCGGTCATGCGGCCGCTCCGGCTGCGCGGGATCGAGCCTGTCGTGCTCGACGCGCCGCTTTGGGACGCGGCGGCCATGGCGGCAAAGGCGAGGGAGGCCCTAGACGGCGGCGCGGAGCTGTTTATTTTGAACCATGTGTCCAACGTGTTCGGCTTTTTGGCGCCGCTTGACGAAATCGCCGCCCTGCTTACCGAGCGGGGCGTGCCGCTGATTCTGGACGCGTCCCAGTCCGCCGGCGTGGTCGAGGTCGACGTGCGGCGGTATCCCTGCCTCGCTGCGGTGTGCATGCCCGGACACAAGGCGCTTTACGGCCCGCAGGGCACGGGCATCCTGCTTGCGCTCGACGACCGCATCGCGGAGCATCCGCTTCTGGCGGGCGGCACGGGCAGCTTGTCCGAGGAGATGCGCCAGCCCGGCTTTCTGCCGGACGCGCTCGAGAGCGGCACGCCCAACGTGCCCGGCATCGCGGGCCTCGCGGCGGGGATCGCATTTGTGCGGGCGGTCGGCCCGGCCGGGATTTTGGCGCACGAGAGAAAGCTTGTGCGGGAGTTTGCCCGCGCGCTCGGCGCACAGGACCGCGTCGAGTGCTTCTCGCACCCGGCGCAGACCGGCGTGCTGTCGCTGCGCGTGGAAGGCGCGTCCTGCGAAAAAGTGGCCGAGGCGCTCGCCCGCCAGCAGATCGCCACGCGCGCGGGCCTGCACTGCGCGCCGCTCGCCCACCGCACGGCGGGCACCGAGCAAACCGGAACCGTGCGCTTTTCCCTATCCTTTTATTCGACGGCGCATCAGCTCGAGCACACCGCCGACGTCCTGTGCAAAACCGTAAAAAATCTGTGAACACGCTATACAGAACAGGGGAATTGTGGTACTATAATGAATATTAAACCTGCGTCCCGCCGCCAAGCGGAAGGCCGCAAAAACACAGGACTGGTGGCTTTATGGACACTTTTCAAAATATTTTGGCGCCGACCTTCCGGGATATCAACTGGAGCGCGCTGTTCGACTTCGATTCCCTGCGCGGCGCGACGTTTATGGATGTTATCGACATCCTGCTTGTCGCGTATATCATTTACCGCGTGATGAAGCTGCTCAAGGACACAAGCGCCGAGCGGCTGGTCAAGGGCATTATCGTGCTGGCCGGCGTTTTGCTGCTGGCAACCGTGATGAAGCTGACCACGATCAGCTTTATCCTGAAAAACTCGCTGGGCATCGGCGTTTTTGCGATCATTGTGATTTTCCAGCCCGAGCTGCGCCGCATTCTGGAGCAGCTCGGCAAGGGCAATCTGAGCCGCCTGTTCGTTTCCGCGAACGATCCCGACGCGGTCGAGGCCGCCGTCAGCGCCGTTGTGGACGCCTGCGCCGATATGGCCAAAACCAAAACGGGCGCGCTGATTGTGTTCGAGCACAGGGAGCGGCTGGGTGAAATTGTCGCGACCGGCACGACGGTCGACGCCGCGCCCTCCCCTGAGCTGATCAAGAACATCTTTTTCAAAAACAGCCCGCTGCACGACGGCGCGATGGTGATACGCGAGGGCCGGGTATGCGCCGCGGGCTGCGTGCTGCCGCTTTCGGGCAGCCAGAACCTGTCGCGCGACCTTGGCACGCGCCACCGCGCCGCCGTCGGCATGAGCGAATCGGCGGACAGCGTGCTCGTCGTCGTGTCCGAGGAAACGGGCGCGATTTCGGTTGCGATCGGCGGCATGCTCAAACGGCACCTGTCGCCCGAGGTGCTGAAAAAGGTGCTGGAAGGCGAGCTGCTCGAAACGGATAAGCCCGACAAGAGCCGCATCGCCGCCCTCCGCAACATCTGGAAGGGGGGCGCGGGCAAGTGAAGCAGTTTATGAAGAAGCACGATATTTTGCTCCGCCTGCTTTCGCTTGTGCTGGCGTTTGTGCTGTGGGCGTTTGTCATGAACGAGGATAACCCCGAGCGCAAGCCGTGGTTCGATGAAATCCCGGTCACGGTTTCCGGCGAGAGCAAGCTGCTGGAGGAGCACGGCCTGTCGATTATCGAAATGAGCGCCGATACGGTCTCGGTGCGCCTGCGCGGCCCGAACAACGAGGTGACGGATAAAAGCCTCAAGCAGCGTATCACCGCGGCGATAGACGTGTCCAAGCTGGATAAGGCGGGCGAGTACGACCTTCCGGTTGTGCCCGCGGTCAACCGTTCGGGCATCGACACGCTCGGCACCAACCCGGCAACCATCCGGGTGCGGGTGGACAAGGTGACCACACGCACGGTGCCCGTGCGCGTCGAGGTCGTCGGCACGCCGGCGGACGCCTGCCGCGCAGGCACGCCCGTTCCGATTACGACCGAGGTGACCATCGAAGGGCCGGAGGCCGACCTGATGGAAGTCGCCTACGCATATACGACGATCAACGCCGACGGAAAGGAAGCTACCTTTACCGCCGACTGCCAGCTTACCCTGTATAACGACGCGGGCGCGCCCATCACCGGCACGCAGGTGTCCAGCCAGACCCAAACGGTCAAGGTGCGTCTGCCCATCTACCCGATCGAGACGATCCCGCTGACCGTCACGCTCAAGGACGGCGGCACCGTCAAGGCCGATAAGGCCACGGTGCGCATCGAACCCGAAAGCATCAAGGTGATCGGCGATCAAAAGACCATTGCCGAGATGAAGGAACTCAATCTGGGGGAGATTGATCTGGGCAGCGTCAAGACCGACGCGCCGATCGAGATGGAAATCCAGCTGCCCGATAAGGTTCGGCTGGACGAGGGACAGCCCTCCACCGCCAAGGTGACGGTTTCGGTTGACGGCGTTTCGACGCGCAAGGTGCAGGTCACCCGCTTCGTACCGACCGATACCGCGGCCGATCAGACCGCCTTTGCCGTCAGCGTTTCGACGCAGCATGTTGAAATCGAGCTGCGCGGCAGCGAAAACGCGCTGGCCGAGGTTGACGCAAACAGCTTTTCGATCGGCTTGACGTTCGATTCCGCGTCGCTCGGCGCGGGGATCCATTCGGTAAAGGGCATGGTCGTTGCGACCGGGCTGCCCGCCGGCGTCACGCTGGTGGAGGAGGACGTACAGGTCATGATCGAGATCACCGCCGCGCAGGCCGGCGAGAGCGATGCAGCCGGCGGACAGACGGACGACGCGCCGCCCGACGCGTCCGCGCCGGAGGAAGGCGGGGACGGCACGTGAGCATTTTCGTAACCGGCGTGCGCCTGCCGTTCGACCTGCCCGAGCAGCAGGCGCTCGCCGAGGCGCGCCGCCTGACCGGCCTTGTTTCGGACGAGGTACAAGCGGCGGTCTGCCGCGTCAGCATCGACGCGCGCCGCGGCAAAATCGACCGCGTATATTCGGTGCGCTTGGACGCGCCCATCGACGAGGAGGCATTTGCAGAAAAGCTGCAAATGCCCTTCGTGCGCTTTAAGACAAATGAAAAACCCGCCGTGCCGCGCGGGAAAAAGCGGCTGGAGCACCGGCCCGTGGTCGTCGGGCTGGGGCCCGCGGGGCTGTTCGCCGCCTATACGCTGGCAAAATACGGCTATGCGCCGCTGGTTTTCGAGCGCGGCGGCGATCTCTCCGCGCGGGACCGGGCCGTGCAGGCCTTTTGGTCGGGCGGCGCGCTGGATACGGAAACCAACATCCAGTTCGGAGAGGGCGGCGCGGGCGCGTATTCGGACGGCAAGCTGACCACCCGCATCGGCGACGCGCTGTGCGACACGGTGCTGGAAACGCTGGCCGCGCACGGCGCGCCGGGCGATATCGTCAAAAAGGCCAAGCCCCATGTGGGGACGGATGTTTTAAAAAACGTCGTGCGCGACATGCGGCGCGCCGTAACGGAAAACGGCGGCGAGGTGCGGTTTTGCACCGCGCTGACCGGCGTTTCGCTGAAAAACGGCGCGCTCGCGGCCGTTTCGGCCGGCGGGGAGCAGATTCCCTGCGAACGCGCGGTGCTGGCCGTCGGCCATTCGGCGCGGGATACCTTTGATGCCCTGCACAAAAACGGGGTATACTTTGAACCGAAAGCGTTTTCGGTCGGCGTGCGTATCGAGCACCTGCAACGCGAGATCGACCGCGCGCTGTACGGCAAATACGCCGGGCACCCGCTGCTGCCGCCCGCCGAATACAACCTGTCCCGCCGGGAGGGGGGACGGGCCTGCTATTCGTTCTGCATGTGTCCGGGCGGCACGGTCGTGGCGGCGCAGAGCGAGCAAGATACGGTCGTTACAAACGGCATGAGCTGCCACGCGCGGGACGGCAAAAACGCCAACGCCGCGCTTGCCGTGTCGGTCGACACCGCGGATTTCGACGACGGCACGCCGTTCGGCGGCGTTAGGCTCCAGCGGCAGATCGAGCGCGCGGCCTACCGGCAGACCGGCTCGTACCGCGCGCCCTGTCAGCGCGTGGGCGATTTTTTGGCGGACCGGCCGGGCAAGGGCTGCGGCGCGGTGAAACCGACCTATCCCGCGGGCGTTGCCTTCGGCGAGGCGGCGGCCAGCCTGCCTTCCTTCGCGCAGACGATGCTGCGGGACAGCCTGCCGGCCTTCGGCCGCAAAATCCGCGGCTTTGACGCGGCCGACGCGCTGTTGACCGGGCCGGAGACGCGCACCTCGTCCCCCGTGCGTATGACGCGCGGAGAGGACCTGTTCGGCCTCGGCTGCGCGGGGCTTATCCCCTGCGGCGAGGGGGCGGGCTACGCGGGCGGCATCATGTCCGCCGCGGTGGACGGCATCAAGGCCGCTTACCGCATTATGGAAGAATTTGCGCCCATTATGGGCTGAGGAGAGAAAATGATGACCCAGCAGGGAACGATTAAAAAATTACTGCCGAACGGCATGGCGGAGATCGAGGTTACGCGGCGCTCGGCGTGCGGGCACGACTGCGCCAAATGCGGCGGCTGCGGCGGGCTGGAAACCCAAACGCTGCAGGTTACCGCGCACAACAAGGCGGGCGCGCAGGTCGGCGACCGCGTGCTGATCGAGGGAGAGACGCGGCAGGTGCTCGGCATTGCGGTGCTGGTCTATCTGCTGCCGGTCGCGCTGTTTTTCATCGGCTACGCGCTGGGCGGCCTGCTCCGCGCGGGCGCGGGCGCGTCGGCGCTGACGGGCGGCGTGCTGTTTGTGCTCGGCATCCTCGGCGCGGCCGCATACAGCCGCCGCATGAAGGAAAAAAACGACGCGCCGTTTGAAATCACCAAGCGGCTCTGAACTTTTTGTGAATTTTTGCCGCTTTATCTTGCTTTTCTCTTGTCTTATCGGTAAAAGTCCGGTAAAATATATTGAATACGGAAAAACCGCGCGTTTGGCGCGGCGCGAAAGGGTTTTGCGATGTTTGGCTTCATCCGTCCGGTCAAGCCCGAGCTGCGCGTTCGGGAGGCCGACCGGTTCCAGCAGGTATACTGCGGCCTGTGCCACGCGATCCGCGCGCGGTACGGCCGGTTTTACACGCTGTTTTTGAGCTACGACATGACCTTCTTCGCGCTCGTCGCGGGGTGCGGTCAGGCGGACACGCCGCCGCCGTGCGCCAAGCGGTGCGACGCGCATCCGCTGGTCAAGCGCCCGTGCGCGCAGCGGGACGAGGCGCTCGAGCTGGCCGCCGACGTCAGCGTGCTGCTGACCTATCACAAATTCCGCGACAGCGTGGCGGACGACACGGGCGCCAAGCGGCTGCTCGCCAAGGCGCTGTGCCGCATGGGGCGGCGGGGGTATGAAAAAGCCCGCGCGCGCCTGCCCGAGGCGGACGGCGAGATGGTTGCGGCGCTGGACGATTTGCAGGCACTCGAACGGCAAAGCTGCGACTCGCTCGACCGCCCGGCCGACGCGTCGGCGCGGCTGACCGCGGCCGTCGTCCCCAAAACGGGGGACGCGCGCGAGCGCGTGCTGCGGCAGATGTTTTACCATATCGGCCGGTGGCTGTACCTGCTCGACGCGGCGGCCGACGTGGCCGAGGATCTGGAGCATGAAAACTACAACCCGGTCGTGCGCCGCTACGGTCTGCGCGAGCCGGATTTGACAGAGATAAAGGAGCCGCTCGAGCGCACGCTCGAACGCTCGCTCGCCGACGTCTGCATGGCCTTCGACCTGCTGGACGCCGCGCGCGACGCGGACTTGATCCGCAATATTATTTTTCTCGGTATGCCGCTGGTCACGAGACAGGTGCTCGACGGGACGTACCAAACGAACGGAGGATGGGGCAAGCATGGATCCCTATAAGGTACTGGGCGTCACGCCACAGACAAGCGACGACGACGTGAAGCGCGCCTATCGCGAGCTGGCACGCAAATACCACCCCGACAATTATATCAACAATCCGCTGTCCGATCTCGCGGAAGCCCGCATGAAAGAGATCAACGAAGCGTATGACATGATCATGAACGAGCGCGCGGGACGGCCCTCCGGCGCGTCGTCAAACGGCGGCGGGCAGCAGTACGGCGGCCAGCAGCGCTCGTATGCCGGCCCGAACGCCGGGCTGTACAGCCAAGTGCGGCAGGCGATCAATCAGGGCAATCTCGGTCTGGCCGAGTCGCTTTTGCAGCGCTCGGGCGCGCGGGACGCCGAATGGTTTTACCTGATGGGTACGGTCTACTACCGCAAGGGCTGGTACGACGAGGCCTCGCGCGCCTATACGCAGGCCTGCCAGATGGATCCGTCGAACATGGAATACCGCACGGCGCTGAATAATCTGAACATGTCGGGCGGCTACGGCGGCTACCGCCCGATGGCAGAGGCCAACATGTGTGACTGCTGCATGCAGATGGCGATCTGCAACTGCTGCATGCAGTCCTGCTGCGGAGGCGGATGCTGACATGAGCGCACGGGATATCGCGCGCGGCGGCCTGCTGACGGCGGCCGCCGTCGCGCTGTTATATCTTGGCGGCGCCGCGCCGTGGATGGGCGTGGTCTGCTGCATACTGGCGGGCGTCGCCTCGGCGGTGCCGCTGATGCGCCTCGGACGGGTCAAAATGGCGGTGCTGCTGTATTTGGCGGCCTGCGTTTTATCGGCGCTGCTGGCGCCGCGCAAAAGTCTGGTGATCTCCTACGCCGGCTTTTTCGGACTGTACCCGATCCTGAAATACGGGATCGAGGCGCGCGTGCCGCGCCATATGCAGCGCCCGTGCAAGCTGGTTTACTTTAACCTTGCATTGGCGGCGGCGTTTGCGCTGGTGCGCCTCGGCCTGTTTTTTGCGGTTGAGATTCCGGGCTTTTGGCGGCTGCTCATGGCGTGGTTCGCCGCCAATGTGGTATTTGAAATTTATGACGTCGGCCTGTCGCGCTTGATCGCGGCGCTGCGGAAGACGCTTCCGCCCGAATGAAAAGGGGATAGAACGACATGAAGAGTATGACCGGCTACGGCCGCGCCAAGGAGCAGCTCGGCGGCAGAACAATCACCGTCGAGTTGCGCGCGGTCAACCACCGCTATCTGGACTGCACGGTCAAAGCGCCGCGCCAGTACGGCTTTTTGGAGGAAGCGGTCAAAAAAGCCGCGGCCTCCCGCATCGCGCGCGGCAAGGTGGAGGTGTTCGTCGGCGTTGAATTGCAGGAGGGCGGCGACGTGTCCGTCACCGTCAACCACGCGCTGGCGGAGCACTATCTGGCCGCGCTGCACGATCTGAGCGAAACCTACGGCCTGCGGGACGATGTGACCGTCACGGCGCTGGCCGGACTGCCGGACGTTTTGGGCTCCGAGCGCGTCGAGCAGGACGCGGACGAAATGATCCGCGACGTGACCGCGGTGTTTGGACACGCGTGCGATGCGTTTGATGAAATGCGCGCCCGCGAGGGGCGCAAGCTGGCGGACGATGTGCGAAGCCGCTGCGCCGCGATCGAAGCGATGGTGGGCGAGGTCGAGACGCGCTCGCCCGAGCGCGTGCGCGAGTACCGCGAGAAGCTGCTCGCCCGCATGCGGGAGGTGCTGGCCGACACCAGCATCGACGAGACGCGCATCGTGACCGAGGCGGCGATCTACGCCGACAAGACCGCAGTGGACGAGGAAACCGTGCGCCTGCGCAGCCATCTGCACCAGCTCGGCCTGATGCTGGACGAAGCACAGCCCGTCGGGCGCAAGCTCGACTTTCTCGTGCAGGAGATGAACCGCGAGGCCAACACCATCGGCTCCAAGGCGAACGACGTTTCGATGGCGCGCGTTGTGGTCAATATCAAAAGCGAAATTGAGAAAATTCGGGAGCAGATCCAGAATATTGAGTAAAAAGGGGGCGGCGTGGTGAAACTCATCAACATCGGCTTTGGCAACATGGTGGCGGCCGGCCGGCTGATCGCGATTGTCAGCCCGGAATCCGCGCCGGTCAAGCGCACCGTGCAGGAGGCGCGCGACCGCGGCATGGTGGTGGACGGCACCTATGGGCGCCGCACCCGCGCCGTGCTGATCATGGACAGCGACCATGTGGTGCTGAGCGCCTTGCAGCCGGAAACGGTCGCCGCGCGCTTTGCGGGCGACGGCGAGGAAGGGGGAAGCGAGGATGCGTAAGGGAACCCTTTATGTGTTTACCGGCCCCTCGGGCGCGGGCAAGGGCACGCTGCTTTCCCGCCTGCGCGCGGAGGACGATAGACTGTTCTACTCAATCTCCGCGACGACGCGCGCCCCGCGTCCGGGCGAGACCGACGGCGTGCAGTATTACTTTTTGAAAAAAACGGATTTTGAGCGGAAAATCGCCCAAAACGCCTTTTTGGAATATGCGAAATATGTGGATAACTATTACGGTACGCTGGAAGCGCCGGTCAACGAAAAGCTTGCGGCCGGCTACGACGTGGTCCTTGAGATCGAAGTGCAGGGCGCGATGCAGGTGCATGAGAAGCGCCCCGACGCGGTGATGGTGTTCATCGCCCCGCCCTCCTTCGAGGAGCTGGCCGCCCGCCTGCGCGGCCGCGGCACCGAGGATGAGGAAAAGGTGCGGAAACGCCTTGAAACCGCGAAACAAGAGCTGAAAAGCATGGACCGGTTCGATTACGTCGTCACGAACGACGAGGTCGGCCGCGCCGTGCGCGAGCTGCACGGCATTCTGGCGAAGCGGCGTACATAAACGGCCGCCCGCTCACATATGGAACCAACCAGTTTAGGGAAATAAAGGAGAAAATGACACTATGCTGAAACCTTCGATGCAGGAACTGATGAAACGCGTGGGCAACCGCTATCTGCTGGTCAATCTGGCCGCGCAGCGCGCCCGCGACATTGCCGATCAGGCGGATGAAAACGAAGAGGTGCTGCCCGACAAGGCGGTAAAGCTCGCGCTGGACGAAATCGCAGACGGCTCGGTCGTATACCGTCCCGGCCCGCGCGTCGCGCCGGTCATTCCGCAGAACAACCCGATCGCGGCCGCGATGGTCGACGTCGACGACGCGCTCGACCTCGACGAGGAGGAGCTTGACGACGAGGACGGCGGCGAAGACGCCAACGAGCGCGAAGAGGACTCCCGCAAGCTCGACGAGTTTGACGACGGCGAGCTGGACGACGGCGACGTGCCGGAAGAGGACCGGTAAGCCATGCGCCTAGCGGGAAAAACCGTCGTATTGTGCGTGACGGGCGGCATCGCGGCCTATAAAGCGGCCGATCTGACGAGCAAGCTGCGCCACGCGGGCGCGGCGGTGCGCGTGCTGATGACAGAATCCGCCACGCAGTTTATCGCCCCGATGACGTTTGAATCGCTTTCCTCGAACCGCGTCGTCGTGGATACGTTCGACCGGAACTTCGCGTGGGAGGTCGAGCACGTTTCGCTCGCCAAGGCGGCGGACGTGTTCGTGATCGCCCCGGCGACGGCCAACGTCATCGCCAAGGCCGCGCACGGCATCGCGGACGATATGGTGACGACCACCCTGCTCGCCACAAAAGCGCCCGTTGTGATCGCGCCCGCGATGAACACCGGCATGTACGACAATCCGGTGACGCAGCAAAACCTTGAAACACTGCGCGCCCGGGGCTTTCATATCGTCGACCCCGCGGCGGGGCGGCTGGCCTGCGGCGACACCGGCCGCGGCAAGCTGGCCGACACGGCTGACCTTATCTGGGGCGTCGAAAAGGCCGTTACGCCGCAGGACCTGCGGGACCGCCGCGTGCTGGTCACCGCCGGGCCGACGCAGGAGGCGCTCGATCCCGTGCGCTTTCTGTCCAACCATTCCTCGGGCAAGATGGGCTATGCCGTCGCCGCCCGCGCCGCCCTGCGCGGAGCGGAGGTCACGCTGGTCTCCGGGCCGGCCGCGCTCGGCACGCCGCAGGGCGTGCGGCGGGTCGACGTGGTCTCGGCGCGCGAGATGTACGAGGCGGTCGTCTCCCGCGCGGACGCGCAGGATATCATCGTAAAGGCGGCGGCCGTGGGCGATTACCGCCCGGCCCAAACCGCGGACGAGAAGATGAAAAAGGGCGAAGGCGATTTATCGGTCGAGCTGACGCGCAATCCGGATATTTTGGCCGAGCTGGGCCGCAAAAAGCGCCCGGGTCAACTGCTGTGCGGCTTTGCGATGGAGACGCAGAACCTGCTGGACAACGCCTCCGACAAGCTGCGCCGAAAAAACTGCGACCTGCTGGTCGCCAACTCGCTGCGCGACAAGGGCGCGGGCTTCCAGACCGACACCAACCTTGCAACCCTTTTGTTCGCGGACGGGCGGCGGGAGACGCCGCCGCTCATGCCCAAGGAGGAGCTGGCTGATATCATTCTCGACCGGCTGCTTATGCTGTCGCAGTCCGCGCGGTAAAATCCCAAAAAGAAAGGTCGCGAAGCCATGGCGGAAACGATCTGCGCGGTCGCCGTGGACGCGGCGACCTATGCCATCGACAAATTATATTCCTACCGTGTGCCGGACGAGCTGCGGGAACAGGTGCAAATCGGCAGCCGTGTTCTCGTGCCGTTCGGCTTTGGCAATAAACGGGCCGAAGCGGTCGTCATCGCGTTCCGCAAGGACGCGGGACAGTATCAGCTCAAGCCGGTCGTCGAGGTGCTCGACGATACGCCCATCCTGACCGGCGAGCAGCTCAAGCTCGCCGCATGGATGCGCGAGCGGCTGTACTGCACGTTTTTCGACTGCGTGCGCGTCATGCTGCCCGCCGGGCTGTGGTTCAAGCGCAACGAGACCTACACGCTCTCGCCGGAGGCCGATCTCGCGTCGCTTGCCGCGCGGGAGGGGGACGCGGGCGCCGTGCTGCGCCTGTTCGACCGGCCGGGGCAGACCCTTGCCGCCGCCGACATCCGCGCCCGCATGGGCGGGAAAAGCATGACCCGCGCGCTCGACGCGCTGGCGGGCGAGGGCGTGCTCGCCTATCGCAGCAACACCACGCAGAAATCCAATGATAAAACGGAAAAAATACTCTCGCTCGATCTGGAGGCCGGCGAGGCGGCGGCGCGCATCGGCGCGCGCAGCCCGGCGCGGCTGGACGTTGTGTCCGTTCTGGCGGACGGCGGCTGGATGAGCCAAAAGGAGCTTTGCTATATGACCGGCGTGTCCGACGCCGCCGTGCGCGACATGGTCAAAAAAGGCATTCTGCGCGCGCGGCAGGAAGAACGCCTGCGCACGCCCGATTTTTCCGAGGTCGCGCCCGCGCCGCCGCCCGTGCTGTCGCGGGCGCAGCAGCAGGCGTACGACGGCCTCGCTTCGCTGCTCGACGCGGACGGGGCGCGCGCCGCCCTGCTGTTCGGAGTGACCGGCAGCGGCAAAACGCAGGTGTACCTGAAATTGATCGCGCGCGCGCTCGAACAGGGCAAAAGCGCGGTCATGCTCGTGCCCGAGATCGGGCTGACGCCGCAGTTCCTGCGGCAGTTCGCCGCGCAGTTCGGCGGCGAGGTCGCGGTGATGCACTCGGCGCTGTCCGCCGGCGAGCGGTACGACAGCTTCAAGAAAATCAAAACCGGCCGCGCGCGCGTCGTGATCGGCACGCGGTCGGCCGTGTTCGCGCCCGTGCAAAACCTCGGCGTGCTCATTATCGACGAGGAGCAGGACGGCGCGTACCGCTCCGAGCAAACCCCGCGCTACCACGCGCGCGATGTGGCCAAATACCGCGCCGCCCAGCAGGGCGCGCTTTTGGTGCTCGGCTCGGCGACCCCGTCGGTCGAGACGTATTACGGCGCGCAGCAGGGGAAATACCCCGTTTTTACGCTGAACGAGCGTTTTATGGGCGCGAAGCTGCCCGAGGTGATTGTCGCCGACATGCGCGGGCTGGCGCGCGAGGGACATGAGGGCGTGATCGGCCCACAGCTCGAAGCCGAGCTGACCGACACGCTGGAAAAGGGCAAGCAGGCCATCCTGTTCCTCAACCGGCGCGGCAACAGCCGCGTGATCGGCTGTGCGCTGTGCGGCTGGGTGCCCGAATGCCCCTCCTGCTCGACGACCATGACCTACCACTCGGCCTCGGGCCGCGCGATGTGCCATTACTGCGGCGCGTCGGTCAAAATAACGGGCAAATGCCCGGTCTGCGGCGGCGAAGGGCTGTTCACCGAAACGCCCGGCACGCAGAAGGTCGAGCAGGAGCTGCACGAAAAATTCCCCGCCGCGCGCGTGCTGCGCATGGACGCGGACACGATGACCACCAAGGGCGCGCACGAAAAGCTGCTGGCCCGCTTTGGCGGCGGCGGGGCCGATATCCTGCTCGGCACGCAGATGGTGACCAAGGGGCTGGATTTTGAAAACGTCACCTTGGTGGGCGTTTTGGACGCCGACCAGAGCCTGTACGCGCAGGATTACCGCGCGCGGGAGCGCACGTTTTCGCTGATCACGCAGGTGGTCGGCCGCGCGGGGCGGCGGTTCGACACCGGCCGCGCCGTCATCCAGACGTACAGCCCGGCGCATCCGGTCATTCTGGCGGCCGCCCGGCAGGATTACGAAAAGTTTTATGAAACCGAGATCGAGACCCGGTCGGCGCTCGCGTGCCCGCCCAAGGCCGATTTGACCGTGCTGACCGCGGCGGGCGAGGTCGAGCGGCAGGTGCTGACCGCGCTGCTTTCGCTCAAGGCGCGGCTGCAAAGTCTGATGGAAGGGCAGTTTGCCGACGTGAAAGCCCCTGTGCTCGGTCCGGCGGCTGCGCAGGTGGTGCGCGTGATGGGCCGCTACCGCTATCATCTGACGATGCGTGCCGAGAATAACGCGCGCTGGCGCGCGCTGATCGCGGGCGTTATGCGCGAGTTCATGCTGGACGGGAAAAACCGCGGGATTACGCTGTTCGCGGACGCGAACCCCGATTTGTGATACATTTGTGATACAATGGTAAGGAGGAAAGACATGGCGGCAAGCATCCGGCTGGCGTCGGCGGCCGACGCGCCGCGGCTTTTGGCGGTTTACGCGCCTTATATCGAGCACACCGCCGTCACCTTTGAGTACGACGTGCCCGGTGTGGACGAATTCGCCGCCCGCGTGACGGAAACCGCCGCTGCCTATCCCTATCTGCTGTGCGAGCGGGAGGGCGAAGTCCTCGGCTACGCTTACGCGCACCGCCACATGGCGCGCGCCGCCTACGGCTGGAACGTCGAAACGTCGGTTTACCTCGCGCCGGACGTACAGCGGCAGGGAATTGGCACGGCGCTGTACCGCGCGCTGACCGCGCTTTTAGAGCGGCAGAACGTCAAAAACCTCTACGCCTGCGTTACGCTGCCGAACAAGGCAAGCGAACGCCTGCATGAGAAAATGGGCTTTTCCTTTCTGGGCGCGTACCATAAGAGCGGCTGGAAAAACGGCGCGTGGCACGACGTCGGCTGGTTTGAAAAAAGGCTGGGCGGCGACGAAGCGCCGCGGGACTTTATCCCGCTGCCGCGGCTTTGCCGTTCGGCGGTGGACGAAATACTGGAACACGAAAGCAAAATGCTGGAAAAATAAGGAGAGAAACGGAATGGCACTTCGCAAAATTTTAACGCAGGGCGACGAGCAGCTGGCAAAACGCAGCCGCAAGGTGGAGAAATTCGACGACCGCCTGCACACGCTGATCGACGATATGCGCGAGACGCTGGAAAATTCGGGCGGGGTCGGCCTTGCCGCGCCGCAGGTGGGCGCGTTGCGCCGCGTGGTCGTGCTGCTGGACGTGAACAAGGACCCCGAGGAGATGGTCGAGCTGGTCAACCCCGAGGTCATCGAAAAACGCGGCGAGGAGCGGCGGATCGAGGGCTGCCTGTCCGTTCCCGGCGTGTACGGCTATGTCACGCGCCCGACTTGGGCCAAGATCCGCGCGCAGGATCGGAACGGCAACTGGTTCGAGCGCGAGGGCGAGGGCATGGTCGCCCAGTGCTTCTGTCACGAAACCGAGCATCTCGACGGGCATCTTTTCACCGAAAGGGTGGAAGAATACGTGGATATCGAGCAGCTGCAGGCGGACGAGGCGGAAGAGGCCGAATGAGAATCGTATTCATGGGCACGCCGGATTTCGCCGTGCCGAGCCTGCGGGCGCTTTTGGACGCGGGACACGAGGTTCTGGCCGTCTACACCCAGCCGGATAAGCCGCAGGGCAGAAAACAGGTGCTGACCGTGCCGCCGGTCAAGGCGCTGGCGATCGAACACGGCATCCCGGTCTTCCAGCCCGCGACGCTGAAGGACGAGGGCGAGCAGGAACGGCTGCGCGCGCTCGCGCCCGAGCTGATCGTCGTCGTGGCGTACGGCAAGCTGCTGCCGAAGGCGGTGCTCGATATCCCGCCGCGCGGCTGCGTCAACGTGCACGGCTCGCTGCTGCCGCGCTGGCGCGGGGCCGCGCCCATCCAGTGGGCGGTCATCGCGGGCGATGAAAAAGCGGGCGTGACCACCATGAAAATGGCCGAGGGGCTGGACACCGGCGATATGCTGCTCACCTATGAGACGGCGGTCGGCCCGCGCGAGACGGCGGGCGAGCTGTTCGACCGTCTGGCGGAGGCGGGCGCGGAACTTTTGGTGCAAACGCTCGACGGGTGGGATGAAATCACCCCGACGCCGCAGGACGACGGCGCGAGCTGTTACGCCAAAATGCTCGATAAGCAGATGGCCGTGATCGACTGGAGCAAATCCGCGCGCGAAATCGACTGCCTGATCCGCGGCCTCAACCCATGGCCGGTCGCGCTGACGACGCTCGCGGGCGAGCGGCTCAAGATCTACGCCGCCACGCCGTGCGGGGGTAAGGGACGGCCGGGCGAGGTGCTGGAAAGCGGCGCGAAGGCCGGCCTGACCGTGGCCTGCGGCGAGGGCGCGCTCACGCTTGACGAAATCCAGCTGGTCGGCGGCAAGCGGATGAAAAGCGCCGATTTTCTGCGCGGCCACGCGGTCGAAACGGGAACGCTTCTAGGCTTGTGATAAGGAGAATGAAATGCCTTACTTCGGTTTTTATGGGATCGACATGTATTATATCGTGCTCGTGCTGCCCTGCATCGTGCTTGCGATGTGGGCGCAGGCCAGCGTCAAGTCGACGTTCGGCAAATACGAGCGGGTGCGCAACCGGCGCGGTCTGACGGGCGCGCAGGCGGCCGAGGCCGTGCTGCGCCAAAACGGCGTGACGGGCGTGCGCGTCGAGTGGGTGGCCGGCAAGCTGACCGACCACTTTGACCCGCGCACCAACACGATCCGCCTGTCGAACGCGGTGTACGCTTCGGATTCGGTCGCGTCCGTCGGCGTGGCGGCGCACGAGGCGGGGCATGCCGTGCAGTACGCGGTCGGCTACGCGCCGATCAAGCTGCGCGCCGCCATCATTCCGGTGACGCAGTTCGGCTCGATGGCGGCGTTCCCGCTCATCCTGCTCGGCCTGTTTTTGAACCACGGCATATTGATCAACATCGGCATCTGGGCGTTCGCGCTGTCGACCGTGTTCCAGCTTGTCACCCTGCCGGTCGAGGTCAACGCCTCCCGCCGCGCGCTCGCGGCTATCGAGCAGGGCGGGCTGCTGACCGAGGACGAGTATCCGATGGCGGAAAAGACGCTTTCGGCCGCCGCGATGACCTACGTCGCCGCGCTGGCCGTGTCGCTCGCGCAGCTGCTGCGCCTGCTGCTGCTGTTCGGAGGGCGCCGCCGTGATTGACAAGCGCCCCGCGACGCCGCGCGAATGCGCCGCCTTCTCGCTGTTTTCGATGGCGGAGGAGGGCGCGTGGTCGGACGGCGCGCTGCACTACTATCTGGGCCGCGCGCGCCTCGGCCCGCGCGACGCGGCGCTGGCGACGCGGCTCACCTACGGCACGGTGCAGAACCGGCTGCTGCTTGACTGGTACCTGCGGCGTTTTTCCAGCGTGCGGCTGAAAAAGATCGCGCCGCGCGTGCTCGAATGCCTGCGGCTGGGGCTGTACCAGCTCATCCTGATGGACAAAATTCCGCCGCATGCCGCCGTGGACGAAACGGTAGCGCTGGTGCGGCGCTACTGCCACGCAAACGACCGCACGGTCGCTTTTGCCAACGCGGTGCTCCGAAACGCGGCAAACGCTGTGGAAACGGCCTCTTTGCCCGCGCTGGACTGCCCGGATAAGGAAAGCTACTACGCGCTCAAATACAGCCATCCCGAATGGCTCACGCGGCTTTTGTCCGCGCAGTACGGACAGAAGCTGACCGAGCAGATCTGCAAGGCGGACAACGCCGACGCGCCGCTGTCCGTGCGGGTGAACCTGCTCAAAGCCGGGCCGGACGAAATGCGCGCCGCGCTCGAAGCGCAGGGCGTGACCGCCGTGCCGCACCGCGCGTTCCCCGAAATTTTGCTGTGCGCGGGCGGCGACGTGGCCGCGACGCCGGAATTTCAGGCGGGCAAGCTGACTATTCAGGACGCGGCGAGCGCGCTCGCCGCCGCCGTGGCCGCGCCGAAGCCGGGCGAAACCGTGCTCGACTGCTGCGCCGCGCCGGGCGGCAAGAGCTTCGCCATGGCCGAGCGGATGGAAAACCGGGGCCGCGTCGTGTCGTGCGACATTTACGAGCACAAGCTGAAAAAAATCGCCGAGGGCGCGGCCCGTCTGGGGCTCGCTATTGTCGAGCCCACCTTGCAGGACGCGTGCCAGCCGCGCGCGGAATGGCGGGGCGCGGCCGACACGGTGCTGTGCGACGTGCCGTGCTCCGGTCTCGGCATCATCCGCAAAAAGCCCGAGATCCGCTTTAAGGACGAGCACGCGATCGAGAACCTGCCCACCCTGCAAGCAAAAATCCTGCAAAACTGCGCGGGCTACGTCAAAGCGGGCGGCACGCTGGTCTACTCGACCTGCACCATCCTGAAACGGGAAAACGAGGACGTTGTGAACGCGTTTTTGGCGGAAAACCCGGCGTTTGAGGCCGTGCCGTGGAGCCATCCGGTCTGCGGAGAACGGGCGGACGGCATGGTGACGCTTTTGCCGCCCGTGCATGATACCGACGGCTTTTTCATCGCCAAAATGAGGAAAAAAGCATGACCGAAATCAAAAATTTAACGCTCGAGGAACTGAAGACCGCGCTGGCCGATATGGGCGAAAAGCCCTTCCGCGCGGGACAGATCTTCAAATGGCTGCACACACCCGTGCAGTCCTTTGAAGAGATGTCCAATTTGTCAAAAGCGCTGCGCGAAAAGCTGGCCGCGCGCTTCACGCTGACCGTGCCGGAGGTGGCGC
Organism: Eubacteriales bacterium; assembly: GCA_030524205.1. Taxonomy (GTDB): domain Bacteria; phylum Bacillota; class Clostridia; order Oscillospirales; family Butyricicoccaceae; genus Agathobaculum. Next base: position 69,759 of record JAUNGZ010000003.1, read on the forward strand.
GCAAGCAGGTCTCGCAGGTAGACGGCACAGTGAAATACTTATGGAAAATGCGGAACGGCGACTGCGTCGAGTCCGTTTTGATGCATTACGAGCATGGCGTGTCCGCCTGCGTGTCGACGCAGGTCGGCTGCCGGATGGGCTGCAAATTCTGCGCGTCCGGCTTGAACGGCCTGAAGCGGCACCTGTCCGCGGGCGAAATTCTGGACGAGATTTTGTTCATGCAGCTCGACAGCGGCGAAAAGATCGGCAATATCGTGCTGATGGGCACGGGCGAGCCGCTCGACAACTATGAAAACGTGCTGAAATTCCTGCGTCTGGTCAGCTGTCCGGAGGGCGTAAACATCGGCCAGCGGCATATTTCCTTGTCAACGAGCGGAATTGCTGATAAAATAGAACAGCTAGCGGAGGAGAAATTGCAGATCACGCTGTCGGTATCGCTGCACGCGCCGGACGACGAGACGCGCTCGTCCATCATGCCGGTGAACGAGGCGTATCCCGTCGCGCGGCTGATGAAAGCCTGCCGGCACTATTTCGACACGACCGGCCGCCGCATCTCCTACGAGTACATGCTGGCGCGGGACAAGACCGACCGGCCGTTCCAAGCCGAGCTTCTGGCCAAGCTGCTGCGCGGCCGTCCGGCGCACGTCAACCTTATTCCGCTGAACGTCGTGGCGGAAAGCCCGCTGCAGCCCTCCACCCGCGAGAGCGTGCGCCGTTTCCAGCAGATGCTGGAAAAGCGCGGCGTGACAGCGACCGTCCGGCGCAGGCTCGGGCCGGACATCGACGCCGCGTGCGGCCAGCTCCGGCGCCGGCAGCTCAAGGAAGAAAACCGGAACAACGGGATTTGAAAACGGCGCCGCAATCCGCCGCGCCAAACCACCACAATGAGGTGAAACGCATGGAATACTTCGGACTGACCGATAAGGGGCGCGTGCGCCCGACCAATCAGGACATTTATCAAATCGAAGCGCGGGAGGAAAACGACGCCGCGCTGCTCGTCGTGTGCGACGGCATGGGCGGCGCAAACGCCGGCAACGTGGCCAGCCGTTTTGCCGCGCAGGTGTTTACCGACACGGTAAAGCCCGCGCTGGACGGCGCGCTCGACGAGTCCGCGCGGCAGACGCTGCTGACGGGCGCGCTGCGTCTGGCCAACGACACGGTGTTCACGCTGGCGGGCCGCCAGCCCGAGTTCCGCGGCATGGGCACGACGCTGGTCGCCGCGCTGGTCAAGGGGGGCGAGGCCACCGTGCTCAACGTGGGGGACAGCCGCGCCTATCTGTTCGACGGCGAAGCGCTGCACCAGCTGACCGAGGATCATTCCTATGTGGAGGAGATGCGCCGGCAGGGCCGCATCACGGAGGCCGACGCGCGCACCCATCCGCAGAAAAACCTGATCACCCGCGCGGTCGGGGTCGAACCTGCGGTCGAGGGCGATTTGTTCGAGGTGCGCCTGAAAAAGGGCGAAACCCTGCTTTTGTGCTCGGACGGGCTGACCGGCATGGCCGAGGACGCCCGCATCGCGCAGACGCTCAAAAACGCCGCTTCGCTCGCGCTGGCGTGCGACGCGCTGCGTTCCCTCGCGCTCGAGGGCGGCGGACGCGACAATATCACCGTCGCGCTGTTCACCCGCGGCACGGAAGAGGAGGCATAACCGGGCATGGATAAATACATCGGCAAACTGCTCGGCGGCCGGTATGAGATCATCGACGTGGTCGGCGTGGGCGGCATGGCGGTCGTCTACCGCGCGCGCTGCCATGTGCTCAACCGGTATGTCGCCGTCAAAATACTAAAGGACGAATACGCGAAGGACCCTGATATCCGCAAGCGCTTTTCCATTGAATCGCAGGCGGTCGCCAAGCTTTCGCACCATAATATCGTGTCGGTCTATGACGTTGGCTGCGACAATGGCGTTGATTACATCGTCATGGAGCTGATGGAGGGCGTTACCCTCAAGGAGTATCTGCAGAAAAAGGGGCACCTGTCTTGGCAGGAGTCGCTGTTTTTCGCGCAGCAGATCTGCCGCGCGCTGGTGCACGCGCATTCCCGCGGCATCATCCATCAGGATATCAAGCCGCAGAACGTCATCATCCTGCGGGACGGCACGGCCAAGCTGACCGATTTCGGCATCGCGTCCTTCGCGACGACGCAGGAGACCCGCGTCGTGCAGGAGGCGATCGGCTCGGTGCACTATATTTCGCCCGAGCAGGCCAAGGGCTCGAAGATCGACTACCGCACCGATATTTACTCGCTCGGCGTTGTGATGTACGAAATGCTGACCGGCAAGCTGCCGTTTGAGGGCGAAACCGCCCTTCAGGTCGTCATGCAGCACTTAAACGCCGTGCCGCTCGCGCCGAGCGAACTGCAGACCGGCGTTCCGCAGGGCTTTGACGCGATCGTCATGCACGCGATGTGTGCCAATATCAATAAGCGATACGCCTCGGCGGAGGAGCTGTACGCCGATCTTGAGCGCCTGAAAAACGACGCGGCCGCGCGCTTCGACTACACCTGCACGGACGACGGGACGGGCGAGACGCAGGTGCTCGGGCGCGACGTGCAGCAGGCCGCGCGCCGCACGCCGGTTGCGCCCGAGCGTGACCGCGCCGCGGCGCCGCAGCGCCGGGAAACCCATACCGCCGTGCGCGAGCCCGAGGGCTTTTTTGACCGTCTGGCCGAGCGCCCGGGCTTGGCCGCGGGCATCGCCGTGGCGGTATTTGCGGCGATCGCGCTGCTGGTCGCCGGCATCCTGATCCTCACGGGCGGCAACGGCGAGGAAAAAATCACCGTGCCGCCGCTTGTCGGCCAGTATATCGACGACGTGAAGGCGGACGCCGAGGTGACCGCGCAGTTCACCATCAAGGAAGCGGACAAGCGGGTCGAATCCGACCAGCCGGTGGGCGTGATTTTGGAGCAGGACCCTGAAACCGGGAAAAAGGTGTCCAAGGGCACGATTATCACGCTGACTGTTTCGGCGGGCGGCGACAATGTGAAGGACACATATAAGATCATCGACTTCAAGGATAAGCCGCTCGATTACGTGACCACAGTGCTCGAGGAGCACGACGTTGCGTATAAAACCGAGGAGGAAGCCTCGGACGACGTGGAAAAGGGACGCGTTACCCGCACCGATCCCGCCGCGGGGCAGGAGCTGGAAAAGGGCGCGACGCTGACCATTTATATCAGCAAGGGCAAGGAGGAAAAGCAGACCGAGGTGCCCAAACTCGTCGGCCTGACCGAGAGCGCCGCCAAAAAGGCGCTGGAGGATAAAAAGCTGACGCTCGGCTCGGTCGACCGGTATGAAAGCTCGGCCGAGGCCGGAACGGTCATTTGGCAGTCGACCGAGGCGGGCACCCAGCTCGCGGAGGGGACGGCGGTCAACATTCAGGTGTCCAAGGGCAAGTCGCAGACGTCCACGCCGGGCGGCGACAACCCGCCCGACGACGGGAACAACCCGGGCGGCGACAATGGGGACGGTGGAGATAACGGCAATTCCGGCCAGCCGCCCTCTCCTGCGGTGGGAAGCGCCACCGTCACCGTGCCCCTGCCGACCAACACCGATATGGCAAACGTTGTAATCTCGGTGGACGGCGAGGTAAAGCACAGCCAGACGTATGACACCGCGCAGGGCAGCGTATCCGTTCAGCTGTCGGCGTCGGCCGGACAGCACGAGGTCACGGTCAGCGTGGACGGAAGCTCCACCACCTCGACCTACACGTTCAACTGACGGCAAAGGAGCGTATTTTTTGACCGAAGGGATTATTCTCAAAGGGATCGGCGGATTTTACTATGTGGATACGGCCCAAGGGCTGGTCGAGTGCCATGCGCGCGGCAGATTCCGCAAAACGGTGGGCAAGCCCATCGTGGGCGACCGCGTGACGCTGGAGATCCAGCCCGAGGACGGCACCGGCTATTTGCAGGAAATCGCGCCGCGCCGCAACAGTCTGGTGCGCCCGGCGGTCGCCAACCTCGATTTGGTGGTTGTGGTCGCGTCCGCCGCGCCGCCGGTGACCGACCCGTTCCTGATCGACAAGGTGACGGCCATCGCCGTGCATAAACAGATCGGCGTGCTGGTCGTCATCAATAAAACGGACGAAAACCCGGGCGACGAGCTGTATGGGATTTACCGCACGAGCGGGATCGAGACCATGCGCGTCAGCGCGCTGACCGGCGAGGGGATCGACGCGCTGCGGGCGCGTATCCGCGGCAAGGTCGCGGCGTTCGCGGGCAATTCGGGCGTGGGCAAGTCGAGCGTTTTAAACCGTTTGGACGTGGACTGCTCCGCCGAGGTCGGCGCGATATCCGACCGCATCGGACGAGGAAAGCACACGACGCGCCACGTCGAGCTGCACTCGTTCGAGGGCGGCGGCTACATCGCGGACACGCCCGGCTTCTCCTCCTTCGAGACCGAGCAGATGGATCTGGTGCTGGCCGAGGATTTGCAGGACGCTTTTCCGGAGTTCGTGCCTTATCTGGGACAGTGCAGATTCACCGGCTGCGCGCATGTCAAGGAAAAGGGCTGCGCGGTGCTCGCCGCGGTCGAGGCCGGGGCGATTGCCAAAAGCCGGCACGAGAGCTATGTGAAATTATACGAAAGCGTAAAGGATATCAAACAATGGGAGCTTACGAAGGGCGGCACGCGCTGATTTTCGCAGCCGCGCCCGAAACCGAATACGGTTATATTCGCGCGTTTCTGGCGGAGCAGCCGGACGCGCTGATCGTCTGCGCGGACGGCGGCCTGCGGCACGCGCGCAGGCTCGGCCTGCATCCGGATTTCATGGTATCCGACTGCGACTCGCTGGGCGAAACCGAGGGGACCGAGGTGCTGCGGCTGAAACCCGAGAAGGACGACACGGACACCCAGTCCTGCCTGCGCGAGGTGTTCCGCCGCGGCTGCACCGAAGCCACGCTGGTCTGCGCGACCGGCGGCAGGCTCGACCATATGCTGGCCAACCTTTCTCTTTTGGAGGAGGCGCACGCGCTCGGCGGACGGCTGACCGTGCTCGACCGGCAGAACCGGGTGGTTTTGCATGAGGGCGGCCGCCGGAAATTCAAAATGCCGGAGGCTTACCGGTATTTCTCGCTCGTGCCGCTCGACGCGGTTCTGACCGGCGTGACCATTGAAAACGCAAAGTATCCGCTCGACGGCGCAACGGTCACACGCGCCGGAATGGTTTCGATTTCCAACGAAGCGATCGCGCCGGAGTTTGCCGTTTCCATTGAAACGGGCCGTTCTCTTGTCATTTTTTCACGGGATTGACCGCGCGCTTTGTGAAAATTCCACACCGGGGCCGCCCTTTTGGGCGGCTTTTTTCTCCCTGCTCCTTTTTGCAATATTTGGAGCGCGGACTTGCAAAAGACGCTGCGAGGGAATATAATAAAACAACAGAGAGAAGTAAGGGAGTGCTATCAGTGGCATTGAAACCGATTTCCAAAATCGCCGCGGGCGTGCATGCGTCGACCACGCTTGCCATCGACTCGATGTTTAAGCAGATGCGGGCGGAGGGCAAGGACGTTGTCGGCTTCGGCGCGGGCGAGCCGGATTTCCCCACGCCCGAGCATATCAAGCAGGCCGGCATCGAAGCGATCGAGAACAACTATACGCGCTATACCCCGGCGGCCGGCCTGATGGAGCTGCGCGAGGCCGCCTGCTACCGGCTGAAAGCCGATTTTGGGCTGGATTACGCGCCGGGCCAGATCGTTGTGGCGTCCGGCGCCAAGCACTCGGTCTATATCACGCTGATGACGCTGTGCGACCCCGGCGACGAGGTCGTGATCGCCGCGCCGTACTGGGTCAGCTATTCGGAAATGGTGCGGCAGGCGGGCGCGGCGCCCGTGATCGTGTCGGCGGGGGAGGAGCAGAGCTTCAAAATCACGCCCGCCCAGCTCGACGCCGCCATTACGGATAAAACCAAGGTGTTCATGCTCAACTCGCCCTGCAACCCGACCGGCATGGTCTATACGCGCGAGGAGCTTGCCGCGATTGCAGAGGTATGCTGCCGCCGCAACATTTACGTGATCGCGGACGAGATTTACTGCAATCTGGTGTACGACGATATCGAGTTCGTCTCGCTGGCGTCGCTCGGCGCGGATATCAAGGAACGCACCATCCTCGTCAACGGCGTGTCCAAGTCCTACGCGATGACCGGCTGGCGCATCGGCTACACCGCGTCGAACGCCGCACTGGCCAAGGTGATGGCCAATTACTTAAGCCATTCGACCTCGGCTCCCTCCACTGTTTCGCAGCACGCGGCCATCGTCGCCCTGCGCGGCCCGCAGGAGGATATGGAGGCCATGCGCAAGGCGTTTGAAACCCGCCGCGACCATCTGGTCGAGCGCATGAACCGGATCGCGGGCGTTTCCTGCATCAAGCCGCAGGGCGCGTTTTACGTGATGATGAACATGAAGCACTTCCTCGGCAAAACCATGTACGGTCAAACAATCGAGAGCGCAGAGGATTTCGCGCAGCTCTTTTTGGAGCGCGGCTTGGTCGCGACCGTGCCGTGCACCGCGTTCGCCGCGCCCGGCTTCGTCCGCTGGAGTTATGCAACTTCGCTCCAAGAGATCGACAAGGGCCTCGACCGTTTGGAAGAGTTCATAAAAAACGCATAAAACCGTGTGAAACCTGCGTTTTTTCTTGAAAAAACACGAACATAGTGATAAACTAAGAACGGACTGTTCAGGTCCGTTCTTTTGTGTTTCAGAGCAAAAATGAAGATAGATTTGAAAGGACGGTTGGCATGACTAACGTATACGAAAGCCCGCTTTCTTCGCGCTACGCCTCAAAGGAGATGCTCTATGTGTTCTCCTCCGACATGAAGTTCTCGACGTGGCGCCGCCTGTGGGTTTCGCTGGCCAAAGCGGAAATGGCGCTCGGCCTGCCCATCACGCAGGAGCAGGTGGATGAGATGGAGGCGCACCTGACCGATATCGACTACGAAACGGCCAAGGCCCGCGAAAAGGAAGTCCGGCACGACGTAATGGCGCACGTCTACACCTTCGGCAAGGCCGCACCTAAGGCCGCCGGCATCATCCATCTGGGCGCGACGAGCGCCTACGTGGGCGATAACACCGATATCATCCAGATCCGCGAGGGCCTGAAGCTGACCCGCCAGAAGCTGGCCGTCGTGCTGGACAAGCTGGCGCAGTTTGCGGACGCGCACAAGGCGCAGCCCACGCTGGGCTTCACGCATTTCCAGCCCGCGCAGCTCACCACCGTCGGCAAGCGCGCCACGCTGTGGATGAACGAACTGCTGATGGATCTTTCCGAGGTCGAATACCGCATTGAAAACCTGCGCATGCTGGGGTCAAAGGGTACGACCGGCACGCAGGCCTCCTTCATGGAGCTGTTCGACGGCGACGAGAATAAGATCAAAGCGCTGGAAAAAAATATTGCGGAGGATTTCGGCTTCGCGGGGGTTGTGCCGGTATCCGGCCAGACCTACTCGCGCAAGATCGACGCGCAGACGCTGGCGACGCTGTCGGGCATCGCGCAGTCGGCCTCCAAATTTGCCACCGACCTGCGCCTGCTGCAGCACCTCAAGGAGCTGGAGGAGCCGTTTGAGGCGCACCAGATCGGCTCGTCGGCCATGCCGTACAAGCGCAACCCGATGAGAAGCGAGCGTATCTGCGCGCTTGCTCGCTATGTGATCACGGACAGCCTCAATCCCGCCTTTACTTCGGCCACCCAGTGGTTCGAGCGCACGCTCGACGATTCGGCCAACAAGCGCATTTCGGTGCCCGAGGCCTTCCTAGCGGTCGACGCGATCTTGAATATCATGATCAACGTCGTGTCCGGCCTTGTCGTGTATCCCAAGGTCATCCACCAGCGCGTGATGAACGAGCTGCCCTTCATGGCGACCGAGAACATCATGATGAGCGCGGTCAAGCGCGGCGGCAACCGGCAGGAGCTGCACGAGCGTATCCGCGAGCATTCGATGGCCGCGGGCAAGCGCATTAAGGAAGAGGGACTGGACAACGACCTGATCGACCGCATCGCGGCCGACCCGATGTTCGGCATGACGCGCGAGGAGATCGAACGCGAGCTTGACCCGAAGAACTATATCGGACGCTGCCCCTCGCAGGTGGACGAATTCCTGAGCGAGTGCGTCCGTCCGGCCATCGCCCCCTATCTCGGCGGCGAGGAAATCCGCGTGGAAATCAATCTGTAAAGCTGCAATCGGCCATCCTGTGCGCAGGGGCACCCCCCTCGTTTTGTCCGCACAGGATGCCGTTTTGCGCGTTTCGACGGTTATTGACTTTCCAAGCGATTGGCAGTATACTAACTAAGTTGTGTTATAAAACAAAGGAGGCTGTAAAACATTGAAAAAGAGTGTGATTTCCTTCATCGCAGTCATGCTCGTGATCGCCATTTTGGCAACCTTCGCGGTAATGGGACTTACCGTAGCGGGTCACACGATCATTCCTGCGGTGAGCGATACCGAGAACGGCATCCGTCTCGGGCTTGATCTGGTGGGCGGTTCCCGTATCGTCTACGAGGCGGAGCTGCCGAGCGGGTACGACATGGGGAATCTGTCGAAGGATATGGAAACGGCGCAGCAGATGATCCGCAAGCGCCTGACCAACAAGCAGTTTACCGAGGCGACGGTCGCGCTGTCGGGCGACAACCGCATCACGGTTGAAATCCCGCAGATCACCAACCCTGAAGAGGCGGTGCAGACGCTGGGCACGACCGCGCAGCTCACCTTCCAAGACCTCGACGGCAAGGAGTGGCTGGTCGGCACCGACATCAAGCGGGCGACCGCGATGTACGGTAAGTACAGCCCGAACCAGCTGACCGACGAGCACTATATCCAGATCGAGTTCACCGACGAGGGCACGCAGAAGTTCTCCGAGGCGACCGCGTCGATCGCGGCGCGCTCGGGGGATAACACGAATTACCTTGCCATCGTCATGGACGGCGAGGCGATTTCGATGCCGCGCGTTTCGGAGCAGCTCACGCAGAATACCTGCGTCATTTCGGGCGGCGACTTCACCAGCGAAAGCGCCACGGAGCTGGCCGATCTGATCAACGTCGGTCAGATGCCGTTTTCGCTCAAGCAGGTCGAGCTGCGCTCGGTCGGTCCGCAGCTCGGCGCGAACGCGATGCGCACCTCGCTGCTCGCGGGCGCGATCGGCATTGCGCTGGTCTGCCTGTTCATGCTGATCATGTACCGCATTCCGGGCCTTGTCGCCTGCCTTGCGCTCGGCTTCTACATCGTGATTGAAGCCGTTGTGTTCAGCGTCATCCGCGTCAACCTGTCTCTGCCGGGTATCGCGGGTATCATTCTGTCGATCGGCATGGCGGTGGACGCCAACGTCATTATCTTCGAGCGCATCAAAGAAGAACTGCGCGCGGGCAAGACGGTCAAGAGCGCGATCGACTCCGGTTTCAAGCGCGCGTTTGCAGCCATCCTTGATTCCAATATCACCACCCTGATTGCCGCCGGCGTGCTGTTCTGGATGGGCACGGGCACGATCGTCGGCTTTGCGACCACGCTGGGTCTGGGCGTTATTATTTCGATGTTCACCGCGCTGACCGTCACGCATTTCCTGCTCAACCGCATGGTTGACTTCCACATCCGCAGCCCCAAGGCGTACGGCGCTTAAGAAAGGAGGAGATAGAAATGAAACCCAAGTTTCCCATTCTGAAGAATTTCAAAATTTTTGGCATTATCTCCATCCTGCTGTGCGCGACCGGTATCGTGTCGCTGCTGGCGCTGCCGTTCGGTCAAAACTTCTTCAATCTGAGCATTGATTTTGCCGGCGGCACCGAGATGGAGTTCGACCTGCACCAGCAGGTCACGCAGGAGATCCAGACCGAGGTCGGCGAGCTGTTTAAGGACGCTACGGACGCGACAGCGTCCGTCACCTCCTCGGGCGATAAGAACGAGCAGGTGCTGATCCGTTCGACCTCGATCGACTCGGAAAAGCGCGCGGCCGTAATCGAGAAAATGGTGGAAAAGTACAGCCTCGATGAGGATAAGGACCTGTTCAACAACAACGACGTCAGCCCGTCGGTCGGCAGCGACTTGCAGCGCGCGGCTTTCCTGTGCGCCATCGTCGCCATCGTGCTGATGCTGATCTATATTTCGGTTCGTTTCGAGCTGACCAGCGGCCTCGCGGCGGTCTGCTGCCTGATCCATGACCTGATGATCATGCTGAGCGTCTACGTGTGGTTCCAGATCCCGCTGGACACCGGCTTTATCGCCGCGGCGCTGACCATCCTCGGCTATTCGATCAACGCGTCGATCATCGTGTTCGACCGCATCCGCGAAAACCTGCGCACCGCGCGCAAGGAGCCGTTTGAGGAGGTCTCCGAGCGCAGCGTATGGCAGACCATGGGCCGAACCATCAACACCACGCTGACCACGCTGTTCACCGTCGGCATGATCTTCATTCTGGGCGTTCCGTCGCTCAAGCAGTTCACGCTGCCGCTGATCGTCGGTATTCTGGCGGGCGCTTGGTCGTCGATCTTCCTGTCGGCCAGCTTCTGGGCGTTCTTCCGCAAGCATTTTCGGAAGAAGAAAATCTAAAGAAATTCGATTGAAACCACGCTTTCAATCGAGGTTCCGTGCGAAATGACCGCGGAAACGAGCGCGGTCATTTCCACGGTTTGTATCGCAAAACGGGGCGGAGCTCCGTTTTGCGATGCAACTCACAGAGTTGCTGATAAAATAGCGCCTGCGGCGCGGGGACGCGCGCGGGAGCGGTATGAACGGGGATGCCTTGGGGTATCCTCGTTTGTGCATTTGTGAGAGGAGGAGGGCTTGGATGCGTTTGGGGATTTCCACGGCGTGCTTTTATCCGCAGCCGGTGGAGGAGATTCTGCCCGTGCTCGCCGGCTTGGGCGTGCATGCGATTGAGATATTCTTCAACACCGAGAGCGAGTTTTCGCCGCGGTTTTATGAGCAGCTCGGCGCAGAAGCGCGCGGGCTTGGGCTTGACGTGGTGTCCGTCCATCCCTATACCTCGCTGATGGAGGGGCTGCTGCTCTTTTCCGATTACAAGCGCCGCACCGAGGATGGGCTGATGCAGTACCAGCGCTATTTCGAGTGCGCGGCCGCGCTTGGCGCGCGGTTTTTGACCTTCCACGGCGAGCGCGATATGGGCCGCGCGGACGACCCCGCCCGCTGGGAGCGCAAGTGCGGCGTGTACCGCCGGCTGTGCGGGCTGGCCTCGTCCTGCGGGGTAACGCTGGCGCAGGAAAACGTCGCTTGGTGCCGCTCGCGCGACCCGAAATTCCTGCGCGCGCTGTACGAGGCTGTGCCCGAGCTGCGTTACACGCTCGATATCAAGCAGGCAAACCGCGCGGGGCAGGATTGGCGCGCGTTTATCGACGCGGTCGGCGGCCGCTTGGTCAATATCCACATCAACGATTTTTCAGCCGAGCAGAGCTGCCTGCTGCCCGGCGCGGGCTCGATGGATTACGCCGACTTTTTCTCGCGTCTGCGCGGGGTCGGGTATGACGGGCACACACTGATCGAGGTATACCGCTCGAACTTTGGAGAACCCGCCGAAATGGAGCGCGCGCTGCGCGTGCTGTCGCGTTTTGCGTCGGTATGACCGGGCATTTTAACCGCGGCGGTTGACTTTGCCGCACAAGCAATGGTATAATAACCGCAAACGGTTATTATACAAATTATTCAAACAAATTATACCATCAGCGGCGTTTAATGTGTGCCGGCTGTTTCAATTTAGCGGCCGCTGTGGTATAATAACAGAAAACAATTCACATTTTATAGAATTGCGAGGGTGAAGCCGATGAAATGTCCGTTTTGCGGCTATGAGGACAGCAAGGTCGTCGACTCCCGGCCGACTGACGAGGGGACAAGCATCCGCCGCCGGCGCGAGTGCCTGAAGTGCTTGAAGCGTTTTACCACCTACGAAACGGTCGAGCGCATGCCGCTGATGCTGATCAAACGGGACGGCACCCGGCAGGCCTATGACCGCCAGAAGCTGCTGAACGGCCTGATGAAGGCCTGCGAAAAGCGGCCGGTGTCGCTGATGCAGCTTGAGCAGATCGTCGATAACGTCGAGCAGCGCGTGTTCGGCACGCTGGAAAGCGAAGTGTCGAGCAAGGTCATCGGCGAGCTGGTGATGGAGCAGCTTCGCGGGGTCGACGAGGTCGCCTATGTGCGCTTTGCCTCGGTTTACCGCCAGTTCAAGGATATCAACACCTTTATGGAGGAGCTTAACACCCTCATTAAGGATAAATAAAAAAACCTTGACAAACCGCTCGCGTTAGACTACACTAGTACCACAGATGAGATACTCTATTAAAAACGTAGGAAAAGGAGGAGAACCGACATGACCATCATGCGAATGTACATGTGCGATATGTGCGGTTTTGCTCGTTTTGCTGCGGCGTGGGGACGAATGTGATCCCATGCGGTTTTGCGCGGGCCGTTTTTGGTGCGGCTTTGCGCGGATAGACAGGAAAAACGGGCGGAAAGCAGACGATGCTTTCCGCTTTTATTTTGAACAAGGGGGAAGGAAGTTTGGAGCAGGATGTTATCGTTCGCATTCGCGGCCTGAATAAGACGTTCCGCGGCAAAGCGGGAACGGTGGTCGCACTGGACGGGATCGACCTCGACATTATGCGGGGCGAGATGTTCGGCATCATCGGGCTGTCGGGCGCGGGCAAATCGACGCTTGTGCGCTGTATCAACTTTTTGGAAAAGCCGACCGAAGGGACGGTCGAGGTGGACGGGCAGGAGCTTGGCAGGCTGTCCAAGGGCGAGCTGCTCGCGGCGCGCCGCCGCATGGGCATGATCTTCCAGCAGTTCAACCTGCTGCAGCAGCGCACGGCGCTGGAAAATATCTGTTTTCCGCTTGAGATCGCGGGAATGAAAAAAGCAGAGGCGGTAAAGCGGGCGCGGGAGCTGCTCGAAATCGTCGGCCTGACCGACCGGTCGGACGCGTACCCGTCGCAGATGTCGGGCGGCCAGCAGCAGCGCGTGGCGATCGCGCGCGCGCTCGCCACCAACCCGAGCATCCTGCTGTGCGACGAGGCGACCTCGGCGCTCGACCCGACGACGACGCGCTCCATCCTGTCGCTGCTCAAGGAGATCAACCGAACGCTCGGCATCACGGTTATCATCATCACCCACGAGATGGCGGTGATTGAGGAGGTCTGCCAGCGCGTGGCGATTATCGACGCGAGCCATATTGCCGAAATCGGCGCGGTGGACGAGGTGTTCACGCGGCCCAAATCCGCGATGGCCAAGCAGCTCATTTATCCGGACGGCGAGCGCAGCCGGCTCGCCACCGGCAAGCGGTACTGCCGCATCGTGTTCGACGGTAATTCGTCGTTCGAGCCGGTCGTGTCTAATATGGTGCTTGAGTGCAAGGCGCCGGTCAACATCATGTTTGCCGACACAAAGGATGTGGGCGGCAAGGCCTACGGCCAGATGATTTTGCAGCTTCCCGAGGACGAGCGCGCGGCAAAGCGCGCGCTGACGTACCTCGAAACCCAAAACGTACACGTAGAGGAGGGGGACGCGCATGCTTTCACCTGAATTATGGGCGCTGATGGGGCGCAGCCTGCTGGAAACGCTTTATATGGTGATCGTTTCCACCATTTTTTCGTATGTGTTCGGCCTTCCGATCGGGCTTGCGCTTGTCGCGACCGACCGGGACGGCATCCGGCCGATGCCCGTGTTCAATAAAGTGCTGGGCTTTGTGGTTAACATCCTGCGCTCTGTGCCGTTTTTGATTTTGGCGGTTTCGATCATCCCGTTCACCCGCTTTGTCGTCGGTACGTCGATCGGGACGACGGCGACCATCGTGCCGCTGGTCGTTTCGGCCGCGCCCTATATCGCGCGCATGGTCGAATCCTCGATCAAGGAGGTCGGCTTCGGTGTGATCGAGGCCGCGCAGTCGATGGGCGCTTCTCCGTGGCAGATCGTCACCAAGGTGCTGGTGCCCGAGGCCAAGCCCTCGCTGCTGGTCGGCGCGGCGATTTCGGTTGTCACCATTTTGGGCTATTCCGCGATGGCCGGCTTTATCGGCGGCGGCGGACTGGGCACGGTCGCCGTCAACTACGGCTATAACCGCTATAACTTCGAGGTCATGATGGTCGCGGTCGTCATCATCGTGATTCTGGTGCAGGTTTTGCAGGAGGCCGGGCTTTTCATCGCCCGCAAGCTCGATAAGCGGAACCGTTAATTTTGTTATCATTTATAAATGATAGAGTTTTATCAGAAGAAGGAGAGTGTATTCCCATGAAGAAGCAAATTGCAGCGCTGCTTGCCGGCGCACTGTGCGTGTCGGCGCTGGCCGGCTGCGCCAAGACGGACGAAAAGGCCGCCGATCCGAACGCCGCCGGCGGGGCGGAGGACAAGACCATCACGGTGGGCGCAAGCCCCACGCCCCACGCGGAAATTCTGAACGCCGCCAAGGACGTGCTCGCGGAGCAGGGCTACACGCTGGTCGTGCAGGAGTTTTCCGACTACGTGCTGCCCAACACCGCGCTGGACGAGGGCGATCTGGACGCGAACTACTTCCAGCACATCCCGTACCTGAACACCTTTAACGAGGAAAAGGGCACCAAGCTGGTTTCCGCGATCGAGATGCACTATGAGCCGTTTGCCGTCTATCCCGGCAAGACCGCGTCGATCGACGCGCTGGCGGACGGCGCGTCCGTCGCCGTGCCGAACGACGGCTCGAACGAAACGCGCGCCCTGCTGCTTCTGCAGGATCAGGGCCTCATTAAGCTCAAGGACGGCATCGACCCGACCGTTTCGGCCACCGTGCTTGACATCGCGGAGAACCCGAAGAACCTGAAGATTTCCGAAATCGCGGCCGAGCAGCTTCCCCGCTCGCTGCAGGACGTCGATATCGCGGTTATCAACGGCAACTACGCGCTGGCCGCCGGCCTGAACGTCAACGACGACGCGATCGCCACCGAAAGCCCGGATTACGGCAAGGTGTACGTTAACACCGTGGCCTGCCGCGAGGGCGACGAAAACTCGGACAAGATCAAGGCGCTGACCGAGGCGCTGCGCTCGGACGCGGTGAAAAAGTTCATCGAGGACAAGTATCAGGGCGCCGTCGTGCCGGTGTTTTAACATTTCGATCAAAACCACGCTTTTGATCGAGAAACGCCTTTCCGGCTCGGCGAGCCGGAGAAGGCTATTGCAGAAAAATGGCCACGAAATTTCGATTTCGTGGCCGTTTTTCTGTTTGTATAAAAAGCACGGGCAAAGCTCGCGCTTTTTATGAAAAAGGCGGCGCTGCCGCCATTTTCTGTTTCATGCGCGCTGTGGCGCGGGGGATTTTTGACCGACTGAGGGGAGGACAGGTCAATCGCTTGCTTTTCACTTTCTTGTAAATTTACACAAAGATGATTTTTGTTGACAGGGAAAAGCTGTGCGTTTATACTAAACCATAGAGACCCCGTCCCCAGTGAGAATACGAAATAAAAGGAGATAGGTATCATGAGAAAAATTTTGTCCGCCATATTGGCGGCGTCCATGCTGATGGCTGCGGCGCCGTCGGCGCTTGCGGCCAGCTTCGAGATCGAGCCGCTGGTCACGCCGACCTACGAGCGGGTCGGGAATTTCTCGGACGGCCGCGCGGCGGTCAAGCAGAACGGCAAGTGGGGCTACATTGACGAAACGGGCAAAATGGTGGTGAAGCCCAAATACGACTGGGCAGGCCCGTACAGCGAGGGCGTCACCGTCGTCGCGCAGCTGCAAAGCGAAACCTATCAGGAGGGTACCGAATACGAGTACACGATGGAGCGTTACGAGTTGTATCTGCTGGACGAAAACGACGCGGAGGTACGGCTTTACGCCGACCAATACGACGAAAACGACGCGCCGCTGGATTATTCGGTGGACGAATTCACCGCGCCTATCGAGCAGGCGGGCTTTAGCTGGTTCTGTCAGGACGGCGTGGTGTTTGTAGACGGCCATCCGTTTACCAAGGCGGGCAAGGAGATCAAGGCAAAAATCACGGACGAATATGTCCAGACCTGTACGATGACCGGCCCGTGCGTCGGCGGCGTCATCCCGATGTACGCCGATTCCATCAAGGAGGGCGCGGGGCAGGCCTTCTTCATGGACGCGAGCGGCAATATCACACGCAGATTCCCAATCTATCGGGAAAGCAATATCACCTGCGTATACGCGCCGGAGCAGGACCGCATCGTCGCCCAAAAGGGCGCCTATGACGACGAATGGAACTGGGTCGGCGGCTGGGGCGCGATGGACCTGAACGGCAACTGGGTCGTGCAGCCGGTCTATGACGGCTTCCGCTATTTGATGAGCGGCAGATTCTTCTGCGACGGCCTGTGGACGGTATATAACACGCAGGGGCGGTACGGCGCGGTCGATAAAAACGGCAAGGTCGTCATTCCGCTGCAATACGAGTTCATGTCCTCCTTCACCGAGGGCATGTGCGCGGCGAAGAAGAACGGCAAGATGTGCTATCTCGACCTGAGCGGCAAGACCTATCAGCCGGGCGCGCTCGGCGGCGGCGAGGCGAAAGCGGACGCTGCCTCCCAGTTTAACGGCGGCGTGGCGCCCGTGTATGTCGGCGCGGACGGACAGGCCTACTGCGTACAGAACGTGCCGAAAAACGGCGTGCTGCCCGCGATTTCCGGCACGCAGAATCTGGCGCGCGAGGTCTACTTCCCCGATTATGTGGAGGGCTCGAACGAGTACGGTACGCTTTCGGCGGTGGGCAATATCATCGCGATTAAGGAAAACGGCAAGTGGGGCTTTTCCAAGCTGACCTTCCACCTCGACCTGCCCGACGAGAGCGCGATGGATAAGTGGGCGTATGACGAGGTATGCAAGGCGATCGAGGCCGGGCTGGTGCCCAACACGCTGCAGAACCAGTACCGCTCGAACATCACGCGCGCGGATTTCGCGCTGCTGCTGACCGAGGTCGCGTCCGCGATCACGGAGAAGGATATCGAAACACTCGTCAAGAGCACGACCGGCAAGGAGCTGGACGAGCTTGTGGCGGCGCACCCGTTTACCGATACGCGGAGCGAGGCCGTGGTTGCGGCGAACGCGCTGGGCATCCTGAACGGCTACGGCAACGGCAAATTCGGCCCGTACGATACGATCAGCCGACAGGACGCCGCGACCATGCTGCTGCGCGCGGCCACCGCCATCAAGGCGGACGCGCTGGAGGGCTGGGGCGACAAGATCGCAGCGGCTAACGTACAGTTTGCCGACGGCGCGGCCTTCTCTGGCTATGCCAAGCAGGCGATCGAGGTGATGGCGGCGCTCGACGTGATGAAGGGCACGGGCAACAACCGGTTCGCGCCTAAGGAGACCTACACGCGCCAGCAGTCGTTTATGACGGTTTACCGCCTGATGACGCAGATTCTGGACGAAGCAGCGTAACAAAATTTCACCGCGCACGGGCAAAAAGAAAAGCACCACGAGTCATCGTGGTGCTTTTCAGTCTGTTCCAAAAGTCCCTGCGCCATAGGCGGAAAGCTCGATCGCGGCCGTGGCCGCGATCGACCGTACGTTACTCCGCCGCGCTCTGCACGCCCGCCATGTCGGACACGGGCTTGCAGATAAGCTCCTTGCTGATCTTGCCCGCAAAGCCGGTCAGCGTCTTGCCGGGGCCGACCTCGCACGCGGTCGTCAATCCCGCGGCCATGCCGTTCGCGACCAGCGCGGTCCACAGCACGGGCGAAACCATGTGCTGTTCGAGATGCGCGGGCAGGCCGCTTGCTTCCAGCATCTTGCCGTCGAGATTGGAGTAAATGTCCATCTGCGGCGCGGAGAAGGTGAAATCGGACACGAACGCCTTCAGCTCGGCCGCGGCCCGCGCCATCAGCGGCGTGTGGAACGCGCCCGATACCGCCAGCGGCACCGCGCGGCGCGCGCCCGCGGCCTTGCAGTTTTCGACCGCTTCGGCAAGCGCTGCCTTCTCGCCCGCGATAACGAGCTGCCCGGGGCAGTTGTAATTGACCGGACGGACAACCCCGCTCGTCACCTTGGCGCACGCCTCTTCGATGAGCGCGTCGTCCAGCCCCAGAATGGCGGCCATGCCGCCGTCGGTCGCGTCCGCCGCCTGCTGCATCAGCCTGCCGCGCATGGACACGATCTTGACCCCGTCCGCGAGCGAAACCACGCCCGCCGCCGCGAGCGCCGTGTACTCGCCCAGCGAAAAGCCCGCCGCGGCCCGAAACGTCACGCCTGCCTCGCGGAGCGCCGCGAGCGCGGCCATCGAGTGCGTGAAAATCGCGATCTGGCTGTTTTCCGTGCGGGAAAGCGTTTCCTTATCGCTCTCGAAGCAGAGCTTCGCAACGTCGAGGCCGGCGCCGTCGCTCGCCTCCTCGAAAACGAGCCGGGCCGCCGCGCTGTTTTCAAACAAATCCTTGCCCATGCCAGGCGCCTGCGCGCCCTGTCCGGGGAAAAATGCGAATCCGTATTCCATTTCCGTCCCTCCAAATATCGCGTCAAACCTCGGAAAAGGTTGACATTTTCGTTTCCTTTTATTATAATAGTCAAGGATTACTTTGTCAATCAAACTATTGTCGCTTTTCCACGCTTTTGGGAGAGCGATTTGAATTTTAAGGAGCGTGGAAGCCATCAACAGTAAACTGATTGGAATCGGCTCGTATGTGCCGGAATTTGTGCTGACCAACGATATCCTCGAGCAGCTCGTGGATACGAACGACGAGTGGATCGTCAAGCGCACGGGCATTCGCGAGCGCCGCATCGCCAAGGGCATGCACACGTGGGAGCTGGGACTGAGGGCGGCCGAACGCGCGCTGGAGGACGCGGGCCTGACGGCGGACGCGCTCGATATGATCATCGTCACCACCTGCTCGCCCGATTTCTTTTCGCCCATTGAGGCCAGCGTCATTCAGGACAAGCTGGGCGCGAAGTGCGCGGCGATGGACATGAACACCTGCTGCTCCGGCTTTGTCTATGCCTCAGATGTGGCGGACAGCTTCATCAAATGCGGCAAGGCCAAGACGGTCATGGTCATTTCGGCGGAAACGCTCTCCCGCGTGACCGATTACACCGACCGCGGCACCTGCGTGCTGCTGGGCGACGGCGCGGGCGCGGCCATCTACACCGCGACCGAGGAAACGGACAAGGGTATCCTGTCCTCGTTCCTATCGTCGGACGGGTCGGGCGCGGAATACCTCTACATGGAGGCGCTGCCGGTCGAGCAGGAGCCGCTTTCCGCTGAGCGCTTCTGCGACCCGAAGGCGCGCTTTCTCAAAATGGCGGGCGCGCCGGTCGTGCGGTTTACCGCCTGGGCCGTGCCCAAGGCGATCGACGAAGCGCTGCACCGCGCCGGGCTTACCGCGGCGGAGATCGACTGGGTCGTGCCGCATCAGGCCAACCTGCGCATTCTCGACGTGATCGCAAAGAAGTACAACCTGCCAAAGGAAAAGATATACGTCAATTTGGACCGCTTCGGCAACACCTCGTCGGCCAGCATCCCGCTGGCGCTGGCGGAGATGCGCCAAAACGGCCTGCTGCATGAGGGGCAGACCCTTGTGTGCACCGGCTTTGGCGGCGGGCTTACTTACGGCGCGTTTGTCATCAGACTGTAAAAGGGGGAGATTCGCTATGAAAACCAAAATCACCGAACTTCTCGGCACCCAATACCCGATCGTGCAGGGCGCGATGGCGTGGATCGCCGAGCATCATTTAGCCGCCGCTGTGTCTAAAGCGGGCGGTCTGGGCATCATCGCGGGCGGCGCCGCCCCGGTGGATTACATCCGGGACGAGATCCGCAAGGCGCGCGCCATTACGGACAAGCCGCTCGGCATGAACATCATGCTGCTTTCGCCGAACGCGGACGACCTTGCCCAGCTCGCCATCGACGAGAAGATCGAGGTGCTGACGACCGGCGCGGGCAATCCGGGCAAATATATGGAGATGTGGAAGTCGGCGGGCATCAAGGTGATGCCGGTCGTCGCGTCTGTGGCGCTTGCCAAACGCATGGAGCGCGCGGGCGCGGACGCGGTCATCGCGGAGGGCATGGAAGGCGGCGGCCACATCGGCGAGGCGACCACCATGAGCCTGCTGCCGCAGGTGGTCGACGCGGTGGATATCCCGGTCATCGGCGC
>JAUNGZ010000003.1:89827-144731 GCA_030524205.1 Eubacteriales bacterium
TGCTGCTGGGCGCGGAGGGCGTGCAGTGCGGCACGGTGTTCCTCGCGACCCCGGAATGCCAGATCTCCGAAAAATACAAGGAGCTGGTGCTCAAGGCCAGCGATATTTCGACCGTCGTGACCGGCCGCCCGTCCGGGCATCCGGTGCGCGCGCTCAAGACCCCGCTGACGCGCAAGTGCTTGGAGCTGGAAAAGGAAGTGACCGACCAGACGCTCGAGGAGATCGAGGCTGCGACCGCCGGCTCGCTGCGCAAGGCCGTGCAGGATGGCAATTACGACGAGGGCACGTTTATGTCCGGCCAGATCGCGGGTATGCTGACAGAGCTGCGTCCGTGCGCGGACATCCTCAGCACGATGACCGCCGAGGCGGAAACGCTGCTGAAAACCGCGTACAAGCGCTTTGAATAAGGGGTAAGAGCATGGGATTTGCAATCGTAACCGGCGGCTCGCGCGGCATCGGCGCGGCCATTTCGGAAAAATTAGCGCAGGAAGGCTATGACTTGGTGATCAACTGCGCGTCCTCGGTGCAGAAGGCCGAGGCTGTCGCGGAAAAGTGCCGCGCGCACGGCGTGAAGGTCACGGTCAAGCAGTGGAACGTCGCGGATTACGCCGCGTGCGAGGCCGCGATGAAGGAGATCAAGGACGAGCTCGGCGCGCCGAGCGTTTTGGTCAACAACGCGGGCATTACCAAGGACGGCCTGCTCGTCCGCATGAAGCCCGAGCAGTTCGACGACGTGATCGCCGTTAACCTGAAGGGCACGTTCAACATGACGCAGCTCGCGGGCGCGATGATGATGCGCGCCAAGGCGGGCAGCATCGTCAACCTGTCCTCGGTCGTCGGCGTGACGGGCAACGCGGGACAGGCCAACTACGCGGCCTCCAAGGCGGGCGTGATCGGCCTGACCAAGTCCGCCGCCAAGGAGCTTGGCGCGCGCGGCGTGCGCGTCAACGCGGTGGCGCCCGGCTTTATCGAGAGCGATATGACCGACGTGCTGCCTGAGGCGGTCAAAACCGCCATGCTGGGGCAGATCGCCATGAAGCGCTGCGGCAGGCCGGAGGAGATCGCAAATCTCGTCGCGTTCCTCGCGTCGGATGCGGCCTCCTACGTCACGGGACAGGTGATCGTCGCGGACGGCGGCATGATATGACGCTGACGCGTCTTATAGGGGGCTTCAAAAGCCCCCTATATACGAAAGCCGGTTCCGAAGAAACCGGCTTTCGATACCCGAATGACGCCGCTCAGGGCGGCTGGGTCGGGGTATAAAAAGTCCGGCGGAGCTGGACTTTTTAGGGAAATGCAATTTCCCTATTTGAAACGCGCTGCGGCGCGGGGATACCTTTGATAAAAGGAGAGGTGTAAATGGAACGAGTAGTCATTACCGGTATGGGCGCGGTAACGCCCGTCGGCAACGATGTGAAGACGTTTTGGGAAGCGCTCAAGGCGGGCAAGTGCGGCATTGGGCCGATCACCAAGTTTGACGCGAGCGAATTCAAGGTAAAGCTTTCCGCCGAGGTCAAGAACTTTAGCGTCGAGGACTATGTGGAAAAGCGCGAGGCGCGCCGGATGGATGAGAACTGCCATTTCGCGCTCGCGGCGGCGCAGCAGGCGGTCGATCAGGCTGGACTGACCGAGGGCAGCTTCGATCCCTTCCGCACGGGCGTTATTTTCGGCTCGGGCGTGGGCGGCCTGAAGGTGGCCGAGGACGAGGTCACCAAGATGAACGAAAAAGGCCCGGGCCGCGTGTCCCCGGTCTGCATCCCCGAGATGATCGCCAACATGGCGGCGGCTTATATCTCGATGCGCTTCGGCTTTAAGGGCGAGAATTTCTGCCCCGTATCCGCCTGCGCGACGGGCAACCACGCCATCGGCGAGGCCATGCGCGCCATCCGCCACGGCTATCAGGACGTGGTGGTCTGCGGCGGCACGGAAAACGGCATCATCCCGATTTCGATTGCGGGCTTCCAGAATATGAAGGCCGTGCACACGGGCGACGATCCCGCCTGCGCGTCCGTTCCGTTTGACGCGCGCCGCTCGGGCTTCGTCATGGGCGAGGGCGCGGGCTGTCTCGTGCTTGAAAGCCTGACGCATGCCGAGAAGCGCGGCGCGAAAATTTTGGCCGAGGTCGCGGGCTACGGCGCGACGGGCGACGCGTACCACATCACCAGCCCCGACCCGTCGGGCGAGGCGGCGAGCCGCGCGATTTTGGGCGCGATCACCGACGCGGGGCTGACGCCCGCAGACGTGGACTATATCAACGCGCACGGCACGTCCACGCCGATCAACGAAAAGTATGAGACGATCGCGATCAAAAAAGCGTTTGGAGACGCGGCGTACAAGGTAAAGATCTCGTCGACCAAGTCGATGACCGGGCATCTGCTCGGCGGCGCGGCGGCGGTTGAGGCGATCGCCTGCGTGATGGCGATACAGGAGGGCGTGATCCCGCCTACCATCGGCTACAAGGAGCCCGATCCGGACTGCGATCTCGACATTACGCCGAATACGGCGGTCGAAGCGCCGGTGAACGTTGCAATTTCCAACTCGCTCGGCTTTGGCGGCCATAACGCCTGCGTACTCTTTAAGAAGGTGTAAGAAACTATGGATATCAAGGAACTGAAGGACGTCGCCGTCGAGCTGATGGACGCGCTCAAGACGAGAGGTCTGGGCGAGGTTACCATCGAGACGGACGAGGTCCGGCTGAAGATCAAGTCCGCGCCGCCGGCGCCGGTGGCTTCCGCCATAGCGGCGCCCGCCGCTCCGGCGGCGGGTGCGTCCGCCCCGGCCGCCGCGCCGCAGGCTGAGGCGGCAGCGCCCGCAGAGGAGCTGCCGGCGGGCACGCCGGTCGTTTCGCCCTTGGTCGGCACGTTCTACTCGGCGGCCTCGCCCGACGCGCCCCCGTTCGTGCTGGTCGGGCAGAAGGTGCATGAGGGCGACACGCTGTTCATCATTGAAGCGATGAAAACGATGAACGAGATCAAGGCCCCGTGCGACGGCACGGTCGTGCGCATTCTCGCGCAGCCGGGCGACATGGTGGAATATAACCAGACAGTCGTAATTATCGAATAAAAGGCGCTTCGCGCCTTTTATTCGAGGGGACGCCCTTGCCGGCCTTCGGCCGGAAGGGCTATTGCGCCTATTCTTACAAAAAATTTTGATTTTTCGTAAGAATAACCTTTGAATAAAAAACACGGGCGGAGCCCGCGCTTTTTATTCAAACCGCTGGAGGCGCGAGCCCGTAAGGCGCGCGGCGTAAGCGGAACACTCCTTTGCAAGCGGTGCTTGCAAAGGACGTAAGCGCCGCTTGCAAATGAATAAAAATGGGGTTATACTATGCTGAACAAAGAACAGATCATGGAGATTCTGCCGCACCGCCCGCCGATGCTGCTGGTCGACGAGATCGTCGAGATGGACGAGGACCACGCGGTCGGCACGCTGCATTTGACAGGCGACGAGTTCTTCTTCCAAGGGCACTTTCCGGGCAACCCGATCATGCCCGCCGTGTTCCGGCTGGAGGCGCTCGCGCAGGTGGGCGGCGTGGCGCTGCTGTCCATCCCGGAATTCAAGGGCAAAACGGCGGTCTATACCGGCATCGACAAGGCCAAATTCCGCGCGATGGCAAAGCCGGGCGACACGCTGCGGCTGGAAGTGACGTTTACCAAGCGCCGCGGCCCGATGGCGGTGGCCGAGGGCGTGGCCTACGTCGGCGATCAAAAGGCCGCCGAGGCCGAAATCAAGTGCATGGTCATCATGGACTGAGGCAGGGGAAAACATGTTTCAAAAGGTACTCATCGCAAACCGCGGCGAAATCGCGGTCCGCATTATACAGGCCTGCCGCGATTTAGGGGTCATCTCGGTCGCGGTCTATTCCGAGGCCGACCGCGAGGCGCTGCACGCGCAGATCGCGGACGAGGCCGTGTGCATCGGCCCGGCCCGCGCGGCGGACAGCTATCTGAATATGGACAATATCATCTCGGCGGCGCTCGCTTCGGGCTGTCAGGCGATCCATCCGGGCTTCGGCTTTCTGTCGGAAAATCCAGACTTTGCCGAGCGGACGACGCAGGCCGGTCTGGCCTTCATCGGCCCGACCTCCGCGACCATCCGCCTGATGGGCGATAAGTCGGAGGCCAAGCGCAACGCCATCGCGGCAGGCGTGCCCGTCGCCCTCGGCACAGACGGGCCGGTGCGCGACTTTGACGAGGCGATAGCAGAGGCCGAGCGCATCGGTTACCCGGTGATGCTCAAGGCTGCGTCGGGCGGCGGCGGCAAGGGTATCCGCGTGGCGCACAGCTTTAAGGAGCTGAAGGACGCTTACGACGGCGCCGCGGCCGAGGCGGTCGCTAATTTCGGCGACGGCCGCCTGTACATGGAAAAATACATCCTGAACCCGCGCCATATTGAGGTGCAGATTCTGGGAGACCATTACGGCAACGTGGTGCACCTGTTCGAGCGCGAATGCTCGGTGCAGCGCCGCCACCAGAAGCTGATCGAGGAAAGCCCGTCGGCCTTTGTCACGCCCGAGCTGCGCGAGCGCATGACGCGCGCGGCGGTCGATTTGGCAAAGCGCGTCGGCTACCGCAACGCCGGCACGATCGAGTTTTTGGTGGACGCCGACCGCAATTTCTATTTCTGTGAGATGAACACCCGCATTCAGGTAGAGCACCCGGTTACCGAGCAGGTCACCGGCGTCGATTTGGTGTGCGAGCAGATCAAGGTCGCGGCGGGCGAGCCGCTGTCCTTCACGCAGGAGGAGCTGACGCTGCGCGGCCACGCGATCGAGTGCCGCATCAACGCCGAGGACCCGGCGCGCGGCTTCGCGCCCTGCCCGGGCACGCTGGTTTCGATGCATCTGCCCGGCGGGCCGGGCGTGCGCATGGACACGGCGGCGTATCAGGGCTACAAAATCCCGCCCTACTACGACTCGATGATCGGCAAGCTGATCGTCTACGGCGCCGACCGGCGGCAGGCCATCGTGCGCATGCGGCGCGCGCTGGCCGAAACGCTGTTTGAGGGCGTTGTGACCGGAACGGATTATCAAATGCACATTCTGCGCTCCGAAGCCTTTGAGCGGGCGCAGTTCAACGTAAACTCCATAGAAAATGGGGACTTTGACTCGTAAGAGAGAGGGGGAGTATCATGCTGCTTGATTTGTTTCATAAAACGCGGGAAACCTCGATGGAAATGAAGCCGCAGGAGGAGAGCGACAGCCGCGTGGTCACCTGTAAGGGCTGCGGGGCCGAGTTGAAAGCCTACGCCTACGGTAAAAACCTATATGTCTGCCCGCACTGCGGGCGGTACGGGCGGCTGCTGGCGCGCACCCGCATCCGTCAGATCGCGGATAAGGACAGCTTCGAGGAGCTGTACGCCAATCTGGCGCCCGCCGATCCGATTGAATTTCCGGGCTACGCGGACAAGGCCGCCGAGCTTGCCGAAAAGCTCGGCATGCCGGACGCAGTCAAGACCGGCGTGTGCAGGATCGGCGGGGTGGAAACCTGCCTCGGCGTGATGGACAGCCATTTCATGATGGCGTCGATGGGCTCGGTCGTCGGCGAGAAGCTGACGCGTCTGTTCGAGTACGCGACCGAGAAAAGCCTGCCCGTGGTGATCTTTACCTGCTCGGGCGGCGCGCGCATGCAGGAGGGCATGTTCTCCCTGCTGCAAATGGCCAAGGTGTCCGCCGCGGCAAGGCGGCATTCGGACGCGGGACTGCTTTACATCACCGTGTTGACCGACCCGACGACCGGCGGCGTGACCGCGTCGTTCGCCATGCTGGGCGACATCATCCTCGCCGAGCCGCGCACCACCATCGGCTTTGCCGGCCGTCGCGTGATCGAAGGCACGATCGGCCAGACGCTGCCGGAGGATTTTCAGTCCTCCGAGTTCTTGCTTTCGCACGGCTTCTGTGATAAAATAGTTCCGCGCAATATGCTGAGAGGCACGCTGGAAACGCTTCTAAAGCTCCACCGGCAGCCCAAACCGAAGAAACGGCAGGTGTGGCACAATGACAAATAATAAGCCTGCAAGCGAAAAAATGCGCATCATCCACGATACCAAGCGGCCGATGCTGAGCGACTATATCAGCGACGTATTCGATGATTTCGTCGAGCTGCACGGCGACCGGTATTTTGGCGACGATCACGCGATCACGGCGGGGATCGGCTATCTGAACGGCATGCCGGTGACCGTGATCGGCCACCGCAAGGGCCGCACGATCGAGCAGAACATGGATGCGAACTTCGGCATGGCGCACCCCGAGGGCTACCGCAAGGCGCTGCGCCTTGCGCATCAGGCCGAAAAGTTCCACCGGCCGGTCATCAACTTCGTCGACACCGGCGGCGCGTTCTGCGGCGTCGGCGCGGAGGAACGCGGGCAGGGCGAGGCCATCGCCCGCTGCCTGTACGACTTTATCGAGCTGAAAACGCCGGTTGTCTCCATCGTCACAGGCGAGGGCGGCTCGGGCGGCGCGCTGGCGCTTGCCGTTGCCGACCGTGTTCTTATGCTGGAAAACGCCCTGTATTCGGTGATTTCGCCGCGCGGCTGCGCCTCCATCCTGTGGAAGGACCCCAAGCGCGAGGCCGAGGCCGCCGACACGCTGCGCATCACGGCGGACGACCTGTATTCGTTCGGCATGATCGAGGGCGTGATTCCCGAGGGGCAGTCGGGCGCGCAGCTTGTCCGCAATGTGGGCCGCGCGATCCGCGACGCGCTCGACGAGCTGGCAAAAGAGCCGGACATGGATACGATGCTGCAAAAACGGTATGAAAAATTCCGTAAAATCGGAGTTTTCAGACAAATAAATCAAGAAGAAATTGAAGGAGTGTAATTCCAATGTTTGAGAAAATTTGTGAGCTGCTGGCCGATAAGTTTGACGCCGACGCTTCCACCATGACGATGGACACCAAGGTAAAGGAAGACCTGAATGCGGATTCGCTGGACATCGTCGAGCTGATGATGGACCTTGAGGAGAATTTCGGCATCACTATCCCCGATGAGGAAGCCACCCAGATGAGCACCATCGGCGATATCGTCAAGTATATCGAAGCGAATAAATAAAAGCTTCGTTTGAAGCGTACAGCTTCAAACGAGGGACGCCCTACCGGCCTGCGGGCCGGAGAGGGCTGCTGCAGGAAAACGGCCACGGAATTGCGATTCCGTGGCCGTTTTCCTGTTTGTATCAAAAGACCGGGCGGAGCTCGGCCTTTTGATGAAAATGGCAGGGCCATTTTCGGATTGGATGCGCCTGCGGGCGGGGATGCGGGGACGGGGGACGTAGCGCCCACGGGGCGCGGGGATGGACGAGGGGACGAGGGGTTAAGGGGCGGCGGGGGAGAGGCGGAAGGTGACGCGCCAGTCGCCCTCGATCAGGGTGTCCGAGGTGGAGAGGTCGCCGGTGACCATGCAGCCGGACAGGTCGCCGCTTGGCAGATCGTAGACGTACTCGACAGTGTAGGACAGGCCCGCGTCGTCGTTTGGGTGGGATACGGTGTAAGCGGGGGCTGCCTCGCTGCCGTCGGCGGCGTAGAGGGTATACCACGCATGGTTGTCATAGCCGCGCTGGGCGGTGTACTGCATGTGGAGCCGGCCGTCCGTATAGCCGACGGCGGTCAGGGCGAACAGGCCGTCCTCGCTCTGCCAAAGCGTGCCCTGCGGTTTGAGGAAGGGGTAATCCTCGGAAAGGTCCACGTCAGGCTCGGTCAGGTAGCTCGCGCCGTTGACGGGATGCGTTTCAGTCGGCGGGTCGAGCGGCACGTTTGACAGGCTGGCGTCGACCAGAATGCCGTCCTGATTTTGCCGTCCGGTCAGCAGCTGCCGCACGGAAAAGGTGTATTTGCCGCCGCGGAATTTTTCGCCGTCCAGATTTTTGATTTCGATCAAAAAGGTCGTAGCGTCTGTTTCGGCATCGTAGCCGACCAAGGTACAGTGGCCTGACTGTCCGCCGCGCACCGGGTAGTGCAGCGAATAACTGTCGAACAGATCGAGCGTACCATCGAAACGCTCGCCCGTCAGGTCTTTCATAGCAATGTAGATTTCGGCGGTGTCGTTTTGTACATAAGCCGAGACGACCTCCATTTTGACCCCGCTGTCCTCGCAGGCCTTGTTAACCGGCATAAAAAACTGAGCGGTCGCGGGCGAAACCATGTACAGCGTTTCATACACGGCCGGGATGTTTGCCGCAAGCGCGGGCGTGCCGCAGCCGATCAGCACGGCGGCGGCCGCGGCGATGGCGGCGCAGCGGCGCAGGCGGTGGGAACGTCCCGGCCGCTGCGTTTGCCGCATGCGGACAAGCGTCTCCTCGACCAGCGCGCCGTCCGGCGCGACGGCTTCATTCAGTTTGCGGTACCGGGTCTGGAAATTCATCGTCAAACTCTCCTTTCAGTAGCTCGCCGAGCTGCCGCCGTCCACGGGTCAGCCGCGTGCGCACGGCGGAGGGCTTTTCGCCCGTCATCCGTGCGATCTCCTCGGCGGAATAGCCCTCATAGTAAAACAGGTGAATGGCGGCGCGGTATTTGGGTCCCAAACGCCGCAGCGCTTCGTCCAGTGCGCCGTCCTCGGGCGCGGGAAACGGGATGCGGTCGTCGAGCGGCGCGTCGTGCCGCCGCCAAGCCATGCGCCAATGGCTTTTCAAGCAGTTGAGCGTGACGCGGAGCAGCCATGCTTTTTCGTGCGCCTCGCTGCCGAACGGCGGCGTGCCGCGCACCACGCGCAGAAAGACCTCCTGAAAAATATCGTCCGCGTCGCTCCGGCTGCGCGTCTGCGCGTAAGCCAGACGGTAGACCATATCGCCGTGGGCGGCTACGAGCTGCTCGGGCGTTTTTTCTGCCATCCTCTCCTCCTCCTTTCACCGGTAATACGCCGCAGAAGGGCATATTGCTACAAGGGATAGAAAAAAGCTGCCGCAGGTATGCTGCGACAGCTTCTTTTATTCGCCGATATACTGAAACCGGGGGCCGTGATAACCGTCCCGGTCGACGGTTTCCGTCCACATGGCGGCGGGGCGCGCCCATAGGCCGCGCGCGCCGTACAGCGCGCGGTAGACGACCATTTCCTCCAGCGTTTCGGAATGCTTGGCCGTGCCGATCACCTCATATTCGCCGCCCTTGAAGTGGCGGTAGCGGCCGGGCCTGATCTCCGCCATCAGCCCTGAACGGCGATGACTTCCACCTCGACCTTTGCGCCGAGCGGCAGCGCGGCAACCTGCACGCACGAGCGGGCGGGCGCGTTTTCGGGGAAGTACTTGGCGTATACGCCGTTGAAAGCCGCGAAGTCGTTCATGTCCGCGAGAAAGCAGGTGGTCTTGACCACGCGGTCAAAGCCGACGCCGCCCTGCGCGAGCACGGCCTTCAGGTTCTGCATGACCTGCTCGGCCTGCTCTTCGATGGTTTCCGCGACGATCTTACCCTCCTTGGGGTCGATCGGCACCTGACCGGAGGTGTAAATAACGCCGTTCGCGGCGATCGCCTGCGAATAAGGGCCTACCGCCGCGGGGGCAAGCTCGGTGTGCAGCACTTCTTTTTGAATAGCCATTGGGGAAAAACTCCTTTATAAAAAGATAATGGTAAACAGTGTCAAGCGCGTATTTGATCAGGGCTTCTGAAGTCCCGCATACGTTTTCACTTTTTGCCGCCCTTGACCTTCTTCAGGCGCTCGGTGTTGGACAGGATCTTTTTGCGGATGCGGACGGACTGCGGGGTGATCTCAAGCAGCTCGTCGTCCCCAAGGAACTCGAGCGCGGCCTCAATGGACATCTGGCGCGGCGGGATCAGGCGCAGCGCATCGTCCGAGCCGGAGGCGCGGGTGTTGGTCAGCTGCTTTTTCTTGCAGATGTTGACCGCCATATCCTCGCCGCGGGGGTTTTCGCCGATCACCATGCCCTCGTATACCGGCGTGCCCGCGCCGATGAACAGCGTGCCGCGCTCCTGCGCGTTATACAGGCCGTAGGTGATGGACTCGCCAGCTTCAAACGCGATCAGCGAGCCGGTCGAGCGCTTGGAGATATCGCCCTTGTAAGGCTGATAGCTGTGGAAGACCGAGGACAAAACGCCCTCGCCCTTGGTGTCGGTCAGAAATTCGGTGCGGTAGCCGAACAGGCCGCGCGCCGGAACGAGGAATTCCATGCGCATACGGTCGGCGCCCTTGGGGTTCATCGAGACCAGCTCGCCCTTGCGCGAGCCCATTTTCTCCATTACCGCGCCGACCGCGTCGACCGGCACGTCGGCGATCATGCGCTCGACCGGCTCGCACTTCTGCCCGTCGATCTCGCGGAACAGCGCCTTAGGCGCGCCGACCTGAAATTCATAGCCCTCGCGGCGCAGGTTTTCAATCAGGATGGACAGGTGCATCTCGCCGCGGCCGCAGACGCGGAACGAATCGGTCGTGTCGGTTTCGTTGACGCGCAGGGAAACGTCCTTCAAAAGCTCACGGAACAGGCGCTCGCGCAGGTGGCGCGAGGTGACAAACTTGCCCTCGCGGCCGGCAAAGGGCGAATCGTTGACCGAAAAGGTCATTTCAACCGTCGGTTCGCTGATTTTGACGAACGGCAGCGCCTCAACCAATTCGGGGTCGCACAGCGTTTCGCCGATGGTGACGTTCTCGATGCCCGAGAAGCAGACGATTTCGCCCGCGCTGGCCTGCTCCGCCGGCTTGCGCTCCAAATCCTCGATGGTGTAAAGCGTGACCAGCTTGGCGTTGTACGGCTCGGTGTTGCCGTGGTAATCGCACACGGTCACCTGCTGGCCCACCTTCATGGTGCCGCGCTCGATGCGGCCGATGCCGATGCGGCCCACATATTCGTTATAGTCGATGGAGGAAACCAGCATCTGCGCCGGGCCGTCCACGTCAACCTGCGGGGCGGGGATGTGCTCGAGGATCTGCTCGAACAGGGGCGTGAGGTCGGTGCCCTCGACGTTCGGGGACATCGACGCCGTGCCCGCGCGGCCCGAGCAATAAACGATCGGGCTGTCAAGCTGCTCGTCGGTCGCGTCAAGGTTTAGAAGCAGCTCGAGCACTTCGTCGCCGATTTCGTTCAGGCGCGCGTCCGGCCGGTCGATCTTGTTGACCGCAATAATGATTTTGTGGCCGAACTCCAGCGCCTTCTGCAAAACAAAACGGGTCTGGGGCATCGGGCCCTCCGCCGCGTCGACCAGCAGAACAACGCCGTCCACCATTTTGAGGATACGCTCGACCTCGCCGGAAAAATCGGCGTGGCCCGGCGTGTCGACAATGTTTATTTTCACATCATGATAATGAACCGAGGTGTTCTTGGCGAGAATGGTGATGCCGCGCTCGCGCTCGATGTCGCCCGAGTCCATAACGCGCTCCTCCACCACCTGATTTTCGCGGAACGCGCCCGCCTGCTTGAGCATTTGGTCGACCAGCGTGGTCTTGCCGTGGTCAACGTGCGCGATGATGGCGATGTTGCGCAAATCGTTACGAATCATGTATATTCCTCCATAAAGCCGGATATTTTCGTACGGATATTATTATACTTTGTTTTTAAGTGCATTTCTACTTGTTTTATCATCAAAATTGCGCGATTATGCGGACGAAAAACTGTAAAAAAAAGCGGAAAACAGATATGTGCGCTAAAACCGGGGTCATCATTAGATTTTCCGCAAAGAAAAACCGTGGGCGCCGTCCGCCGCCCGCACGTACCAAGAACCCAATCCGCCGTGCAAAATGCCGATTTCGCAAAATGGTAAATAAATCGCAACATTCCAGCTCTTTATCATGGTGAGAAATCCCCCCTGAGGAGCAGGGAATTACACAAAAAATCAGTAAAATTACGCAAGAAAATCACTTTTTCCCTTTACAAACTCGTGCAATATCGCTATACTGTATGTAAGAAACGTTGAAAAATGGCGAAAAAAGCGTACTTTTTTTGACGGTTATTTTTTTGCTGTTTTCGAGGGGTGGGGGGTCAAAAACGCTGGTTACACAGTATATTGCGGTTACATAAGTATTTCCATTTTTTTCACCTGTCGGTTTAAGTAACTATTTTAACCGCACAGTTTTTATATATAGGACAATGAAAGGAGAAATAATCATGGTGCGCAAGCAACTAAGCAAAAATGGTGCGGAAGCACGCTCCGGGGCGGGCAAACGGCTGCTGTCCTTGCTGCTGACCGCGGCGATGCTGACGGGTCTGCTTCCGTCGATGTCGTTCACGGCCGCGGCGGCGGATTATACAATTGTGCCGGGAAATGGTTCCACTTATACGATTTCAGGCACAAATAATTACACGATCAATACCTCCGGTACGTTTACGAATTATAGTATAACGGCAAGCGGCAGCTCGACGCTGACCATACCCGCAGGGATAACTCTGACCATTGACAACCGTACAGCGG
Organism: Eubacteriales bacterium; assembly: GCA_030524205.1. Taxonomy (GTDB): domain Bacteria; phylum Bacillota; class Clostridia; order Oscillospirales; family Butyricicoccaceae; genus Agathobaculum. The sequence goes on from JAUNGZ010000003.1 coordinate 102,169, forward strand.
GTGGGGGGTCTCCTATTAAGGTGACTTCGGGCACGCTGAATCTGGTGGTCAATGGTTCTTTGACTGTTTATGGGCAGGTAGGCGGCACGGGTGAGGAAAACTGGACAGATCCCACGCCGGGTGGCGCAGGCGCTTATGCAGGTCTTGAAGTACCAGCGGGCAGTAAGCTGACCATCGGCGGCGTAGGCACGCTGAAAGCATATGGCGGCGACGCTGGTGACGGTGGCGACAGTGTATATAATCCAGCCGAAAGCCGCACAGATACTGGTGGTGGCGGCGGCGGCGGTGCTGGCGCAGGTATCGGCGGCAATGGCGGCGTGGGCGGCAACGGTGGATTAGGCGCTGGTCCTACATGGACTAGTGGTGGACAGGGAAATTCAAGCGGTGCAGTCCAAATCAGAGACACGGTCAAAGTAACAGCATATGGCGGCGGCGGTGGCAACGGCGGTGACGGCGCAATTTTAAATAATTTGGCTGGCGGTGGCGGTGGCGGCGGTTATCCAGCGGCTGGTATTGGCGGCGGCGGTGCTGGCGGCGGCGGCGGCAGTAATGGTGCTGGTTGCGGTGGCTTTTCGGGCGGTGCTGGAGAGAACCTGTATGTGTCTCACAAAATACCAATTCCGGGCGCTTCGAATGGTATGGGCGCACCGGGCGGTTATTCGTCAACTGGTGCCGCAGGAACACAGAATATCGGCGGCGGCGGTTATTTTGAAGCGGGAAAATATGCCAGCGGCACGTACGGTTCTGACGGACCTATTGGCGGCGGCGGTGTGACAAGTGGCGGTGTCGGTGGCTCGGGCGGCACGGTTGCAAAGGGCAATCTAGCTACGCTAACCGCTTTTAATGGTTCGTATACTACGACATCTGCCAATCAATATGGAACGAACCAAACTCCGATTTATGCACAGTTGGGCTATGCGTTGGATGATATCCGAGCGACAGGTATTAAGGAGATCGACGGTCGCAGCGCATCGGCAATTACCAGTGAACTGAGCAGTGTTTCTAAAACGATTGGTACGACCAGCTTTGGTATCGGTATCGGTTCCGGTGCGGGATATAGGGAAGGCACAAACGGTTCGTACACGATCGGCAACGTGCCGACGACAATAAACGGCGCGGCCAGCGTTGCATCTACCACGTCCATCAATTTTACCGGCCTGTCCGGTACGGGCGGCACGGGCAACGCGACAAGCTTCCGTATTTATAATGTGACGGATAACAAAAATACGGTAATCAACGGTGCTTCCGGAACCGTTACCGGTCTGTCGATAGGCAAAAAATACACGTTCCGTGTTTACGCAACCAATGAATACGGCGAAAGCACAGCGTACAAGGAAATACCTAGCGTTGCAACGGTGCTTGCCCCCGGCGCGGTGACGATTTCGACCATCACGCGCGGCAACAAGCAGCTGACCGTCAACTGGACGGCCCCGGCGGGCAACGGCGAAAACGCCAGCAAGTACAAGCTGGAATCCAGCACGGACGGCAAGACGTGGACGACGGTAAGCGATACCATCACCGGCACAAGCCACGCGCACACCGGGCTGGCAACCGGCACGACCTATCAGTACCGGGTATCTGCGTACAACTCTGCGGGGTGGGGGGCTGCCGGCGCTGTGAAGAGCGCCAAGACCTACGGCCTGCCGGGAACGCCCACGCCGACCGTTGCGGCGGATACCAAGGCGCTGAATATCAGCTGGTTGGCGGTCGACGGAGACGGCCAAACGGTTACGTATGAAGTGTACGAGGTGGACGGCTCCACCGAAACCAAGGTCAGCGGCAATACCGCGCTGACCGCCACCAGCTTCAAGCATACGGGTCTGGAGAACAACTCGACCCATACGTATAAGGTAAAGGCGATCACGCCGGCGGGCACGGTCATGTCCGGCACGGCGTCCGGCACGACGCACAGCGTGCCCGCCGTCCCAACCGACGTAACCGCCGCGGTGACCAAGGTTTACACGGATGGTGACAGCGTTAAAAAGGCGCAGGTAACGGTCACCTGGAACGCGCCGACCTCGAACGGCGGCACGGCGGTGACCGGCTACAAGGTAAGCTGGTACGCCAACGGCACGTTCGCCGGGTCGGAAACGGTCGGCAGCGTATCGCAGTACGTCAAGGACGGCCTGCCGCTCGGCACAAGCTATACGTTCCGCGTGGCCGCGCTCAACGCGGCGGGCGAAGGGCCGGAGGGGTACGGCACCAATTCGATGGTGACCACTTGGAACGTGCCCGACCCGGTGCGCAGCGTTACCGGTACCTCTGATAACGGCGCTTTGACGCTGAATTGGCAGGAGCCCGCGAATAACAACGGGCAGGCGGTCACCCAGTATGCGATTTACGTTTTTGCGAACAAAGAGGACGCGGACGCGGACAACAGGGATAAGCTGGTAAATATTCCGGGAAGCTCCAATCCGGTTATCGTGTCCGCAGACGGCAGCACCTCGAAAACGATCCAGAACCTGCCTGTGGGCGAAACTTACTTTGTGCGCATATCGGCGACCAACAGCGTGGGCGAAAGCACGCGCAGCCCGTCGTATGAGGTTGGCGTGAACGGGCCGCCGTCGGCGGTGTCGGGCATCAAGGCAACGGCGGTTAGCGATACCGAAATCGAGGTCACATGGTCGCCCGCCAACGCGAACGGCCAGCCGATCACCAAATACGTGGTCGAGGCGCTCGATGTGAACGCCAGCAACAAGGTCGTCGGCACGGCGGTCTTCGCGGATGGCGATAAGCTGGGCACGGAAACGCAGAAAGCGACGATTTCCGGCCTGACGACCTACCGCGATTATAAGATCCGCATTTACGCGGTGAACGCACAGGGCGACGGCGACAAGCTGGAATCCACGCCCTGCACCACACTGCGCGTGCCGTTCGAGCCGCAGGGCGTTTCCGCCAAGCCGACCGGACGGTCGGGCGAGGTGGAGATCACTTGGCAGCCTCCGGAAAAGAACGGCGGCACGCCGGTGACCGGCTACAACATTTACCGGCTGAAAACGGAAAACGGCGTGGAAACGCTGGAAGAAGTGGTCATCAAGCTGGATTCCAACGTGCGCAGCTACACGGCGAAGGATCTGGTCAACGGCACGGATTATACCTTTGTTGTGACGGCGGTCAACGCAATCGGCACGACCCGCGTGGGCGAGCCGGGCGATGATTCGGTCGCCAATCAGCACAACGGCAACAACACGGACGCCGCGACCCCGCGCCGTCCCGCGGACGGCCCAGCGGCGGTGCGCGCGGTCATTAAGAGCGGCCAATCCGTGCAGCTGACATGGAGCGCGCCGGAGGATCTCGGCGGCGCGGCGCTCGAGAAATATACGGTGACGGTCGTTCCGGTCAACGCCGAGAGCGCGGGCACGGTCGGCGAGATCGTCAAGACCGACAGCGCGGGCAGCACGACCGTGACCGGCCTGACGATGGGCGGCACCTATCAATTTAAGGTGCACGCGGTCACGGTGGACGACGACGCGGACACGCCGCTGCTCGACGGTGCGGACACGGAAAGCAACACGGTTGTCATGTGGCGCCTGCCCAATGCGCCCGACGTGTCCCGGATGACGGCCGAGCCGACCAACCGCACGGGAGAGACCAAGGTGACTTGGTACTACCCGGAGGACGACGGCGATACGGTGGACACGGAAGCGGTCAACGAGAACCACACGAGCGTGAGCAAGTACCACCTCTATTACCGCGTCAAGGGAGAGAGCTCGTACAGCGAGCCCATCGAGATCGCGCAGGGTGAGGACCAGTCTGCGGCGCTTGACTATACGGTAACAGGCCTGACGGACGGAACAGAATACGAATTCGTCGTAGCGGCGGTGAACGGCGCGGGCGAGGGCGAAAAGAGCCAGCCTTCGCTGACCGCAACGCCGCGCCGCGCGCCCGAAGCGCCCGGCGTGGACGGATACGCGGAATTGAACGCGGACGAGACGCTCAATACCGAAACGCCGTACGGCGCGGTGACCGGCGACGGCCGCGCGACGCTGCGGCGCATCATTCCCGCGCCGGAGAACGACGAGGGCAAGCTGGGCGACGGCGGCGACCCGATCACCGAGTACCGCGTGTACGCGACCGAGGCGACGGCGACGCTTGTCAACGGCTTTGTGACGGCGGCCAAGGCAAAGCTGATCGGATCGGACGGCGAGGGCCAGCCGGTGTACGCCAAGCCGGTGCTGAAAACAACCATTCCGGTGGCGGGGCTGACCGAGGACGCGCGCCGGCAGGCGCTGACCGATATCCTTGTGCCCGAGCTGGAAAACGGTAAGGATTACATCCTGAGCGTTACCGCCGTCAACGGCGCGGGCGAGGGCGCGGCCTCCAATGAGACCGGCGTGCGCGTCGGCATGCCGGAGACGCCGGACGACCTGCGCGTGGCGCTGGCAACCAGCAGCGCGACCGCGAGCAACCTGCTCGTGCAGATCGAATACAACGACGCAAACGGCAACGGCAGCGCGGTGACGCAGTACGACGTCGAGGTCGTTTCCGAAGAAGGCACCAAATACGGCGACAACGGCGTGATGCACTACACCTCGACCAGCAACCTGTTCACCGGCACGATGTTCGGCGAAACGCTGACCCTGCGCGTGCGCTCGGTCAACCAATACGGCGCGAGCACTTGGTCGGAACCGGTGCGGGTGATCGTCGGTTCGCCCGAGATCCCCGTGATCACCAACACGGTGCTGCATACGGACAGCGTGGATATCAGCTGGGAGGCCGTCAGCAACAACGGCAGCAAGCTGGAGCGCTATCTCGTTTATCTGGACGGCCAGCTGATCAAGGCGCTCGGCCGAGGGGACGCCGGCTATGCGGCGGACGGCGTGATGACGCTGAACATCCCCAAGGACGGCTCGAACAACGCGGGGGCGATCACGGGCGAGCTTTCAACCGTGAATTACGGCCCGCTGAAAGCGGGCAGCACCTACCGCCTGCAAATCGCCGCGCAGAACGTCGCGGGCGTCAGCCCGCTGTCCAAGGCGGCCGAGATCACCTTCGGCGTGCCGCAGGCGCCGGCGGTGCAGAGCGTGCAGTTCGCGGACGGCAGCCTGACCGTGCGCTGGAAAGCGCCGGCGGACGACGGCGGCAGCCCGATCACCGCGTACCGCCTGTACGCGAACGGCGCGCTGAAAAACGAGCTGCTGCTGACCGATACGGTCGCCTCGCCGGACGAGCTGACGGCGGGCAAAATCTATTACGACGAGGCGAGCGGGGAATATGCCGCCAAGGTGACCGGCCTTGCCAACGGCGTGGATTACAACATTCAGGTCTCCGCCGTCAATGCCAACGGCGAGGGCGCGCTTTCCTCCGCGGCGAACAACGAGACGCCGGCAAAGCTGGCCGAAGCGCCGCGCAATCTGGTCGCGCAGCCCACCTCGGACACAACGGCGGGGCTGACCTGGTTCGCGCCCTCTTATAACGGCGGTTCGTCAATCACCGATTACGTCGTAAAGGCGTACAAGGTGGCGCAGGACGGAACCGCGACGCAGGCGACCGACGTAACGGTCGAGCTGGCGGAAAACAAGCTGTCGGCCTCGGTCAGCGGGCTGACGCGCGGCGGCACGTACTATTTCACCGTGCACGCGGTCAATAAGGTCAACGCGGCCGCGCCCGACGAGGGGAACTACGCGTCCAGCGAGCAGATCACGACCTTCCGCCTGCCGGGCGCGCCCGAGATCGTAAAGCTCGAGAGCATCGCGCCCGATGTGGACAACAAGAACAACTGGAGCGTGCGTGTGACCTGGGACGCGCCGGCGGATAACGGCGGCACGCCGATCACGGGCTATCAGGTGTATTTGGGCACGGTGCGCAAGAGCGGGCTGATCGACCAGCAGTCGTTTGTGCTGACCGGCCTGAACTACAACCAGAAGTACGACCGCATCACGGTCGAGGCGGTCAACAGCGTGGGCGCGACTAAATCCGGGCTGGGCTCCATTCTGGTCGGCCAGCTGACGCCGCCCGAGGTGACCAGCATCACAACCACCATACCCGCGGACGACGATACGGACACCTCGATCGACGTGCGCTGGAACAAGGTGGACGGCGTGGTGGACGGCTACCGCATCTTCACCCTGCCGGAAACGGTGACGACGACCGCGGAGGCCGACGCTTATCTGCGCTCGCACACGGCGGACGTAACCACCAAGGAGCTGTCGGGACAGCTGTTCAGCCGCTGGAGCGGCGAGACCGTGCGGCTGTGCGTTGTGGCGTACAATGCCGATATGGGCAACAGCCCGGTCGGCAGGATTCATGAATTTGTCATGGGCGCGACAAGCGAGCCGCGCGGCCTGCACGCAACGCCGGGCAAGCAGGCGGTCACCCTGAACTGGGGCGCGCCCGCTTCGGACAACGGCGGCACGATCAAGGGCTACCAGATCTTCGTCAACGGACAGCTGTATCAGGAGGCTGGGACCGACACGTTCAGCGGGCTCGAAAAGACCATCCCGGGCTTAACCGGCGGCGAAAATTACACCTTTACCGTGCGTGCGGTCAGCGAGCAGAGCAAAAAGACGGACGGAGACAAGACGGTCGTCTGCCACAGCCTGCCAAGCGCGGCGGCGGAAGCGACCCCGTGGGACGCGCCCTCCGCGCCCAAGCTGAAGAGCGTTACCCCGGGCGACGGCAGCTTTACGCTGACCTTCGCCGCAGCGGACGGCAAGGGCCTGACCGTGACGACCGCCAACTATGATATCTACCTGCGGGCGGTGGACGACGAGGCCGCTTCGCCGGTCAAGTGGGAACAGCTCAACTTCCAAGAGAACGGCGACGGCACGGTTACGGTAACCGTGGCGGACGTGGAAAACGGCAAGGACTACTATGTGTACGCGGTCGCTTGGACGCAGTATAACAGCGCGTCCGACGTCAATTACAGCGCCGCGCCCGATCTGTCCAATCCGGCGGTTACGGCGAACGCCGAGCTGGTGCAGAAGGTGCGCACGGGCGCGCTGGCCGCGCCGGCCATCACCGGCGTGACGGCGGGCGTCGCCGCGGCGACGGTGACCTACTCCGCCCCCAGCGACACGACGGGAAGCATCCGGCACTATGTGGTATCCTACCAGACCGGCGGCGAGCCGGCGAAAACCGTCACCTCGACGACGACCTCGTGCCATATTACGGGCCTGACCAACGGCCTGCTGTACAAGGTCACCGTGCGCGCGGTCAACGACAACGGCGACGGCGCGGAGAGCGAGGCGGTCGAGGTGCGGGTTGGCACGCCGCTGGCGCCGCGCATCGGCACGCCGCAGAGCGGAGACGGCGAAGCCAAGATCGTCTGGGACCCGCCCGCGGCCAATAACGGCGGCGCGGTGCAGATGTACAAGGTGTACATGACCGACGAGCATGGCGCGACCAGCTTTGTCTACGCGGACGCAGGCAAGACCGAGGCCGTGCTGGACGAACTGAAAAACGGCGTGCGCTACACCGTGCAGGTGGCCGCCATCAACGTATGCGGCGAGGGCGCGAAATCGGCTCCGGTCGAGGTCATGCCGGGCACGGTGCCGGGCGCGGTCGACGCGGCGGGTATCAAGGCGACCGCCATGGGCGCCGATTCCGTGCAGCTGACATGGTCCGCGCCCGACGACACGGGCGGCCTGCCGATCACGGGCTACCGGATCGCGGGCGGCAATCTGACCGAGCCGCTGTTCGTCACCGACACCACCAACACGCTGGTGCAGGGCTTGACCAAGGGCGAGACCTATACCTTTAGCGTCAGCGCGGTCAACGTGGTGGGCGCGGGTCCGGCGGTGAACAGTCCGGCCGTGCGCACGCTGACCGAACCCGGCGCGCCGGCTTGGCGCGCATTGAGCTCGGCCAACGGCACGTTCAACGCGCGCTGGCAGACCCCGTCCTCCGACGGCGGCGCGCCGGTGCTCGAATACCTGCTGCGCGTATACAAGGCGGGCGAGCAGACGCCGCTGAGCGATCCGATTTCGGTGACGCCGGACGACAGCAACACCGCCGACAACATCGTGCAGTACACCGGCGAGCCGGGCAGCTATGAGATCGGCACCGAATACGAGGTGACGGTCACCGCGCGCAACAGCGTCGGCACGAGCGGCGAATCAAGCCGTCTGGCGGTGCTGATCACGGGCGCGGTCGCCGCGTCGGTTCCCGGCAAGCCGTACAATGTGACGGCAGCCGCGGGCAACGCGACCATCAGCGTTTCGTGGAGCAAGCCGCTGTACGACGGCAACCTGACGATCGACGGCTACCGCGTGTACTACTACGAGACGGACAATAAGGACGAAACGCTCAAGAGTCAGGCGGTCAACGGCGGCGGCACAACGTCGGCGACGATTGGAAACCTGAAAAACGGCGTGGCGTATTCGGTTTACGTGCTTGCCAATAACGCAAAGGGCAACAGCGTGCCGTCCGACACGGCGGAGGCGACGCCGTACTACATCCCCGCGCCGGGCAAGCCGACCGGCTTGACCTACAAGAACAATAACACCTTCAACATCATGACGATTTCCTGGAACGCGCCCGAGGGCAAGGCGGGAGAGCTTCGGTACAACGTCTATATCAACGGCGAGCTGATGACGACCGAGGACTATACCTCCACCTCTTACACGTTCCAAGTGCCCGACGCCAATATCGGCGCGCTGTACAACATTCAGGTGGAAGCGGTCAGCGAGGGCGGCGTGTCCGAGAAGGAGTATATCAAGGCGCGCTCGACGCTCAACGTCATGTCGAACAACATTGGCGAGCCGGATACCAACCTCGATCTCAACCCGCTCGACGGCGAGCTGGACGAAGCGGCCGCCGCGACCGCGCCCGGCGCGCCGGTGCTCGACACGGAGAATTCCCGCATGCTCAGCGCCGGCCGCAAGCTGCACCTTGAATGGGCGGCTCCCGGCAACGACGGCGGCGCGAGGATCGAAGGCTACCGCATTTACATCAACAGCTCCAAGGGCGGCACCGTGTACGATTTCAGCCCGGAGAACGGAAACGACCTGTCCGCGCTGGAATATGAGGCGCCGATCGAATCGGGCGTCATCTATGTCGTGCGCATCTCGGCGTATAACGAGGCGGGCGAGGGCGCGAACTCCGATTCGCTGCAAATGTATCTGGCCATGAGCAACGCGCCGACCGATCTGCGCGCGGCAAAGACCAGCAAGACGGGCATCAAGCTTACTTGGAGCGCGCCGAACGCCGAAGAGAAGCCGACGGAATACGTGATTCAGATGAACGGCGAGGATCAGGCGTGGAGCGTGGGCACGGAAACCAGCTACCAGTTCGGCGGCGCGGTAAACAAGAACTACATCTTCCGCGTCTACGCAAAGTACGGCGAAGGCGAGCAGGCGGAAACCAGCAAGACCACGGACGCGGTGCGCGTTTCGACCGTGCTGCTGCAGCCGTCCGCGCCGACGGGTCTGACCGCCGAGGTGGAGAAGCAGGCCGACGTGCCGACCGGCAAGGTGGAGCTGAAATGGAACGCTTCCGCCGAGGACGCGAAAGCGGCCGATTACAGCGCGAAGGTCACCGGCTACGAGGTTTACGTCAACAATACGCTGGCGGAAACCGTTGCGGCCGACGGCAGCGCGTCGTATACCTACACATATGAGGGCATGGCCAATGAGGACTATGTGATCCATGTGACCGCGATCAACGCGGCGGACAGCGAGAGGAGCGTAAGCGCCAAATCCAACGTGGTTTCGGCTACCACGCAGGTGCCCAAGCCGAACGCGCCCAGCCAGATTTCCGATCTGACGGCGGCGGCGGAGCAGTCGGATATTGACGACCGCAATCTTTCCATCGTGCCGGTCACGCTGACTTGGACGCCGTCCACCTTGGAAACCGGCGCGCAGACAATGGAGGAGCCGCCGGCGCCCGACAACAGTCTGGACGTTCCGGAACAGACGGAACCGACGGAACCGCCCGCGCCGGATGACAGCGCGGACACGACGGATTCGACGGAGCCGCCCGTGCCGGACGACAGCGCGGACACGACGGATTCGGTAGAACCGCCCGCGACGGAAGGCAGCGCGGATTCGACGCAGCCGCCCGAGCAGAGCGGCGCGGACGACGGGCAGCCGCCTGCAAACGATCAGATTTCCGACGGAGAAACGGTCGAACTGACCGACGGCGCGACGCCGCTTGCCGCAATCGCGCAGCGGATCGCCTATGCGATCAGGTACAGCACGGACGGCGGCGCGACATGGGATACGCTGTCGATCGAGCAGTCGGATATCGGCGTTGTGGACGGCAAGTGCGTGTACCAGTGGAACGACGAGCAGGGCGGCGCGCCTGCGCGCGGCGAATATACCTTTGTTGTTGTTCCGACCGCTTATGTGGACGATGTGGCAAACGGCACGGACGGCCTGTCCTCCAACAGCGCGACGGTCAGCACGGTGCGGCAGGTGCCGCTGCCGGACGCGCCGAAGAACGTAAAGTCCGTCTTTGCGGACGATCAGGACACGGCGCAGCGACCGAGCGGCACGATCACCGTAACATGGGACGCGCTGAGCGGCGCGGAGGATATTCAGGATTACAACCTCTATATCGACAGCGTCAAGCAAAACAGCGCGGTGCGCGATGGGAATCAGTTTACGTTCCGCGCGCAGGCGGATAAGTACGCATACGCGATTCAGGTTTCCGCCGTCAATGAGAACAGTGCGGAGGGCCCGCTCAGCGAAGTGAGCCAGCTCAATATTCCGCGGGACGGCGAGACCGATCTGACCGTGCCCGACGCGGCGGAGGCCGTCAAGTTCGAGCGCGCCGCCTCCAACGGCACGGACGAAATACGGCTCTTCTGGACCGCATCCGGCGATCCGCAGACCGCGGGCTATCAGATCTATGTCGACGGCAAGCTGCTGGTTACGGCGGACGGCACGGCGGTTACGCTTGGAACCGACGCGCGCGCCTATACCTTCGGCGGCAAGGACGGCGACAACCTGCTTCCGTTCTACGTGCTTGACGGGGACAGCAAAGTGGAGCAGTATGTGACCTCGGGCAAGCACACAGTGCAGGTTTCGGCGATCAAGTATTTCTCGCCGACCGAGGGCGTGCTGACCGACGCGGACAAGATCGCGGCAAGCGCGGATAAGATCATCGTGCCCGGCGCGCTGAGCAATGCCAAGCTGTACGAGTGGACGATGGTCGTCGGCCTGAACGTCGCGACCAACACCGATAAGCCGGAGGAAAAGGATTACTGGGTGGCCGACACCAATATCGACGCGGACGGCGACGGCACGCGCGATACGATCGGCAAGGTCGTCCGGCTGACCGGCAAGGTCACGGCAACAGGCAGCGCGGCTTCCGTCGCCCCGGTGATCACGCTGACGGACGCATACGATAACCAAACCGCGGGTACGTACGACGCGGAGACCGGCGCCTTTGCGGTCGAGGTCAACCTCGGCACGGTCGCCGGCGACGAAGCCGCCGGAACGTATACGCTGACAGTGAGCAAGGACAAGTGCACGACGTTCACCATGACGGATATCGACCTGTCCGGCGTGACGGACAGCGCGGATATCGGCGAGGCTTTGCTGTATGCGGGCGATTTAGATGGCAATAACGTAATAAACGTTGATGATCTATTGACCATAAAGGCAAATCTGAACAAGCGCGGTGAAAATGTTCCAGGTGATATTGACGGCAATAATGTTACTAACGTTGATGACCTGCTGACGGTAAAGATGAGCTTGAATAAACGCGGTATAAATAAAAAGTGGGCGTGAAGTGGAGGCGTGGAATATGAAAGAAAAGCTGAAGAGAGCAATAGGCAGTTTGCTTTGCCTATGCTTCGGACTGACGCTGCTGCCGGTATTGCCGGCGGCAGCGGCGGCCGATGTCAATGGTTCTGAATGGGGGAATATTCCGAGCGATTATCAAGGGCAAGTGCTCAAATTGGAGGCGGCGAAGAACGCGGGAGTAGGCGATATTGTTCAAATAAAAGTAGGTGCTTTTAATGTGCCGCCTTCCGCTTCATATCGTTTGCGTTTAAAGTATGATTCGGAAAAGGTGCAATTGGTAACTTCGTCGGGAGGCACGCGCGGCGCGCTATCCGCCAAGCTGGGGATTGCGAAAACAACCGCAGAAATGTATACGCCGGAAGCGGCCGAATATGGATTTGCACCGGGAGCACTATTGACAGATCCGGAGAAGGGCTACTTAGAGTTAACCGGAGGAGACGGCAGTGATGCCGAAAGCGGTTTACAGCCCGGACAACTGCAAATCGATTTAACAACGCAGAATGGAATAACAAGTTCAAGCGATAGAGAAGGCGTCTTTAAAGGGGCCGAGGGAATGAATGTTCCTTCACAACCGCAGGACTCGGTAATGGATTTGTACACCATTTACTTTAAAATACTAAGCGGTTCAATTGAATACTCTACCTTTTCATATTGGGCTGATGAGGGATGTGAAGAGGAGTATAAGGGCGCAAAAACAACAGCGATCGATAAAACGACTACGACGTCTGGAGCATTGTGGATGGGTTTTCCTGCCGAGCCCGACACCTTCACCGACGTAGCCGTCACGGTCAAGGCGGGAGAAACGCCGCTTGAAAAAGCGACGGTCACCGTTACCGGCACGAGCCAGCGCGGCAACGCGGTAAACGTTACCTCCGGCCAGACCGATGCAAACGGTCAAGTCACTGTTAACCTGCCGTACAGCGATAACAGCGGATACACGCTCAAGGTAAACGAAGTTACAGTGGGCGACGAGATGTACACCATGAAAACGGCTGACGGCAAAACCTTTACGGTTTCCGGCGACGGCACGGCGGTGGAATACACCGACATGCAGAAGGTCGAAATATCTTACGAAATTCCGGTAAAGGTATTTGACGCGGCTGGGAACGCGGTGGATCTTTCGTCCGGGGCGGAAATCAGCTTGGGCGGCACCTCGGCCGCTACGTACAACGCCGACGGCACGGCGACGGTCAAGCTGACCAGCACCGGCGGCAAGGAACTGCTGGTCAGCGTGCCCGGCTATCAAAAGGTGACGGCGGGACAGGCCAACATCACGGTGGGCGTGTCGGGCAGCGACGTTACGCTGGATACCGGCGCGATGAACAACCCCGCCGCCGCAATTTCCGTCGATAAAACCGGAACCCCCTTCATCAAAATCGTGCTGAAAAAGACGGTCACCAACGTGACCTTCCCGCTGCCGGTGCCGGAGGTATCGGCGGGCGAGCCGATCAACGAATCGCAGGCGGCCGGTTTGACCGTTACGCTCACGCCGAACGTCGGTTCCTCCGCGGATACCGAGCTCGGCGGCGCGCTCACGCTGTCCGTAGGCAAGGGCGTTGAGCTTGCGAAGGATGAAAACGGAAAGGTCACCGGCATCACGGTAACCGCGCCTCTGCCGGACGGCGCGTACGCGATGCAGGTCGCGGGCGCGGGCTTTGAAGAGGTGAGCAACACGGTCAACGTCGTCACGGTGAACGGCAAAACGCTGGTCAACATCGGCGGCACGGCCACGACGGACGAAAACGGCGAAATCACCGGCATCACCGGCGGCGCGACAGGCACGACCAACACCACGCCGGACGGCGCGGGCAACGGCTCGATCGACCTCGGCGGCGCGGTGACCGACGGCGGTACGATCGACGTGACGCAGGGCACGGTAACCGGCGGCACGGAGCAGTCCGGCGGCCTGAACGACTCGAGCGAGGCGGGCAATCTGAAGCCCGGCGTCGTCACCGACCCGATCTACCGCGTGGTCGTTGATAAGGCCGCGGACAGCACGGAGTCGAAGCCTGTTTTTGAAGCCAAGGTGTATTTGAAAAACGCCGTGGCCGGTTCGGGCACGTTCGGCTTGTATTTTGATCCCGCGCTGTTTGACGTGGGAGCGGACTTTGGAAGCGTCGTTACCTTTAACGGCACGGTGAAAGCCAGCGACGCGCCGGCAAAGACGGTCAGCGCCGCGCGCGGCTACGTAACCTTCGGCTGGGAAGTTCCGGCAAGCGCGGACAAGATCGACGCGAGCGCGGCGGAGCAGCTGCTGGCGACGATCAAGCTGCCGGTCAAGAACGATTCGACGATCGTCAATAACCTGTCCACGTATTTTGACAAATACGCGGTTTACACCATGGATTACGCGCAGACGGCGGACGGCATGAACATTCTCGGCAAGGGCGACGACGCGGTCGTCGACGCGCTGCTCAGCCCGATCTGGCGCCGCATCGGCCACGACGCGGCGGACGCGGACGCGGTGACGCTTGGCGACGGCAAGGCGACACGCGGCGGCTTCTATCAGATCATGGTCGCGCAGGCGGACGCGGCAAAGGCCGACGTGACGAGCGATATCCGCATGGAATTTGTCCTGCCGGACATCGCGACCAAGCTGCGCGCCGATTTCCACGTGTCCGACACGCTCGGCAGTGATATTTCGGGCGCTGAGATCAAGGTTTACAGCAAGACGGATGGCTTCGTTCTGGCGGACGCCACGCCCGCCGCAACCGTTAAAACGGACGAATACGGCCGCGCTTACGCGCGCGTCGACGCGGGCGACTACTACTACACCGTCGAGCACGCAAGCTTCTGGGCGTATCCGAACGGCACGGTCAACACCGACAGCGACGGCAAGGACTATGACGCCTTCTCCATCGGTGAAAACGTGCTGACCACCTCGGGCAATAATGCGGCGGACGGCTCGAACACCGCGGTCGTCGGCCAGTACATCAGCCCGGTGATGGGCGCGAAGAGCTACCACAAGGCGGCGCTGGACGTGGTAAAGGACGGCGGCGCGTCGGCCGATAAGCAGACCGCGACGCTTTCCGGCTTGGCGCAGGCGTACAACGATGTGGACTACTACTTCACCATCGCGCCCAAGGCGGGCTATGAGTGGGCCGCGGACAAAGACGCCTACAACACGATGGACAAGATCGCCGCGGCGCTGAGCGTCACGCTGTTTGACGCGGACAAGGAAGGCGCCGACGAAGCCGGCATGTACCGGACAAAGAAGCAGCCCGACGCGCCCACCGTTTCGTGGGACGCGGAAAGCAGCCGCTTTAAGCTGGTCGGTACGGCCATCAAGGGCAACGCGGTCGGCGCGGTCGACGGCAAAACCGACGAGTGGTTCGACGCGCTGCGCGCGGGCGACGTTGTGATCGCCGCCAAGGAAGATATGTTCAAAACCGCCGATATGACGCTTACCATTGGGGCGGGCGCGGGCGGCAAGGTTTCCGCCGCCGAGCCGGATCCGGCGCGCGCGGATGGAAGCAGCACGTATGAGAAGGACGGCGTCTCTGCCGATGCCCTGCCGATCACAAATGCGGACACGATCACCGAGACGCTCAAGGACGGGCGCACCGACTCGGCCGTGTTGACGTTCTCGGCCGACGAGGGCAATAAGATCGACAAGGTCATCGTAAACGGCGTGGAGGTCGCATTGACCGAAGCGCAGAAGCAGGCGAACTTCACCTACCAGTTCCACAACGTGATGGGCGACGAAAGCATTATTGTCACCTTTGCGGACGCGGAGACCGGCAAACCGGTTTCCGATCCGGTCGTCACGGTGACGCTGGGCGCGAACGGCGCGGCGGAGAGCGATTACACCGCGGCCGGCGGCACAAATGCCAACGACACGCTGGCCGGTCCGGCGAACAAGGCGTATGTCGCCAAGGCGGGCACGGCGTTTACCGTTACGCTGACCCCGGACAGCGCGACGCCCGGCTATCAGTTCGACACCGTGCTGGTCGACGGCGCGGCGGTCTCGAGCATTCCGACGACCAACGAAAACGGCTTTTTGACGGACGCTTACACCGTGACCTTTGACGAGGCCGCGATGGCGGCGGGCGGCAGCCACACCGTGGTCGTCACCTTCAAGCAGGCCAAGGAGAACGCGCCCAGCACGCAGGCGATCGTCACCTCTAAGATCGCCGAGGGCTTCGGCCTGATCAGCCCGGTGGGCGTGAGCATCCACGGCGTGGGCGATACGCCGACGTTCGCCATCGTCCCGTCCGACAACTGGACGATGCAGACCAAGGCGGACAGCGAAGCGGTCGTCGTCAACGGCGCGGATAAATCCGCGGCGGTCAAACCCGCGGCGGACGGCACGTTCGTTTATACCACCGATCCGCTGTCGGCCGGCAATACCGACCTGACGGCCAAGCTGGTCGAAAAGACCAACCGGGTGATCGGCAAGATCAAAACCGTGGCGGTTTCCGCGTCGGGCAAGACGATCAAGCCCGCAACGCTGACCTTTGTGCGCGCGGCGCAGCCGGGCGGCACGGACGAAAAGAAGCTGGTCCTTCCCAGCGGCGCGGCCGCGACGAGCGGCGGCGTGCTGTCCTTCGACGTGCAGCTTCCGGCGGGCGAGTGGACGCTGACCGTTTCCAAGGCGGGCTATCTGAACTACACGGTATCCGGCTTCAAGGTGTCGGACGCGGCGGTAAACACCATTTACTTCGGCGACGGCACGGACGGAACGGACACCGCCAAGACCGAGGCCGACATCAAGACGATCGAGCTGATCCCGGGCGACGCCTCGGGCGACGGCACGGCGATTTCGAGCAACGACGTCGGCATGGTCGTTTCCGGCTGGATCAAGGACGCGAAGCAGGTCAATAAGGACAAGGCCGACATCGACGAAAGCGCGTCGGTCACAACGGACGATATGACCAACGTCACGGCGCACTTCCTCGCGCTGCGCGTGATGCAGACGTACGACGAGTTCTGCGCGCCGGCGCCGGTTGTTTAAGCCGGTCTGGCGGAACAGGCTGCGGGGGAGGGCGGCAGCCCTCTCCCGGCAGTGGGCTAAAAAGGGATAACGATGAAACGAAAGGATACAGCGCTATGAAAAAGAAACGGATCAGCGCGCTGCTGCTGGTCGCGGCGCTCGCCGCCGCGACGTCCGTATGCGCGGGCGCGGCAGAGCAGGCCGGTTATGTGGTTCAGGGCGCTGCGGAGAACGGCGGGCTGTCGGTCACTGTTTCCGTGCGCGGCGACACCGCGTACGGCGGCAGGCTCGCGCTCTGTTACGACACGGATAAGCTGACGCTTACGGGCGGCGATTCCCTTGCGGCGGTGGCCGCCCTGAACGATTCGTCCTTCACGGGCGACCATGTGGAGGAGGACGAGCTGATAAACGCGGCAGGCGGCTGCGTGGGCTTTGCTTGGTACGGCTACGGCGTCAAGGACGGCGGCATTGCCAAGCTGCGCTTTGCTTTCGCGTCCGGCGCGTCGACGGACGATCTGGACGGCGGCTCCATCCGGCTGCGCTATGTGCCGGACGAGGGGTTCGGCGATTGGAATTCCCCCGCCGCGCTGCGCACCAAGGGAAGCGGCGTTTACCTGACGACGCATGCCTATCTGGCGGACGGCGTGGACGATCTCGCGGTCACGTTCGATTATCCGGGCAGCGCTCGGGAACCCGAGGCGGGCCGCGCGGTCTGGATATCCTGCCGCGACGCGGCGGGCAAGCCGGTCGCCGCAAAGCTGGAAGCGAACGGGCAGAGCTGGACGGGCGGTGCGGACGGCCAAATCGCCCTGCGCCTGCAGGACGGCGACTACAACTACCGCGCCACGGCGGACGGCTTCGGCGCACAGTACGGCAAATTGACCGTGTCGGGGGACACCGAGCTGCCGGTCGTGTTCGTCAACGACCAGACGCTGGTCGAGCAGGCGGCGCAGCAGCTGCAAATCGGCTTTGCGGGCACGGACACCGCGTCGCGCGTGACCGACACGCTCGGCCTGCCCGAGCGGACGGAGAACGGCGTGGCGGTTTCATGGAAAAGCAGCGACACCGCCGTGGTGAGCGACAGCGGGCTGGTTTACCGGCCGGCGCGCGACACTAAGGTGACGCTGACGGCGACGCTTTCGCACGGCGCGGCGCATATGGAAAAGACCTTTACCGTAACCGTTCGGGCAAAGGAAACGGGCGGCGGCGCGCCGGGCGGCAGCGGCGGGAGCATCCCGAGCGTGCCCGAAGCGCAGCGCCGGTTCACCGATTTGGACAGCGTGCCGTGGGCGCGCGACGCGATCGAGCTGCTGGCGGGCGAGGGCGTGATCAACGGCACGTCAAAGACGACGTTCACACCCGAGGCACAGATCAAGCGGGGCGACTTTCTCGCGCTGGTCATGCGCATGGCCGCGCCCGGCGCGAAGGCGGACGGACAGGCGTTTGCCGATGTGCCGGCCGGCAGCTACTACTATAAGGAGATCACCGCGGCGCGGGCGCTCGGCATTACCAACGGCGTGGGCGGCAACGCCTTCGCGCCCGAGCTGCCGATCACGCGGCAGGAAATGGTCACGCTGACGGCGCAGGCGGCGGACAAGCTCGCCTACCTGCCGGAGACGGGCGCGGCGGGCGATTTGACCGCGTTCTCTGATCACGGGCAGATCGCGGGCTGGGCCAAGCAGGGCATGGCCGACATGGTCGGCCGGGGCATGCTCGTCGGCAGCGGCGGACAGATCCGTCCGCAGGCCAACACGACGCGCGCGGAGGCGGCGGTGTTCCTGTGCCGCGTTTATCTGTCGCACCAGCCGTGAGAAAGGGGGATGCCATGCAAAAGAAAAAGCGATTGTACGCGGCCGCGCTCGCCGTTTTGACGGCGGTAAGCTGCACGCCGGGCGCGTCCGCGGAGGACGCCGGGGATACGGCGGAGTACGTCTACCGGTATGAGCTGGCGTTTGAGGGCACGTCCGGAACGAGCAGCACGTTTGCGCTTTCCGTTTTGGGCACGGCCTCGGACGGCGGCGCGGCCCCGGTGCTGCACACGGGCGCGGCGGCGCTGCAGGCGGCGCGCCTCAATGCGGCGGACGGGGACGGCGCGCTGCTGTCGTTTACCCCGGCCGCGGGCATCGAGGTGCGCGCGCTGGACGGCAAGGCGGGCATTGAGCGCGGCACGCCGGAGGACGCGGAGGGCAAGGGCTCCTACGCGGGCTTCGTATGGAGCGCCGCGCAGGACGCCGACCTTGCGGCGCTGGCGGACGGCGGGCGGCTGCCCTTGGGCACGCTGACCGTGCCGGTCGGCAAGGCCGACGCTTCGATGATTACGCTGCTGCCGTGGACGCAGACCAAAACCGGCTGGGCGCAGTACGGCAGGCTGGCCGCGTCCGGCGCGGACAAGGAGGCGCTCGCCCAGCTCATCGGCGCGAACTGGCGCATTGAAAACGGCATCGAGGGCGATCCGCACGTCGGCTGCTATCAGGGCTATTACGCCTCGGACGACGGGCAGCGAGCGGTCGATATCGGCTGCGGCTGGCAGTCGCTTGTCGTGCGGTCGTACCGGCCGCAGAGCGAGCTGACGCTCGAACTGTACCGGGACGGGCAGACGGCGCTTGCCGCCAAGGCGGTCGTACCGGCGCACACGGGGCAGACCGGCCGGGTATCCGACGCGGTGCGCTTCGAGTCGCTGGACTATTACTCGGCGGGCGGCTCCAAATACGACAAGCTGCCCGACGGCGCCTACCGGCTGGTGCTGAAAAAAACGTCCCACGCGGCGGTGGCCGTTACGGGCGTAACCGCCGCAAACGGCAGCATTTTCCCGCAGCTTACCGGACAGACCATCACGCTGCCCTGCGGCGATTTGAACGGCGACGACCGGGTCAAGCTCGCAGACCGCGCGCTGCTGACCGCGCGCGGCCGCTATGGCGCGCGGCGGGGGACGGCGGCCTATCAGACCTATGAAGCTTACGATTTGGACGGCGACGGGCAGATCGGCCAGCGCGATCTGGCTATTCTGACCGCGCCCGGCAACTACGGCGCCGAGGGGCGGACTCTGGCATTGGGAGAAACGGGAGGCACGACGTAAATGAGACGAAACCGAATTCTGGCGGCGCTGACGGCCGCTATGCTTTTACTGGGCCTCCCGCCTTCCGCGTTTGCCGCCCCGCGCGAAGGGGAAGCCGTCCCGCAGGTGACCGTGCAGGGCACCCGCGTGACCGGCGGCAAGTATTTTGAGCTGGGCCTGCGGGTCAAAACCGAAGCCTTTCAGAGCGTCGGCGCGGTGCTGTCCTACGATCCGGACCAGCTCGTGCCGGTCGACTGGACGGCCGGCGCGGCGGCCGCGGTGGGCAAGGGCTCGTGGGACAATTCGACCGCCATGCTGACGCGCGGCGCGGACGGTCTCGCGGGCAAGCCCGCGCTGGCGTATCGGGATGAAACAGCGGGCGGCCGCGCCTATCTCTATTTGGGCGCGGACAGTCTGGTGCGGACCGATTTGAGCGCGGAGACGCAGGTCGTGACCGTGCGCTTCGCCTACGTGGGCGAGACCAAGCAGGAGGATATCACCGTCCCCGGCACGCAGGACGCTTCGGCGCCCTACACCGTCGAGCTGGCGGAGGGCGAGGCGGCGCGGGCGTCCATTCCGGGCGCGTCCGCCGTGCTGACGCAGGACGCGGACACCGTTTGGCAGACGGAGGATGAAAACCGTCCGCTCGAGGTGGCCTTCCGGCTGACGGACGGCGAAGGCATTGCCACGCCGGGCGGCGGCGGGATGACCGGCGCGTACGCCGTCACGCTGTTCGATTGGGACGGCACGGTGGTGGACGCCATCTGCGCGGACGCGGACGCGAGCGAAGCGCTGCAAACGGCGCAGGGCAAGCTCACGGGCAAGCCCGGCTATGCGTTTGACCGCTGGCTGGTCGTCACGCAGGGCGCGGACGGGCTGCAAACCGCTTACGGCACGTTTTCCTCAAACGACGCGCCGCTTGCGGCGGACTGCCCCGACGCGGTCGACCCGGCCAACATCGCCGCGCGCGCGGCGAACGGGTACAGCCTGCTGCTGCAGGCGGCGTACAAGGCCAAAACGGCGGAAAACGGCTTTGACAGCGATCTGGTCAACGCCGGGCTGGACAGCAACGCCGCGCGGTACTACACGATCTCCGAGCCGGTCTACACGCGCTACGGCGCGGCGGACAGCGGCACCGGCCAGTATTCGCTGACCATGCACGCCTACCGCAGAAACCGGGCGGACGGCGCGGACTACGGCGTGACGCGGCTCAAGCGTCCCGCGGTGGTCGTGGTCATGCGGCCGGTCGAGGGCACGCAGAACATCGTTTCGCTGATCGAGCTGAAAAACGCCGACGACGCGGTGTTCGAGGTCGTGCCGACCAAGGCGATCGCCTCGGTGAGCTACAAGGTCGTCGATCTGGACGGCGTGACCAACTGGCCGGGCGCGGCGGCGAAATCCGATCCGGATTTGCAGAAGGACAAGGCGACGTTTGTCAAGCAGGGCTCGCTCGGCTATCTGGCCGATCAGGCCTACGCGGTCTGGAAGGGCGGCGAATGGGAAACCTACGTCGACGCGCAGCTGTTGGCGGACGCGGGCTTTGCCGGGAAAAATCTGGACGGCGCGAAAGCCGCGCTTGCCGCGAAAACCGGCGAGACAGGCCGCAAACTGACGAACGCCGAAGTAACGGCAGCATTGCAGGGGGTGTGACGGATGAAACAAAAATGGATATCCCGCTTGCTGGCGTCCGCCATGCTGCTGAACCTGCTGCCGGCGGCGCTTGCGGCGCAGACCGTCGCGCCGGTCGTCTCCTACGCGGCCGACCCGGACAGCATCGTCACTAAGATCGAGCCGGTGCAGAGCGGCACGGCATGGAAGACCGGCCTTGAAATCACCACGAAAGCGGACGGCAAGGTATACGCGGTGCTGCTGCAAACCGGCGACCGGTCGAAAATCACCGATATTGCGACGATTACGGACGGCACCTACGACAGCCTGCCCGCGCTTGCGGGCAACGCCCACTATCGTTCGGGCTCTGCTTCCTTCGCCGGGGCGGGCACGCAGACGATCGACCTCGGTGCGGCGCTGCCGTCGCTGACGGTGAACGAAACCAGCACGACGTACCACCGCTCCTACACGTTCATCGTGTTCGACAGTGCAACCAAGCTGGAAAACGCGAGCGACTATGCCGAAGGCACCTTCCGCATCGACAGCCAAGGCAAGCTGCAGCGCGACTCCTACATGGTGCGCTACATGAAGAACGGCGCGTCCGCGGGCGGCGCGTCGAGCACGCCCGCGCCCATGCCGGCCTATCAGATCACCGACTGGGGCAGCGCGACCACGCTTTCGAGCACAAAGCCCGTCAGAGCGGGCTATGACCTGCTCGGCTGGGATGAGAACAAGGATCTGCTCGGCACCGTCCCGAATACGGCGGCGGCCAGCACCGCGGAACCACAGTATAAGGCGGGCGGCAGCTATCCCGCGCCGGGCGGCGCGCATAACCCGGCGGCGGACAAGATCGTCAGCCTGTACGCGATCTGGAAGCCCAAGCAGGTGCAGTTCGAGGGCGAGACCAAAACCTTTGACGGGGATAAGACCCCGCAGGTCGGCGTGGCGTTCGACAGCGGTTCGATCGCGCTCGCGTCCTCGTCCGCGACGGACACCGCCAAGACGTACACCGTCACCGCAGGGACGCTGCCGGCGGGCCTCAAAGTCAGTCAGGTGGACAACACCCACTGGCATATTACCGGCACACCCACGCAGGACAGCGCCGGTCAGCCCGTGACCGTTACGCTGCAGGTGCAGGACAACGGCAACAAAACCACGGACACCGTAACCGTCACGTTCCACGAGGTCAAACGCGGCCTGCGGCCCGCGCCCGATTTGGATGTGAACACCGGCCTTGCCAGCCAGATCGAAACGGTGGGCGAGGGCGAAGACGCCGCGTCCGACGGACAGATCATCGGCTTTTATTCGGCCGGTCAGGAGCAGAAAAGCGACGAGGCAAACAATTCCATGACCGATGGAACGGGCAGCTACGCGGCTTACTATCTGCAGCAGGGCATGGTGTACGAGTACCGTCCCAAAATCGTGTCGGGCGCGGCGTATGACAATGACGGCGACGCTTCGACCGAAACGCCGTGGCGCGAAGTGCCCGCACCGGAAAGCTATTATGCGGACTTGGACGACGCGGGAAAAACTGCGCTGGCCGATTCCATGGCGAAAGGCGCGGCGACGGCGGTTCAGACAATGATCGCGGACGGCAAAGCGACGATCGTTTCCCGCGCGCTCGATGAGGGTTGGGGGGACGAATACGGCTATCTGCAATTCGACGAGGGACTGCCTGTGGTGCACGGCCTTGCGGCGGACGACGTGTATGAGATCCGGTTCCGCGCGAGCGACACCTTCGACGCGAGCACGGCGGCCGAGGTAACGATCGGCGGCGCGAAAGGCGGCGGAGGCGGCACAAGCGGCCCGCCGAGCACGGACGATTTCTGCACGGTGGTGTTCTACGACTGGGACAACACGCTGCTGGGCAGCCGCATCGTGGCAAAGGGCGGGAGCCTGAAGGGCGAAACGCTCGACGACTGCGGCGACAGCGCGGACCAAGCGCCCAAGCCGCCGGAAGGCGAACTGCTGTATGACGCGAACGGAAACGGCGAATACGACTTTATTGGCAATAACAACGCGGGAAACGACGTAAAGAATAAAGCCGGATACACGTTTGCGGGCTGGGTCGATTATGAAACAGGATATTCGGTGCCGAATGTGGCGGCGAGTGCAGTTAGAGGACAAGCTATTCCCAAAGAGGAAATAATTAGCTTATCCAGTATTACAGAGAACTTAATAGTGAAAGCCGCATATAATGAAGACGCTTTAATCATTGGTACAACGCCGGTAAATAGACGATATTTGATTTCGTATACACCATTTAAAGCAGTAAACGGTGCTTTGCAAACTGAAATAACAGTACGACGTCCTCAAAATGCGCGCCGTGCGGTAGATGGAAAGATTTATTTGCAAATTGCACTGCAACCTGCGGACAGAGGGCAAACAAACGTTGAACTACCATTAGGAACAAGTGATGTAGAGCGGGTCACCTTTTCCATGCCAGCAACAGCATCGGGTTCATATCATGCATCGGCAGCGCTGAGCTTTACTGTTGGCGATGCAAGCGGGACAGGTCGAAGTGATACCTTGACAGTTCGGGCAGAAGATATCGTTGCTCACTAACTCATGTAATTGGAGAATAAAAATGAAAAGATGTATAAGCATATTTTTATCGGTTGTTATGGTACTGTCTATGTCATGCAGTGCATTGGCGGTGCTAACGCCTCCGATAGGTAGCAGCAACTATGAGAATTTGAATGTTACAGGATTACAATTAAAGGAGGGCTCTAGCGACCAAAATTGGGTTGTTGAAGCATCAGGCACCTTGGAAACTGGTCCAGACAGCTATTGGGGTGACGACAAAATCTCTATTTATGTCGTCGATATCGATACAGTGGGCGAACTTATTGATTCAAAGAATGCAAGCGAAAAATTGGCAGTGAATACCAACAATAGCTGGGTAGCTACGACAGGGGATATTCTAAAAGTTAATATGCCTGTGGCTCATGAGTTTAAAGTAGGTGTTTACTGCAATAGTGATGGTAAAACCGGCGATACGCTGGTAACGGCCACATTCAAAATAGATGCTGAGGGTAATGTTCTTGCGGGCTGGGACGCATTGCCTCCCTCCTCCGCTCCGACCGGCGCGGCGGCCGTTACAGCCAGCGCAACAAATTCCGGCGACGTCAGTGGCAGCGCGATCAAATCCGGTGCGGCAGGCGTTAAGCTGACCGCTTCGGGCGCGAGCGCGGCTTCTGGCGGCACGCTGTCTTACAAGTGGTACAAGGGCACTGTCTCTGAGAGCACGGAAATCACAGAGAATGTATCGAAGACGTCGGCGGAGGGCGATACCCTGACCCTTGGGGAATACCGCCATGCGAAGGCCGGCACCTATATCGCTGTGCCGTACAACACGGAGACCGGCAAGTCGGCGACCGCGGGCACACAGGGTTCGATTACCCTGACCACCACCAAAATCGCGCAGGCCACCGCTGTCACGGTTTCTAAGGTAGGCAGCGAAACCACGACCACGGTTAAGGTGAAGGCTGCGGGCGGCGACGGCACGGGCGGCTATCAGGTCGCCATCGTCGCAAACGATGTGGGCAGCACGGGCGCGTCTTGGCAGAACTGCGACGCTTCCGGCGAATTTACGTTTACCGGTCTGACGAAAAACACCGATTACGACGTATATGCCAAGCGGCTGACAGACAATGATTACGAGGAATCCGCCGTTTCGACTAAGCTGGACGTAAAGACCGCCGATGAGAACGGCTATCTGGTATCGGTCGCCAAGTCCGGCGACGGTACGGACAAGCACACCGTTACGGTTGATGGCGGCGCAAGCGCGGCGATTGCGGCGAATACGCAGAAAACCATCGTGGCGACTGCGGCGGCCGGATACAGCTTTAACGGCTGGACGGCCAGCGTTGGGGGCGGCACGTTTGGCAGCGCCAGCACGGCCAGCACAACCTACACCACGCCGTCCGCGATTCCGTCCAGCAATAATTCTCCGATCACGCTGACGGCGGCCTTCAAGGCCAACGAGCTGGTTTGGTCGGACGCGACGCTGACGGCGGGCACGATCAACACGGCGTACAACCAGACGCTGACCGCGCCGACGAACGGTACGGGCACGTATACCTATGCGCTGAAAGCCGGTTCCGCTCTGCCCGAGGGCTTGAGCCTGAACGGAAGTACGGGCGCGATCACCGGCACCCCGACGAAGGCGTATGCCCCCACCGGCAAGAGCTTTACCATCACTGCCACCGATACCGGCAGCAGCAAGACCAAGGATGCGACGTTTACGCTGGTGATCGGCAAGCAGGCGCTGGACGGCACCGCGCAGTTTACGGCGGGCGGCACCGCGCCGGTGATCGGCACGCAAATCACGGCGGAGCTGAATACCACCAGCGCAGCATCTTCGGATTACACGGTAAGCTGGTACCGCAGCGACGACAACGCGCTGGACGCCGGCGACACAAAAATCGAGGGAGCGACCGCGCTGTCGTACACGCCCGTCGCGGCGGATGCCGGCAAGTATCTGATTGCGGTATTTACGGGTACGGACGTCAATTACACCGGTACGAAGAGCGTTGCCACCGGCGCGGCGGTCAGCAAGAAGACCCAGAGCGCGGTTGTGACCAATGTTACCATCGACGACGATAAAAACGAGATCACCTTCACTAAAAATGCCGATACTGCGCTGACCTATGAGTACACGGTGAATAACGGCACGAATTGGTATCCCGTCAAGCTCGACGGCAAGGTGATCGGCATTACGGGAGGCACGTATGCGAACACCGACGTGCAGATCCGTGTGGCGGAAACGGCTGAGGCAAAGGCCGGTAGTGGCGTAGCGGCGAACTCCGGTTCGTTTACCGTTCCGGCGCAGGTGACCGGTACGCCCGCCGATTTGGCACTGACTAAGGGTGTGCAGAGCATCAAGGCCGAGTGGAGCGACTACGCGAACACGGTGTCGAATACGAAGCCCGCGGCAAAGTACATGGTGTATGTGTACGACGGCAACGTAGCCATCAGCAAAACGGAAGTCGCGGCGCCCGACCCGCTGACCGGCAAGGTGAGCACAACGCTTACCGGCCTGACGGGCGGCAAGACTTACGGCGTGGCAGTTTCCGCGGTCGTAAATGATACGCAGGATTATGAAGGCGACCAGTGTGGCGTTGCGACGGCAACCCCCGATTCTTCGGCTCCGTCTCCGTCCGGCGGCGGTGGCGGCGGCGGAACGACCTCCTACAAGGTGACGTTCAGCGCCGGCGCGGACGGCAAGATCACCAAGGGCGGCGAGACGGTTTATGTGAACTCCGGCTCCAAGCTCGCGAAGGATAAGCTGCCGGCCGTGACCGCGAATGACGGCTACAAGTTCCTCGGCTGGTCGCTGGACGGCAAGACCGTCGTTGATCCGACCGAAGCCAAGGTCACCAAGGCGGTTACCTACACCGCGCTTTACGAAAAGACGGAAGCGCCGGCGGAACCCAAGGCCGAAGGCTTTGTCAAGGACCGCACGGAAGGCTATATCAACGGCTATCCGGACGGCACGTTCCGTCCCGAGGCGGGCGTTACCCGCGGCGAAGTCGCGGCGATGATCGCGCGCACGATCCTGCCCTCCTTCCCGGCGGGTCAGGCGTTCGATTCGGCTTATAACGACCTCGGCGGCCATTGGGCGGCCAAGTATATCGGCTATTTGGAGAGCTTGGGCGTTGTCAACGGTTATCCGGACGGCAGCTTCAAGCCCGACCAGACGATCAGCCGCGCGGAGTTCGTCGCCATGGTCATCCGTGTGGACGGTCTGGTAAGCGGTGCGAATGCGTTTACGGACGTACAGGATAGCTACTGGGCTGCCGATTACATTATCGCGGCGGCGGAAAAGGATTATGTGGGCGGCTATCCGGACGGCACCTTCCAGCCCCTGCGCGATATCACCCGCGCGGAAGCGGCCAAGATCGTCAACAGCGTGCTTGGCTGGGCGGATAAAAAGGCCGACGGCGAAATGCGTTTCAGCGACGTGGCGGAAGGCTTCTGGGGCTGGACGGATATCGTCAAGGCGTCCAACGGCGTCGAAGCGTAAACGCGGCGGGACATAACAGATAACGACACAGCGGGAAAGGCAACCGAATGAAAAAGCTGTTTTCAGAGGAAGAAATCCGGATGCTGAGCTGCAATTCGTACGTTTGCTCCGTCAGCCCGTATGAAATCCGGTACACAAATGAATTCAAGCTGTTGTTCATCGAGCAGTATTTGCGCGGCAAAGGGCCGATGTGCATTTTTCAGGACGCCGGACTGCCGGTTGAGGTGCTGGGCTATAAACGCATCGAGCGGGCGGCCTACCACTGGAGGCACGCATACGAGGAGGGCCGTCTTGGGCAGGTGTCCGCACATGCCGGCAGCCGCAGCCCTTCACAGACGCTGATGGCGATTATTCGGGAACAGCGCACGGAAATCAGGCGGCTGCGGCGCGAGCTGCACAGCTGCAGAAATGAACGAAAAGACGCTTAGCATTCCGCATGAAGAAGGCCGCCCGTTTGGGCGGCCTTCTTCCGTATGCGGCGCGCGGCGCGGGCGTTTGCACAGCTTGCGGGCGTTCGGTAGAACCTATTGTGCGAAGAAAAGCCCCGGAACAGATGTTCCGGGGCTTTTCCTTTGCCGGGGTGTGGGAAAAAGGGGGGGATGAAAACGCCGGACGGTTAATCCAGCCGTTTTACCATATCTTGCGGGATGGTCGCGGTGCCCTGTCCGTAATAGCGGAACACATCGACCATCTGCTGGATCTGCGCATCGCTCATCTGCTTGATCTCGCCGTTCGGCGACGCGGCGCGCGCGGCCAGATAGCACTTGGCCGCTTCCTCCAGATAGACGGCGGCGTACAGCGCCTGATTCAGATCCTTGCCGCAGGTCATGACCCCGTGCTGCGACAGGATGACCGCGTGGCCGCTGCCGATGTATTTGACCGTATCCACGCCCATATCAATCGA
Source organism: Eubacteriales bacterium (assembly GCA_030524205.1). GTDB lineage: Bacteria > Bacillota > Clostridia > Oscillospirales > Butyricicoccaceae > Agathobaculum. The sequence goes on from JAUNGZ010000003.1 coordinate 130,387, forward strand.
GCCGGCGGCCGAATAGGGCGTGATCGGCACGTTGCCGCCCGCCGCGTTGGCGAGCGCCGTGATGCATACGCGGAACTCGGTCAGCCCGGGGATGAGCGAGATCGCGGTGGCGTAGGGCTGGTGGGTGTGGATGACGGCGTTGATATCCGGCCGCTCGCGCAGGATGTGCAGGATGGCGGGGGTGTCTGAGGAGGGCTTGCGCGTCCCCTCGATGACCTTGCCGTCCAGATCCATGACGATCATATCGTCCTCGACCATTTTTTCATACATCATGCCCGACGGCGTGACCAGAATCTCGCCCGACGGCATGCGCACGCTCAGGTTGCCGCAGGTAAGCGAGACCAGCTCGTAGCGGTCCAGCATCATGCCGGCTTCGATGATTTCTTTTTTCATTTCGGAAAACATGGCGTTCCCTCCTAAAATAGCGGAATAAGCTCGGCCGGCGCGCGCACGACGAATGCGGGCGCGTAGGGCGCGAGCGCCTCGATCGGCTGATAGCCCCACAAAGCCGCTGCGGCGGCGACGCGGGTGTTTTTCGCGGTCTGCATGTCCACGTCGGTGTCGCCCACGTAAAGCACCTCGCCGCGGGAGACGGAAAGCGCGTTCAGCACGCCGTCCATCGAGCGGGGATCGGGCTTGGAGATGCTGTCCGGTGTTTGGCCGACGCACACGTCGATCAGGCCGCCGAGGAACCGTTCGACGAGCGAGCGGGCGATCGCGTCCGGCTTGTTGGTCAGCACGCCGTTGCGGATCCCCTTGCTTTGCAGCGCGGCGAGCGTTTCGCGGATCCCCTCGTACGGCTCGGTCAGGTAGGCGAAATCGGCGAGATAGCTTTCGCAGTCGTAATCGCGGATGCGCGGCGAAAGCCGCTCGATCTCGTCTGCGGGGCAGCCGCCCAGCTCGAGCAGGCGGTGGTAAAAGTGCGCGATGGACAGCCGGCACAGGTCGCGGCATTCATCGAGCGAAATCTCGTGAAAGCCGAAGTGCCGGAGCGAGGCGTTGCAGTAATGGTGGATGGTCGGCAGCGTGTAAAAAAGCGTGCCGTCCAAATCCCAGACGCAGGCGCGGAAGGCCACGTTATACCTCCAGAAAATCCACGAAACGAACTTCGTCCAGATCCTTTTCCTCGATGCCGAGCGTTTTGCCGGTCAGTTCTTCGACAGCGCCGACCAGATGCATCGCGTCGATGCCGTATTTCTTCATCAGGTACATCTTGGACGCGCCGTGCGGATAGCCGGGCAGCCCGATCTTGACCAGACGCTTGGCAAGGCCGTTTTCCGCGATCACGTCGGCGACAGCCGAGCCGAGGCCGCCGATATCCAGATGGTTCTCGATCGTGACGACGCCGTATTTGCTCTTGCGGATGGCCTCGACGATGGTCGGGTCGGTGAACGGCTTGAGCGTGGAAACGTGCATGTGCTGCACGGAAACGCCCTTATCCTTCAAAACAGCGGTTGCGCGCATGGCTTCCTCGGTGCAGATGGAGGAGGAGAGCAGCACGATATCGTCGCCCTCGGACAGAACGCGGGCGCGGTTGAACTGCATGGGCTCGTTGGCCGGGAACAGGCGCGGCACCTCCTTGCGGAGCATGCGGATGTAAACCGGGCCGTTTTGGGCGTAGGCCAAATCGAGCACGCCCTCGATCTCGGTCGCGTCGCCGATGTCAAAAATGGTCATATTGGGCACGGTGCGTAAAACGCCCACGTCGTTTACCGACTGGTGGGTGACGCCGCCCGGCGTGGTGATGCCCGGCACAAAGCCGACAAACACGACCGGCAGGTTGGGATAGGCCACGCTCATTTCGAGTTGGTCGAGGATGCGGCGGTACAGGAATACCGCGAACGTGTGCAGGAACGGGCGGTAGCCCTCGCGCGCCATGCCGGCGGCCCACGAGCACATGTTCTGCTCCGCGATGCCCATGGTCAGGTAGCGGTCGGGATAGACCGCGCGGAACTTTTTAACCTCGCACGAGGAGCCCAGATCGGCCGACATGACGACGACCTCGGGATGCTCCGCGGCGAAGCGGATCATATTTTTTTCATGCGTATTGACTTCGATTTTCATTCGGAACACCTCTTTCTCACATCGCGTCGTAAACGGCCTGGAACTCAGCGCGCTCCGCCTCGGGGATGCGCACAAAGTGCAGGAACGGCCAGCGCTTTTCGAGCGGCGCAACGCCGGTCGTGCCGCGCGTGCGGGCCAGAACGACGAGCGGGCGGCCCTCGTGCGGCGTTTCAAACGCCTTGGAGAATTCGTCGATATCGTGCCCGTTGCAGGTGACGCAGGCTGCGCCGAACGACTCGAAGCGCTTGACGAGCGGCTCGATGGTCATCTGATCCTCGATCCTGCCCTCGACCTGCTGGTCGTTCGCGTCGACCACGACGATGAAGTTGTCCAGATGATAGTGCGCGGCGGTCTGGATGCATTCCCAGGTCTGGCCTTCCTGCAGCTCGCCGTCGCCCAGCAGGACGAATACCTTGCCGGTGTCGCCGCGGCGCTTGCGCGAATGAGCCGTGCCGCCCGCGATCGAAATGGTCTGGCCGAGCGAGCCGGCGGTGTTTTCAAAGCCGGGCGAATGCTCCGCGCCGATCATTTCCATGTTCCAGCCGTCCACATTGAATTTGTCCATGCAGTCCGGGCTGATGCGGCCGGTCGCCGCGAGCGCGCAGTAAATCACCGACGCATAGTGGCAGCAGGAAACAAAGAACCGGTCCTTGTCGGCCGCCGGCGCGCCGTTATAGGCGGAACCGCGCTGGTAATCCATATTGTCGGGGCCGGGCACGCCGGGGAACGGGATGGGCTCCCAGTTGCCGACCGAGGGGCCGAGGTTCATCACGCGGGTGTACAGCGCCGCGATAATGTCCGCGGACGAGCAGGCCTGCGCCAGATAGCAGCCGCCCGTTTTGAGCGCCACGCCGAGAATCTGCTTGCGGATGCTGTTCGCCACCTCCTGAATTTCTGCGGTGGAATAGATCTTTTCCGCCATCATACATGCTCCTTTCCTGTCAAACCATAGGGCTTTTACAGATCAAAATGCAATTGTTGTTCACTGTTGTGAATATTATTTCATATTAAAGAACAAATGTCAATCGAGAAAGCTAGTGAAAAACTGCCAAATTTCCAGAGCGCTTCTTATGGAAATAGTGAAAATAAACAATGAATCAGAAAAAATGCCTTGACCAATTAACAAAACATGCAATATAATGAGGCGAACAAATGAGAACAAGTGTGTTTAAAGTTTAACAAAATTTCAAATGGTGCACAGCTGTTCAGAAGGAGGCTCAAATATGAAGGCTGTTGTTAAAACGGAACCCGGCATGGATCATATGGAATATATGGATATTCCGCTGCCGGAGGCCGTGGGAGATCTGGTGCAGATCAAAATCGCCTATTCGGGCATTTGCGGCACCGACTTGCATGCATTTAAGGGTACATACCCAAGCACCAAGCCGCCGGTCGTGCTGGGCCACGAGTTTTCCGGCGTGGTCACCGCCGTCGGGCCGGAGGTCCGGCATATCCGGGTGGGCGACCGGGTGACGAGCGAAACCACCTTTAAAACCTGCGGCGTCTGCCCGATGTGCAAATCCAAGGATTACAACCTCTGCGGCAACCGGCAGGGCATCGGCACCCAGATCAACGGCTCGATGGCCGAATATCTGGTCAGCCGCGAGGAGAGCGTGCATGTGCTGCCGGATAACGTCAGCCTGCTGTCCGCCGCGCTGACCGAGCCGCTCGCCTGCGGCGTGCACGCGACGATGGAAAAGGGCGGCGTGCAGGCCGGCGACGTCTGCGTGGTGTTCGGCGCGGGCGCGATCGGGCAAATGGTGGCGCAGGTCGCCAAAAGTCAGGGCGCGACCGTCATCATGGCCGGCTTGACGCACGACGCGGAGCGCTTCGAGATCGCAAAAAGCAGCGGTGTGGATCGCTGCGTCGACCAGATGACCGAGGACCTGAAAGCGGTCGTCATGGAGCTGACGGATCACGTCGGCGCGGATAAATGCTTTGAATGCTCGGGCGCGGTGCCCGCCGCAAACAAGGCGCTCGAGATCGTCCGCCGCAAGGGGACGGTCGTCCAGATGGGCGTTTTCCCGGAGTCGCACGAAAGCATCTGGACCGATTTGATCCTGCATAAGGAGATCGTTTATGTCGGTTCGCGCAGCCAGAAGCCCAGCTCGTGGGTCACCTCGCTTGAACTGATGGCGGCGGGCACCGTGGTGCCTGAAAAGATCGTCACCTCGATCGACCCGCTCGAAAAATGGCGGGACGGCTTTGACAAGATGATCCGCGGCGAGGGCGCCAAGGGCGTGATCGTCTGCGACGGCAGCCTGAAATAAAAAAGAGGCCCGGAGGGCCTCTTTAAGAAAAGGATACGGTTTTTTATTCCGGCACGTGCCGTCCGGCAAGCCGGAGCATCTCGCGGGCGAGCGGCTCGTCGACGATCAGCGTGTTCAGATAAAGCCCGCGCACCGCGGCGAGCGTGCATTCGGCTTTTTCGCGGCTGGCGTTGATGCCGATTGACCAGGACGGATACCGCATCGCTTCGAGCGGCGCGGAAATCACATAGCGGTTGTCGAGCGTGACCTCGTTCCCCTCTGCGTCGAGCATGCGGCCGAGCAGGCTGGACACCGCGCCGCGGCGCATCAGCTCGGCGCGGTCCTCGGGCGTGTAGCAGCCCGATTGGTAAAGCGAGCCGTTGGGATCGTCCAGCGAGCCGATGCCGGACAGGACGATGTCCACCGACAGCGCCTTTTTGAGCGTCATTTCAATCTGCGGCTCGGATACGAGATAGGTGTAAACCAGCTCGCTGTCCACATAAACGGGCGCGTAGATATTGGAATAGGTGCCGCCCAGCTTTTTGGAGATGCGAAGCGCCAGCTCAAGCCCGTCGACGCGGGGATTGCCCGTGCCCAGACAGCCGACCATCTGCACGACGTTTACATTATAGTACTCCGCGGGTTTAATGGCGTCGCAAAGCGCCTCGAGCGCGCGCCCCCACGAAATGCCGATCGACTGGTTGTTGTCGAGCACGGTGTTCAGGAAATGGGCGGCCTCTTCGGCGCAGCGGGTCAGGGATTTGGCGTATTCGTAATCGCCCGCGAGCACGACCGCGTCGCGTAAGCCGAACTCGGTGCGCAGCGCGTAGGAAAGCTGGGCGTGCTTGAGGATCGGGCTGTGTACGATGATTTCGACCACGCCGGTCTCCTTGGCTTCGTCGAGCAGGCGGGAGATGGTCGGGCGCGACATATCCATGATCTTGCTGATCTCCTGCTGGCTCAGCCCTTGCTGATAGTACAGCTCGGAGACGTGCACGAGCAGTTCGGTCCGGTTATCCATAAGAAACACTCCTTTGAAAAAGCGGTGAACATATGTTCATCACATGAACACAGTATAACCCGGTTTTTTTCAGTTGTCAAACCGCATTGGATTTGATACGCTGGAAAAGTCCGTACAATTACAAAAAGAAAGTAGAGGAGCGAAACATGTTCAGCCAGCAGTTTACCATTCAGAATCCAACCGGCCTGCATGCGCGTCCGGCGGGACAGCTTGTGGCGCTGTGCAAAGCCATTCCGGACGATATCCGGCTGATAACGGCCAAGGGCCCGGTCAATCCCAAGAACATTCTGGGGATTTTGACCGCCGGACTGAAAAAAGGTTCAGAAATCACCGTTGAGGTGGAAGGCGGCAGCGAACAGCAGTCCGGAGAGAAGATCATCGCGTTTCTCAGCGGGCTGACCGAGTAAAGGAGGGCGGTTGAAATGGAACAGGCGACATTCCGCGAGCTGATCGCGCGGAACGTGGACGCAAAGGACGCGGAGGACGCGATCCGGCAGGTCGGCCGGCGTTTTCTGGACGCGGGCTTTGTCAAGGATACGTACATCGACGCGGTGGTCAAACGCGAGGCGGTCTATCCGACCGGGCTGCAGCTGGCTGAAATCGCGGTGGCCATGCCGCACACCGACCCGCAGCATGTCAACAAGCCGGGCGTTTGCATCGCGCAGCTCGCCCACCCGGTCACGTTTGCGCACATGGGCGAGCCTGAGGTAAAGGTTGAAGCGGAAATGCTGTTCATGATGGCGATCCAAAACCCGGATGAGCAGGTCGAGCTGCTGCAAAAGGTGCTCAGCGTGTTCCAGCAGCCCGAGGTAGTCGCGGCTTTCCGCGCGGCGGACAGCGAGGAAAAGCTGTTCGAGGCCGCGCAGAAATATATTGGGTAAACAGAACAAGGCTTAAGGTTGAAGGAGGAAATGGGTTATGAAAACGTGTAACATTCTGTGTGTCTGCGGTTCGGGCACGGTCAGCTCGGCGATGGTGGCGGGCAAGCTAAAGGAAAAGCTTCAGGAAAAGGGCTGGGACGCCCATATGGTGGAGGCCAGCCCGAACAGCATCTCGTCCGAGGTAACGGGCAAAAAGTTTGATTTGATCGCGTGCGTCAGCCCGGTTTACGAGGAGTTCGGCATTCCCAAGGTCAAGGCGGTCGGCATGCTGACCGGCATGTCCGAGGATAAGGTTGTCGCAGATTGTCTGGCAATTCTGGAGGCCAAGGAATAAGCGTTTGCAAAGCGAAATCCTGTCGTCAGCAGAGATTCCCAAATCCCGCCGTCAAGCGGGGGGATACAGAAAAGAAGAAAAAGCGAATCGCGTAAGGGGGTAAAAATTCTATGGCTAGTTTTTTTGAAACGTTAAGCAATGTGTTCTCAGCGTTCGGCGCGGCGGTATTCGTACCGGTCATGCTGTTCATCATCGCGAAATGTATGGGCGTATCGGGCAAAAAGGCGTTTAATACGGCGCTGCTTTGCGCGGTCGGCTTGACGGGCTTTACGCTTGTTATCAACAGCTATTCCGGCATCATCGCCCCGGTTGTCAACCAGATGGTCACCAACTCGGGCGTCAACCTGCCGGTGCTCGATACCGGCTGGCAGTCGACCTCGGTAATCGCGTATTCCACACAGGTCGGCCTGATCTTCATCGGCGTGGCAATCGTGCTGCAGCTGGTGCTGTTCTTCCTCAAATGGACCAACGTCTTTATGGCCTCCGATTTGTGGAACAACTATTCGTTCATGGTATGGGGCTCGCTGCTTTACGCGCTGACCGGAAGCATGATGCTGGCGATGGTGCTGATGGTCACCCAGCTTCTGTACATCCTGCTGTTCTCCGAGGCGTGCGCCAAGCGCTGGTCGACCTATTATGAATACGAAAACTGCTGTATGACCGCGCCGCACCATTTGGAAAGCCTGCCGTTCGCCGTTTTGATGAACTGGCTGCTCGGCAAGATCGGCTTTAACAAAATCAAGCTCAACGCGCAGACCCTGCAGAAGAAGCTCGGCCTGCTGGGCGAGCCCATGTTCATCGGTCTGGTGATCGGCGCGCTGATCGGCATTATCGGCAACTTCAATGCGCTGTTCGGCGCGGGCGCGCTGACCGCGTGGGGCACGGTCACCTCGGCGGCGGTTTCGACCGCGGCGATCATGGCGGTATTCCCCAAGGTTGCGGGCATCTTCGCTTCCGCGTTCACGACGCTGACCGACGCCTACAAGTCCCGCGCCTCCAAATCGGGCGAGGGCCGCGAGTGGTACCTCTCCGTCAACGACGCCTGCGGCTACGGCGAGCCCAACACGCTGGTTACCGGCATCATCCTGATCCCGATTATGCTCGGTCTTGCGTTTGTTCTGCCGGGTAACACCATCCTGCCCATGGCCGACCTGTGCGCGCTGCCGTACATGGTGGAAATCTTTGTGTGCGTTTCCAACGGCAATATCGCCAAGAGCGTTGTTTCGGGCGCGATCTGGTTCTCGCTCGGCATGGTCGTCTGCTCGCAGCTCGCTCCGACGTTCACGCAGGTCGCGGTCGACGCGGGCTTCCAGCTTTCGCAGGCGGGCGTTTATGTTATCAGCTTCGGCATTATGTGCCATCCGCTGATCGCGGGTCTGTTCTACGCGTTCTGGTCCCAGAACCCGATCATCATCGGCGCTGTGATCGTGTTGTACTTCGTGCTGTATTTCCTGTTCAAGAAGAACCGCGCGCGCTTTGTCGATTATCTGGAGCGCAGCGCAAACGAATACGTCGCGGGCTGACAGGCCGCGGACTCTCTGACGACAAAACAGATACCCGCAAGGCCGCTGCTGCGTTTCGCCGCAGCGGCCCTGTTTTTGAAAAAGGATGAACTACGCTATGAAAGATATTTTGCAAACCCCGCAGAAGATCGTCGTGGTGGGCGACGCGTTCGTTTCGCCCGACACGATGGCGCAGGCGCTGCGCGAGAGCGCGGTATGCTGCGGCGAGATCGTGAAATGCTTCTGGGGCACGCCGGATAAGCAGGAATTCACCGCCCGGCAGCTCAAGCTGGAACGCGGCGGGCCCGAGGCCGTGCCGTATGCCGAGGGGCTGGACGAGGCGATTGCGGATGCCGATATCCTGCTGACCCATTTCGGCCCGGCGCCGCGCGCGCTGCTGGATAAAGCGCCGAAGCTGCGCCTGATCCTGACCTGCCGCGGCGGCATGGAGCATATCGACCTCAAGGCGGCGAGCGAAAGGAACATCCCGGTGCTCAACGTCATCCGCAACGCGGAGCCGGTGGCCGATTTCGCGCTCGGTATGATGCTGTGCCTGACGCGCGACATCGCGCTGTCCCACGCGCGCATCAAGCAGGGCGAGTGGATGAAGAGCTTTTACAACTCGGATTTTCTGATGACGCTGAACAGCCATCTGGTCGGTCTGGCCGGGCTGGGCAACGTCGGCGTCGCGCTCGCGCGCCGGCTGAAGGCGCTCGGCGTGCCGATGATCGCGTTTGACGCGTATACCTCGCGCGAGCGGCTGGAAAAGGCAGGGCTGGACGGGATCGAGCTGACGGGCTCGCTCGAGGAGCTGTTTGAACGGGCGGATATCGTTTCGCTCCATCTGCGCCTGACGCCCGAAACCGAGCACATGATCGGCGAAACATATTTCTCGCGCATGAAAAAGACCGCGTATTTCATCAACACCGCGCGCGGCGGTCTGGTCGACCAGCAGGCGCTGGCGGACGCGCTCGCGCGGGGCTGCATGGCGGGCGCGGCGCTCGACGTGTACGACGCCGAGCCGCTGGAGGCGGACAGCCCGCTGCTGCGGATGGACAACGTGCTGCTGACCCCGCATATCGCGGGCACGACGGTGGACGCGATCCCGAAATCGCCGTTTATGCTGATGCGCGAGGCCGACCGCTTTCTGCGGGACGGCGTTACGGACCGCGTTGTAAACCACGGGCAGATCACGCTGCCCGTATAAAGGAGGAACTGCTATGCTGCTGCAAGCGGAACGCGAGCAGGTGGTCGAATACGGAAAAGCGATGATCGAGCGCGGCCTGACGGTCGGCACCTTCGGCAACCTGAGCGTTTACAATGAAAAAGAAAACCTGTTCGCCATCAGCCCGAGCGGGATGGATTATTTTAAGACCGAGCCCGCCGACGTGGTCGTCATGACGCCGGACGGGGAAAAGGTGGACGGCGACCGCAAGCCCTCGAGCGAGGTCGATATGCACCGCATTTTCTATCAGAAGCGACCGGGCATCCGGTCGGTCGTGCACACGCATTCGCGCTTTGCGACCACGCTGGCCTGCCTCGGCCTCGGCATCCCGCCGCTGCATTATCTGATCGCCTATGCGGGCCGCGAGGTGCCCTGCACGCCCTATGTGCAGTTCGGCACCTATGAGCTGGCGCAGTGCGCGCTCGATACGATGGGCGAAAGCTATGCCTGCCTGCTCGGCAACCACGGCCTGCTCGCCTGCGGCGGCAATATCAGCTATACGATGGACGTGGCCGAGCAGATCGAGTTCTGCGCCGAGCTGTGTTACCGCGCCCGCGCGGTGGGCGAGCCCAAGCTGCTGAAGGACGACGAGATCGGCGTTGTGCTGGAATCGTTCAAGAGCTACCGGCAAAAATAAGGAGAACACCATGGAAAAATGCGTTTACTGCGGCAGGGAACTGCCGGAAAAGCCGCTGAAAGCAAAGGCGCACACGCGCTCGTTCAATGTTTGCAGCGAGGAGTGCCGCGCGCGCACCGAAGAATATGTGCAAAAGGACAAACGGTTCAAAACCGCGATGTATCTGCTGATCTTCGTGGGTGGTCTGGGCTTTCTCGGCAGCGCGTTTTTCGGCGGGAACGGGCCGCTGTATATGCTCGCCGCCTATATCGGCCAGCTCGTGGCAGGGCTTGCGTTCCTGCTGCTGCCGTATCCGGTGATTTCGTTTGAATCGTTTCACGCGGTAAGCATCCGCGGTGTGACCAGACTGTCGCGGATCATTGGCGCACTGCTGTCGGTATCGGCGGTCGTGCTGATGGTGCTGACCCTGCGCGGCGCATAAAAGAGAGCTTGAGAAGAGAGAAGAAGAGCGCCCCGGAGCCGTTTGGCCTCGGGGCGCTTCGGCGCTTTTATTAAAATTTGGACCGGCAAGCCGCATACATAAGAAAAAAGCCCTTGAAGCCGCAGTATATCTGCGTTACAAGGGCTTTTTTCGTTGGCAGCCGAAGAAGGATTCGAACCCTCACAAACAGAGTCAGAGTCTGTCGTGCTACCTTTACACAATTCGGCTATAAAAGAAGTGTCATCCAAACTGACGAAAATTATTATACAATATACTATGGCAGAAAGTCAAGCGTTTATACAAAAAAATCGAGAAAATATATGAAATAGAATGACACGAACCACCGGGCAGCGGGAAAGCGGCCGGCAAGAAATAGGAAAAATTTTCAAAAAGACAAAATAGACAAAATATGGTATGCTAATATAAAAAAGGAAACAAAAGAAATCTGGTGAGTGCGGGAAAAGCGGTACGCCGCCGACCTTAAAGTGGGTTGGGGGGGTGGTATAATACGATATGCCGGAGGCAAACCTAAGGTGTATATTGGTAAACGCCGCAGTACGTGACGAAAGCCGATAGAATAAACCCTGATTTAGCCGTTGGTGAATCGGGAACGGAGAGTGATTGCATGCAGGAAAAACAATTGACGCCCGGACATTGCCGGGCGTTTGCGCAGTATTTGCGCGAGCAGGAGCGGAGCGCAAGCACCATAATGAAGTATATGCACGATATCGGGTTGTTTATGGCCTCGCTTGACGGCGGCCTTGTAAACAAGGAAGCTGTTATCGCATTTAAACACGGCCTGACCGAACGGTACAAGCTGTCGAGCGCAAATTCAATGCTGGTGGCGGTTAACAGCTTGTTTTCGTTTCTGGGCTGGTATGAAATGCGCGTTAAGCTGTTTAAGATGCAGCGGCAGAGCTTTCGTCCCTCCGACCGCGAGTTGAGCAGAACGGAATATCAGCGCCTGCTGCATGCGGCCAAAAGCCGGAGCAACGAACGTCTGTACCTGCTGATGCAGACCATTTGCAGCACGGGGCTGCGGGTAAGCGAGCATCGGTTTGTCACCGTAGAGGCGCTGCGAACAGGCCGCGCGCGCGTTCATAATAAAGGAAAGCAGCGGCTGGTGTTCCTGCCCGGAGAGCTGACGGCGCGCTTGCTGCAGTATTGCAAGCGCGTGGGAATCGCTTCCGGACCGGTTTTTGTGACGCGCACGGGAAAACCTCTGGATCGCAGCAACATTTGGGCTGCGATGAAGCGCCTGTGCAAAGAAGCGCGGGTTGATGCGGCAAAGGTGTACCCGCATAATCTGCGGCATCTGTTTGCAGTGACATATTATAGGCTGGAGCGCGATCTGGCGCATCTTGCGGATGTGCTTGGCCATGCCAGCGTTGAAACCACACGAATTTATACGGCCACCAGTGCGAAGGAGCATGAAAAGAAGCTGTCCCGCTTAGGGCTGCTATGCTCCGGTTGACGGGCAAAACCACATAATCTGTATTATGTAGTAAGCATGTGCTGAAAGCTCTCGAACACAGGTCTGGCCGGAAATGGAAAGCGCGGTCAGGCCTCGTCTGCATGTCCGCACAGGGAATTCAGCGGATAATATGCGTTTGTTACCGCACACGGCAGACGCTTTTTGCGTCAAACCTCTTGCGTTGCAGAGTCGGATACGGCATAATATAAGTATTCAGTATCGGAAATCAGGCGCTGCCCCAACTACATAATACAGATTATGTAGTAACCCGCCGCCCAATAAGGGTGGGGGTTATGCCGCGCGGTTTCCATCGTAAACCCGACACGAAGGAAATGGGGGCATATGCGGTGAGAAGAACATTTACAGCGGAAGAACAAGGCATGCTGGCGCGCAATCCCAACGTCTGCTCGGTCAATGAAACGCAGATATGCTATACAAATGAATTCAAACAGCATTTTATGAAGCGGTACTTGGAGGGCGCGGGGCCTCAGCAAATCTTTGAGGAAGCCGGTCTGCCGACCCGGGTGCTGGGCTACAAACGCATCGAGCGCGCGGCCTATCATTGGCGCAAAGCCTATGAAAAGGGCACGCTGGGGCTGTATGCGGAGCATGAGGCCATCAGCACGCCGCAGGAAACCATGGCGCAGATTATTGCACGGCAGCGCAACACCATACAATATTTAGAGCGTGAATTGGAGCGGCTCAAAGCAACGGCCGGGCAGAAGTGAGCGTCTTGTTTGCCGCGCCCAAACGGCCGGCGTCAAGGATTCCGCTTCGCCGGATCCGCAGGGCGGCAAAAAGAGCAAAAGGTCAGCGGCGTTTTCGCACATCGGACCTTCTGCTCTTTATTATTGTTATTGAGCCGCCCCGCCGTTGATGCAGCGCTTCCCACGCCGTCTCGTACACCGCGCGGGCTGCCGGCAGCCCGCCGCGGCGCATGCTGCGGGGCGGCGCTATTTCTCGTTTTTCTCAAATTCCGCCTTCAGCTTGGACAGGGCTTTGGATTCCAGTCTGGATACGTAAGACCGGGAGATGCCGAGCCGCTTTGCAATTTCGCGCTGGGGCATGGGGGCGGGAATGCCCAGTCCGTAGCGCAGCCGGATGATTTCGCGTTCGCGCGGCGAGAGGCAGCAGGCGAGCGCATGGTGCATGGCGTCGTAGCGGTCGTGCTCGTCGACGGCGGAAAGCCCGTCGTCCTCGCAGCAGATCACGTCCTGCAAAGCGAGGGCGTTGCCGTCGCCGTCGGTATCGAGCGCGTCGGATAACGACAGCTCGCCCGCCGATTTGCGCTTCTGCCGGAAATGCATGAGCAGTTCGTTTTGGATGCACTTGGAAGCGTAGGTCGCGAGCTTGATGTTTTTATCCGGCTTAAAGGTGTTCACCGCTTTGATCAGGCCGATTGTGCCGATCGAGATTAAATCATCCTGCTCGGCGCTCGCGGCGTAATACTTTTTGACGATATGCGCGACCAGCCGCAGGTTGTGCTCGATCAGCGCTTCACGGGCCTTTTCGTCGCCCTCCTCGCGCATTTTGACCAGATAATCGTGCTCCTCCTCGGGGGAAAGCGGCTTGGGGAAAGAGCCGTCTGCGCCCTGCACGCGCAGGACGAAAAAAAAGAACGCGCCGCCAAGCGCGAACAGGGCGGGAAGCAACATGGGAAACGCACCTCGTTTCATCAGAATAAGGTACCCTATGCGGCGCAAAGGCTGTCCTATTCCGGCGAAAATAGGGCTTGTAATTTACCGCCGAATCCAGTATAATACTTAGTATTAACGGCAAAATGCACAAGGAGGTGTAACAAATGCCAAGTGGACAGCAATATCTTCAGGCGATCGGCAGCTTTGCGCCGCTGGTCATCATTATCGTTCTGTTCTATTTCATGCTGATCCGTCCGCAGCGCAAGCGCGATAAGGCCGAAAAGGAAATGCGCAATTCGATCGCGGTGGGTGATGAAATTTCGACTATCGGTGGCTTTATCGGCCGCGTCGTCAACATTAAGGACGATGTGCTGATTATCGAAACGTCGGGCGACCGCACCAAGCTCAAGGTTTACCGCTGGGCGATCCGCGGCAAGGAAGCCGAGCCGGTCGAATCGGTCGAAGCTCCCAAGGATGCCGATAAGGGCGCCAAGTAATAAACCCGTATCTTGCCGAATAGGATAAACCATCTATATTTCGGCGGGAGGTTGCGCAAATGATGAGAAAAACCAATGAGGGCCGGTCGCCCGTCGGCATACTGCTGCCGGCGGCGGCAGCCGGCTTGTTGACGACGCTGCTGCTCATGCTGGCAGGTTCGATCCTTGTACAGCGGGGGACGCTGGGTGAAGGCGCGGTTGCGCCGTGTGCGCTCGCTTTTTTGGCGGCCGGCTGTGCGATTGCGGCTCTGATTTCCGCAAAGCGCGCGCCGGGCGGTAAATTTATCTGGGCGGTCGGCGCGGGCGCGCTGGTTTTTCTGATCCTGCTGGTTGTCGGCTGTCTGCTGCTCAGCCAGCCGGTACATATCGTCCGTGTGGCGGTCAGCCTGCTGTGCACGCTGGC
>JAUNGZ010000019.1:0-10050 GCA_030524205.1 Eubacteriales bacterium
CCCACGGATTCAGCGTTGTTGAGATCACAAGTACGAATCCCACGGTTGCAACCATCACAAAGGGTGGCGTGACCACCAACTACGCCAGCCTGCAGGACGCCGTGGACGAGGTGACGGACGGCGGCACGATCACCATCCTGAAATCCGGCGCCGCGACCGTGTCGCGGACGGTCAGCTTCACCGTGACGAAGGGCGAAGGGGCGGAGCAGAACGCGGTGGCGACCATCACCGGCGGCACCCGCACCACCGTGACCGGCCCGGATGCAAACGGCAAGTACACCTGCGTCCGCTCCAGCGGCGGTTCCGGCACCTCCGGCTCCAGCAGTTATACCGTCAGCGTGGAAAGCGCCAGGCATGGCGCTGTGACCGCCAGCCCCAACCGGGCGGAGAAGGGCGACACCGTGACCATCACGGTAGCCCCGGACAAGGGCTACAAGCTGGATAAGCTGGTGGCGACCGACAGCAAGGGCAACGAGTTGAAGCTCACCAAGAAAAGCGACACGAAGTACACCTTTACCATGCCCGCCTCCAAGGTGGAGGTCAAGGCCGCTTTTGTGGAGACACGTCAGGAACCCGTACCCGGCGCCGGCTTCACCGATGTTCCAGCCGATGCCTACTATGCGGACGCCGTGGCCTGGGCCGTGAAGAACGGCATCACCACAGGTACCTCCGCCTCCACGTTCTCCCCCAACCTGAGCTGCACCCGTGCCCAGATGGTGACGTTCCTCTGGCGGGCCGCCGGTTCGCCCAAGGCTACCGGCAGCAATCCGTTCACCGATGTGCAGAGCGGAGCCTACTACTATGACGCGGTTCTGTGGGCGGTGAAGCAGGGTATCACCGTTGGCACGAGCGCGACCACATTCAGCCCGGACGCCACCGTGACCCGTGGGCAGACCGTGACGTTCCTCTATCGGGCGGCAGGCTCCCCGGCTGCGTCCGGCGCGTCCTTTACGGATGTGGCCTCCGACGCCTACTACGCCAACGCCGTGGCCTGGGCCGTGTCCAAGGGCATCACCAACGGCACCGGGGATAGCATGTTCAGCCCGAATTTGGATTGCACCCGCGCACAGATCGTAACCTTTATGTTTAGAAATGCGAAGTGATCTTCAAGAAATCGAAAGGAAGTTCGGGGGCTGCGGCCCCCGGCTTCTCCAAACCCTCCGCACGGTCGGAGGGCTTGGAGAAGCTCATAAAGGGAAAAAAGGAGCTGTTGCTTATTCATCCATACGGCGGAGACTTGATTTCCGCCACGCAGCAGCGGAGAAAAGGATAACTGCGACAATGTTAGGTACCCGCCAGACCGGAACGGATCTGACGGGTACTTTTGTGGCGGATCTGGCCTTGCAGATCCTCTCCTATGTGGCGCAGACTGAGCATGAAAATATCCGCCAGCGGCAGATGGAAGGGATTGCGGCGGCCAGACAGCGGGGCATTCAGTTCGGCAGACTGCGAAAACCTGTGCCGGAGGAGTTTCATTACCTGAAAGAGCCATGGGGACAGCGGGAATCACCTCCCGGCAGACGGCCAAGGCGCTCCACACCCTTCTCCGATGGGCGCTGGAGAACCATCTTTGATTTTCGGCAGTGGAATAGCAGAGATCTTCGTTCGCATTTTTCGCATATTTTTTTACAGGGGCGCATCAAATTCAGTCAGCAGCAGGGAATCGTCTTTCCCGCTCATCTGGAGCGCATAATACTTCACGGCGCCGTCCTGGTCCACATAAGAGATGCCCCGATCCGGGACGATTCCCTCCAGGGTAACATCAACCACCAGGGGGCATTGCGGCGACAACTCCTCCAGCGTGTATAATTCCTCTGCGATCTCAAACTGGAACTTTCCGGTTTCGTCGGCATCCACAAAGCCGAGCCGGAGAAACTTAAAATCCTCGACCGCGGCATCCGTCGTAAACGCCACCTTAACCGAATACTCGGAATCATCCTCTGAAAACTCGTCAAAGGCGTCATGATCGGAAAAAAATGCCTCATCCGCATAAATGGCGCTGACCATGGCCGTGCCAGAATCCGGCGTCTCCTGCACGGGGGATGTTGTTTCAACCGGCTCCGATGCAGGCGGGTTTTCACCTTCAACTACCGTGAATACCGCGAATTGTTTTTCCCCACATGCGCAGAGAAGAAAGAGCAGGCTTGTCAGCAACAGAAGCACTGTGATTTTCTTCATGTAAAGCACCTCCGTGTTGGAAATTGGTTTTTTGGGGGGAGCAGCATCCCATTTTAGAACATCGCTTTGTCACAGCGCAATGTTCCAGGTGTTTTTCCCTGCGGCCTTTGCCGCATACAATGCAGAATCGGCTCTCTCCACGGCACTTTCCATGGTATCGCCCGGACGGAGCGGTGTGCCGCCGAGCGAAAGGCCGTACCACTCGCCATTGCCGGGCGTGATCTGCTCAAGGTTATGGAGCAGACGCTGGGAAAAAGCCGCCGCAGCTTTTTCGCCAGAAAGCCCGCTGCAAATCAAGACAAATTCGTCTCCGCCCAGCCGGCAGACAACATCTTCGGAACGCACCGACTCCATAAACACTCTGGCCACTTCTTGCAGAATGTAATCGCCAGCCAAATGGCCGTAGGTATCATTGATGTTCTTGAAATTGTCTATATCTGCGACAAACAGCCAGTCTCCGTCTTTTTTGATGGCACGGAACGACTTTTTAAGCTGCCTGAAATTATACAGCCCGGTCAGTTCATCCCTTGTTGCAAGCATTTTGTAACGCTCTGCGCGTTCCTGCTCCGCCCGAAGCTGTTCTGCCATATTCTTCGGGTAGTATTCTTCCCTTGCCTGCTCACGATCCGGCACCGAATGATGCACATGCACCAGTTTCCAGCCATCCGCCTCTTTTCGGAACAGCATGGTGAACCGGCTGTCCATATCAATGACGACCCGTTTATCGTCGCTCTGCCACCAGACATGCATCCCGCCGTAGGTCAGAACCGCCTGCGGCGCGACAGCCTTTTCATCGCACCAGAAATTCCTGACCTCGAACCGGATGTTGTCCCGCTCTTCCGCATGGTCGGTCAGATCCTTCATAAATTCTTCCCGGTTTCGGAATATCTCATGGGCGCCTGTTCCGATGATGGCGCAGTCCGGCGAAAAGCTCTCCACATCAGTTCTGTCCTGCAAAAAGTCGGTCCATATCCTCCGGGTTGCTTCTTTGAAGTTTGGGCACTCCTGCAGCGCAACACAGATCCCGTCCGGATCGTGCGCGCCGGCATCCGCCCGGTTATCAGCCGGCATGCTGCGCCTCATCCGCTCTTTCACGATCTCGGTATAAACGGCATCATCCAGAACAAGGTGGTAGCCGCCAAGCACAATTCTGCCCGGAACCGTGGCAAGCCGGACGCCATACCCGACCACTCTGATATATCCGCGGCGGGGGTGGCGCTAGCGGTAAGCAACATATTGGTGCGTGGCGGTCTTCGCCGCCCGGCCAAGCGCCGCCTGAACCGCCGCCACATCGTCCGCATGAATCCGGCCCAGCCAATACTGGTAGCACTCGTCAGGGGACAGCTTCTCATCCATGCCAAGCACGCCGCGCCTGCCGTCGTTCAGATACATTTTCCAGCGCCGGTTATCATCTTCCACCTGGAACATCCAAAGCCCAACGTCGTTTTCACGGAGAATATCCTTCGTGTCAAAATCCAAAGCGCCAAGTTCATTGACTTCCTGGGCGATCTGCCGGATGGACTGCTGATATTGGGCGAAGACTGTTGCGCCGCTGTTCAGGAAGGTTTCTTCGATCACATCGGGCAGGCATGGCTTATGGAACAGATAGCCTTGGAATATATCCGCTTTGATGCTTTCCAAAATGCCGAGCTCGTCCACACTTTCCACGCCTTCACAGCAGACGCGGATGCCGTTCATTCTGGCAAAATCCAGGATGATGCGGATGAGATTATAATTGTAAGAACCCTTTTTGATATTGCTGACAAAAATGCGGTCAATTTTAATCTCACTGACCGGCAGGACTTTCAAATAGCTGACATTTGAGTACCCTGTGCCATAGTCATCAATGGAAATCTGGATGCCCTGGCATTGGAGCTTGTGCAGGATTTCCCTGTATCGCGGGCTGTCCAGCAGGTGGGCCGACTCTGTGATCTCAATGGTAAAATTGCTTCCAGACACACCATGGGTTCGGAAAAGCTGCGTCACCTTCTCGCCCAGAGCGGAATCCTCAAACTGGACCGGAGAAACATTCACGCTCATGTGAATCTCCGGCATCATGCGGCTCCAGCGTTTGTACTGCCGGATGCCCTGATCCATCACCCACAGCCCAACTGCGGAGATCATGTGAGTCTGCTCCAAAAGCGGGACGAACTCAACAGGGGAAATATCGCCAAAGCTTGGCGAGTGGTAGCGCAGGAGTGCTTCGGTTCCATATAGTTGATATGTACCAGCCTGGATCTGAGGCTGATATTCCAAATAAAACCCGGTGAACTGGTTCTGGATGCTGGCCTCCATTTCCTTGATCAGTATGTAAGTCCGCTTCTGCCGCTCTATATCTTCTTCGTGATAGGTTTTCAGGCAGCCTTTTTGTGTTCTTTTCTGGCTTTGCAGCATCAAATAGGCCGTGTCCAGCATCTGGGATGCGTCGATATACAGTTTTTTGCTGGCCGGTACGGCACTTGCGGTCAGTGTGCATTGCTCCGCTGTGCTTTTCGCCAGATCGTCAAAGACTTTCTTCGCCGCACACATGTCCAGGCATCTATGTTCGGTACAATCCTCTGTGCTTTTGACAATCGCGATGAAATTCTGCGTGTCCGCACGGTAAGCCGCCAACACCTCCGGAATCCGCTCCAGCTTCCGGGCGACCGTTTTGACGATCTCATCCCCGTATTCCCGGCCATGGACCATATTGACGGCCGCCATGTTCGCAATATCAATCATCATCAGGCACTTGGCGCCAGGCCATGTGTTGTGCTCCAAATCGTCAAGCAGCTTTGTTTTATTCCACAGCCCGGTCATCGGGTCATATAGATGGATGAGCGATTTGTCAGACGCACGGCCCACAAAGGCCCTTGGGGCGCCGTTCTCATCGCAGAGCGCGTTTCCCTGACAATTCACCCATACGACATCGCCGTTTCGTTTAACCCAGCGATAATTCATCCGGTGCGTATCTTTGACGCCAGCCGTAATATCCGCGATTTCTTTTCTAAGCATCTCCCGGTCATCCGGATGCACGACAGCCAGAAATGCTTCCGGCGTTACAAGATGACCGGCGCCATCGTTCAGCGCGTAGTCCTTTGCATAATTCCCATAAAACCAATATTGGTTGGTTTGAAGATCACAAACAAACAGGAAATCCTCCGTGCACCGCTCAAATTGCTCCGCGGCAACGCAGAGCATCTGAATCTGTTCCTTACTATTAATTAGCATATACATCTTTCCTTGTTAGCGCCGACCTGACTTGGCGCATTTTTCAACAAGCCCCAAATAAGTGAAGCCGGGAATCCTGGAAACCAGGGTCCCCGGCTTTTTGCCACACAAATTTATTGGCGTGCTTTTGCTATGCCGGGTCATGGAGAAGTTTTGGAATGCCCTCATATTTTGCAGGTTTCCCGCGCAGTCCGCACCGCCGCGTTTGGGTCTGCACCCCGTTTTTCCCTGTCCCGTTTCGGGCACAGCCGAGGAAGCGCAGCGCGCAGAGCGGGAGGCAGCGGACCGCGAGCGATAACCGGCAGCCCGGCTCCCCCAAGGCCATGGAACGGGAAGGCCGCACACGGCCTCGTTACTTTGCCTCGTATCGGTTCCAATCGGGATCTTTGGTGAGCGCCGTCCATGTTTCAAACGCTTCTCCCTTGCGCGTGAAGCTGTGGCTGTTGGTGGCCTCCTGCACCGCAAGATAATACCATGCGTCCGGCTGGTTGTCCGGCCAGATAGTCATGCCGGGAAGCAGGTCGCTCTCCGTCTCCGGTATGCGGCACAGCACACGGTTGATCATGGTCATTGCCTCCGCGCGGGTGATGCTGGCATCCGGATCGAATGTCTCCTGGGAGCGGCCCTTGACGATGCCCAGCCTTGCCGCTGTGGAGATCGCGGTATTGCACCACATCCCCTCCGTCACATCGCTGAATGTGTTGCGCTCCGTCAGGTTCCCGTCCCGGACCTCCGGTTTCAGGAGGCGGAAGAAGATTGCGGCAACCTCGGCCCTGCTGATATGATCCAGCGGGCGCACCGTGCCGTCCGTGTAGCCGACCACATAGGCAAAATGGCTGTCTCCATTGAGCATATCAGGCACGGTAGACGCCCGCCACCCGGCATAAACCGTTTTGTCGGAGGTCATCTTGACCTCGCTGATCTTTTGGGTCAGGTCCTTATCCGCATACCAGCCGGTGAGCTGGTAGCCCTCGCGGGACGGCAGCTTATTCAACTGCACCGCCGTATTGCGCGGGTATCGCTCGTCCTTGTACTGTGTCCCGCCGTTCGACTCATAGGTCAGCGTGTATTTTGTGGTGACGGTCCCGCCGCCGTGACCGCCGCCGACATCGCCGCCGGAACCGGCATGATCAAATTTGTAGGTATACGTCACCGACTGCGATATGCCATTCGGCTCTGTGTTGGGAACCACATCCCAACCGCCCACGGCGCTTTCATAGCCCGGATTTGGGATCATAATCTGCGGCACATAGCTTGCGTCCAGCGTACCGCTTGCGGAACCGTCCGCCTGCGGATAGAGCACAATGGGCACGGTCTTATCCTCCGTCTCGCCGCCCGACCATGTGCCGTTGACAATGCGGAAGGTGACGGTCACATGTTCGGCCCAGTGCGCATAATACTCCTTGGGTCCGGTGTTTTCGTTGATTGTCTCCGTCTCAAAATCAATCAGCCTGCCGTCCCCGTCGTACCATCCAAGGAAGGTATAACCGTCCCGAACCGGCGGACTCACAGGGTCAATCTTGTCGGCCCCGGCTGGGACCTTCACATGCTGTTCCGTACTGTTATCTTCCCATGCGCCGGAGTTGGCGTGGAAAGTCACGACAGGCCACCACTGGGCAATAAAGGTCAGGTCAGAGCGCACAGGCATCTCCAGAATATCCTGGCCCATATAAAAGAGATCGTCAGAATTGTCCTCGTCCAAATCCCAATCCTTGAAATACCACGCTGCTTCGCTGCCGGGAATCGGGACAGGGAGAGCTGTTTTCTCCTCGGACAAACTCGATCCATAAGGCACTTGGCAGCTCCAAGGGTCAGCGCCCTCACCATTCACTTCATCATCCACAAGCAGACTTCCACGGCTTGGCAGTCCCTCATAATCGGCGCGGAATATCACCGTACATGGATCATGCGTCCACTTGCCGTAGAGGGTGATATTTTTCTCGGAAGTCCCGTTGTCAAATGTGTAGGCAGCTCCGCCGTTGTATGTGGTCCCCTGCAAATCATCCTTTGTGTTCCAGCCGGTGAAGTTCCAGCCGGTATCAGCGGCAGACACGGACGCAATGGTAAAGGTGGGCTTTCCGCCAGACTGATCCTCCAACTGGCTCTGCTGCTCCGGAAGCGTCACATCCTCCGGGGTCTCCGTGGTATCGCTTGTCCAGCAGTAGGTGACGGTATAAGCCTCCGCATTGGGGAATGTGTAGGTATAGTGATATTCCCCGTCCTCCGTGATCGCGTCGGCATTCGTGTTCGGGGCGTCGCCGCTCCATGCACCGGGAGCTTTATAGCCCTCGCCCGGCGTCATATCGCTGTTTGTAAGCGAAGGCACCTGAGCAGAGGCCAATGTACCCTTGCCGTCGCGCAGGGGGACTTGAACCGTGACCGTCGAAGAACCATCATCGGATGCGGTTCCGGATTTATACCATTCGCTTTCTGTATTCCAGGCGCCGTTCTCAACCTGGAAGGTCACTTCCTTGGTGCCGAGTTTGACCCACCGGCCATACAGGTCGGTATTGGCCGTCAGGGTTTCGCCACTGTCATCATATTTTTCCGTACAGGCGGCGTCCTGATACCAGCCATCAAACTCGTAACCGCTCACAGCAGGCTTCTCTGCCTGATACTGGTATGTCCCGTTCTCATTCAGCGGAAGTGTCAGCGCAGACGGCGGCTCGATGTCCTTTCCGTCCTCGTCTCCCGGAATCACGGAACCCGCCCAATGGAAGTTTACATGGATCTCGGGGAGCCAACGGCCAAACAGTTTCAGGTCGCTGCCAAACGACGGAAACACCGTGCCGGTGTATTTCACATAGGTGTTGCCGTCATAGGTCCATGTGTTGCTGCTGCCGCTGTCCACCGCTTCATCACACAGGCGATACCAGCCGCCAAACTTCAAGTGAAGCTGATCGCCAGGATTTTTATTCTGCGTCGGGCTGGCGGGCGTATGCGTTGTGGTGCGGGCAGCGTGCTCGTGCGCGGGCGGGTCGAGCTCTGGACTCCACCGCCCAATCCACTCATAATCAATGCAGACCGGATCGGAAATGGTGATCACGACTTTTTCCCCGTAGGGAGCGCCCTCGCCCTGCGGCGGGACCGGCAGGACAGTCAAGGCTGTCTGAATGGAATTCCCACGGCCAATATCCGCGAGGCTCAACTCGGTATGTCTGGACGGCTTTGCTTCAAACTGCGGGTTCCCGCCTCTATCATATCCGGTGAAACGGTAGTAATCCACCGAGGCGCTCTCCCGGATATTGCTGGCAAGCAAAATGTGATGGTTCGTTTTGACTTCACTCCAGGAGTGCTCCGCAGGAGACGCCGCGTCCCCCGGCTGGATTTCTTGGAATGTACCCACATTGAGCTTCATTTCTTCGGTTGCGCCAGCGCCAACATTCGCGTCAATTTTGGTCATCAGCTCGTTGAGCGCCTCGTCAATATCGTGTACTTGACTGAGGCCCTTGAAATATGCAGCGCCGGTGGTTGCATCCGTGTCCTTGTTTCCGCAGATGGTAGCCATCGTGGCATTAAAGTTATCCCGCTGCTTTTCCGGATCGCTCATCTCACCTTGCAAGTTCAGCGGATGGAAATCACCCAAGCCAAAGATGGTCGCGCCGTATTCTTCTTTCAGCTTCTTTGCCGCCGCAACCGCCGCTTCTTCACGTAGCATCTGGAACGAATTGCTGTTCTGATACGGCAGTGAGCTGGCGGCAATACAGATAATCAGGTTGCGGTCCTCGCCGGATTCACTGGATGCTTTTGCGGCTTTTGCAATTTGAGCCAACTGCTCCGCAATGGTCAAGCCCGCGTCCATGCGCGCGGCCCCGGCATACCACGGCACCATTTTATCAACGTCGATCACCTGCTTGGCATCCGCAACGGTCATAAAAGCAGTATTATAAGCTGTCCCGGTCAGGTAGTTTTCTGGCAGCTTGGGCAGGGCCGTTTTATCATCATCAGTGCCGCCTGGCGCGTTCCACTCGGTCCAACCGCCCTGGGAATGGAATTCCGGGTCGCCATTGGAAAGGGTATAGTAACCGGTGTTCAGGCTGGGGGTGCTGCTCGGCTTTGTGCCGGGGTAGAGCTTCGGATCATAGGTGTCTCCATACCCCTTATGGTTGATGCGGCCATAGCCCGCAATGGCGACCCGGTGCTCGCCGCCGGTGGTGGGCGTCGGCATCCCGTCCAATAGCCGCTCCATGGCGTTTAAGATCTCCGCGCGCTCGTTACCGGCGGTGGCGGAGCCGTTCTGTGTATTCATAAATTTGCTCTGCTCGATCAGGAAGATGATGTCGCAGGGCTTGACCCTCCGGGTCTTATTGGCCGGGTCGGTCATATACGCCTCAATGCTGGCGGTCATCTGCCCGGTTTTATTTCCGGCACTGTCCAATTCGTGTTGGATTGTGGCCGATACCGTTTCTGACGGCACGTCTGCCGCCAGAGCTGAAACGGGGAGCATGGTAAATACCACGCAAAACGCCAATAGGCAGGATAGTATTCGTGTTTTCATATCGCGTTCGTTCCTCCTTGTCAAACAATTTCAAGCATAGAAACACAAAAAGGCGCATCTCGTCCGTGATAAATCGGACAAAATGTGCCGGGATGTTTTATGCAGTTTCCCGCTTGACAAGGAAAAAAGGCGACGTTAGCCTTGGCTGGCTGGCTGGCTGGCTG
>JAUNGZ010000019.1:10060-22331 GCA_030524205.1 Eubacteriales bacterium
CCGAAATTGCCATGTTTGTCAAGCTCCCTTCTATAAGATACTCGATTTTATTCTACTATAAGGCGGGGCCTTTACAAGATTTCTCGACGATTTACTCAACTTTTTTCGCTGACACCGCTGGAATTTGCGGCATTGCCTCTATGAGAGGCAGCGAAAAAATGGCCACTGTCAAACATGGAGGGAGCATTGTTATGTCACAAAGTAAAGCCTGATTTTGGAGGAAACGGCCGGGATCGCAGAGAATGATACCTATCGGGCGAAAGAAAGCGGCATGCAGAGGAGACATTGTGCCAGATACGATCAGCCAGTGGGTATGTCATAATTATGAGACAGACGGCATAGATGCGTTTTTACCGTACCGGAACCATGTAGGCAATCCGGAACTGAAGAAAAATGAAAAAATGGTATCCCATACGCGCTCCCCCCATTGTGTTTCGCTGGTTTCCCGCAAAAGCCACCGAAATACAAAGGAGGAACGACTCATGCCGCGATATAACCGATACTATCCCAACTACGAGAAGCTTTATCCCGGTATTGAAAAATGTCCGGAAATCCTGCGTGTACTGAGAGCAAGCGACCGCAAAATGCGCTATATGGAACAGGGACTTAAATCCGAGCGACGTGTAGTGGATCAGGAAAAACAGGCTGTCGTGATTTTGCCCAGCCGGGAAACCTCACTGGAACAGCTCACGGTGGATGAGCAACGCCAATTTTCTGATGGTTCGAAGCCGGAAGAACAGGTACTGCGCCAAGAGGAACTGCGGCTGTTACGCCAGGCCTTGCGCAGCCTGGAGAAAGAATACCAAGCGCTGCTTTATTACCGCTACTGGAAAGACATGAGCCAGGAAGAAGTGGCAAAGCTGCTCTCCCTCACTCAGCAAGCAGTCAGCCGTAGGGAGCGTTATGCCTTACACCGGCTGAAAGTTTTTGTGCAAAACGGAGAAAATCGAAAATTTTAGGAAAATCGTTTGTGAAAGCCCTTACTTATTGCCTGTATATAGTGAAGGGGTTTTTATTCTCCTCTGCTCTTTGAAAACAGAATATCCGGCAACGGGATACGTCAGTTGACGAGAGGCACCCGAGAGGGAGGCTAAAGCGACGTTGGAGGATGCGCCAAGACCATCTGTGCGGAAGACCCGCATCAAAGACGGCCAAATAAGGTGCAGAGCGGTACCCATCCGTCCATAAAACAACCTGTGGCGGGCTGTTTCGCATTGTGGCCGGACTTCGTGAAAGTCCGGCCCGACCCTCGTCAGCAATCTGATAATGATACTCCTGCCCAGCCACAGCCACAAGCAATGGGGGCAGCTCGGAGAGATCCTCGGAGGGGTGAGATTCCCGTGACGTGCGCCAGCACGGTCCGTCAGTTGCCGCCCAAGGCTCGGGAGGTAGTGTCGAATAGAGCCATAACCAGCGAAAAACAAAAGCATCAGCGAGGGCCGTTCCATGCCTTTTGCGCATCAATAAGGACTGAGGAATATCAGAACGGCCTCCAGCTGAACGTCAGCGGGGGTGGAGAGAGCAAACTCTCCACCCCCCTGGCGTATGCGCAATCCTTCTGAGATGAAGGCCACCCGATCCGCCTGATAAAACGGCATGGATTGGGATAATCATCTGCGCCGGCTGTCGATAAAGCTGGGTTTTCCTGTTGAATGATGCGATCTGAAGCTTGATTTCTGTTCGGAGGAAAAGAGTATGAATGCGAACATCAACTACATCGGTATGGTAAACCTGCTGCGGGCCTTGCGGGACGCCAGTATCATCAGTGAAGCAGAAGCCCGTAAGATCGCCGCCCGGCTTCGTGTGGAAACAGGGGCGGACGTCATATATCCACCTCAATAGTTGTTGCATTTGGGTATAGCTTTTCAGGCAGTGTTAGGGTATTGTGTATGGCGAACAGAGGTGATTTAGATGAGAAGGCAGACAGCAATCAGCGGTTCCCTCGCATTGGACAAGTCCCCCCGCGTGATCACGATCCCAGCCTCCGGACCGGACAGAACCCGGAAACTGCGCGTGGCCGCTTACGCCCGCGTCAGTTCCGACTCTGAGGACCAGCTCCACTCCTTCGCCGCGCAGAACGCTTATTTCACGGAGCTGATCACCAGCAACCCGGAATGGGAGTTCGTGGACGTATACGCGGATGAGGGGATCACCGGGACCTCCACAGAAAAGCGAGATGACTTCCAACGGCTCCTGAAGGACTGCCGCAGAGGCCGCATCGACAAGGTCCTGACAAAGTCCACCGCACGGTTCGCTCGAAACACCAGTGAGAGCCTGATGGCGGTCCGGGAACTGAGGGACCTGGGGATCGGGGTTTGCTTTGAGGAGCAGGGCATTGATACCGCTCAGATGTCCGGAGAATTGCTGACAGCCATATTCTCCATGATGGCTCAAAAAGAAAGTGAGTCTATCTCTGAAAATATCCGCTGGACTTACCAGAAGAAAATGAAAAAGGGCAGCTTTATCACCTGCAAGGCACCGTTTGGATACCGTCTGGTCGGCGGAGGGCTGGAGATCGTCGAGGCGGAGGCCGAGATTATCCGCTTGATCTTCCGGAGGTACCTCAATGGTCGCAGCATGGAGGACATCGCAAAAGAGATCACACGGTATGGTATCCCTACAAGAGATAAGACCCCATACTGGCAGACGACGTCGATCCAATATGTCCTTCACAATGAAAAATACGCTGGTGACTCGCTATCCCAAAAGACTTATACCACCAGAGCACTTCCCCACAGGAAGAAACGAAATCTGGGTGAGTATGACCAATATTTCGTACCGGACAGTCATCCGGCCATCGTTGACCGGGAAGTGTTTGACCGGGCACAGACACTGCTGAAGCAGAAAGGTGCTATGATCCGCCCAAAGTCCGGAATCACATACCCATGGACCGGTACCATCATCTGCGGGACCTGCGGTTCTGTATTCAAGCGGAAAAAGTGTCGGAAGTCCGCCTATTGGACCTGCAGGCTCCATGACAAGGCACCTGACAAATGTCAGATCACGCAGATCCCGGAATCTGAATTTGAACGTGCCTTCCTCCGCCTGTATTACAAGTTGCGGCATCATGGAATGCCGGTTCTCTCCCAATTGCTCACGGACCTCCAGACAGCCCAAAACGGGAAATTGCTTTGGAGCCTGGACATCGTAGAACTCAACAAACAAATCGCAGACATCACCCGTCAGGAACGACTACTGGCCGAGCTGAAGCAGCAGGACCTTGTCGATCCTGACGTTTATATTACCCGGAACAACACGCTGGCTGAACAGCTCCGCACCGCCAAACTGGAAAAGGAACGGTTCCTGGAGTCCGAGGAGGACCAGACCATCCGGCAGACTCAGGTTCTGCTGGAGGTATTGGAGACCGGGCCGGAATTTCTGGAGGCGCTCGATGAGGAGCTGTTCAGCGAACTGGTTGAAAAGGTTATCGTGGAGAGCAACGAATGCCTGCGGTTCCGGCTGATCAACGGGTTGGAGCTGACAGAGCCTATCGAGAGGACGGTGCGCTGATGGCGAACAACCGAAAGCTGCCCTTCGGATACCGGATGGAGTTCGGAGCGTACACTCCCCATCCGACTGAGGCGAATACAGTCCGCTGGATCTACCAGACCTATCTGGCGGGAGCTCCCTACAAGACACTGGTGGATGCACTTCAGGAACGGGGAATCGCCTATGACGAGGGCAGGCTGTGGAACAAAAACATGGTAGCCCGCATCCTGGAGGATGTGCGATATATTGGGACGGACCGATACCCGGCCATACTCCCGGAGGAACAGTTCCGCAGTGCACGGGAGCGCCGCAAAGACCGGGCGGTCCTGATTAGGAAGACACCGGCACAGGCGGAGCTGAGGCGGCTGTGCGGCGGTTCCCCGCCTGCCTGGGTGGAACAGCAGGCCCTGTCGCTTCTGAACCGTCTTGTCCAGAACCCGGAAGGCATTGCCTCGGACCACACAGGAGTCGAAACAGTAGAAGCCAGAAGGCTGCGTCGGGAGCTGGAAGAGGTTCTCTGTTCCCCACCTGTGGATGGAGAGCGGGCCAGAGATATGGCACTTCGGCTGGCGGAACACAGGCTCAATGCCATTGGGGCGGAGGAATATGAGACGACACGGCTCCAGAAGCTCTTCCGGAACCATCCGATCATGGAGAAGCTGGAGCAGAAACTCCTGCGCGAAAGCGTTCAACAGATCACATACAGAGGAAAAGGCATTCAGGTCCAGCTGAAAAACGGCCAGATCATAGGAGGACGACAGCCATGACAGAAACCGCGCCGAAAGTTATTGTGATCCCAGCCAAGGAGAAAGCACCTCAAGAACAGGAGAAAAAGAGAAATCTGCGGGTGGCGGCATACTGCCGGGTCTCCACTAACAGCGAGGAACAACTCACCAGCTATGAAAACCAGCTTGCCTACTACACTGAGAAGATCATGAACAATCCCAGCTGGACCATGGTAAAGGTATTCGCGGATGAGGGCAAAACCGGTACCTCCACCTGCAAGCGAAAAGAATTTCTCCAGATGATCCAGATGTGCCGCCAGGGAAAGATCGACATGATCCTGGCCAAAGCGGTCTCTCGGTTCGCAAGAAACACGGTGGACACCCTCAACTATACCCGAGAGCTTCGGGAACTGGGCATCCCGGTCATCTTCGAGGAACAGAATATCAACTCCATCTACCCGGAGAGCGAGTTCCTCATCGCCATACACGGTGCGTTCGCTCAGTCCGAGAGTGAGAGCACCAGCAGCCGGGTCCGCTGGGGGCAGCGTCAGTCTATGAAAGCCGGCCGGGTTACGATGCAGTATAAGTGGCTGCTGGGGTATGAGAAAGGTCCGGACGGGAAGCCAGTGATCAACGAGGAACAGGCGGAGACTGTCCGCTTTATCTACCAGAGGTACCTGGCTGGCGATACCCTGCGGGCCATCAAGAGCAAGCTGGAGGCGCGGGGGACCTTGAACGCGATAGGAAAGCAGGAGTGGACCATTAAAAACCTGCTGAGCATTCTGACAAATGAAAAATACTGCGGCGACGCGTTGCTCCAGAAGACATTCATTCAAGACTGCATCAGTAAAAAGGTAATCCAGAACAACGGCCAGCTTCCCAAGTATCTGGTCCAGGACCACCATGAGGGGATCGTAAGCCGGGACGTCTTCTATGCGGCGCAGCTGGAGATGGCCCGGCGCAGGGCACAGACAGGCGGTACCAGCAAGAGCGCACCCACCGGGCGGAGCAAGTACAGCGGGAAGTACATCCTGACAAATCTTATGTTCTGCGGCCACTGCGGGACGGGTTACCGCCGGTGCGTGTGGAACAAGGGCGGGATCAAGCGGGCTGTGTGGCGGTGCGGGAGCCGCCTGGACTACGGGGCAAAATACTGCAAGCACTCCGAAACGCTGGAGGAAAAGCCGCTCCAGCAGGCGATCCTGAACGCCATCAACCGCGTGATGGACAGCAGGGATGCCCTGGAAGTACAGCTGATGGGAGCCATGGAGCAGGAGCTGGCGCCCATCCCCGGCGAGGCCATGAGCATCGCGGACATTGACCGGACACTGGTGGAGCTGGAAAAGCAGTTCAACAGCCTGCTGGCGGAGGCGTCCGCCGCAGGCGGCACAGAGGACTACGCAGAGCGGTTCCGCATGATCTCAAACACAATGGCAGACCTCAAGGAACACAAGGCGCGGATTAAGCAGGTCTATGAGAAAAATGAACTGGTGAGCCAGAGACTCAAAGCCGCCTCGCTGGCCATGAGCGCTTATTCGGCGGAGCTGACGGAGTGGGATCAGAGCGTGGTCTACCAGCTGGTGGAAAAAGTGACCGTCCTCGCAAAAGACAGGATCCGGGTCACCTTCCGGGACGGTACCGAGGTGGAGCAGGAGATCGAACAAGTGGATTGGAGGAACGCATCGTGAGCGTCTATATCACAGGCGATACACACGGCGGCTTCCAGCGTTTCGGGATGAAATACTTCCCGGAGCAGAAGGAGATGAGCCGGGAGGACTGCGTGATCGTCACAGGTGACTTCGGAGGACTCTGGGGCGGAACACTCTCGGAGAAATATTGGTTGGACTGGCTGGAGGACAAGCCCTTTACGACCGCCTTTCTGGACGGGAACCATGAGAATTTTACCATGCTGAACGCACTTCCAGAAAGGCTGTGGCACGGAGGCAGGGTCCATGAGGTACGGCCTCATGTGCTGCACCTCATGCGCGGGCAGGTCTTTGAAATCGGAGGATACACATTCTTCACCATGGGCGGGGCGTCCTCCCACGATATTCAGGATGGCATCCTGGACCCGGAGGAACCGGGCTTCGAGGAGCGGTACTGGCGGATGCGCAGAGGCAGGGCCAGGTTCCGGGTCAATGGCGTATCATGGTGGCCGGAGGAACTTCCCTCCGATGAGGAGTATGAGGAGGCCCGGAAGAACCTGGACGCCCATGACTGGGCGGTGGACTACATTCTGACCCACTGCGCCCCCACCAGCATTACACAGAAGATTTTCCCCGATGCCCAGGCGGACCGGCTGACAGACTTTCTGGAGAAGATCAAAAATCGGGCCAGGTACCATTACTGGCTGTTCGGCCATCTTCATGACAATAGGGCGATGGATAACAAGCATATTCTCCTCTGGGAGCAGATCGTACAAGTGATATAATAAGTGGAAGCCGTAAAGGAAAGCGCGGAGTCTTCTCCGTGTTTTCCTTTGCGGCTTCCTTGAACTAAGGCGGATTACGCCGGGAAGGAGCAGCTATGAACATCCGGAAACCAAACGACTATTCTTCTCTGCATTCGGCGCTGGATGCCCTGATGGGCTCCGACCTGGCCGAGACGGAGCTGTACTGTGAGATCGGCAGGGCCGTATGCGCCAGAACAGAGAAGTGCGCGGCTGTCATGGCTGCTGAATACCTCCAGGCAAAGTACCCGGACCGAAAGGGCTTTTCGCCCCGTAATCTGCGCCGCATGCGGTCCTTCTATCTGGCCTATGGAAACACACCGGCCCAGCTTGAAAAGGCGCTGAAGCTGGCGTGGACGCGGAATGTAACGATCTTGGAAGCTTGTGAAACAGCGGAGGAGCGGATGTGGTATCTCGATGCCGCGTTGGAGCATGGCTGGGGCAAGACAGAATTGCTCAGACAGATCCAAAGTGGTGCATGGATGCTTCATAGGCTCGACGAACCGGAGGATATCTGCTATACTGAAGAAAAAGAAACTATAACGGAGCGCGGAGAACGTGAAAAAGATACTTTTTATTTGCCATGGCAATATCTGTCGGAGCCCAATGGCCGAGTATATCATGAAAGACCTTGTGAGGAAAGCCGGTCTGGAGAATCAATTCCAGATCGCCTCCGCGGCAACCAGCCGGGAGGAGCTTGGGAACCCAGTCTATCCCCCAACTCAGCGCAAGCTGGCGGAGCATGGGATAGGCTGTTCTGGCCACGTTGCCCGGCAACTCCAGAACAACGACTACGAGGAGTACGACCTGTTGATTGGGATGGATCGGGCAAATCTCTGGGATATGTACCGCATCTGCGGCGGAGACTTTGCGGACAAGATGCACCTCCTGCTGGACTACACAGACCGCCCCGGTCAGGAGGTGGCCGACCCCTGGTACACCGACGACTTCGAGGCAGCTTGGAAAGATGTGCTGGCAGGGTGCCAGGGACTGCTACGTAACGCAGAAAAGGAACTCGACTAATTTGCCAATTTGTAGCAAGGAGAACAAAATGGATAACAAGCTTCAAACGAGCTATACAACAGAGCAGACCTATCATTCGATTCGCCATTCTATCGTGTCGGCACAGCGTAGTTTGAGTATGGCAGTAAACTCCGCAATGGTGACGGCTTATTGGGAAATCGGTGAACAGATATACAAAGCCTGCGGAGAAAATGACCGTGCGGGATATGGCAAGAAGCTGCTACAGTACCTGTCTGTACACCTGACAGCGGAATTCGGGAAAGGATTTGACGAATCAAATTTGCGAAAGATGCGCCAATTCTATTGTGCGTATCCAATTCGAGACACACTGTGTCCCGAATTGAGCTGGTCGCACTACCGACTTCTGATGCGTGTTCCAAATGAGAAGGAGAGAGCCTTTTACGCGGAAGAATGCGCAAAATCCGCATGGAGTGTTCGACAGCTTGAACGGCAGATTCGGACAATGTACTATCAGCGCATCGTGGCAAGTCAGGATAAATCGCTTGTCGCTGCTGAGATACAAACGACGGAACCGAAACCGGAATATGAGAAAATCATCAAGGACCCCTATGTGATGGAGTTCCTGCAAATTCAGCCGGATACACATGTGTACGAGGATGAATTGGAGCAGGCATTGATTGACCACCTGCAGCACTTCCTGCTGGAGTTGGGGCGAGGATTTTCTTTCGTAGCACGGCAGAAGAAGTTTACGCTGGATGGTCAAAGCTTCTTCATCGACCTTGTGTTTTACAATTACATCCTCAAATGCTTTGTGCTGATCGACTTGAAGATGGGACAACTCACGCATCAGGACCTCGGTCAGATGCAGATGTACGTTAACTACTATACCCGTGAGTTGATGAACGAGGGGGATACGCCACCAATTGGCATCGTGCTCTGTGCCGATAAAAGTGATGCTGTTGTCAAATACACTTTGCCGGAAGACAACCACCAGATCTTCGCATCCAAGTATTTTACCTATCTGCCAACAGAAGAAGAACTGAAGCGAGAGTTGCGACTGGATGAGTTTCACAAGTTAGAGGAATGATAGTTGAACATCCAATCTCTCAATGAAATGTGTTTATATAACACATCTCTCCAATATCGAACTGGGAGGTTCGAATTGCGTCAGTAGTAGCTCAAAACCTGCGAATATTTAATCATGAAATTTACAAACCATTGCGGCACAAGGCTTTCACGTGCGGGGTTCGAGATTGTCACCCCCTGCCAATGTTGAAAAACTCGTTTTGATTTCATCAAAACGAGTTTTTCTTTTCCGTTTCACTAACAGCGATATTCTGTATTTTAGGCCGTCCCTTTGATGAGGGGACGGCTCTTTTTTGTCACACTATTGTTACGGTAGCGCGTTCATAATAGCAATTACAAAGCGGCACACGATATAACGACGGACGGCGCGCTTGCGGGCGAGGGAACCTATATGAATATCTTAGTGATTGACAATGATCCGAATGCCTTGGAGCGCGTGGCGGCGCGTCTGCGGGCTGAAAAGCCCGGCGGCAAGATTTTGACCTTTACCGATCCGCTTCTGGCGGTCAAATACGGCTATAACCATCCCGTTGACATGGTGTACGCCAAAACCGTCATGCGCGGGCTGGGCGGCGGCGATGTGGCGCGGCTGCTGCGAAATGTCCATCCCTATATTCAAATGGAACTGCTGGATGCGTAAGGACGGGAGGTGAGCCGCTGTGAAATCCATTCAAACCAAATTTATCGCGCTGATCCTAAGCTGCGTGCTGCTCTCTTCTGCGGTGATCGGCGGGGCGGGTGTCCGCATTGCCCATACGGTGGTGGACCGGGATTCCGCCCAAATCATGAATCTGCTGTGCAGCGATAAAGCAAGCGAGCTGGACGCACTGCTCTCCAGAATCGAGCAGTCGGTGAAAACGCTGGCGCTGTACACTTCGGAGCAGCTGGAAAGCTTGGATCGGCTGAAGGCGGACGCGGCTTACATGGAGGCATATACGTCGCAGCTGAAGTCTGTGGCCGTGAACGCGGCGGACAATACCGAGGGGGCGCTGGCGGTGTACATCCGCTTTAACCCCGAATTTGCCCCGCCTACCTCGGGGCTTTTTTGGAGCAGAACCACAAAAAACGGAAAATTTGAGGCGCTTACCCCCACTGACTTTTCAACGTACAGCCCGTCGGATACAGAACACGTGGGCTGGTATTATATCCCGGTGCAAAACGGCGCGGCCACGTGGATGGAGCCGTACTACAATCAGAATATCGGCGTTCAAATGATCTCCTATGTCATTCCCCTCTACCGGGACAACGAAACGGTGGGGGTGGTGGGCATGGATATTGATTTTGGCATCATGGAAGATGTGGTGAACGGTATCCGGGTCTACGACAGCGGCTGCGCCTTTCTGGTGGACGCGAAGGGCGTGATCATGTGCCACAAGGAAATCCCCATGGGTACGCCGATGGCAAGCGCCGACAAAAGCCTTGCTCCCGTTGTAACGGAGCTGGCAAATGGGACGACGGGCAGCAGCCTGTTTGCTTATCATTGGAAGGGGCAGGAGAAAGAACTGTCCTTCCGCACACTGCGCAATGCCATGCATTTGGCGGTTACCGCGCCCGTATCCGAAATCGACGAAGCAAGAAACAAGCTTGTTCGGCACATATTAGCGGCGCTGCTGCTGATTGCCGCGCTGTCCGTTGTGCTCACCGTGCTGTTTACGCGCCGCCTGATCCGCCCGCTGAAGGAGCTGAACGTGGCCGCGAAAAAAATTGCCGCGGGCGATTACAGTGTGACCATCAGCAATCAGACCAAGGATGAGGTCGGCACGCTGGCGGACAGCTTTCAAAAAACAGTGGCCAGCCTGCAGCAATATATTACATATATC
Organism: Eubacteriales bacterium; assembly: GCA_030524205.1. GTDB lineage: Bacteria > Bacillota > Clostridia > Oscillospirales > Butyricicoccaceae > Agathobaculum. Next base: position 20,614 of record JAUNGZ010000019.1, read on the forward strand.
AACGGATTGGCGTACCGCGATCCGCTGACCGGCGTGAAAAATAAGACCGCCTATTTGGAATTCGAGCGCCAGATGGAGGAGCGGATGCGCACGGGCCGGCCGGAATTCGCGGTGGTGGTTATGGATATCAATGGGTTGAAGGCGGTCAACGACACCTGCGGCCATGATTTTGGCGATATCCTGATCATTGACGCCTGCAAACTGATTTGCAGAACCTTCAAACGCAGCCCTGTCTACCGCATTGGCGGGGATGAATTTGTGGTAATTCTGGAAAACGCGGATTTGGAGAATTACGTGGAACTGCTGGAAGAATTTTCTCGGGGCATGGCGGGACGCGGCAGCCGGCCCGGGGAGTCCATTTCCATTGCCCGGGGCGTCGCCATATATGACAGCCAGACGGATTTGGTGTTTGCAAACGTGTTTAAGCGGGCCGACGACGCCATGTATCAAAACAAAGCGGCTATGAAAGCGCGGGAAAGCATCCAGCTGGAGGAGGACGGAGAGGGTTCCGGCGGGTGAACGGAGAAAAGGGCGGCTTGGATTTTCGAAGGGTATACGGATCGGGGCAGCTGGTGGAGCGCACGGATAAAAGCGGCGGATGATTTGCAGGCAACGGGCTTTTCTGTTCCCGCGTTGACCTTGCAGCCATTATAGAAAATGTGCGGATGGGGCTGGCGAGCCGACACGTTCAGCGCTGAAAGCGTTCCGGGGCGTGGTACCGCCGTTGGAATGGATATTTTGAAGGAAGGAAAAGGGCTATGAGTATGACAATATTAGCCGTGGACGACGAGCCGGTCGCGCTGGATGTGCTGTGCAGGGCGATCCGGGAGACCGAGCCGGACTGCGCGCTGTTCGACTTTGCCGATCCTTGGAAGGCGCTTGGCGCGGTGGAAAGCGGCGGCGTTATCCCGGACGTGGCCTTTTTGGATGTGGAAATGTTCGATTTGACCGGACTGGAGCTTGCCAAGCGGCTGAAGGACGTCTGCGCCCGCGTCAATATTGTTTTTGTGACCGGATATGCGGAGTATATGGGCGAGGCGTTTCGCATCCACGCGTCAGGTTATATTCTGAAACCGGTGCAGCCGCAGGCCATCCGCATGGAGCTGGACGATCTGCGCCGTCCGGTAAAGCGCGCGGACGACGGCCGCCTGCGGGTGCAGTGCTTCGGCAATTTTGAAGTGTTTCTGGGGGAGCGGCCGCTGGAATTTTCCCGCAGCAAAACAAAGGAGCTGTTCGCCTATCTGGTCAACCGGCGCGGCGCAGCCTGCACCGTGCGGGAGCTGGCCGCCGCGCTGTGGGAGGATCGGCCAGATTCCGCGGCGCTGCAAAGCCATCTGCGGCAGCTTGTCAAAGACCTGACCGATACGCTGGCCGCGGTGGGCGCGTCTAAGGTGCTTTGCAAGCAGCGCGGCCGCATGGCGGTCCGGCCGGAAGCGTTTTCCTGCGATTATTATGATTTTATTCAAGGAGACGTACAGGTGGTAAACGCCTATATGGGCGAGTATATGGCCCAATACAGCTGGGCGGAATTTGTGGTGGCCTATCTGGATCAGCGTTAAGCTGCGATCCGCATATCGTTTCAAGCCGCCGTTCCCCGTGGGATGGCGGCTCGATGATGCTTGCAAGAAAAAGCGGCGGGGGGGGGGGGGGGTTTTTTTATGGCGCCCCCCCCCGGGGGTGGGTGGGCCCGGGGTGGCGCTCGTCGCGCTCCTCGGGCG
>JAUNGZ010000019.1:22341-44433 GCA_030524205.1 Eubacteriales bacterium
CCTGTTTTTACAGGAGCGCACCGCCGCTTTTGTTGGGATAGGGGAGGTATCAAAATATGAGGAAGGCGGCTGCGCCGCCGGTATGCGCGGAATCAGCGCTGGATGCGGCCCGAGCCGTCGCCGCCGGCGAGCTTTTCCACCTCGGCCACGGTGACCATGTTGTAGTCGCCCTCGATCGAGTGCTTGAGCGCCGAAGCGGCTACCGCGAACTCGACCGCCGCCTGCGTGTCCTTGCCGGAGAGCAGCGCGTAGATCAGGCCGCCGCCGAAGGAATCGCCGCCGCCGACGCGGTCGATGATGTGCAGGTCGTACTTCTTAGAGAAGCAGTATTCGCCCGAAGCCACGTCGTACAGCATGGCGCTCCAGCCGTTGTCGAACGCGGAGCGGGATTCGCGCAGCGTGATGGCGACCTTCTCAAAGCCGAACTGATCGGCCAGCTGCTTTGCCACCGACTTATAGCCCTCGCGGTTGATTTCGCCCGCGTAGATATCGGTCGCTTCGGCCTCGATGCCGAACACGTCCTTCGCGTCCTCCTCGTTGGAGATGCAGACGTCGACGTACTGGCACAGGTCGGTCATGGCCTCGCGCGCTTGCTCGCGCGTCCACAGCTTGCCGCGGTAGTTGAGGTCGCAGGAGATCTTGACGCCGTGCGCCTTGGCGGCCTGACAGGCCTCGCGGCAGATGTCGACCACGTTCGCGCCCAGCGCCGGGGTGATGCCGGTGAAGTGGAACCAGTCCACGCCCTCGAAAATTTTGTTCCAGTCGAAATCGGCGGTGGAAGCCTCCTGAATGGCGGAGTGCGCGCGGTCGTAGATGCAGACCGAGCCGCGCTGGGAAGCGCCCTTCTCGTTGAAGTAGATGCCGACGCGGTCGCCGCCGCGGGTGATCATCGAGGTGTCGACGCCGTAGCGGCGCAGCGAATTGACGGCGCACTGGCCGATGGTGTGCGCGGGCAGCTTGGTGACGAACGCGGCGTCCGCGCCGTAGTTGGCCAGCGAAACGGCGACGTTGGCCTCGCCGCCGCCAAAGGTGAACTCCAGATGGTCGGCCTGTACGAAGCGCTCGTAGTTATACGGCTGGAGACGGATCATCAGCTCGCCGAACGTAACGATTTTCATGATTTTACCTCCGTGTTGTGTTGATTATTTCTTGCCGACCAGATGCACGGCAAAGCCGCCGATCTCGCCGGTCAGATAGATCGCGTTGAGAACGCCGTCGGCCTTGTATTTGGCCGTTTCGGGGTCGAACGTGAAGCCGCGGGCTTCGAGCTCGGCCTTGGCTGCCGAAACGTCGGGCGTGCCGATGGCGATATGGCCGTTCGTGCCCTTATAGGGCTCCTTCATGACTTCGACGCCGGGGCCGGCAAAAATCGAGGAATTGCCGGGCTTCAGCTCGAAGCCGAACAGCGCGCCGAACAGCTCGGCAATTTTCCGCGCTTCCGCTTCATTTGCCGCGTTGATGCCGATGTGCGCAAGCGAATACTCAGCCATTGCGCGCCTCTTTCACGATTTGGACCGACTGGCGGCACAGGTCGGTGATTTCGTCCCACTTGCCGTTATCAATCAGGTCGGCGGTGACCATGTACGAGCCGCCGCAGGCCGCGATCACCGGGTTCTTGGCGTATTCGGCCAGATTTTTCAGCGAGATGCCGCCGGTCGGCATGACCTTGAACATCGGGAACGGCGCGCTCATCGCCTTGATCTTGGCAAGGCCGCCCGACTGCTCGGCGGGGAAGAACTTGAGCACTTCAAGGCCGAACTTATACGCGGTGTGGTAGTCGGTCGGGGTGGTGCAGCCGGGGAAAATCGCAATGTCGACCTTTTTGCAGTAAGCGACCAGCTCGGGATCCATGCCCGGGGTGACAATAAACTGCGCGCCCGCGGCCATCGCCTCGTCGACCTGATCGGTGGTCAGCACGGTGCCCGCGCCGACGAGCATTTCGGGGCAGCTCTCGCGCATCGCCTTGATGGCGGACGCCGCGCCCGCCGCGCGGAAGGTGACCTCGGCCACCGGCACGCCGCCGGCGATCAGCGCCTTGGCTAGCGGAACGGCGTCCCGCTCCGGATTGTTCAGCTTGATGACCGGTACCACGCCGATCGACTGTACCTTTTTCTCGATTTCATTCATTGCGATCTTCCTCCGTGTTTCATATTATGGAATATTGTTTCACGAATTTCCTAACTGCTTTTATTATAAAACTTTACCGTCAGAATGCAAGAGCTTTCTGCAAACAATCTGTGCAAAGTTTCTCTTGTTTTTTTGGTAAATATCCATTAAAATGAAACAAAGTTTTGCAATATGAAACAAGGGGGCCTTGCTATGGCGGAATCATCGTCGGTACAGTCGCTCGACCGGGCGTTCGACCTGCTGGAAATCCTGTGTCACAGCCGCAACGGCATGTCGATCGGCGCGCTGTCGGCTGAAACCGGGCTGCATAAAAGCACGGTGCACCGTTTGCTCGCTTCGATGTGCGCGCGCGGCTATGTGCAGCGCGACGCGGCGACCAGCGTGTATCACGCGGGCATGCGCCTGTGCGAGCTGAGCGGTTACATTGTGGAGAATATGGATGTGATCGAACGCGCCCGCGCGCCGATGGAGCGCTTGGGGCAGGAGACGGGCGAGACCGTGCATCTGGTCATGCAGGAAGAAAAGGATATCGTGTATATCCATAAGGTGGAGGGCGTCAGCGGCGCGATCCGCATGGTTTCGCGCATCGGCATGCGTCGCCCCCTATACTGCACGGGCGTGGGCAAGGCGATTTTGGCGACTTGGCCGGATGACGAGGTGCGCGCGCTTTGGCAGGCGAGCAGCGTGCAGGCGTATACCTCGCATACGATCGTGACCGAGGAAGCGTTTTTTCGGGAGATCAACCGGGTGCGCCGACTGGGGTATTCGCTCGACAACGAAGAGAACGAGCTGGGCGTGCGCTGCATTGCGGCGGCAATTCCGGACTACCGCGGCCGCGCGTCCTATGCGCTTTCGGTGTCCGCGCCGCTCACGCGCATGCCGGACGAGCGCATCGCCCTGCTGCGCGGCCCGGTGCTCGCGGCGCGCGATGAAATCGCGGCGGCGCTCGGCGGCGGCATGCGCCGTATATAAAGCGGGGGCTCCGCGCCCGATCCGGTTGAAAAACGCTGCGGCAGGGTGTAAAATAAAGCGTTACAAGGCATGCGGCCGCGCGTGGGGCGCCGCAACGGCGCTCGAACCGTCAATAGAGGAAAGGGACGGCTGTCTGCGCCGGAAACACACACGCGGCGCAGCCTGCCGGTGGATACGTGCAAGCCTGACCGGGTGCTAGGGGGGACGAACGGCGGCCTGTGCCGACGGATACGCTGGGAGCCTTACTGCGAGAGGGGCGGACATGGCAATTCAAATGAAACGCGGCAAATGGCTGCGGCTGACGGTGCTGCTGCTTTGCCTGATCGTGCTCAGCACGATGATCGACATGCTGTTCATCGGGTACCGCCGCGAGCTGAACGCCCGATTTCTGGAGCTGGAAAAGGAGATGCTGACATCCAACGTGGCTTCGGCGGGCGCCGAGGCGGCGGCGCGCATTACCGATTTGGAAAACAGTTTGGTCGCGGTTGCGGCGCTTGTCGAGCAGACTGCGCTTGACCCCTCGGCGAAAGCGTTTGAAGAATATCTGGACAAAATGGCCGGCAGCGGACAGGGCTACCGCGTGGACTATGTTACCATGGAATCGCTGCGCGAGGGTTTGGGCGATCCCACGGTGCAGCAAGCGGACTATGAGATATACCGGCAGTTGGAGCGAGGCGAGAAAGTGGTGTCAAGCCTTCGGTACTCCAACCGGAGAAGCGGGTATTTTTTCAGCGTCGCCGTTCCTGTGCGGCAGCAGGGGGAAACGATCGGCGTGCTGCGCTGCCTGTTCCCGGCCGATGTGCTGCTGCCGGCCGAACCGCTGACCGCGCTGCATACGACGGCGGCGCAGTTTATCGTGTCGGACAGCGGCGCGATCCTGTATGCGCCGGACAAAAAGACCTTCGCCCGGGACGCTGTGCTGCAAAACGAGATGACGGCCTCCGGCATGGAGGAGCAGATCACCGAGCAGGTGCGCCGGAGCCTGATCGACGCGCAGGCGGAAACCATCCCGATCGTAACGGAGGACGAGCAGATATTCTTCCTATCGGAAACGTCGCTCGGCTATAACGGCTGGCATTTGGTCTGCGTATCGCGCAGCACGCTGCTGGCGGACATGTCCAAAAGCCTGATGCAGAGGATGATCGTGATCAGTCTGCTGCTGATGCTGACGGTAGCGGTGGCCGCGATTATTTTGGCGGTCAGCATGCGCCGCATGAAGCGGGAGCAGCGGATCGAGCGCGAGCGCTACGGCGCGCTGGCCAATTTTACCGACACGGTGCTGTTCGAGTACAATTACAAAACGGATGCGCTGGATCTGACCGGCAACGCCATGGGCATGCTGCCGCTGGCTGACTGCCATGTGGAGGGCGTGCATCAGGCCGCGTTTGCCGATATGGAGCAGAGCAGCCGGCAGGCGTTTATCGAGATGCTGGACCGGGCGGCCGAAACCGACCAGACCCAAACCGTCGAGCTGTGCATGCACCACGAAGGGAAAGACGATATCTGGTGCGAATGCAGCGCGCAGGCGCTTGGCGGCGCAAAGGGAAACGCGGATATTCTGGTTGGCAAAATAACCGATATCACAGCGAGAAAGGCGCGCGAAATGCGCCTGCTCGACCGGTCGCGGCGCGATGCGCTGACCGCGCTGCTCAACCGCGCGTCGATCGAGCAGGCGGTCAACGACCGTCTGCGGGAGGATGGCAAGGGACTGCTGCTGATGTTCGATATCGACCGGTTTAAGGAGATAAACGACAGCGAAGGACATGCCGCGGGCGACCGCGCGCTGATTATTTTGGTTGAAAGCCTGCGCGCGGCGTTCCGAAAAAATGATTTAATTGGCCGCATCGGCGGCGATGAATTCGCCGTACTGCTCAGCGGGACGGACGATGCCGCGCTCGGCGGGCAGAAAGCCGAGCTGGTGCGCGGCATGCTGGCCGAGCGCTCGGAGGAACAGCGGTATACGCTGACGGTCAGCATCGGCATCGCGGTATGCCCGCGCGACGGCGGGGACTTTGCCGCGCTGTTCCGCGCGGCGGACGCGGCAATGTATCTTGCCAAAAAGCGGGGACGGAACCGGCACCAGTTTTACGATCCGCAGGACGGCGGAAAATAGGGGAGGAAATATGGCAGTCACACTGGCACAGATCGCCGCGCTTGCGGGCGTTTCGCGCGGCACCGTAGACCGCGCGCTCAACAACCGCGGGCGCGTCGATCCCAAAGTCGCCGCGCGCGTGCGGCGCATCGCGCAGGAGCTGGGATACCGGCCCAACCGCGCGGGCCGTCTGCTTGCGCTGGCAAAGAACCCGATCCGGATCGGTGTGATTGTACAGTCGGTCGAAACGATGTTCATGCATATGGTGTATGAGGAGGCGGAACGCGCCCGGGCGCATTTTGCCTCCGAGGGCGCCGAGGTGCTGCTGCGTCCGCTCGAAGGGGTGGACGCCGGCAGGCAGCTTGCCGCGATCGACGAGCTGGTGGCCGCGGGCGCGGACGGGCTGGCAATCACTCCGGCGGAGGACGCGCGCGTGCGCGCAAGGCTGAAGGAGCTGTCGGCGCGCATGCCGGTCGTCACGTTCAACACCGATCTGCCGCAGTCCGGCCGTCTGTGCTATGTCGGTTCGGATAACTATGCCTGCGGCCGCGCCTGCGCGGGGCTGATGAATCTGCTGCTCGGCGGGACGGGCAAGGTGCTGGTCGTGGCGGGGCAGGAGAATAATCTGGCGCATCGCCAGCGCGTCGACGGGTTCTGCGAGGAGGCCTCGGCCGAGTTCCCGTCTCTCTCGCTGCTGCCGCCCGAAACCTGCGGCGACGACCAGCAGCTCGCGCATGACATCGTCTGCGCGGCAGTGCGCACGCATCCCGACCTGCGCGGCGTATACGTTTCGGTCAACGGCCAGATCGGCGCGTGCGACGCGATTCGGGAGCTGGGGCTGCAGGGACGGGTGCATTTGATCTGTCATGACCTGTCGCGGCAGAACGCGGACAATATCCGCGCCGGGCTGATCGACTTTCTGATCGATCAGGACGCGCATTTGCAGGGCTTTCGGCCGGTCGAGCTGCTGCTCGATTATCTGCTGGTGGGCGAAAAGCCGCAGGACGACAGCATTTTGGCGCGCATCGACATCCGCAACCGCTACAATATATAAGCGGCGGTTTATTGACACGTTACATAGGAGGATAGCTTTCATGCCGGAATCAACGATGCTGCCGCACGGGAGACTGACGCGGTTTGCCGCGCCCCGCGCGGCGGATAAGCCCGCGCTGATCCTCTGTCCGGGCGGCGGATATGCGTTTTGCTCGATCCGCGAGGGCGCGCCAGTGGCGCGCGCGTTCGCGCGGGAGGGGATCGAGACGTTCGTGCTGGAATACGACTGCGCGCCCGCGCCGCTCGGACGCATGCCGCTGCACGCGCTGTCGGCGGCGGTGGCTTGGGTGCGGTGCAACGCCGCCCGCTTTGGGGTGGACGAAAACCGCATCGCGGTCGGCGGCTTTTCGGCGGGCGCGCATCTGGCGGGCACGCTGGGCGCGGTCTGGAACCGCGCGGATTGGTTCGCGCCCGACGCCGACCTGCGGGCGCACCGTCCGAACGCGCTGGTGCTGTGCTACCCGGTCGTCACGGCGGGCGAATATGCGCACCGGGACAGCTTCGAGCGGCTCGCGGGTGCGGACCGGCAGGCGCAGCGCGCATTTTCACTGGAAGCGCTGGTGGACGGCGACACGCCGCCCGCGTTCCTATGGCACACGATGGACGACGGCACGGTGCCGGTCGAGAATACGCTGCTGCTGGAAGCGGCGCTGCGCCGGGCGGGCGTGCCGCATGAGACGCACCTGTTTCCGCACGGCGTGCACGGACTGGCCCTTGCCGATTTTGAGACCTACGATCCCGGCCAAGGCCGCCTGCCGGACCGGCATGTGGCCCGCTGGCAGGGTCTCTGCGCCGAATGGCTGAAGGAGTTGTGAAGTTGGAAATCAGACACACCGGAGCGGACGACCTGCCCGAGCTGATGCGTATTTTTGCCGCCGCGCGGCGTTTTATGGCGGAAAACGGCAATCCCGCCCAGTGGGCCGCCGGTTTTCCGCCCCAAACGCTGATTGAGGCCGATATCGCGGCGGGCCGCAGCTATGTCTGCACGGAAAGCGGCAAAATCGCGGCGACCTTCTGCTTTTGGCAGGGGGAGGAGCCGACGTATGCCGTTATCCGGCAGGGCGCGTGGCTGGACGACAAGCCCTACGGTGTGATCCACCGCATCGCCTCCGCCGGAACGGCGCGCGGCGCGGCGGCGTTTTGCCTCGATTGGTGCTTCGCACGGTGCGGCGATATCCGGATCGACACGCACCGGGACAACCGGCCCATGCGGAGGCTGCTTGAAAAAAACGGATATGCGTATTGCGGGCTGATCGACCTCGAAAACGGCCGCGGCGAGCGGCTGGCGTTTCAAAAAAACCACCTCTGAGCAAGAGGTGGTTTTCTTTTGATATAAATAAAATTAAAGATTGACTTTAATATTATTTTACATTATACTGAAATCAGCAGAAAGGAAGTGGGCACATGGCAATAGAGGTCGTTCCGGAATGGATGATGCAGCTTGACGACGAGGATGTGTCCTTTATCAAAAAGTTTATTTTAGCGTCCGGCTCGCTCAAGGAGGTTGCGGGCGTGTACGGCGTAACCTATCCGACCGTGCGGCTGCGGCTCGACCGGCTGATCCAGAAAATTGAGATCGGCGAGCAGGAGGCGGGCGAGCCGTACGTCGCGCTGATCAAACGCTTGGCGGTGAACGACAAGCTGGATTTCGACACGGCGAAAATCCTCATCAGCGAATATAAAAAGCTGGGGCGGACAGCCCCGCGGGACAGGTAAGGAGTGCTTGTTATGCTTAATGTCGGTGCAATTCTGGTTACCTCGCTCAACGTGCTGGTGATCGCGGCGGTTTTCGCCGGCGTGATCCTGCTGGAGGTCTGGCTGTCCCGCCGCAAAAGCCGCTGGCCGGGGCTTATCCTGCCGATTCTTACGCTGGCGCTTTCTCTGGCCATGCTGCTCGGCTTTGCCGCATACAGCGGCGGCGGCACGGTCACCTCTGCGGTGACCGACCCGGAGACCGGCGAGGTGCTGCAGCAGTCGGTGCAGCATTTGGCCGCGCCGCCGTGGACGCTTGCGCGCACGGCGCAGGTGGGCGTGCTGCTGCTGGTCGGAAATATCCCGACGTTCGTGCTGCTCGGCGCGTATTTTGCGGGGCGGGAAAAGCTGAGGCGGGAAGAATTGCTGGAAAAGATGAATATTCAGGATTTGTAAGACAAAAAGAACCGCCGACCCGGACAGACGCATCCGGGCGGCGGTTCTTTTCTGTTTACGCAAATACTTTACGGTACGCGAGGGACAAGTAGCCGCCGATCGCGGCGGTCATTTCTCTGGAGGCGACGGCCTTGTCGGCCAGCGTCACGATCCATGCGATCCGCGTGCGCGGCATGGCCGCGAGCGGGAACATATGCCGTGCGATCGCTTCACACTCACGGTCGGTCAGACCGAAGGTCATTTTCGCGCGGTCCGCCGCGATGTGGCCGTGCACAAAGGCGTGCATGCGGCCCAGACGCTTGAGACCGGAAAAGTGGCTCAAATAACGGCGGAAGCGGTCGCCGTGCCAATCGTATCCGAAGAAATCATGCAGCAGCGCCGCGCGCACGACGGAGGCGGTTTCGTCCTCGGACAGACGCATCCGGCGGGCGATGCCGTAGGCTGATTCGGCGACGGAAACGGAATGGTCGTACACCGAATTATCGACGCCGTGGTGCTGGAAGCGGCGAAGCTGCTGAAAACGCGGATGCTCCAGAATGTCCCCCGCGAGCTGGTGGATTTCACTTTCCATGGGCATCCCCTCTTTCCTCTTATTGTTTTCATTGTATGCCGCGCGGCAGCCAAAAACAAGAGGCAAATTGTAACATTTTTATGATGGGATTTCGGCAAGCAGCCGGCCGGTCACCCGACGGTGCAGGATAAGCGCGGCGAGCAGGCCGGCCGTCTCCGCGAGCGGGAAGGCAAACCAGATGGCGGTCAGGCTGACGCGGGCAAGCAGCACGGCGGCGGGCAGCACGACGATCAGCTGCCGGAGGAGCGCGACCGCGAGCGATTCCGTCCCGCGTCCCAGCCCCTGCATGCAGCCGCATAGGATGACCGACACGCCCGCCAGACAGAACGAGGACGAAATGACGCGGACCGCGGGCACGCCGATGGCGAGCATGGCGTCCGACGCGTCGAACAGGCGCAGCAGCGGCACGGGCAGCAGCTCGAACAAAACCGTGCCGCAGGCCATGATGCCGAGCGCGAGCAGCAGCGCGTAGCGCGTGATGCGCTCGATGCGGCGCTTCTTTTTCGCACCGTAATTGTAGCCGATCATGGGGATGAGCGCGTTGTTGAGGCCGTAAATCGGCATGTACAGAAAGTTTTGCAGCTTGTAGTACACGCCGTACAGGCCGACGGCGGTCTGCGAAAACGGCATCAGGATGCGGTTCAAACCGACCGTCAGCACGCTTAAGAGCGACTGCTGCACGGCGGCGGGCAGGCCGATGCGGATGATTTCCTCCAGCGTGCGCCCGTCCGGACGGAAGCCGCGTACGTGCAGGCGCACATCACGGTTGAAGCGCACGTTGATAAAAAAGCCGATCGCCATGGCGACGCACTGCGCGATCACGGTCGCGAGCGCCGCGCCCGTCGTGCCAAGGCGGGGAAAGGGGCCGATACCGAAAATGAGCAGCGGGTCGAGCACGCAGTTCAGCCCCGCGCCGATGAGCTGGGTGATCATGTGATAGACCGTGTTGCCGGTCGCCTGCATCAGCCGCTCCGCGACAAACAAAAGGAATACGCCGCACGACGCCACGGTTACGACGGTAACGTATCTCGCTCCCATTTGGATGACGGCGGCGTCGTCGGTAAACAGCGCGAGGAAGGGGCGCGCCAGCGTGAGGCCGAGCACGGCGAACGCCAGCCAGAAGCAGACCGACAGGAACACGCCGTTCATGGCGACCGCGTCGGCCTCCTCCTGCTTTTTCTGGCCGAGCTTGCGGGACAGGAGAGCGTTTACGCCCACGCCCGTGCCGGTCGCGACCGCGATCATCAAAAGCTGCACCGGAAAGGCGAGCGACACGGCGGTCAGCGCCGATTCGCTGATGCGCGCGACAAAGGCGCTGTCCACAATGTTGTACAGCGCCTGCACGAGCATGGAAAGCATGATGGGAAAGGACATGGTCAGGATCAGCCGGCCCTCGGGCATCGCGCCCATTTTGTTTTCGGCAGCCATGGGGTCACCTCGTTTTCGGCATTCTTTTCCGGCGGAAGGTGGAGAGAAAAGCGGCTTGCAGCGTCAGGCTGCAAGCCGGTGGGTCGGACGTATGGGGAAGCAGCAGGAGTTACCCCGGAAAGTCCATCACCATTTGACGGTAGGGCAGTCCCTCAAAACCGAGGCCGCGGTACAGCGCGGCGGCACGGGGGTTTTTGTCGGTTACTTCCAGCCGGAAGCGCGCGGCGTTCGGGTAGGCCGCCTGTACGGCGGCGATCAGCTTTTGGCCGACGCCCTGCCCGCGCAGGCTGTCCTCCACGTAGATTTCCTCAATCCAGACGCACAGCCCGCCCGCCTCGTTCGACCAAGTGACCGCGCACAGGCAGTAGGCGTGCGGGATATCGCGTTCGTCCGCCGCGATAAAGCAGCGGGCGTAGGGGGTGTCGCCCAGCAGCAGCGCAAAGGTTCGTTCGGCGTGTGCGGGCGGAATGGGATGCGCGACCGCCGGCAGCGCGTAAAATTCGCCCACCATGCGGCAGAAGTGCGGCTTGTCCCACGGCAGGATTTCGCGAATTTCCATTTCTTACACCCGCGTGAGCGCCTGGTCGATGTCCGCGAGGATATCCCCGACGTTTTCCAGACCGCAGGAGAAGCGCACCAAACCGGGCTGGATGCCCGCGGCGACGAGCTGCTCGTCGGTCAGCTGGCGGTGCGTTTCGCTCGCCGGATGCAGCACGCAGGTGCGGATGTCGGCCACGTGCACCTCGTTGCAGGCGAGCTTTAAGCTGTCCATAAACCGCATGGCGGCGTCGCGCCCGCCCTTGATATCAATGGACATAACGCCCGACGTGCCGAGCGGCAGGTATTTCTGCGCGCGCTCGTAATGCTCGTTGCCAGGCAGGGCGGGATAGCGCACGGACGCGATCTTGTCCGACGTTTCAAAGTGCCGGGCGACGGTCAAGGCGTTTTCGCAGTACTGCTTCATGCGCACGGGCAGGGTTTCCAGACCGAGGTTCAGAAGGAACGCCGAGTGCGCCGCCGGATAGCAGCCGAAATCGCGCATGAGCTGCATGCGCGCCTTGATGATATAGGCGATCCTGCCGAACTCACGGGTGTAAATAACGCCGTGGTAGCTTTCGTCCGGCTCGGTGAAATCCGGGAATTTGCCCGAGGCCGCCCAGTCAAACCGGCCGCCGTCGACGATCACGCCGCCGCCCTGCACGGCGTGGCCGTCCATATATTTGGTGGTCGAATGGATGACGATATCCGCGCCCCACTCAAACGGGCGGCATAGAATGGGGGTGGCGAAGGTGTTGTCAATGATCAGCGGCACGCCGTTTTTGTGCGCGATGTCCGCCCATTTTTCGATGTCGAACACGGTTAAGGCGGGGTTGGCGAGGGTCTCGCCGAACACGGCCTTGGTGTTCGGCTTGAACAGCTTCTGCACCTCCTCCGCCGGGGCTTCCGCGTCCGCCCAGATGCACTCGATGCCGAGCTTTTTCAGCGTCACGCCGAACAGGTTGATCGTGCCGCCGTAGATGGTCGAGGCGGCGATAAAGCTGTCGCCCGCCGAGCACAGGTTGAGAATGGAAAGCAGGCTCGCCGCCTGACCTGAGGTGGTCAGCATCGCGGCGGCGCCGCCCTCAAGCGCGGCGATTTTCTTTTCGACCGCGTCGCAGGTCGGGTTGGCGAAGCGCGAATACATGTATTCGGTCGGCATGTCGAACAGCGAGGCGATTTTAGCGGTCGAGTCGAAGCGGTAGGTGGTCGACTGGATGATCGGCAGCGCGCCCGGGCCGCCGTTTTCGGGCGTATAGCCCTCGTGCAGGCATTTGGTCTCGATTTTCATAGCAAAAAACTCCTTTGGGATAATTTTTGTCCGGATACATTGTATCATGCCGGAAAAAGCGGGTCAAGAAGCCTCTCGACTTTGCGCGGGGGCTTTGTTATAATAGAAAATATTCAGCGTAACGGAGGGTACGGATATGACGGACGAAAAGATCGCGCGCATAAACGCGCTTGCCCAAAAAGCCAAAACCGAGGGGCTGACGGAGGCCGAGCGGGCCGAGCAAAAAGCCCTGCGCGAGGAATATATCGCGGGCTTCCGCAAAAGCCTGAAGGCGCAGCTCGACAATACGGTCGTTTTGAACCCGGACGGCACCTCGTATAAGCTACGGCAGAAAAAGGACGGCAACTGATGCGCCTGCCCGCGTTTGCCGCCCGCGCGGTCGAGGCGCTCGAGCGCGCGGGATTTGAGACCTGGGCGGTCGGCGGCTGCGTGCGCGATTTGCTGCGCGGCGCGGAGCCGCACGACTGGGACCTGTGCACCGCAGCCGCGCCGGACGAGATGAAAGCCGTGTTCGCGGGCGAGCGGACGCTCGAGACCGGCCTCAAGCACGGCACGCTGACGCTGCTCACCGGGGGCGGCCCGCTCGAGATCACGACCTTCCGCGCGGACGGCGCGTACTCGGACAGCCGGCATCCGGACGCGGTGACGTTTGTGCGCGACGTGCGCGCCGACCTTGCCCGCCGCGATTTTACGGTCGGCGCGATGGCGTGGCACCCCGCGCGCGGCCTGTGCGACCCCTATGGCGGACGGGACGATCTGCGAAACGGCGTGCTGCGCGCGGTCGGCGATCCGGACGCGCGCTTCCGGGAGGACGCGCTGCGCATCCTGCGCGGGGTGCGGTTCGCGGCCCGGCTCGGCTTTGCGGTCGAGACGGAGACGGCGGCGGCCATGCGGCGGCAGGCGGCGGGACTGGCGCGTGTCGCGCCCGAGCGAGTGCGCGGCGAGCTGACCGACGCGCTGTGCGGCCGTTTCGCGTGCCGGGCGCTGCGGGACTTTGCCGATATCGTCTGCACCGCGCTGCCCGAGCTTGCGCCCATGCGGGACTGCGAGCAGCAGAATCCGCACCATTTGTACGGCGTGTGGGAGCACAGCGTGCGCGCGGCCGGGCAGGTGCCCGCCGAGCCGGTGCTGCGCTGGGCGGCGCTGCTGCACGACTGCGGCAAGCCCGCCTGCAAGACGGTGGATGATAACGGCGTCGGCCATTTTTACGGGCACCCCGCGGCCGGACGGGAGATCGCGGAACGGCTCATGCGCCGCCTGCGCTTTCCAAACGACGAGCTCGGCGAGATCCTGCTGCTGGTCGAGCAGCACGACCGCCCGCTGGGCGACAGCGGCAAGCTGGTGCGGCGGCGGCTGGCGCAGATCGGGACGGCGCGGTTCCGGCGGCTGCTCGCCGTGAA
Source organism: Eubacteriales bacterium (assembly GCA_030524205.1). GTDB lineage: Bacteria > Bacillota > Clostridia > Oscillospirales > Butyricicoccaceae > Agathobaculum. The sequence goes on from JAUNGZ010000019.1 coordinate 35,961, forward strand.
AAAGGGAGACGCGGTCGGGCAGGGCACGCATCCGGAGGATATCGCCCGGCTGCTGGAAACCGAGGCGCTGCTCGACGCCGTGCTGGCCGCCGACGCCTGCGTTTCGCTCCGCCAGCTCGCGGTCGACGGCAACGATATCAAAGCGCTCGGCCTGTCCGGCCCGGCGGTCGGCGAAATGCTGCGCGCGCTGCTCGACGCCGTGCTCGACGAAACAACAGACAACACAGCGGACGCGCTTTTGGCGCTCGCCCGCGCGCGGATGGAGGAGAGGCTATGACCCCCAAGGAACAATTTATCGAAACCTACTGCAAAAACATTCACCGCCCGGGCGCGGATAAGCTGCTCGCGTGGATGGAAAGCACCGACTTTTTCACGGCTCCCGCCTCGACCCGCTTCCACGCGGCGTATGAGGGCGGCCTGCTCGAGCATTCGCTCAACGTGTACAATGTGCTGATTTCCAAGCACTACGACCCGGCGCAGGACGATCTGGAGAGCTTCACGCTCGTTTCCCTGCTGCACGACCTGTGTAAGGCGGGCTTCTACACGGTTGAGCTGCGAAACCGCAAAAACGACGCCGGCGTGTGGGAAAAGGTGCCGGTTTACGCGATCGACGACAAGTTCCCCTATGGCCACGGCGAAAAATCGGTCTTTTTGATCGAGCGCTTCCTGCGGCTGAAAAATGAGGAGGCCGTCGCCATCCGCTGGCACATGGGCGGGTTTGACGACGCGGCCAAGGCCGGTTCGTTTGCCATCGCGCATGCGTTTGAAAAATACCCGCTCGCGGTCAAGCTGCATTTGTCCGACCTCGAAGCGACTTACTTATGTGAGAATCGGGGCGAATGATTATGAAAACCCGTGAATTTATCCTGCATACCGAGCGCGAGGGCCTGTACGACGTGACCGACCTCGTGTGTCAGGCCATCCGCGAGAGCGGCGCGCAGTCGGGCGCGGCGGTCGTTTACTGCCCGCATACGACCGCGGGCATCACCATCAATGAAAACGCCGATCCCGACGTGCGGCACGACCTGCTGCTCGGTCTGCGCGAGGCCTTCCCCGACCGCGCCGCCTTCCGCCACTGCGAGGGCAATTCGGCGGCGCACCTGAAAAGCTCGTGCGTGGGCGTCAGCCGCACGGTGCTGATCGAGGACGGCCGCCCGCTGCTCGGCACATGGCAGGGCGTGTATTTCTGTGAATTCGACGGCCCGCGCACAAGACGGTTTCAGGTCAAGGTGTTTGAAGATACCGCCCTTTGATGGGCATATTTTGGCGATGTTTTTGTGGGATTTAGTTGCACCCTCGCCGGCGCTTTGCTACAATAAAGGCAAATCAAACCACAAGGGAGCAGTTTTGCCATGGAAACTTTGGAGTGCATCAAAACGCGCCGCAGCGTGCGAAAATTCACCGAGCAGCCCGTCACGGAGAATGAGCTCCGGCAGGCGGTTGCCGCCGCGGCGTACGCGCCGAGCTGGAAAAACACGCAGATCGCGCGGTATATCGTCGTCACCGATCCGGAAAAGAAGCAGCGTCTGGCGGACGAGTGTATGCTCGGCTTTGCGTTCAATCAAAAGACCGCTTCGCGCGCGCCCGCGCTTATCGTGCTGACGATGCGCACCGGACGCTCGGGCTTCGAGCGCGACGGCTCGTTTTCCACGCCGCAGGGCGCGCACTGGCAGTCGTTCGACGCGGGGATCGCCGCGCAGACGTTTTGCCTTGCCGCGCATGAGCTGGGCTTGGGCACGGTCATCATGGGCATTTACGATGAGCGCAAAGTCGCGGCGGTAGTCGGCGTGCCCGAAGGGCAGACGGTTGCGGCGCTGATCGCGGTCGGACATCCGGCGGAAGAACCGGCGGCGCCCAAGCGTAAAGATGTGGACGAGCTGGTATCCTTTCAATAATTCGTATCGCACCCGATTATCAGCGGGTGCGATTTTTTTAAAAAACGCTTGACAATATGATTAGCTCATGCTAACTTATATACGGGTTAGCCAATGCTTACTTGTGTGTCCGATGACCGCGCCGCCCATACGGAACGGGGCGTGCGCCAGTACCTACACGGCTTCCTCACTATTTTGCGCATTTTTCCGAACATAACAGACTGTCAGACAGCGCGGCCGTATGGCTGACCGCGGCCGCGCCGTTCGGAAAACGGATAAAGAAAAAACATCCGGCAAAAATATGGGGCAGGAGGTGCGTCACACAAATGGAAAATCACTTGGACCGGCTGCTGGCGGCGTATTGTTCGCCGACGCTGGCGGGCATCAAGCCGGCAAGCCTTGTCTCATGCGACCGGACGCTGCTGCCCGATCTGCCGCGGCGTTTGCGGGAATACCGCCAAGCGTTTGCGCCGAGGGGAATGCGGTTTGAAATCGTCTGCGCCTGCAAGGGGCGCTATCTGCTGCTGGTGTACCACCGTGCGGCGTTGGAAAGCCGCATGGCGGACCCGCGCATGCAGCGCGTGCTCACTTCGTTTGGCTATCCGGCCAGCGGGCCGCTGGAAACGCTGCTGTGGACGCTTAAGCGCCGCATCGCGCTGACGGACGGCTTCCCGCACGAGATCGGCCTGTTTCTCGGCTATCCGATCGAGGATGTGATCGGTTTTATCCGCCATGCCGGACGGAACTGCAAATTATGCGGTTACTGGAAGGTATACGGGGACGCCGAGGCTGCGTCCCGGCTGTTTGACCGCCTTTCGCGGGTGTGCCGCGCGGTAACGGGACGTGTCGAACGGGGCGAAACGCTGCTTGAGGTGTTCGCCGCGGCATGAAGCATGGCGGCTGCCAGCCGCCTTTTGCCAACCATGAGCAAGACCGCGGTGATTTATAGGGGCCAGACCGGCAGCGCCGGGCAGATGGCGGACGCGGCCGGCAAGGGCTTTGCGGCCCATTTACTATTCACGGTCATACCTGCCGCGACGGCGGCGGTTATGATACAAATATCCTTTCTTGTCCGGGGGAGACCCCGAGGGGCTGCCGTTCGGCAACCCCCAAATAACATGAGCCCGCAGCCGTCCGGAACAACGGCCGCGGGCTTCCTCCTATCCTGCGTCGGGCAGGGAGACGCGCTGCGAAGGCATACCGAATTAGAGTGAGCTGACTCGCTCGCGCTTGGGCAATATTGACAAAGTTCTGTCGATGCGCTTGACAAATGCGGTTAGCAATGGTAAACTTCAACTGTTCAATGGGTTAGGCAAAACTAACCCCACTTTTGAGATCACTGGTTAGCTGATACTAACGACTGTAAGGAGAGGATCAAAATTATGCCGCTTACGATGATGGACGCCGGTGTGGAGACCACAATCAAAACCATTCGTGGAAAGGATCAGACCCGCAGATTTTTGCAGAACCTCGGCTTTGTGGAGGGAACGCAGGTCTCGGTCGTCTCGTCGATGGCGGGAAACCTGATCGTTTCCGTCAAGGACGCGCGCATCGCGCTTTCGCAGGCGATGGCGTCGCGCATTATGGTATAAGGGGGAAAAGCAATGGAAAACTTGAGAAACACGCCGTGCGGCTCGACCGTAACGGTGCGCAAGATCGAGGGCGAGGGCGCGGTGCGCCGCCGCATTATGGATATGGGCCTGACGCGGGGCGCGGAGGTCTTTGTGCGCAAGGTCGCGCCGCTGGGCGACCCGATCGAGGTCACCGTGCGCGGCTACGAGCTGAGCCTGCGCAAGGCGGACGCAGAAAAAATTCTGGTCGATTAAAAATTTTACATAGCGGTTAGCAAAAGCTAATTGCGAGAAAGGGGAAGCAACATGTCGATTCGTTTGGCGCTTGCCGGCAATCCCAACTGCGGCAAGACCACGATGTTCAACGACCTGACCGGCGCGACGCAGTACGTCGGCAACTGGCCGGGCGTCACCGTGGAAAAAAAGGAGGGCCGCTGGAAGGCGGACAAGGAGGTTGTCATCACCGACCTGCCTGGCATCTATTCGCTCTCGCCGTACACGCTGGAGGAGGTCGTCACGCGCGATTTTCTGGTGGAGGAGAAGCCGGACGCGGTCATGAATCTGGTGGATGCGTCCAACATCGAGCGCAACCTGTATTTGACCACGCAGCTGCTTGAAATGGGCATTCCGGTCGTCGTCGCGCTCAACATGATGGATATCGTGGAAAAGCGCGGCGATGTGATCGACGTGAAAAAGCTCTCGGCCGCCTTGGGCGTGCCGGTCGTGGAAACGGCGGCGGTCAAGGGTCAGGGCACTAAGGAGCTGGTCGAAGCCGCGAAAAAGGCGGCCGCGAAAGGCGTGCCGCCGCAGGGCCGCGCCTTTGCGGACACGATAGAGACCGCCCTCGCGTCGATTGAGGCGCTGATCGCGGATGTGACCGAGGAACACCAGCGCCGCTGGTTTGCCGTCAAGCTGTTCGAGCGGGACGAAAAGGTGCTTGCGCGCTTTCATTTCGGGCAGGACACCCGAGAAAAGCTGGAAAGCGCCGTAGCCGCCGCCGAGGACGAGCTGGACGACGACGCGGAATCCATCATCACGGACGCGCGCTACCAGTATATTACCGGCGTGGTCAAAAGCTGCGTCAAGCGGAAAAAGACCGGTGCGACCGGCTCGGATAAAATAGACCGCATTGTGACAAACCGCGTTTTGGGTCTGCCGATCTTTGCGCTCGTCATGTTTTTGGTGTATTATATATCTGTATCGACAGTCGGCACATTCGTGACCGATTGGACGAACGACGTGCTGTTTGGCGAAATCATCCCGCCCGCAATCGAGGGCGCGCTGACCGCGCTGGGCGTGGCGGGTTGGCTGTCGAGCCTGATTCTCGACGGCATCGTCGCGGGCGTGGGCGCGGTGCTCGGCTTCGTGCCGCAGATGCTGGTGCTGTTTTTCTTCCTTGCGATTTTGGAGGACTGCGGCTATATGGCGCGCGTCGCGTTTATCATGGACCGTATTTTCCGAAAATTCGGGCTGTCCGGCAAAAGCTTTATCCCGATGCTGATCGGCTCGGGCTGCGGCGTGCCCGCCGTTATGGCCTCGCGCACCATCGAGCAGGAGCGCGACCGACGCATGACGATCATGACCACCTGCTTTGTGCCCTGCGGCGCAAAGGTGCCGATCATCGGCCTGTTCGCGGGCGCGATCTTCGGCGGTTCGGGCCTGATCGCCTTCTCCGCTTATGTGATCGGCGTCGCCGCCATCATTATTTCGGGCGTTATGCTCAAGAAGTTTAAAATGTTCGCGGGCGACCCAGCTCCGTTTGTCATGGAGCTGCCGCGCTACCACGTGCCGACCGCGGGCAACGTGCTCCGCTCGATGTGGGAGCGCGGCTGGTCCTTCATCAAGAAGGCCGGCACGATCATCCTGCTTTCCACCATCTTTATGTGGTTCGCGCTGGGTTACGGCTTCGAGGGCGGCGCGTTCGGCGCGGTGTCCGATATCGACAACTCGATTCTGGCCCGCATCGGCAGCATTGCCGCGCCGCTGTTTGCGCCGCTCGGCTGGGGCAACTGGCAGTCCACCGTGGCTACGGTTTCCGGTCTGGTGGCCAAGGAGAACGTTGTTGCGACCTTCGGCCAGCTCTTCCATTTCGCGGGCGAGCTTTCCGAAAACGGCGACGAGATCTGGGGCACGCTGGCAGCCTCCTTTACGGCGGTCTCCGCGTACTCGTTCATGGCGTTCAACCTGCTGTGCGCGCCGTGCTTCGCCGCGATGGGCGCGATCAAGCGTGAAATGAACTCCGCCAAGTGGACGTGGTTCGCCATCGGCTACATGTGCGTTTTCGCCTATACGGTCTCGCTGATGCTCTATCAGTTCGGCGGCCTGCTCACCGGCGCGCTGCCGTTCGGCGCGGGCAGTATCGCGGCGATTCTGGTACTGGCCGGCTACATTTATCTGCTGTTCCGCCGGCCGGCAAAGCCGGACGGCGCCGCTCGCCTGAATAAAATGAGCGTGCAGGCAAATTAACGGCCCGCGGGCCGGGAAGGATGCGTTTTATATGATTCCAACGATTATTATTTCCGCGCTGCTGCTGGCTGCGGTTGTGCTTGCGTTCCGCCGCGTGCGCCGTCAGGTGAAAAACGGCGAATGCCCGGGCGGCTGCGCGGGCTGCAGAGGCTGCGGCTGCCATTGCGAGGATAAAAAGTAACCCATCAGATTGGTAAAGGAAAAGCCGTCCGGCGTCAGCCGGACGGCTTTTCTTCCAGCGGGGAGCCGGAGAGCAGCAAAAGCCCGCACCGCACGCCCAGCGAGAAGCAGGCGTGCCCCCACTCCGCGCCGGCGGCGTTGGACTGGTCGCAGAGACGGCGGAACCGCCGGTGCAGCACATGCGGCAGCAGCGCGTCAAGCGCGCTCTGCATTTCGCCCAGCCGCTGTGTTTCCGGCCCGTCCCGCACGTCGAAGCGCGTTTCCATCACAGCTTGCAGGGCGGTGTAGAGATCTTCCATTTTGATCACCTCCTCCTCATCATCATAACGAGAAACTCGTTAAATGTCAATAGCGAGTTTCTCGTTATGATATGATAAATCAAATGAGGTGGTAACATGGTATTTCAAAATATCCGCTCGCTGCGGGAAGATCATGATTTGTCTCAGAAACAGGTTGCGCATTTGCTCGGCATCGCGCAGACGACTTACAGCGGCTACGAGGTCGGCGCACACGATTATCCCACCGAAGTGCTGTTAAAACTCGCGGATTACTACCAAACGTCGGTCGACTATCTGCTGGACCGCACCGACGACCCCGCGCCGCCAAAACGGCGCGCCTAATCACCAAACCGCCCTTCCCGGCATAGTTTGCAGGGAAAGGTGGTTTTTCTATGGTGATACATGTCGTACAGCCGGGGGACTCGCTTTACCGCATCGCGCAGGCGAACAACGTGTCCTTGCAGTACCTCATTCAGCAGAATGAACTGCGGGAGCCGTACCGGCTGACGCCCGGACAGACGATCGTCGTGCCGCAGCCCGCGGAAACCTATGTTGTCAAGCGCGGCGATACCTTGAGCGATATTGCGGCGAAAAACGGCACGACCGTGCTCTCGCTCTGGCAGAACAATCCCCAGCTCGGCGGGACGGACCGCATCTATCCCGGGCAGATGCTCGTGCTGTCCTTCGGGCAGCCCAAGCTGGGCACCTTTGCGGTCAACGGGTATGCCTATCCGAACATCGACCAGCGCGTGCTGCGCAAAACGCTGCCCTATTTGACGTACTTATCTGTTTTTTCCTATGGCTTTGACCGGTCGGGGCGCGTCATCCCGCAGAACGCCGAGCTGCTCACGCGCATGGCGCGGCAGTACAAGGTAAAGCCGCTGCTCGTGCTGACCACGCTGGGCGAGGACGGGCAGTTTTCAGGCGAACGCGCGCACCAGCTTTTGCAAAACCCGACGGCGCGGTCGACCCTGCTGGACAGCTTGGTGCAGACGCTCGAGGCGCACGGCTTCGCGGGCGTGGATATCGACTTCGAGTACATCCCGCCCGAGGATGCGGCGGCGTACGCGGCGTTCATCGGGGACGCGCGCGCCAGACTCGCGCCGCTGGGGTTTACGGTCATGGTCGCGCTCGCGCCCAAAACCTCGGCTTCGCAGCGCGGCCTGCTGTACGAGGCGCACGATTATCGGGCGCTTGGCGCGGCGGCGGACGACGTGCTGCTGATGACCTACGAGTGGGGATACAGCCTGTCCGCGCCGATGGCGGTCGCGCCGATCGACAAGGTGGAGCAGGTCGTGCGGTTTGCGGCCTCGGTCATCCCGACCGGAAAAATATTTATGGGAATCCCGAACTATGGCTATGACTGGACTATGCCGGTCATTCCGGGCCAGTCCCGCGCGCGCAGCTTGGGAAACGTGCAGGCGGTCGAGCAGGCGGTGCAGGTGGGCGCGCCCATCCGGTTTGACGAAACCGCGCAGTCTCCGCACTACAACTACTGGCGCGAGCGCGCCGAGCATGAGGTATGGTTCGAGGACGCGCGCTCCATCCGCAGCAAGCTGGCGCTCGCAGGGGAATACCGCCTGCGCGGCGTAAGCGTTTGGAATCTGATGCGGTACTTCCCGCAGCTCTGGCTGGTGCTGAACAACCTGTATGATATCGAAAAACTCGACTAAATCCTGATAAATACGCGGAAATCCGGCCGGAAATTTCCTTTTCCGACCGGATTTTGCTGTGTATTGGGGCGCGCGGCAGGCATTTCCATTGCAAAACGGTTACAAAATGCACTATACTTTGGGACATGGGGCAAAGCCGACCAGTTTTGTTCCACAAAAATTCCAAGGAGGCAAAACCAATGAATATGAAGAAACTTGCACCGATCGCACTGGCGCTGACGGTTGCCACAACCGCAGCCGCGGGCGCAGCGAACGCGGAGACGGTAAAGCTCCGCGTGCCGAGCTCTGTCGTTTCGCAGGCGCAGCAGAAGCTATTGCAGCAGCTGTGCGGGAAATATAATTTCTCCTTCTGCGGGCAGCAGAACGGCTGCCCGGTGGTTAAGCCCGAGTTTAAGCCGGAGACCAAGCCGGAGGAAACGCCGGACGTAAAG
>JAUNGZ010000020.1 GCA_030524205.1 Eubacteriales bacterium
GCGCCGTGTCGGCGCTGTCGTCCCCCGTCCTTCGTCCAACTCCGCGCCGTGTCGGCGCTGTCGTCCCCCGTCCCCGCGCCGCCGCGCGCATTCAAACAGAAACCGGCCACGCCGGTTTCATAAAAAGGCCGAGCTTCGCCCGGTCTTTTTATCCAAAGCCGTCACCGCCCGAAAATCAAAATTTTCGGGCGGCGACGGCGCAATAGCCTTCCCGGCGCACCGCCGGAAGGCGTCCCTCGATGGAAGCGCATAGCGCTTCCATCGAACGCCCGCAGGGCGCCCTTCGTTTGAAACCGTGGTTTCAAACGAGAGGCGTGTACGCCTCCATCCCGATTTCATCAAAGGACGGCATCCCGTTATACGCCGCGAGCGCCAGATCGAGCAGCGCGACCGCCGCGACCGCGCCCGTTCCCTCGCCCAGCCGCATCCCGGCGGCGAGAAAGGGCTGCATGCCCAGCGCGTCCAGCAGCAAGCGCCCCGCGGGCTCGGCCGACCGGTGGGAGGCGAGCATGTAATCCCGCGCCGCCGGGCACAGCCGCGCCGCCAGCAGCGCCGCAGCGCAGGCGATCACGCCGTCCAGCACGACCGGCAGGCCGCGCGCCGCGCCGCCGAGGTACAGCCCCGCCATGCCCGCGATGTCCAGCCCGCCGACCTTGGCGAGCACGCCGATCGGGTCGTCCTTGTCGGGGAGGTTGACCGAAAGCGCGGTGCGCACCGCGTCTATCTTGCGCCGCAGCCCGTCCGAGGACAGCCCCGCGCCGCGCCCGGTGACCGCCTCCGCCGGCACGCCCAGCAGGGCGGCGGCGACGGCGGCGCTCGTCGTCGTGTTGCCGATGCCCATTTCACCGGCGCAGAGCAGCTCATAGCCCTCGTCCGCGCGCGCCTCGGCCAGCGCAATGCCCGTTTCGACGGCGCGCACAGCCTCCTCCCGCGTCATGGCGGGGCCCTGCGTCATGTCCGCCGTACCGTACCGGATTTTGCGGCGGACGATCTTTTCGCCCGCCACGTCGCGCGCCACGCCGATATCGACCGGAAACACATCCATGCCGATTTTTTTTGCCATCAGACAGACGGTCGACGCGCCTCGCCCCATGTTCTCGGCGACGACGGCGGTGATCTCCTGCCCGCACTGGGTCACGCCCCGCGCCACCACGCCGTTATCCGCGCAGAACACGACGGCCGCGCGCTTGTCGATCGCCGGCCTTGCCGTGCGGCGGACGCCCGCGAGCTGCAGAACCGCGTCCTCCAGCAGGCCGAGCGAGCCGAGCGGGATCGCGATTTGGGAAAAGCGGCGGCGCGCGGCTTCGACGCTCTCCCCGTCGATCGGCCGCACGGCCGCAATGGTTTGCTGCAAATTCATGGTTTTATCTCCTCATACGCCGCACATTTGCGGACGAAATTTGCCGCGAGGGCCGGATGCGCGCGAAAATACAAATGCGGATAGCCCGCATACAGCGTATCCGACGCGAAGCCGCCGTCCCAGCCGCGCCCGTTCGGCTTTTGGGCGCGGAACGCGTCCCCCGCGCGGTCGGACGCGCCGTAGTGGAACTCGTGCGCGCGGATGGACTCGCCCGCACGGCAGAGCAGGTTGTCGGCCTTGGCCGTCAGCGTCACGTAGCCGAAGCGCCGGAGCTTTTTCGTCATTTGGACATGCAGCGGCAGCGCGCCCGCCATCGGATGGCCGTCCAGCGTCTCGTGCAGGTACTGGAAGCCGCCGCACTCCGCGATGGCCGGCAAGCCGCCCTGCACGGCGTTTTTCACGCTCTCACGCATGGATTGGTTGGCCGACAGGCGGGCGGCGTGCAGCTCGGGGTAGCCACCGCCGAGGTACAGGCCGGACACGTTTTCCGGCAGCGTTTCGTCGTCCAGCGGCGAAAACGCGACCAGCTCCACGCCGAGCGCGCGCAGCACGTCCAAATTATCCGCATAGTAAAAGCAGAACGCCTGATCGCGCGCGACCGCAACGCGCACCCCCTCGCAGATGGGCGACAGCGGCGCTGTGTCGTCCGCGAGCGGCGCAGCCGTCCGCGCGAGGGCGGCGAGGCCGTCGAGGTCAAGCCCTTCCTCCGCCGCGTCGGCGAGCAGGTCGAGCTTGCGATGCAGGTTTTCGATCTCGCCCGCCGTGACCAGCCCTAAGTGCCGGTCGGGAATTTCGGCCTCGGACACGGGCGGCAGAAAGCCGTAAACCGGCAGGCCGGCCTTTTCCGCGATCGCGCGGTAAAAGGGGTACATTGCCGCCGAAACGCCGTTTAAAATCACGCCCGCGAGCGTGTTCGGCGCGAAATCCCGAAAGCCCTGTATCTCCGCCGCGAGCGAGAGCGACTGCCCCTTCGGGCGCACGACCAGCACGGCGGGCGCGCCCGCCGCCCGCGCGAGATGGGCGGCGGAGGCCGTGTCGGTATCGCCCGAAACGCCGTCGTAAAAGCCCATCGCGCCCTCGATTACGCCGAGGCCGTCCGCCGGGATGTGGCGCGCGAGGTCGGCGCGGACGGTTTTTTCGTCCACGAAAAAAAGGTCTAAATTGCGGCTGGGCACGCCCAGCACCGCCGTGTGGAACATGGGGTCGATGTAGTCCGGCCCGCATTTGAAGGCGGCGAGGGTCTCGCCGCGCCGCTGGAAGGCGCGCAGCACGGCGGCCGTCACGGTCGTCTTGCCGCAGCCCGAGCCGGTTCCGCCAAGCAGCAGGCGAGGCGCGTTATTCGCCATTTTCGCCGCCCCCCGACAGGATGAACACCGGATTGTTCGCGGTCAGCAGGGTGTACGGCCCGGCGGCCTTGCCGCGCGACGCGGCAAGCTGCACGGTCTCGACGTGCGCAAAGCCCAGTTCGATGAGCGCGGTTCTGGCCTCATGCAGCGTTTCCAGCGCGATGGCGTTCACCACGACGCGCGCGGCGGGGTTTTTCCGCTTGACAAGCTCTAAAATGCGGCGCAGCTCACCCCCGCTGCCGCCGACGAACACCGCGTCCGGCGCAGGCAGCTCTTCGAGTGCGCCCGGCGCTTCGCCCTCCACGATTTGCACATTATATCCGCCGAGCTTTTGGCGGTTTTGCCGAAGCAGCGCGACGGCCTCCGCGTTCCGTTCGACCGCGCAGACCGCGCCGTCGCACGCCTTGCGCGCCAGCTCAAGCGCGACCGCGCCCGTGCCCGCTCCCACGTCCCAAACGGTGTCACGCGGGCGCACGGCCAGCTTGGCGGCGCTCACCCAGCGCACCTCCTCCTTGGTCATCGGCACGGCCCCGCGCGTGAGCATTTCGTCGCGCACCGGCTCGCGCGCGTCGGCGGGCGCGGGGTTTTCGATCAGCAGCACGGCCAGCGCGCCGCAGGGCGTGTCCGCGAGGGCGGCTGCGGTATCGGTCACGATGCGCTCGTCCGCCGCGCCGAGGTTTTCGCCTAAGTGAACGGTCAAGCCCCCCAGACCCGCGTCGGCCAGCGCGCGGCAGACGGCGGACGCGGTGTGCGTCCCGCCCGTCAGCGCAAAGACCTTTTGATGGTAGCTGACCGCGCCGAACAGGCTGCCCGCGCGCCCGTGCAGGCTGCGCACGCAGACATCGTCGTAAGCCACGCCGAGCTTGGCGCAGAAATATTGCAGGCTGGACAGGCCGCAGACCGTTTCCACGTCCCCGTGCGGTGCGAGCGCCGCGCGCAGCATTCCCGCCGCGCTGAAAAAGCCCGCGTCGCCCGAGACGAGCAGCGCGACGGTCTCCGCGTCCGACGCAAGGGCGCGCGCGGGCATTTCCCCGAAGGGACAGCTCTCCGCGTCTGCGCGCAGGCGCGTCAGACGCGGCGCGGCCAGCACCAGCCCCGCCGCGGCGATGGCGGCGGCGGCCTCGCCGGTCAGCCCCTCCGGCGCGCCCATTCCTGCGCCGACGATGGTAAAATGACGTGCCATGCGGTTTTCTCCTTTTATTTCAGCATTTGCAGCGTCTCGTCCGCCGCTTGCAGGGTGAACGCGAGGTCGTTTCCCGTGTGCGCGGAGGAGACGAACATCGCCTCGAACTGGCTGGGCGCAAGATATACGCCGCGCGATAACATACCATTAAAATACTTTGCGTATTTCTCCGTGTCGCTTGTTTTAGCGGCGGCGAAGCAATCGACCGGCGTGTCCGTAAAATAGGGGCACAGCAGCGAGCCGATCTGGTTGACCTGCATGGAAACGCCGTGCTTTTCGGCGCTTTCGCGCAGCCCGGCCGCGATTTTCCGGGCGGAGGCCGCCATCACCTCATAGCATTCGGGGTGGTCGGTCAGAATTTTGAGCTGCGCCAGCCCCGCCGCCATCGCCACCGGATTGCCCGACAGCGTGCCCGCCTGATAGACCGGCCCGCAGGGCGCGACCTGCTCCATCAGCTTCCGGCTGCCCGCGTACGCGCCGACCGGCATGCCGCCGCCGATGATCTTGCCGAAGGTGACAAGGTCGGCGCGCACGCCGAAATACTCCTGCGCGCCGCCCGCCGCGAGGCGAAAGCCTGTGATCACCTCGTCGAAGATCAGCAGCGCGCCGTGCTTGTCGCACAGCTCGCGCAGGCCCTCGAGAAAGCCGTCCTGCGGCGGCACCACGCCCATATTGGCCGCGACCGGCTCGACAACGACCGCCGCGACCTCGCCCTTGTTCGCGGTAAGCAGCCGCTCAACCGAGGAGAGATCGTTGTACTGCGCGAGCAGCGTGTCCCGCGCCGCGCCCTTTGTCACGCCCGCCGAGTCCGGCTCGCCCTGCGTCAAAGCGCCCGAGCCCGCGCCGACCAGCATCGCGTCCGAATGGCCGTGGTAGCAGCCCTCGAATTTGATGAGCTTTTCCCGCCCGGTCGCGCCGCGCGCCAGACGCACGGCGCTCATCACGGCCTCGGTGCCCGAGTTTACCATGCGCACCATTTCGATATTGGGCACCATTTCGACCATCTTTTCGGCCATTTCGACCTCCAGAGTGGTCGGCGCGCCGAAGGACAGGCCGTTCGTCATCCGGTCGTACACGGCCTTCAAAATATCGGGGTGGCTGTGTCCCAGCACCATCGGCCCCCATGAGCCGACGTAGTCGATGTATTCCAGCCCGTCCTCATCCAGCACGTGGCTGCCGAGGCCCTTGACCAGAAAGCGCGGCGCGCCGCCCACCGCGCGGAACGCGCGCACCGGGCTGTTTACCCCGCCGGGCAGCACGTTTTTCGCGCGCTCAAATAAGGCTTCCGACCGTGTCATCAGCCGATGTCCCCCTTTCGGATCGCGTCCGCCAGCTCGTTGGCGTAGTAGGTGATCAGGATGTCCGCGCCCGCGCGGAACACAGCGACGGCCGACTCGCACATCACGCCGTATTCGTCGACCAGCCCCGCCGCCGCGGCGGCTTTTATCATTGCGTACTCGCCGGATACGGAGTACGCCGCGACCGGCAGGTCGAACCGCCGGCGGCATTGGTAAACCAAGTCGAGATAGCTCATCGCGGGCTTGATCATCAGGATATCCGCGCCCTCCTCCACGTCCAGCGCGCACTCGCGCATGGCCTCGCGGCCGTTGTGCCAGTCCATCTGGTAGGAGCGGCGGTCACCGAAGGACGGCGCCGAGCCAGCCGCGTCCCGGAACGGACCGTAGAAGAAGGAGGCGTACTTAGCGGCGTAGCTCATGATCGGCACATTCCCGAACCCGTTTTCATCGAGCGCCGCGCGAATGGCGGAGACGCGGCCGTCCATCATGTCCGAGGGCGCGACCATGTCCGCGCCCGCCTTGGCGTGCGAAACGGCGATCTGCGCGAGGCGCGCGATCGTCTGGTCGTTATCCACGTAATCGCCGCACAGGATACCGCAGTGCCCGTGGCTGGTGTATTCACACATGCACACGTCGGTGACGACGTACATTTCGGGGTCCAGCGCCTTGATTTTGCGGATGCCCTGCTGAACGATCCCGTCCTCCGCCCACGCACCCGAGCCAATCTCGTCCTTCACTTGCGGCAGGCCGAACAGAATGACGCGGGACACGCCGTGCGCGTGCGCGCGTTCGACCATGCGGCCGAGCTGATCGGGCGAATAGTGGTACTGCCCGGGCAGCGAGGGGATCTCGCGGTAAATGCCCGCGCCCTCGGCCACGAACACGGGCCAGATCAGGCTTTCGGGCGAAAGGCGCGTCTCGCGCACCAGCTTGCGCAGCCCGGGCGAGGTGCGCAGGCGGCGGGGACGAATGATATCGTTAAACATTTTGATATTCCTCCAACAGACAGGCGATCATTTCGTCGATGGTCGCGTTTTTTGCAATTTTGACGCGCATTTTATGGTTTCGGGCGGCCTCGGCGGTCTTTTCACTGATGCACAGCGCGGTCAAGCCGGAAAAATCGGCTTTGCCGACCGCGTTTACAAAGCCCTCGACTGTCGAGACGCTGGTAAAGGTCACCGTGTCAACGGCGTTTTGGGCGAGCAGTTCGCGCAGGCGTTCGGCCTTGTCCGAGCGGTAAACCGTGTCGTAGGTCGCGATATCGGCAAACGGCACGCCGTTTTCGGCGAGGATGCGCGGCAGCTCGTCCGCGCCCTGCGCGGCGCGCGGCAGCAGCACGCGCTCGCCCGGCTTTGCCGCGCGCACGAGGGCTTCGGCCAAATGCGCGCCGTCGTAAATTTCGGGGCACAGATCGGCCGTGATGCCGTATTTTTCGAGCGCCCTTGCCGTGCCCGCGCCGAGGACCGCGAAGCGGCAGCCGTACAGCGCGCGCAGGTCGCGGCCGTTTTTTTGCAGCGCGTGCAGCAGGGCGGGCACGCCCGCCGGGCTGGTCAGCGCGACCCAGTCCCATTTTTCATGCAGGGCGGTATCGAGCGCGGACACGTCCGCCCGCTCGACGGTCTCGATGCACGGGCACTCAATCACATTCGCGCCCAAGGCGCGCAGCCTATCCGCCAGCGTGCCCGCCCGCTCGCGCGGGCGGGTGACGGCCACGGTTCTGCCGTGCAGCGGCAGCGGGGTGAACCAGTCGAGCGTCTCGCTCAGCGCGCACACGCGCCCGACCACGATAAGCGCCGGGCTTTGCAGCCCCGCCGCGCGCACCCGTTCGGACAGGGCCGAAATCTCCGCCACGACCTTACTCTGGCTGCCGCGCGCGCCGTTTTCGATGACGGCGGCCGGCATTCGCGGGTCGATGCCCGCCGAAAGCAGCCCGTCCGTCACCCGCTCGAGCGCGGTCAGCCCCATCAAAAAGACCAGCGTGCCGTCGAGGCGCACCAGACTTTCAAAGTCGATCTCGAGCTTTTTGCCCGCCCGCGCGTGCGCCGTGACGATATGCACGGATGAGCAGTAGTCCCGGTGCGTCACCGGAATGCCTGCGAACGCGGGCGCGGCCAGCGCCGAGGTCACGCCCGGAATCACCTCAAACGGAACGCCGTTCGCCTTCAGGCATTCGCATTCCTCACCGCCGCGCCCGAACAGGTAGCAGTCCCCGCCCTTTAAGCGGACGGTGTTTTTACCCGCCTTCGCCAGACGGACGAGGAGTTCGTTGATCTCGTCCTGCGGCACGGGATGGCGGTTGTTTTCCTTGCCGACACTGACGCGCTCCGCGTCCGGCGGGACGAGGTCGAGGATGTCCTCGCTCACCAGCCGGTCGTAAACGACCGCGTCGGCGTTTTCGAGCGCCGCCGCGCCCGCGCGCGTCAGCAGCCCCCTGCCGCCCGGCCCCGCGCCGACCAAGGTCACTTTTCCGCTCATCTTTTTCCCTCCGCCTGTTCTCTGAGCTGTACGGCCAGCGTTTGGCCCAGCGTCTCCGCCGCCGCGCGCGCGCCCGAAAGCTCTCCGCGCACGACGGTTTTTTCGTCCGCCGAGGCGTACAGACCGCGTAAGCGCAGCGTTTCGCCGTCCACCTCCGCGTAGGCCGCGACAGGCGCGAAGCATCCGCCGTCTAGCGCTTTGACGAACGCCCGCTCGGCGCGCGCGCAGTCGCGCGCGTCCGCGTCGTCAAGAAGGCGCACGGCCTCCGTCCACTCGTCCGCGCGGCCCTGCACGGCCAAAATTCCCTGTCCCGCCGCCGGCAGCATCTCGTCCGGCGAAAAATAACGGCTGATGCGGCTTTCCAGCCCCAAGCGGCGCAGCCCCGCCGCCGCGAGGACGAGCGCGCCGTATGCGCCGCCGTCGAGCTTTGAAAGCCGTGTCTGCACGTTGCCGCGCACTGGCTTCACCTCGATTTCCGGAAACAGCGCCGCGAGCTGCACCCGCCGCCGGGCGGACGAGCAGCCGATGGGCTTCGTTTTGTCCCACGCGCCGCCTTCGGGCAGCACGAGCGCGTCGCGCGCGTCCTCCCGCTTGGGGAACGCTAAAAGCGGCAGGCCGTCCGGCTGCTCCATCGGCACGTCCTTTAGGCTGTGCACGGTCAGGTCGACCCGCCCCTCGGCGAGCGCTTGGTCAAGCTCCTTGACAAACAGGCCCTTGCCGCCGACTTGGTCGAGCGTTTTGTCGAGCACCATGTCGCCCGTGGTTTTCATTGTGACAAGCGTACAGCCGCCGAGCGCGTGGCAGACAAACTCGGCCTGCGCGACAGCGAGCCGGCTGTCCCGGCTGCCCACCCTAATCGTCTTTTCCATCGAGTTCCTCCAATACCGCGCGGATACGCCTTGCCGCCCCGGCGGTCTTTGCATGCGCCGCGCCGAGCGACACCACGCCCGCAATAAGCCCCCCTCCCTCGCACACGGCGGGGAAAAAGAAGGTCGACTCGGCGGCGCAATCCGCCACCGAGCACGGAACGCCAAGCGCCTTGCAGTCCGCGCCGATCCTATGGTTTACCGCGCGGTCGTCCGTCGCCGCGACTGCCAGAAAAACGCCCGAAAGATCGTTTTTCTCGTAGCCGCGGGCTTCGTCCAACAAGAGCGCCGACCGGCTCTCGGGCGCGATCACGCGCACGGAAGCGCCAAACCGACGAAGCACGCTAACGCGCCGCGCGGCGATCCCGCCCGCGCCGAACACCGCGCAATTTTTGCCCGCGAGCGAGACAAACAGCGGAAAGCGCGGCAGCGCGCGCTCCGGCTCGGCAAGCCCGAGCCGCGCGGCGAGATAGGCCTCCACTTCGGCAAGCGTTTTGCCCCGCTCCTCCGCCGGGCGGGCGATGACCAGCACCCGCGCGCCCGTCTCCCGCGCGGCGGACAGCTTTTCGGCAAAGCCGCCCGCCTCCCCGCCGTCCTTGGTGACCAGAATGTCCGCGCCCGTCTGCCGCAGCAGGGCGGCGTTCATTTCGTGCGAAAACGGCCCCTGCATGGCAATCACGCGCGCGCCCGGAAAGCCGAGCGCCTCGCACCTTTGCAGCACCGCCGCCGTGGGCAGCACGCGCGGGAACAGGCGCTCTTTGTAATTTTGTACGGCGGTGAACGCCTCCAGCTCCTTGCTACCCGTGGTGAGCAGCGCGCGCCCCGGATGCGCGTTCAGCCAAGCGGCCGCCGCCGCCGTGTCCGGCACGGTTTCGACGCCCGCCGTCCCGCCCGGCGGACGGATCAGCCGCAGATACGCCGCGCCCGCCCGTTCGCAGGCCGCGCGCAGGTTTTTTGTGACCTCGGCGGCGTAGGGGTGGGTCGCGTCGACCACCAGCGCGTTTTCACCGATCGCGCGCGCCATTTCGTCCGCGTCCAGCCGTCCGGTGCGGACGGTGATCCCCTCCATCGGCTCGAGCACCTGCCCGCCGTAGGCGGTGGCGACAAAAACCTCGGCCTTCGCGCCGCGCTCGGATAAAAAGCGGCAGAGCGCGCGCCCCTCGCTCGTGCCGGAAAAAATACGGATGTTCATACGCCCTTGTACCCGCGCGGCGTGACCATGCGCCCGCCGACCGCCTTGGTGCGGCTGTTGCCGATGAACACCGTGGTCAGCATGTCGGCCTTCGTGTCCCGCAAAGCGCCGAGCGTGGTGAGCGTAAACGACTCGCCTTCGCGGCCGATATTGCGCACCGTGCCGCACACCGTTTCGGGCGGCTGGACGGCGAGCAGGATATCACACGCTTTTTGCAGATGACCGGCGCGCTTTTTGCTCACGGGGTTGTACAGCGCGATGCAGAAATCGCCCGCCGCCGCCGCGCGCAGGCGCTTTTCGATGACCTCCCACGGGGTCAGCAGATCGGACAGCGAGATCGCCGCGAAGTCGCACGTCAGGGGCGAGCCGAGCGCCGCGCCGCCCGCGCAGGCCGCCGTCACGCCGGGGATCACCTCGATTTCCAGCTCGGGGAAATCCGCGCACACCTCGATGACGAGCGAGGCCATGCCGTACACGCCCGCGTCGCCCGAGGAGACGACCGCGACCGTTTTGCCGGAGAGCGCCGCGTCGCGCGCGGCGATGCAGCGGTCAATTTCGCGCGTCATGCCGGTTTCGATGCGCGTTTTGCCGTCCAGCAGGTTTTTTATTAAATCGAGATACAGGCCATAGCCCGCCACGCAGTCGCACGCTTCCAGCGCGCGCGCCGCGCGCAGGGTCATCTGCTCCTCGCCGCCCGGGCCGAGGCCGATTACATACAGTTTCATCTGCCGCTCCCCCTTTTGATTTGCGTGAGACAGTCCGATAGAACCGCGGGCGCGACCGTCCCCTTCATGCCGCCCAGCAGCAGGTCGACCGTCTTGTTCACCGCCAGCTCGAGCAGCCCGTCCACGTCGTTCTCCGCGTACAGCCCGCCAAAGGCATGGTCGTAGCGCAGGCGGTTCAGCGCCGCGTCCTTGATTTCCGCGATCACCGGCAGCGACTGCCGGTAGCCGTACCACGCATAAAATTCCCGCTCCTCCTCCCGCAGAATCCGGACCGCGGCCTCGCACGCGGCGGCGTTTTCCCCGCCCGGGCCGCCGAGGTCGTCCAGATTCCACAGGGTCGTGCGTTCGTCCTGCGCCGGCTCGATGTCGCGCGGCATGGCAAGGTCGATCAGCAGCCGCGGCGGACGAGCCAGCGCGCCGCGCTCGGCGGCCGGCACCGTGAAATGCGGGCTGGTCGTCGCGCTGACGGCCAGATCGGCGCCGTCAAGGATGGCGAAGCGGTCGTCGTAGTCGTGCGCGCGGCAGCCCGCGGGCACGATGGTCTCGCCGTGGCGGTAGGTGCGCAGGGTGACGGTGACCGCGCACCCCGCCCTTTGCAGCAGCGACGCGGCCGTCCGGCCCATTTCGCCGTTGCCGATCACGACCGCCCGCCGTCCCGCGAGCGAGCCGAAAAATTCTTCCGCGCGGCGCACCGCCCGCGCCGCCGCCGAGGCGGGCACGGCGGTCAGCCTTACCTCGGTTTTCACGCGCTTGCCCGCCGTGACCGCGCGGCGGAACAGGGTGTCCAGCACCGCGTCCGCCGTGCCCGCCTCGCGCGCGAGCGCGAGCGCCTCGCGCACCTGCGTGATGATCTGCCCGTCGCCGAAAATCTGGCTTTCCAGCCCGGCGGCGACCGCCAGCAGGTGGCGCGCCGCCTCCTCTCCCGCGCGCGGGACGCAGTACGGACGGTACGCCGCCGCGTCCGTCCCCGCCGCTTCGCACAGCAGGGCGAGCGGGTCGGCTCCCGCGCCCTCCGTGTGCACATACAGCTCGGTGCGGTTGCAGGTCGCCAGCAGCACGCAGCCGCAAACGCCCGCGCCCGCGCGGATACGCGGCAGCAGCTCCCGCACCTGTCCGCGCACAAAGGAGACGCGCTCGCGCATTTCCAGCGGCGCGTGCGCAAAATCAATGCCGGCCATATAGAGATTCACAAAATACCCTCCCCGCGCGGCGCCGTTTCTGTCAGTCAAACCGCGCGCGCCAATTTTCCGCATACAGCGCGACGGTCACGCCGTCCCGCGCCGTTTTGCCGAGCAGCCTTTGCCCGCCGCCGGACGACAGAAACGCCGCCCGCTCGCACACATTGTCCGCGCCGACCGTTTCGCGCACGAAATCGGACGCGGCAAAGTCCCCCGCGGCTTTTTGCAGCTCGTCGGCCGCATAAAAGCCGAGCGGCAGGCCGCGCGCCCCGCAGAACAGCAGCAGTCCGGCCTCGTCCCGCTTGAGGTCGACCGACGCGGCGGCGCAAATCGCCTCCGGCGGCACGCCCGCCGTTTGCAGCGCGCCTTGCACCGCGCGCTCGATCGTCTCCCGCGCCGCGCCCCTGCGGCAGCCGACGCCGAGATGCACGACGCGCGGCGCCAGATGCAGCGTATGCGCAAACGGCGCAGCCGTCCGGTCGAAGCCGATAAAAATGCCGCTTTCCGCCGCCGCGTCGAGGCTGACCTGCGCGGGCAGCCGCCCGTCCACCGGAAAGGCCGAGCGCAGGCCGGCCGTCTCGCCGCGCAGCAGCGCGCCCGACACGTATTTGATGTTTTCGGGGTCCAAAACGGCGCAGCCGTGCGCCTTCGCCCAGCTGTCCACGGCGAACACATTCCGCCCGTCGGTCGCGGTCGTGATGACCGCCGTCGCCCCAAGGCCGTCCGCCAAGCGCCGCGCCAGCTCGTTTGCGCCGCCCAGATGGCCGGACAACAGCGGGATCACGAATTTGCCCGCCTCGTCCACCACGAGCACCGCCGGGTCGAACGCCTTGCCCGCGAGGCAGGGCGCGACCGCGCGCACCGCGATGCCCGCCGCGCCGACGAACACGACCAGATCGCTGTCGCACATGGCCTGCTGCGCGAAGCGCGAAAGAAACGTGCCCGCGAGCGAGGGGTCGACCGTGCGGGCGTACCGTTCGACGCGCATATCGCCCAGCAGGGCGGCGATGCGCGCAAGCGTCTCCGCGCCCCTGTCGGTGAAGGACACCAGCTTGGCGTGCATCATCGGCTGGCCTCGCGGAAGCCCGTTTCAAACGCGGGGTCGTACAGCTTGGAGCGGTCGTACGCGCCGCCCAGAAAACCGCCGACCGTGATCAGCGCGGTTTTGGTAATATTCTCGCGCGCGGCGGCCGCGGGCAGACCGGCAACCGTCGTGCGGACGACCCTTTCGTCCGGCCATGTGGCCTTGTAAACGATGGCGGCGGGCGTTTCGGGCGCATAGCCGCCCGCGATCAGCCGTGCGGACAGCTCGTCCACCCGCCCGGCGGACAGGAAAATCACCATCGTCGCCCCGTGGGACGCGAGGGCCTCGATTTGCTCCCTTTCGGGCACGGGCGTGCGGCCCTCCATGCGCGTCAGGATGACCGTTTGGCTGACGCCGGGCAGCGTATACTCGGCCTTTAAGGCCGCCGCCGCGCCGCAGAAGGAGGATACGCCCGGACAGACCTCGCATTCAAGCCCCAGCCAGTCGAGCGCGTCCATCTGCTCGCGGTGCGCGCCGTAAACGCACGGGTCGCCCGTGTGCAGGCGCACGACGGTCTTGCCCGCCCGCGCCGCCGGAGCCATGACCGCTATCACTTCCTCCAGCGTCATTTTGGCGCTGTCGTAAATTTCGCAGCCCGCTTTCGCGTAACCCAAAAGCGCCGGGTTTACCAGCGAGCCCGCGTAGACGATCACGTCCGCCTCGGCGAGCAGCCGCGCGCCGCGCACGGTGATCAGGTCGGGCGCGCCCGCGCCCGCGCCGACAAAGTAGATCATGTCGTTTCCCCCTTGACAAGAATGAGCGAAAAATACCCCGTGGGCTCGCCCAAAGCGTCCAGATCGCGGACGATCCGCTCGCCCTCCATGCCGCAGCGCTCTACCAGCGCAGCGGTTTCCAGCTCGCCCCGCGCGCGCAGCTTTTCGCGCGCTTCCAGAATGCCTTTGCCCGCCTTCATCAGCACCTTGCCGCCCGGAAGGGCAAGGCCCTCGTCCGTCGCACCGTGCGAGGCGGGGATGAGGTGCAGCATTTCGTCATCCTCGCACAGCGCGCGCCCCAAGGCCGCCGCCGCCGCGCAGAAGGAGGGCACGCCGGGGATCATCCGCGCGTCGTACCCGCGCGCGGCCACGCGCTGGTGCACGTACCAGTAGGTTGAGTAAATCGACGGATCGCCCAGCGTCAGGAACGCGACCGTTTTGCCCGCATCGAGGAGCTCGCAGATCTCGTCCGCCGCCTTGTCGTGGCTCTCGTCCCGCGCGGCCCTGTCGCGCGTCATCGGCATGTCGCAGCACAGGACGGGCTTGCCCTCGATATAGCGCGCCGCGATGGAAAGCGCGGTGCCTTCGCCCCCACCCGACCGCGGCGCGGCGACCGCGTCGCAGTCCCGTAAAATCCGCACGGCCTTGACCGTCATCAGCTCGGGGTCGCCCGGACCGACGCCCACGCCGTATAAAATCCCTTTCATATCATTCCCTCAATTTCCCGCATAAGCCGTCCGCGCCGGTCGACCGCGCCAGCACGCCGTAAGCGTTCGTAAACAGGATAAATTCCGCGCGCGCCCGGCCGCGCAGCCGCAGCGCGAGTCGTTTTTCTATCTCCGCGCCGATGCGGGCGAACACAGCCCCACGCAGGCCGGCCTCGTCCAGCAGCTCGATCATCGCGTCGACCGAAACGGCTTCCATCAGCGCCTCGAGCGTTTCGAGCGGCGCGCCGCAAAGCGCGGCGTGCGCGGTCACGATCTCCTGCCGCCCGTCCGCGACCGACGAATGCGTGTTCATCACGCCCGCCGCCAGCTTGACCAGCTTGCCCGCGTGGCCGACGAGCAGGATATCCGGAAAGCCGCGAAAAACCACGTGGTCGAGCGCGTCCCCGATGAAGTTGGAGCACTTGACCGCCTGTTCCAGATCAAGCCCGAGCCTGTCCCGCGCGAAATCCGCGCCGTAGTTTCCCGGACAGAGAAACGCCACGCGACGCCCCTGTGCGTACAGGCTGTCCAGCTCGAGGCGGACGGCGTCGGTCAGCGCCTTTTCGCTCATCGGCTCGACCACGCCGCTGGTGCCGAGGATGGAAATGCCGCCGACCACGCCCAAATGCTCGTTATACGTCTGCTTGGCCAGTTCCGCACCGTTTTCCGCCGAAACCGTCGCGCGGAAGCCGCCCGCGTAGCCGGTTTCCGCCGCCGCGCGTCCAAGCGCGGCCTCGATCTGCGCGCGCGGCCCGGGGTTGATCGCGGCCTCGCCCACAGGAACGGACAGGCCGGGCTTTGTCACCCGGCCGACTCCCGCGCCGCCCTCGATTTGAACGCCCGCGGCCGCGCGTTCGACGCGCGCGAAAATGCGCACCCCGTTTGTCACGTCCGGGTCATCGCCCGCGTCCTTGCGCACCGCGCATTCGGCTGCGCCCCCGTCCAGACGCGCGTACTCGACCGCGAGCGTGAACGCCGGGCCGCCCGGCGTTTGCAGCCGGAGCTCGGCGGGCGCTTTGCCGGTCAGCAGCAGAAGCGCCGCCGCCTGTGCCGCCGCCGCGGCGCACGAGCCGGTCGTCCAGCCGCGCCGCAGCGCTTTCCCGCCGTGATACGCCATATGCTCCAACGCGCGCCCTCCTTTTCCAAAACAGGAAAAGCAGAACGGGCCGCCCGACCCGCCCTGCTTTTATACGTTATTCCTCCGCGGCCTTCCCTTCGCCGGACTGCATTTTCTTGCGCTCGACAAAGCGGCCGAGGAAAAACGCGATAACGCCCACGCCAACACCGGTCTGCACGCAGAACAGCAGGCTTTCCAGCTCGCCGGGCAGCTCGCCGCCCAGCAGCTGCTCGAACACCGGGGTGAACCACGGCTCGTATTCCTCACCGGTGATTTCGGACACCTTGACGCTGCCCGCGTCGTCCGAACCGCCGAACGCAGCGCCGCGCAATGCCAGCACCGGCGTGATGACCAGCGCCAGACACAGCGCCAGCAGCGCCGCGACGATTTTCTTATTCCTTTTGCTCATGGCTTACGCCTCCTCAAAACCGACGGCGCGCAGCTCGGGCCGCGCATAGCTTTCCAGCGCGATCATCACGATGACCGTCAGCAGACCCTCCAAAACGGCAAGCGGCAGCTGCGTCGGCGCGAACACGCCGAGAAACTCGACCGCCGAGCCAAGCACGCCGCCCGTGGCGGACGGATACGCGGCCGCGAGCTGGAAGCTTGTCACGCAGTAGGTCAGCAGGTCGCCCAGCGCCGCCGCGAGGAAAACCGAAACCATTTTATTAACCTTGCACTTCTGGCACAGCTTGTAAACGCCGAACGAGACGAACGGGCCCGCGATCGCCATCGAAAAGGTGTTCGCGCCGAGCGTCGTCAGCCCGCCGTGCGCGAGCAGAACCGCCTGAAACAAAAGCACGATCACGCCGAGAATGGACACCGCGCTCGGCCCGAACAGCAGCGCGCCGAGGCCGGTACCCGTCATGTGCGAGCACGACCCGGTCACCGACGGGATTTTGAGCGAGGAAATCACGAAAATAAACGCGCCCGCCATGGCGTAGAGCGTCACCGACCGGCGGTCGCGCGCCACCGTCCGCTTGATCGAAAAATAGCCCGCGATCAGAAAGGGCAGCGCGATCGCGCCCCACAGGATGCACAGCCGCGGCGGCAGAAAGCCCTCCATAATGTGCATCGCGCCCGCCATGGGCAGCGCGCCGCACAAAAGCGCCGCGCAGGCCGACAGCCGGACCAGCTTCTTTTGTTTGCCTGTCACTTTTATTTCTCCTTCCCATTTAAAAAATGGACAAAAAAACACCGTATCCGTATGCTTCCCACGCATCGGACCGGCGCCGGGACCCACTTCCCCTCATGATGGGAAAAGGCCTTCCGCACACCGGCCGTCTCTCGCAGCCGTATGCGCTTCCGTCCGAAAAGGCAGGTATTCTGGCTCGGGCGTCATCGTCCGCTCCGCCGGTCTTCCCGGTTTGACCCAGTGACCATCGTTTGGCGGCGGACTCCTCCCTCACAGCGGCGGGACCGCAGGGGAATTTCACCCCTTTCCCTATTATCCTGCCGGAGAAATGGCAGGAACCCTTTCGTATCCGGCGGCACGGGGCCGTCGGAAGAAGCAAAGATAGTATATCACAAGCGCGCCCCCGGTTCAAGAACCGTCCGGGCGGCTTTTCCGTCCCCCGCGCCGAGCAGCGCTTCGAGCGCGGCGGGCGTTTTGGGGCAGGGCGCGCGCTCCGGCACAAAGCCGCGCGCGCGCAGCAGCTCGAACACCTCGAGCAGGACGGGCCGCCGCAGATTCGCCGCGCACAGCGCGGCGTCCTCCCGGAAAACCGCCTCGGGCGTGCCGTCCGCAATCAGGCGGCCCCCGGCGAACACGGCCGCGCGGGTCGCCCAGCGGAACGCGAAATCCATATCGTGCGTCGAGATGACCAGCGTTTTGCCCTCGTCCGACAGGCGGGCGAGCACGGCTTCCAGCCGCTCCTCCCCCGCGGGATCGAGCGACGCGCCCGGCTCGTCGAACAGGATGACCTCGCTTTCCATTGCCAGAATATCCGCGATGGACACGCGCTTCTTTTCGCCGCCCGACAGATCGTGCGGCGGGCGGGCTCTGAGCGGTTCGAGCGCCATATACTCCAGCGCGTGCCCCACCCGGCGCGTAACCTCGTCCCGCGGCAGGCGCAGGTTCATCGGCCCGAACGAGACCTCGGCCGCGACGGTGGACGCGATGATTTGATCGTCCGCGTTCTGGAACACCATGCCGACCCGCTCGCACAGCCGTTTGCGCTCCTTCGAGCCGACGGGCGCGCCGTCCAGCAGGATCTCGCCCTCGTCCGGCGTCAGCACGCCGTTGAGGCACAGGAAAAGGGTCGATTTGCCCGCCCCGTTCGGGCCGAGCACGGCCAGCCGGTCGCCCGCACGGATATCGAGCGAAACGCCGTCGAGCGCGCGCGCCGCGCCGTCATAGGAAAAGCGCAGGCCCCGCGCCTGCAAAATCGGTTCTTGCAATGTATCGCCCCTCTCTAGCGCGCCGCCAGCCGCAGCGCGATCAACGCCGCCCAAAATACCGCCGTCCAGAGCGCCGATGCGCGGCAGAACGGCTTGTCCTCCTCTAAAAAGCGAATGCCGCCGTCGTAGCCGCGCGCCGCCATCGCGTCGTAATACGCGCGCGAGCGGCGCAGCGACATAACCAGCAGATTGCCCGCCGTTCCGCCGAAGGACCGGCACGAGGTGCGGAAATCGCGCCAGCCCAGACGGGCCGCCGCCGCGCCGCGCATGCGGTCGTGCGTATCAAGCAGCACAAACGCGAAGCGGTAAATCAGGTACATCAATTCGCACAGCAGCATCGGCAGGTGCGCCCGCTGCAAAACGCCGACCAGCTCGCACGCGGGCGTGGTCAGCGCGAGCAGGTACATCGCGCTGACCGCGCCGAGCGCCTTGAGCACAAGGGCGAGCGCAAAGCGCACACTGTCCGCCGAAGCGCACACATAAAACCAGTGCAGCGACAGGCTCCAATCGCCCGCCGGGACGGGGGACAGATCGCACGCAACCGCCAGCCCGCCGAGCAGCAGGAAAACGAGCGGCACGCGCAGCAGGCCGAGATAGTCGCGCAGCGGCAGCCTCCCCTTAAATTTTTGCAGCGCCGCAAGCGATGCGATCACCGCCGCCGACACCGCGGGCCGGTCGGCCGCGAGGCAGATGATCAGCGTGCCCAGCGACAGCACGGTTTTAAACGCCGGATTCCAGCCGCCCATGCCCGAAGCGTAGGCCAGCCGGTCGATCGACCGCGCGCCGTGTCCATATGATGGCTGCAAATGTGCCGCCTCCGTTCCTTTTCCAAGATGTGCTTATTGTACGCACAGACGCGGCCGTTTGTCAACCGTATCCGGCCCGCCGGAACAAGTGAACTCGCTCGAACCGCCGCCCCTCTGCCGGTCGGCACATGGTAAACACGGCTGCTTCTCCTTCCCGGAAAATAAAAAAGACGCCCGAAGGCGTCTTTTTCTTGGTGGAAGTTAACGGGCTCGAACCGCTGACCCTCTGCTTGTAAGGCAGATGCTCTCCCAGCTGAGCTAAACTTCCAAATGGTGACCCGTGCGGGAATCGAACCCGCGTTACCGCCGTGAAAGGGCGGTGTCTTAACCGCTTGACCAACGGGCCAAGGGAAATGGTAGCGGTAATTGGACTTGAACCAATGACCTTCCGGGTATGAACCGGACGCTCTAGCCAACTAAGCTATACCGCCGTATCTGGTTTCCCTCCGTCGCCCGTTTGTTGGCGACGATATTTAGTATAACCCAACGGCCAAGCCTTGTCAAGCATTTTTTACTGTTTTCCCTATTTTTCCTCATTCCATGCTGTCCAGCGCCTGCTCGTAAAAAGCCTGATCCCAAACGTGGGTTTTGGCGAGCCGGTCGGCGGGCAGCAGAAAATATTGGTCGGAAACATAGTCCCCGCGGTCGGGCACGGGGTCGTCGAACGTGCAGTCGATAAAATAGGTCTGCCCGTCCAGCCGCACGGCGTTCCAGCCGTGGTTCATCTCCTCGGACGCGATATAGATGGCCCGCAGGCCGACCGCCTCGCACAGCATGCCGTAGGCGCGCCCATAGCCCGCGCAGACCGCTTTGTGGTCGATCAGCGCGCCGTCCGCCGCAAAGGGAGCCGTCGCGCCGTCAGGCGATGTGCCTTCCGCCGTTTCGGTGTCGTACCGGCACAGGCGGATCAGCGCGTCGTGCAGCGCGCGCAGCTTTTCTTCGTCGGTCATATCGTCCGTTACGCATTCGGAGGCCAGCAGCTGGGCATAGCCCCACGCCTGCTCCTGCCGCGCCGGGCGGGAAAGCTCGACCCGCAGCTCGGTCGTGCCGTTCGGGCGCGTGGTGGCATGCAGTGAAAAGGCATAGGGATACCGCGCTTCCAGCGCGGCGTAAACCTCGTCCAGCTCTACCTCTTCGGTGCGAAACACCGCGCCGTCGCCGCCGCCGCGCACAGTCTCCTCCAACATGGCCGCCGCCTCATACGGGCTCTGCACATGCGGCGCGCTCAACCGCGGATAGAGCACGGCCAGCGCGGCCCCGCCGGCAAGCAGCAGAAAAAGCAGCATTTTCAACGCGCGTTTCAAGCCAATCCCCCTTTTTCCTCCACAGCACCGAGCCGCCGAAAAAACCCCGTGCCGCAGCACGCTTTAAATAGAAAATGGCGGCAAAGCCGCCATTTCTCTCATTGAATTGCCGCGCGGCGGCGGAAAGCAGACAGAGGGCTGCGGGCTATTCAAACCGGCTTCAAGCGCACCCCAGCGCGGCTCCTCTCGCCGCTTTGCGGCAATTCGCCTGCTGCCCGTAGGGCGCGCGCAGAAGCCGGAATATTCGATTGAATCGTGATTTCAATCGAGAGAATCGCTCACATCAGCTTAACGGTATAGTATACTGCCGTAATGAACAAATATGCCGCCGCGACGCCCATCGCCGCCAGCGTATACGCCGGCAGGAACGCCGTTGCCGCGACCAGCACGGTCATCAGCAGGGGCGTCACCGTCAGCATGGTATAGGCGTTGCGGCTGAACTGCGGGTCCATCGTCCGGCCGCGGAAGGTGATTTTACCCTTCCTGCCGCGCAGCGTCCACACGCAGGCAATCTGGACCACGGTCAGCACGGCCGCCGCAGCCAGCGCCGCATACGCCATCGAGCCGTAATTTGACGAGGCCAGCGCGCGGTGCGCCACCCACATTAGGCCGAGCGCCGCGCCCGAATCTACCGCGATCAGGAAAAACTCCGGCGCGTACGAATGATACACCAAATAGTACACCGCCAGCACGGGCAGAACGACATACAGCACCTTGATGGGCTGCGCGCCGATGTAGTTGATCACCGTCATGCACAGGACAAGCACGATGCTCGCGATCAGCACATTGCGGCCGCACAGGATGCGGCGAACCGCCCGCCGCTTGCCCGCGGCCTCGCGCGCCAGCAGATAAATGCCGGCCGCCGCGCCCACAATGCCGGCGCCCAGCAGCACCCTGACGCAGATAATGCCCATCCGCCACGTATTGCCGTAGTCCAGCAGCCGCTGAAGGATCATCAATACCAGCACGCCGAGCAGGCACACGCTGAACACCGTCAGCACCTTATTCGTCGTATATTCTTCTTCACTGATTGGCTTCTTGCTCACATTGCTTTTGGCCAATTTGGTCCACTCCCTTTTTCTCACATGTTGCCGCCCGCATACAATACGGCGGCGAGCGCCGCGATCGGCGCGGTCTCGCACCGCAGAATGCGCGTGCCGAGCGAAACGCTCGTCAGACCCGCTTCCTTTGCGGCGGCGGCCTCCTCCGGGGCGAAGCCGCCCTCCGGCCCGATCATCAGCGAAACCGTCCGCCCAACGCCGCCCGCAAGCGCGTCCCGCAGGCCGGTCCGCTTTTCATTTTCATAAAAGAACAGCGCGGTTTCACACGCCGCCGCTCGTTCGATCGCCTGTCCGACCGGCACCACCGCGCCGACCGACGGCAGCCGTCCCCTGCCGCACTGCCCCGCGGCCTCGACCGCGATTTTGCGCCAGCGCTCAACCTTTTTATCGGTCTTGTCCGGCCGGGACACGCAGTTTTTGGACAGATAGGGCACGATCTCGGCAACGCCAAGCTCGACCGCCTTTTGGACGATCAGCTCCATTTTATCGCCCTTTGGCAGGGCCATAAACAGGATAAAGCGCTGTTCCGGCTCGGTGTCTGCCGGGTGCGCGCCGCGCACGCAGCACACAACCGCGTCCTTTTCGACCGACTCGACCGCGCAGTCATAATCGGTGCCCGCGCCGTCGCACAGCGTGAGCGCCTCGCCCGGACGCAGCCGCAGCACGCGGCCCGCGTGGTGCGCGTTTTCGCCGGTGAGCGTCAGCACGCCGTTTACCGGCTGTTC
This sequence comes from Eubacteriales bacterium, assembly GCA_030524205.1. Classification (GTDB taxonomy): domain Bacteria; phylum Bacillota; class Clostridia; order Oscillospirales; family Butyricicoccaceae; genus Agathobaculum. Next base: position 21,541 of record JAUNGZ010000020.1, read on the forward strand.
GCTGATAAAGAATCTCGGCATAAACTTAAACCTTTCCTATTCTAACAAAAAAACCGCCGTTTGGCAAGTGAACAATCCGTGAATCATTTTCTCGCGACAAACGCGCTCCAATCGTCGCTGCTTTCGTGCGACGCTACGGACAGGCCGCTCGCCTCGAGCGCCGCGCGCACCTCGTCCGCCCGTTCGTTCAGGATGCCCGAGCAGATCAGCGTGCCGCCCGGCGCGAGCTTTGCGAAAAACATCGGCGCCATGCCGATGATCACGTCGGCCACAATGTTGGCGACGATGATATCGTAGCCGTCCCCGATCTCCCGCGCGAGCGCGTCATTGCGCAGCGCGTCGCCGCACAGGCCGCGGCCGATGGAGACGCGGTTTTTCTCCGCGTTTTCCCGCGCGGTCTTCAGGCAGTTTTCGTCGATGTCGACGACAGCCCGCACCTCCGCGCCCAGCATGGCCGCCGCGATCGCCAGAATGCCCGAGCCCGTGCCCATGTCGAGCAGCTTGTCCCCGGGCTTGACGCAGGCTTCGAGCGCAGCCATGCAGAGCTGCGTCGTATCGTGGCTGCCCGTGCCGAAGCTCGAGGCGGGGTCGATCTCCAAAATGCGCCGGCCGCCCGCGTCCTCCACGGTTTCCCACGAGGGCTTGATCAGAAAGGTCCTGCCGACCGGAAAGGGCTTGAAATACTGCTTCCAGCCCCATTCCCAGTCCTGCTGCCGGGTGACGCCCGTGTCAAAGCACAAGCGGCCCCATGCGTTTTCCGCGTCGCGCGCTTTCAGGTTTTCCAGCGCGCCGCGGATGCCGGCAAGCTGCGCAGCGCCCGCATCGTCGTCGGGCAGATAAATTTTCAGGCAGGTCTCCTGCGTGGTTTTTTCCCGCACGAGGCCTTCGTCCACATAGTCCCAGTATATCTCCGTATCCTTGAGAAATTCCTGAAAGTCGGCCGCGTCCTCGAGCACATAGCCCTCCACGCCGTTCTCCTCCAAAAGCGCCGCGACCGGCTCCACGCCGGCCGTCGTCGTGTAAATCGTCACTTCTTTCCAGTCCAAACAGCTCTCGTCCCTTCGTCCCTCGTCCATCCCCGCGCCGTGTCGGCGCGACGTTCCCCGCGCCCGCAGGCGCCGTTCAAACAGAAACCGGCCACGCCGGTTTTATAAAAAGTGCGGGCTTCGCCCGTACTTTTTATCCAAAGGCGGCATTGTCCGAAAATCAAAATTTTCGGACAATGCCGGCGCAGCAGCCTTTCCGACGGAACGTCGGAAGGCGTCCCTCGATTGAAACTGTAGTTTCAATCGACATTATAAACGAATCAGCCCGTATTTTTGTTCCAAATAATGCAAAACCTCTTCGGACTGCTCCCACGTGCCGTCATACAGCGCCAGACCGGGATACACCCGCAGCCCCTGCTCAAGCAGCTCGGCCGACTCCGCGCACAGGCAGACCGGCCGAGAGATCATATACCGGCACTCCTCCAGCGCGATTACATCGTCCTCCGTTTCGAGCACGAGCTTCAAAGCGCCCGCATCGTCCTCCGCTTCCAAGAGCGCCTCGCTCAGACGGTGGCCGCACTCGATCTCGTCCGAAATGTCGATCGTCGGGTCGATGAAATGCGCGTTTCTGCCGTCCGGCGCGAGGATGAAATCGTCGTGGTCGCGCGGCACGCGGCGGGACGCGGCGTGTCCGTCGATTGCCGCGAGCACCTCCGCCTCGCCGTCGGGCGCGCGCGGCAGGAAAATCTCCGTGTTGTACAGCGCGGTCTGCGCGCGCAGCCACGCGGCGGGAACCGATACGCCGATCGACAGCCGCGCGTAGGGTGCGGCTGCCTCGAGCGCCTCGGTCAGCGCCTCCGGTTCGCGCGCGGTCAAAATAACGGTCGACACGCCGACGCGCTGCAGCACGCCGACCGCCGCGCGGATATCCGTGCCGTCCTCCAAAAGGCCTTCGTCCCCCTCGACGGTCAGCTCGGCGATCACCGTCCGTCCGCACAGGTCGGTCAGCGCGAGCACCGCGGCGCGCAGCGCCGCGAACGAGGGCGCGCCGCGCAGGTAATAGAACGCCGCGCCGTCGTGCAGGCGGCCGCGGAACGCGGCCTTGCACTGCCCGATATAATGCATCGTCTGCGGCCGTTCGCAAAGCTCCTCGTCGGGCGCGGGCGGGCAGTCGAGCGGCAGGCCGACCGGCAGCGGCTCGAGCGCCTCCGCCCAAGCCGCACAGGCCGCCCCGTCGGGCGCAAGCGCGCCCGCAAAGCGCCCGGGCTGCTTTTGATACAGCGGCAGCGCGGCGGCGTTTGCCAGAATCAGCTGCGGTTTATCGCCTGTGTGACATAAAGGAATGTCCAATTTTTCTTCCTCCTAAGAAGAACGGGAGCGTTTATTTTTTCTTCCAGCCGCCGTCTGCCAGCGGGATATACTGCTGCGGCTTATCCGCCGCGAGCTTACAGATTTCAAGCGCGGTCTGCAGCTGCTCGTCGAGCAGATAGGTCTGCCCGTCGAGCGTCCGCATCGCGTTTTCGAGCGCCTCCAGCATATCGGGGGAGGCATACAGGTCGGGCGGCATCTCGTAGCTCTGCCGGAAGGCCGCGACCGCGTCGAGCGTGTCGCCGTCGAAGGAACGGCGCGCCTCGTCGATCAGGCCGAGCAGCGCGAGGCGCTCCGTCATGGCGTACACATCGTCCGAGCTGTCGCCGAAGCGCAGCGTCTTGGACGCGTCGAGCGGCGTAAGATTGTTCACATGAACCGTCACCTGCCGGTTTTCGATCTGCAGGTCGGGCGTCAGGCCGACGCCCTCGTACACGCCGGTTTTGGGCAGCTCAAGCTCGAGCGTGGTGATCACCAGCTTGTCGCCGTTGACCAGATCGAGATGGAACTGGCCCTGCCCCTTGCCGTAGGTTTTGGAGCCGAGCAGCGTGGCCGTGCCCGTGTCCCTCAGGCTGCCCGCGAGCAGCTCGGCTGCCGAAGCGGTGCCGCCGTCGACCAGCACGACGATCTTGTTCAGCGGCAGCGCGCCGCCCGTCGAATAGGTCTGCTCGAGGCCGCCCATGTCCGCTCGCCAGCGCACGCCGGCGAGCAGCGTGTCCTTCTCGGTCACCATAGTGTCGGCCATTTTAAGCGCAACGTCGATCACGCCGCCGCCGTTTCCGCGCAGGTCAAGCACGACCGCGCGCGTGTTCTTTTCGTCCAGCCCTTCCCAGATCTCGGAAAAGGCCGTCCAGTCGTTCTCCGAGCCCATCGCGCTGACCTTGATGTACTCGACGCCGTCCGCCAGCGTTTTGTTCGACACATACACCTGATTGACCTTGCGGCGCACGCAGGTGACGGTCACGTCCCGCCCCTGCCGGCGCACAGTCAGCGTGACGCTGGCGCCCTCCTCGCCGCGCAGCCGTTCGGCCACCTCGGCGTTGGTAAAGCCGGTCGCGTCCTCGCCGCCGATTTTGACGATCAGATCGCCCACCTGCAAGCCGGCCTCCTCAGCCGCCGAATAGCGCATGACCTCGCTGATCTGCACGCCGCTGGCCGTCTGCTCCAGACCGACGCCCACGCCCACAAAGCCCTCGAGCGTGGAGAAGCCCTGCGAATACTCCTCGCTCGACAGATACATCGAATGCGTGTCGAGCAGGGAAAGGATGTCGTTGATCACGTCATACATCTCGTCGGGATGCTTTTGCAGGTATTTGTTGATATAGTTCTGCAAAACGTAGGGGTCGTCCTCGGCCTTGAGGCCGAACGCGTCGATCAGCGCCCATACGCCGTCGAACCAAGTCTCGCTCTCGCCGTCCTTGGTGACCGCGCCCGCGGGCACGGTCAAGATGATGGCGGCCAGCGCGAGCGCCGTCAGTCTTTTCGCAATTTTTTTCATTTGTTTCTCCCAGCTCCAAGGGTACCCGCGCCGTCAGGCGCAATACAATCGGATTTTGCCCCGCAAAATCCATCAAAAGCGCGAGCTCCGCCCGTGCTATTGATACAAAGGCCGAATAGGCGAAAAATCGAAATTTTTCGTCTGTTCGGGCGCAATAGCCCTTGCGGGCAAGGCCCGCCAAGGGCGTCCCTCGATTGAACCTGTACGGTTCAATCGAATCACATTTGGCTTGGCGCTTCCACTCCGATCAGCCGCAGCGTGTTGCCGATCGCCTGCTTGGCGGCCATGCACAGCGTCAGGCGGGCGTCGCGCACGCGCGCGTCGTCGTCCTTGATGCGGCAGGCGTTGTAGAAGTGGTGGAACTGCTGCGCGAGCGCCACCGCGTACTTGTTCAGCCGCGACGGGTCGCGGCTCTGCGCCGCCTGCGCGATTTCCTCGGGCAGCAGCGCGATCTGCTTGATCAGCGCGCGCTCGTCCGCCCCCGTGAGCACGGAGAGGTCGGTTTTCGCGGGCTCGGGCAGCACAAAGCCGCTCTCCGCCGCGTTTTTCAGCACCGAGCAGATGCGCGCGTGCGCATACTGCACGTAGTACAGCGGGTTGTCCGAATCCTGCTTGACCGCGAGGTCAAGATCGAACTCCATCTGCGTCTCCGCCGCGCGCGAGTTGAAGAAAAAGCGCGCCGCGTCCACGGGGATCTCGTCCAGCAGGTCGGTTAAGGTAAGGCTCTTGCCCGTGCGCTTGGACATGCGGACGACCTCGCCGCCCTGCATCATGCGCACCAGCTGCATCAAAACGATCTCGAGACGGTGCGTCCCGTCCAGCCCCAGCGCGTCCAGCGCGCATTGCAGGCGCTTTACGTGGCCGTGATGGTCCGCGCCCCAGATGTTGATGACGCGGTCGAAGCCGCGCTTTTCAAACTTGTTGCGGTGATAGGCGATATCGGCCGCAAAGTACGTGTAAAAGCCGTTGCCGCGACGCAGCACATCGTCCTTGTCACAGCCGAAATCGGTGCTTTTCAGCCAGAGCGCGCCGTCCTCGGTCTCATAGGTCGCGCCCTTTTGGGTCAGCAGGTCCATGGTCTCCTTGACGTACCCGCTGTTGTGCAGCTCGCTCTCGCGGAACCACACGTCGTAGTCGATCTTATAGCGCCCCAGATCGCGCTCCATGCGCGCGATGTTGGTCGGCAGGCCGTAGCCCTCGATGATGGCAAAGCGCTCCTCGGCGGTCTTGTCCAGCAGGCTGCCGCCGTACTGCTCGACCAGATCGTGCGCGAGCGTCTTGATGTCGTCTCCCTGATACCACGAGGGGTCGAATTCGACCGCGTCCTCGCCGCGCACCTCTTGGATATAGCGCCCCTCGACCGAGTGCGCGAATTTATCCACCTGATTGCCCGCGTCGTTGATATAAAACTCGCGGGTGACCTCGTTGCCCGACCACGCCAGCGTTTCGGCCAGACAGTCGCCCAGCACGCCGCCGCGCGCGTTGCCCATGTGCATCGGCCCGGTCGGGTTGGCGGAAACAAACTCGACCATCACCTTTTCCGGTTTCCGGGTCTGCGTGCGGCCGTAGCTTTCGCCCATTTCGGACACGTTGCGCACGGCTTTTTCGTACCAGCTCTGACCGAGCGTAAAGTTGAGAAAGCCCGGCCCGGCGATGCCGACCGTGTCGAAGCAGCTGCCCGTCAGGTCGAGATGGTTTACGATCTCCTCCGCGATTTTGCGGGGCGCAAGACGCAGCGGCTTTGCGCACTGCATGGCAAAGGTGGACGCCCAGTCGCCGTTGGACGCGTCCTTCGGGGTTTCGACCGCGACGGGCGGAATATCGCCCGCAGGCAGCGCGCCGGCCTCGACCGCTTTGTGATAGGCGGCTTCGACGACTCTGGTCGCCTCGGCGCGCGCGAATTCGTATGCGTTCATCTGTTCACTCTCCGTTATTTTTTCAGACCGCGCCGTCTATCGGCTCGGTCGTGACGTACATTTCAAAATGGTGCTCGCCCATGACGGAATTATCCACCTCGACCGTGTAGTCGATCACCAGCTCGCCGCCCTTTTCCCCCACGGTGTTGCGGATATGCGAGGTATGGGTGGCGATGGCGACGCCCTCGCCCACCGGGGTCTGGTACAGGCCGACGTGCCGCTCATCCTCGGCAAACAGCATGTGGGAGGGGTATGCGCCCGTCCGGATCAGCGAAACCGTTTTGCCGTCGAGCTTGAGGGTGGTTCTCGTGCCCTCGAGCCCGGTCAGCTCGCTTTCGTCATAAGCGATGTAATATTTGCCGCCGCGCTCGTAAAGCACGGCCGCCGTGACCAAGTCGATCTGCTCCTCGTCGCAGTCGGCAAACTGCTGCGTCGATGAGATCGACAGCCAAACATTCTTTTTCATAAACACTCCGTGTTTTCGATTGAAAACACGTTTTCAATCGAGATTTTGCTGATTTCGGTGCGCGCTTAACGCGCACACCGAAATCAGTTTGAATCAAAAACACGGGCAGAGCTCGCGTTTTTGATGGGGCCGTAGCCCTCTATCCTTGTTCCGCCGCCGTGCGGCGACAAAACGAGAGCAATGGCAGGGTCATTTCCTTTTATAATGCGCGCTGCGGCGCGGGGACGGGGGACGGTCGCGCCGACGCGGCGCGGGGTTGGACAAGGGAACGAAGGAATGGATGCGGGGGTTAATACTGGGTGATGTCGACAAGCTCGGCGGAGCCGGCGGCGTCCTGCTGCAAAAACAGGCTGGCGAGCTGGGTAAAGCCCGCGGGGTCGTCGGACACGAAATAGCGCGTTTCGCCCGCGCCGCTTTCGGCCGGCGCGACCGCGCGACGCACGGCGTTGGCCGCTTCCGCGCCCGAATCGACGAGCGAAACGCCCTCTCCCATAAAGTCCGCGATCACGCCCGACAGCAGCGGATAGTGTGTGCAGCCGAGGATCAGCGTGTCCACGCCCGCGTCCCGCAGGGGCTGCAAATACTCGCGCACAACGGTTTCGATCACCACGTCGCCCCGCTGCACGCGGCCGTTTTCCACCAGCGGCACAAACAGCGGGCAGGCCAGCGTCGTCACGTCAAGCGCGCCGTCGGCCTTTTTCAGGCTGCGCTCAAACACGCCGCTGCGCACGGTCGCCGCCGTGCCGATCACGCCGATCCTGCCGTTTTTTGTCACCCGCCGCGCCTTTTCGCACGAGGGCCCGACCGGGCCGAAGATCGGCACGTCGAATTCGTCCCGCACGGTGTCGAGCGCCGCGGCCGAGGCCGTGTTGCAGGCCACCACGATGGCCTTTGGCTCATATCCGAGCAAGAACCGGATATCCTGCCGGGTGTATTTGATGATGGTGTCGCGTCCGCGCGTTCCGTAAGGGACGCGGCCGGTATCGCCGAAATAAATGATGCTCTCGCCCGGCATGGTCTCGTGCATGCGCCTGACCGCCGTCAGCCCGCCGAGGCCGGAATCGAACACGCCGATATACCGGTTATCCATGGTGCTCCTCCAGCGCGCAGGAGATCAGCCGGTCGAGCAGCTCCGCATAGCCGACGCCCACATAGTCGAACAGCTTGGGGTACATGCTGATCGAGGTGAAGCCCGGAATGGAATTGAGCTCGTTGAACACGATCTCCCCGTCCGCATAGGTGCAGAAGAAGTCCACGCGGGAAAGGCCCCGGCAGCCGAGCGCGGCGTACACGCGCAGGGCGTTCGCCCGCACCGTTTCCAGCTGCGCGTCCGTGATATGCGCGGGGATGTACAGCTTGGAGGTTTGGTCGTTATACTTAGCGTCAAAGGTGTAAAACTCCTGCGTGGGCGCGATCTCGCCCACGGTCGACGCGACCGGCTCCCGGTTGCCCAGCACCGCGCACTCGACCTCGTGCCCGTCGATAAACTCCTCGACCAGCACCTTATCGTCGTGCCGGAAGGCCTCGGTCAGCCCGGCCGCCAGCTCGAGCATGTCGCCCGCCTTGGCAACGCCCACCGACGAGCCCTGCGAGCAGGGCTTGACAAACACCGGGAACGAGCCGATTTTATCCGCCGCCGCGCGCACCACGCCCTCGGCGTTCCGCTCAAAGTCGTACCGCAGCGCCAGATGATAGCGCGCCTGCCGCACGCCCGCGGCCTCGACCAGCACCTTGGTGATGGATTTGTCCATCGAGTTTGCGCTCGCCGCGACGCCGCAGCCGACATACGGGACGCCCGCCAGCTCCAACAGGCCCTGCACGGTGCCGTCCTCCCCGCCCACGCCGTGCAGCACGGGAAAGACGCAGTCCAGACGGACGATTTCGCTTCCGCCGTCCCGCAGCAGCACCAGACCGTGCGCGGCGCGGTCTGGCGAGAGCACCGCGGGCACCAGCCCGGGCAGACGCGCCCACGAGCCGTCCTCGATGCGGTCCTCCTCATAATCGGGATAATAGAACCAGCGGCCTTCCTCGGTGATGCCGACCGCGCAGATATCGTATTTGTTTTTGTCCAGATTGCGCAGAACAGAAGCGGCGGATAAGCACGAAACGCTGTGCTCGCTTGACACGCCGCCGAACAATACGGCCAATTTCATGATATTGGGATTCTCCCCTTCTTTAGCTTTCATCCTATGAATATTTATATACGGATAACATTATACGCTTTTCCCGCCGCAAATTCAATGTGTTTTACCGCATTTCCGCGCACTGTTTTGACGAAATTCATCTTCCCTTTCCCGAGATTTTTGAAATGCCTGTTGACAGACTATATTATATATCATATAATATTATTGCAAACGCAGAAAAGAGGTGGTTCCATGTCTTACCCCATCGCCTCCTCTCTGCTCGACGGCATCGTGCTTGCGGTAGTCGAGCGGGAGAGCACCTACGGCTACCGGATCACGCAGGATGTGCAGAAAGTGCTGGAAATTTCCGAGTCCACGCTGTACCCGGTGCTGCGCCGCCTGCAAAAGGACGGCTGCCTGTCGACCTACGACGAAGCCTTTGCCGGGCGCAACCGGCGTTATTACCGCATCACCGATCACGGCCGGGCGCTGCTGCGGCAGCACCGCATCGACTGGCAGAACTACCGGGCGGGTATCGACGCGATCTTTTTTGGAGGGTAAAAACCGATGAACAGAAACGACTACATGTCCGCGCTGCGGGGCGCGCTTTCCGTCCTGCCGGATGAGGAACGCGCGAGCGCGCTGCGTTATTACGAGGAATACTTCGACGACGCCGGCCCGGAAAACGAGCAGAAGGTAATCGAGGATTTGGGCGCGCCGGAAATGGTTGCCGCGCAGATCCTCGCGGATTACCGCGAGCTGACCGCCGCCCCCGCGCAGTCAGGCGCCGCCGGCGGAAGCGCCGCGCCCCGGCGCGGCTGGCGCGGCATCAACCCATGGCTGCTCGCGCTTTTGGTGCTGCTCGCCATTCCAATCGGCATTCCGCTCGCGGCGGCGCTGGGCGGCGTGCTTATCAGCGTTTTGGCCGTGCTTGCCGCCGCCGTGCTTGTGGTGGTCGTCTTGGTCGCGGTCGTGCCGTTCGTGCTGCTGGTGGGCGGCGTGGCGTTCATCGTCTGCTCCTGCTTTGTCTGGTGGCATCCGGCGAGCGCGCTGGTCACGCTCGGCTGCGGCCTCGCCCTGCTCGCGCTCGGCGCGCTCGCGGCCATGCTGATGATCAAGCTGTGCACGCTGTTCCTCCCGCCCATTTTCCGCGGCTTTGTCGCAATCCTGCGCTGGCCGTTCGATAGGATTCGAGGTGTAAAAAAATGAAAAAGCTGATCATTGCATGCTTGGTCGTGCTGCTGGCCGGCGGCGCGCTGGCCATCGGCGGCGCGGCCGCGGGCGGCGAATTGTACGGCTCCTATTACGACGGGGCGCTTCATTCCGTGCGCGAATCCTTTCTTGACGGAAGCGATTTCGTCCGCCGCCGCCTGCATTACGAGGAGGGCTACGGCCGCGACGGCGTCTGGCACTCCGGTTGGTTTGAGGACGGCTATGGCGTCGACGATTTCGGCGGCGGTCATTTTGGTGACGGCTTTGACGACGGCCTCGCCGACCTGCCCGATTCGGATATCACCAAGCTGGACCTCTCTTTTGACGGCGGCAATTACCGCATTATCGAGGGCGACACCTTCGGCTGCACCGGCGCGATCGTCCGCAAGGAGTCCATGCACAACGGCAAATGGGAGCTTTCCCTGAAGCGCAAGAACAGCACGGAGGCCACCGTAACGCTTCCGCAGACGGTTTTTGAGGAGCTGGAGTGCAACGTCGGCGGCGCTTCCGTCGTCATAGACCTGCCGCTGACCGTGCAGGAAGCGGAGTTTAATGTGGGCGCGGGCTCGCTGACCGCCGCCGAGGCGCTCGACGCGAAGAAGATCGAGCTCGACTGCGGCATGGGTTCGGCCAGCTTGCTGCTTGCGGGCGGCGCGGATGAATACGGCTACGAGATTGCCGCCGCGCTGGGCAGCGCAACGCTGAACGATGACGAACTGGCCGGCGGCATTGCCGGAACCCGCCGCGCGGAGCGCCGCGGCGGCCGTTCGCTTGAGATAAACGTGGGCGCGGGCTCGGTCGAGCTGTTCACAGAAGATTAACTTGACTGAACCTGCCAAAAATCGTATGATAGAAAAAAGGAGTCTTTACTATGAATGGCAAGAAACTGTACCGCAGCGAGTCCAACCGGATGCTGTGCGGCGTGTGCGCCGGTATCGCCGAGTATTTTGATATTGACGCAACGCTGATTCGTCTCGCTTGGGTATTTCTGTGCTGTCTCGGATTTTCCGGCATCGTAGCGTATATCATCGCCGCGATCGTCATTCCGACGCAGAGCGCCGTCCAGTAAGTCCCAACGAGAGGATGTGCCCCCATGAGCGAAAACCAGCAGCCGCTGTCTGAGAAAAACGGCCAAAGCGAACAAACCGCCCTTGAAAGCGCGGAAACCCCGCTGCCCGAGGAAACAGAGGATACCTATGTCCTGTCGCCCGAAGAGGCGGAGGAAGAGGTCGAAGAGGAGCTTGACCCCGCCGACGTCAAGATTTTCGGCATGCCGCGCATGTGTTTCCACGGCGCCGCGTTCGGCGTGGCGGCGGGCTATATCCTGTGCGGCATCCTCGGCTTGATTTTTAAGGACACGCCGAACGCAAAAGTGCCCAGCGCGACCATTTGCGCGGTCGGGTGCGCGGTCGTCGGCTACTTTATCGCCAAGTATTTCTATAATAAACGCAAAAAGGACGGCGATGCGCCGCTGTCCGCCGAGGACGGCCAGCAAGCCGATTGAGGCTGTCGAAAAACGGTGTTTTTCGCACCGCCTCTCGGTCACGCCCCACGCACGCCCGTCAAATCGCCGTGCGGCGATAACGCGAGAGCAAAGCACGCACTTTTGCGGGAAATTCGGCAAGCTGCGTTTCCCTATTTTACGCGCGCTGCGGCGCGCGGGCTTTTTCGGCCAGCTGAAGCGGCGGACAAAATTTTGTCCGCCGCTTTTTATTTTTGTGTTATACTGAAAGCAAACCGAGTCAAAGGAGAGGGTATCCCCATGAAAACCGCTGTCGTCTACTTCACGCTCGGCGGCTCGACGCGCGCGTTTGCCCGCGCGGAAGCCGACGCGCGCGGCGCCGATCTGTTCGAAGCCGTTCCCGCGAAAAAATACAACCCTTTCACGGCCTTTGTGCGCGGCTGCCCGGCCGCGCTGAAGCAGAAAAGCGTGCCGCTCGAAGCCGCGCCCGATCTCAAAAGCTACGAGCGGATCGTGCTGATGGCCCCTGTCTGGGCGGGCTTTCCCGCCCCGCCGTTCAACGCGATGATCGCTCTGCTGCCGCGCGGCGCCGAGGTCGAGGCGCTGCTGGTCTCCTCCTCCGGCGATTCCTCCAAAAGCAAGGATAAGGTGCGCGCGCTGATTGAAAAAACGGGCTGCAAGGTCGTCGCCCAGCGCGACATCCGGCCCCACAAATGAGCGGCTACACCTACATCCTCCGCTGTGCGGACGATACGCTCTACTGCGGCTGGACCAACGACCTGACCGCGCGCCTTGCCGCCCACAACAGCGGCAAGGGCGCGAAATACACGCGCGGGCGCGGCCCGGTCAAGCTGGTGTACAGCGAGCTGTTTGCAACGCAGAGCGAGGCCATGCGGCGCGAAGCCGCGATCAAGCGCCTGCCGCGCGCGGAAAAGGACGCGCTGCTCAAAACCCAGTCGGGCGGCGAGCAGCTCACCGTTTACGACGCGCTCGGCCGCCCCTGCGGCGAGCGCCCGCGCGCCGTTGTGCACGCGCAGGGGCTGTTCCACCACGTCTGCCACCTCTGGATCGTCGGCGTGTGGGATGGAACGCCCGGCCTGTGGCTGCAGCAGCGGCAGCTCGACCGCCCGCTCTATCCCGGCTGGTTTGATCTGGCCTCGACCGGCCACATCGACCCCGGCGAAACGCCCGAAGCCGGCGTTCTGCGCGAAGCGCGGGAGGAAATCGGTCTGGCGCTCCCCGAGGGCTCGCTGGCGCCCGCCGGCAGCTACCGGCAGCGCTATGCGCGCGGCGAGGGCGGCGGATTCGACGACGAGCTGGCGCACGCCTTCGCCGTCCGCATCGACGGCGTGCCGCCCTTTTCGCCCGGCAGCGAGGTCGCGGGCATGGCGTTCGCGTCCCTTTCGGCTTTCGCACGCGCGCACACGGAACAGGCGCCGCTCAACGCCCGCCGGGCGGACGGCGCGCCCCTGTCCATCCCGCACGAGCGGCTGTGCTGCCTGCACCAAGAGGAGTGGGACGGCACCTATCCCACGCTGGCGGCTCTTCTGCCGCCCGGCGGCGCGACAACATAAAAAAAGAACCGTCTGAAAGACGGTTCTTTTTTCTCCTTTTTTGTCAGCGCGTCAGCGCGCCGATCAAAATGCACAGCGCCAGACAAACCGCGCCCGCAGCCGCAGAAAGCACCGCGCGCTTCTGGCACGCCTTGGCCTTGGGGTCCTCCTGCCGGTCCTCTCCCTCGGCGCGGCCGCAGATCATGCCGTACCGCACCTGCTGGAAGATGGTAAGCGCCGCGAACAGCGCGAACCCGCCGAGCAGCAGCTTTTGCAGCGCAGCCATATCAGTGGATCAGATTGAGCACAAGCGCCGCCAGTACGAACACCACGCCGACGACCGAGGTCAGCCGGGCGAGCACCTTATCCGCCGCGGTGGCCTTGCCCGCGCCGAAGAAGGTCTCCGCGCCGCCGGAAACAGCGCCCAGACCCTGCTGCGCGCCGCTCTGGAGCAGTACGACGATGATCAGGAACAGGCTTGCGACGATCATTACAATAGAAAGTGCGATTTGTGCGGTAGTCATAGTTAAAATTCCTCCCATATTCTTATCGCGCCGCAACGGGCGCGCTTCGCTTGCGTAATTGGTACTATATCACAGATATTGCGCTATTTCAAGTGTTTTTTTGCAAAATAGGCTTTAAAACGTTCTTCAGCGGCTCGCCCATGCGGTTGGTATGCGCTTTGTTCTCCGTCAGGTCGACCGCCGCCAGCCGGACCGACGACCAGCCGTTCTGCCCGCCTCCGTACCGCCGCTCGCCCGAAAACCGTTTCAGCTTTTTCTGCACCGCCTTGTCGACCTCTCCGGTCGCCAATATGACCGAAACGATGGAAAACTCATGCGAAGCGTCCGCCTGCACCAGTTCATCCTCAGCCGCGAGCGCGTACCGCCACCAGTCGTCCAGCTCGCGTTCGCCCAGCACGGGCACGGCAAACAGCAGCCGGTATTCGTGCGCGTGAGACACGCCGCCCGTCGGCATCACGCCGAGCAGCTTGCGCTCGGCGCTGACCGAAAAGCAGCTCAGCAGCGCCGCCGTCCGACCCGCGACCTCGGCGTTCTGCCGGTGGATAAACTGCTTATCCTGCCCGGTGAGCATGCGGTCGCGCAGTTCGACAAAGGCCACCGAAAAATCCATATCCGTCCCTCTCTTTACAGGTCGGCGGGGTAATCGCCCCGCGCGGTCATATCCGCAATGGCGGCGCAGACCACCGGCTTATCCTCCCGATAGGTCACGCCGAACCAGCGCGCATCGGTCGACAGCACCTTGGCGGTCGCGCGGCCGGCCTCGATCAGCTCGTCGACCGCGAAGGGCAGGTAGTATTCGCCCTTCATCGGGTTCGCGGGCAGCTTTTCCGCGAAAAAGCGGCGCAGGCCTTCGTCCAGACACGGCAGGAACGACGGCGTGAAGCCCCACAGGTTGAGCGATACCAGCGTGCCCGCCGCGAGCTCGCACGCGGGCAGCTCGCCGTCCGCCTCGCAGACGATCGCGCCGTCCGCCCGGCGCGAAATCGCCGTGCGCTCGACAATGCCGGTCAGCAGGCCGTTTTCATCGGTCGTGCACACACCGCGGGACACCGTGCCGTTCTCCGTCAGCGTATTCTCGACGCAGTAGCCGACCATGCAGTAGCGGTACCGCCCCGGCGCGTCCTCGGCAGAGGACAGGTACTCGTATATCTTGCGAAACGCGTCCGCGCCGTAGAAATCGTCCGCGTTAATCACTGCGATGGGCGCGCCCGCGGTCAGCTCCTTCGCGCACCAGACGGCGTGCGCCGTGCCGAGCGGCTTTTCGCGTCCCTCCGGCGCGCGCAGCCCCTCCGGCAGGCGGTCGAGCGTCTGATAGGCGTAATCCACCTGCATAAAACGGCGCGCCTTGCGGCCGATGGCGGCTTCAAACGCCGTTTCCAGCTCGGGCCGGATGATGAAAACCACCCGTTCAAAGCCCGCGCGGTGCGCATCGTAAACGGAATAATCCAAAATGATCTGGCCGCCCGGGCCGACCGGGTCGATCTGTTTGAGCCCGCCGTAGCGCGAGCCCATGCCCGCGGCCATAATCACTAAAATCGGCTTTTCCATAAATAATTTCCCCTGTTTTCTCACAGAATGGGAACAAACGGCACTTTATCCGTTCGCTCTTTGCTTACCTATTATACAAGACCGTATCAGAAAATACAAGATGTTTGCACCCAGCCCCGATTTTTTTGTAGAAAAACATGAAAATGAAATCCAAAGCGCAGGAAAGATTGCAAAACGGTTGCAATACTGATAAAATAAATCCGTTAAAAAAATATCAGAGAGTTTAGAAGAAGCACGAAAGTGTAACGTACAGAGAGGAATATGATTTGATGCGCAAGACCAAGATCATTTGCACGCTCGGCCCCGCGACCGACGCCGTACTGCCCGAAATGATTCAGGCAGGCATGAACGTAGCCCGTATGAACTTCAGCCACGGCTCGCACGAGGAGCACAAGGCCCGTATGGACGCCGTCAAGGCCGCCCGCAAGGCGCTCGGCATGCCCGTTGGCATTATGCTTGATACCAAAGGTCCGGAAA
The DNA here is from genome assembly GCA_030524205.1 of Eubacteriales bacterium. Lineage (GTDB taxonomy): Bacteria > Bacillota > Clostridia > Oscillospirales > Butyricicoccaceae > Agathobaculum. The sequence goes on from JAUNGZ010000020.1 coordinate 36,674, forward strand.
TCCGCACAAAAACCTACAAGGACGGGAAAATCGACATCAAGGAAGGCCAGACCTTCACGCTGACCACGCGCGACGTCGAGGGCGACGGCTCTATCGTTTCGATCACCTACGAGGGACTGCCGCACGACGTAAAGCCCGGCACGCGCATCCTGATCGACGACGGCCTTGTAGCCTTCGACGTAATCGAGATCAAGGACGGCACCGACATCGTCTGCAAGGCGCTCAACAACGGCCCGCTGTCCAACCGCAAATCGATCAACGTGCCCGCCATCAAACTGAACATGCCCTTTGTTTCCGAAAAGGACCGCTCGGATATCGAATTCGGCCTGACGCAGGGCATCGACTTTATCGCCGCCTCCTTCACCCGCAGCGCGCAGGACGTGCGCGACATTAAGGCTATCCTCAAGGCAAACGGCAAAGAGGACGTCGAAATCATCGCCAAAATCGAAAACATGGAAGGCGTCAACAACATTCAGGAAATTTTGGACGAGGCCAACGGCGTTATGGTCGCCCGCGGCGATCTGGGCGTAGAGGTGCCGTTCGAGGCGCTGCCCGAAATCCAGAAAAGCATCATCAAAACCTGCATTTCGCGCGGCAAGCGCGTGGTCACGGCCACGCAGATGCTCGAGTCGATGGCCAAGAACCCGCGCCCGACCCGCGCCGAGGTTTCCGACGTTGCCAACGCCGTGTATGACGGCACCTCCGCCATCATGCTGTCGGGCGAGACCTCGGTCGGCAAGTACCCGGTCGAAACCGTGTCCACGATGAGCATGATCGCGGAAAACGCCGAAAAGACCATCCACTACGACCGCCGCCGCACCACCCGTCTGGAATTCCAGAACATGAACGTGTCGGGCGACGACAAAACCAACGCCATCGCGCATGCGACCTGCTCGACCACGCACGATCTGGGCGCCAAGTGCATCGTCGCGTTTACCGAATCCGGCTCGACCGCCAGAGCGGTGTCCACCTACCGTCCGGGCGCGCCCATCATCGGCGCCACGCCCAGCGAAAAGACCTTCAACCGCCTTACCATGTCGTGGGGCGTCCATCCCGTGCTGGTGCCCAGCCGTCCCACCTCGGGCACCGAGCTGTACGACCTGTCCGCCGCCGCGGCCGTCTCGATCATCGACGCCAAGGTAGGAGACATCATCACCGTCACCGCCGGCATGCCGGTCGGCAAGGTCAATTACACCAACACGCTGCGCGTTCTCCAGCTGGCCGAGCACGTTTTCGCGCAGACCGCACAGGACTGATTCCATGTCTCTCAAACGCTTTCAGCGCAGGCTCGTGCGCGTACTCGCCGTGCTTGTGGCGCTGTCCATCCTGTTCTGCTTCGGATTGTACGGCTACCGCATGTTTTTCGGCTACAATTACGATTCCTCGCTCTTTGAAAAGGATCTTGCCGCCGGCGTGCAGGCGGATGAGAACATCACCAATATCGCGCTGTTCGGTCTGGACACGCGCGAGGGCGATACGCAGAGCCATTCGGACTGCATGATGATCGTCACGGTCGACAATACGCGCGGCAAGATCAAGCTGACCAGCCTGATGCGCGATTCGCTGGTCGATATCGACGGCCACGGCGAGGACAAGCTCAACGCCGCCTACTTCCTCGGCGGCCCGGCGCTCGCGATCCGCACGGTCAACGAGAACTTCGGCACCGATATCACCGACTATATCGCGGTCAATTTCGAGCAGCTCGTCGACATCATCGACGCGCTGGACGGCGTTGAGATCGACGTGCAGGATTTTGAGCTCACCGAGCTCAACCGCGTGATCGCCGACTACGGCATCGAGCAGAAAAAGCAGTTCAAGGGGCTTGACAGCGCGGGCACGCAAACGCTCAGCGGCGTGCAGGCGCTGTGCTACGGCCGCATCCGCAAGGGCGGCACGGGCGACGACTGGGGCCGCGTCGAGCGGCAGGGCGTCGTGCTGAACGCAATGTTTGAAAAGGTGCAGTCGCTCAGCGCCGGCAAGCTGATCGGCCTGATGCAGAAGCTGATGCCCAACGTGACGACCTCGCTTTCGGCGGGCGAAATCGCGCCACTGATCGTCGGCGCGGTCAAAAACGGCACGCCCGCGCTTGAGCACACCCGCGTCCCGCTGGACGGCGAGTGGAATTACTACGGCTCCTCGGGCGAATACATTCTGTACGACCTCGATGTGGCCGCAAGCCATATCCACGAATACATCTATAACGACGTGTTCCCGGGCGACACCTCGTCCTCCCACGCGCCGAGCGGCACGGACGCCGGCGCGGACGAACCGCTCGGCGGAGGCGGAGACTTTGACGAGCCGCCCACAAACGGCCCCGCCGGGGGCTCCGGCACTGGCGGAACGGGCGCGCAGGCGGTAGATCCCGCCTCCCTCGCCGAGGAGGGCGGCTATTACGACGCCGCCGCCGGCGAATACGTCGATATGGACGGCGACCGCTATGTTCTCGATGAGAACGGCAATAAGGTATACCGATAAAACCAGCAAACAGGGGACATGTGCAGGCATGTCCCCTGCAATTTATTGCAGATAGGAAAGAAGCCTTTATGTATGTAAAACGAGTCCTCCCCAACGGCGTGCGCCTGATCTCGGAAAAGATCGACACCGTGCGCACCGCCTCGGTCGGCATCTGGATCGGCAACGGCAGCCGGTACGAGCCCGCCTCGCTCGGCGGCATTTCCCACTTTATCGAGCACATGATCTTCAAGGGCACGGAAAAGCGCTCGGCGCGGCATATCGCCATCGCCATCGACGCGCTCGGCGGGCAGGCCAACGCCTTTACCGATAAGGAGTGCACCTGCTACTATATGAAGGTGCTCGACAGCCGCCTGCAAAACGGCGTTTCCATTCTGGCGGATATGTTCATGCACTCGCGCTTCGCGCAGGAAGATATCGAGCTTGAGCGCGGCGTCGTGCTCGAGGAGATCGACATGTACGAGGATTCTCCCGAGGACGTCGCGGTCGACAAGCTGTTCGAGGCGTGCTTTGACGGCTCCTCCCTCGGCCGCCCGATTCTGGGCACCGCCGAAACGCTTGAAACCATGGATTCCGCCGCCCTGCACGATTACATGCGCCGCTATTACCGCCCGGCCGATACGGTCGTGGCCGTCTCCGGCCATTTCTACGACGAGGACCTCGACTATATCGCCGGGCTGTTCTCCCAAATGCAGGGCGAGGGCCGCAACCAGATCACGCCGGCCTTCTACCAGCCGCGCATCGTGCTCCGCGAAAAGGAGATCGAGCAGAACCACCTGTGCCTTGCCTTCCCGGGCGTTTCGCTGCTCTCGGAGGAGCGGTACGCCATGAACCTGCTCAGCTCGATCCTCGGCGGCGGCATGTCCTCGCGCCTGTTCCAGACCGTGCGCGAGCAGAACGGCCTGTGCTACTCGATCTACACCTTCACCACGCCGCATCTGGACGCCGGGCTGCTGTCCATTTACGTCGGGCTTGGAGCCGATACCGAGCAAAAAGCGCTCGAGCTGATCATACGCGAGCTGCGGCAGTTCTGCGAAACGGGCCCCGAGCCGGACGAGCTGTCCCGCTGCCGCGAGCAGGTCAAGACCACGCTGCTGATGGGGCTTGAAAACACGGGCAGCCGCATGATGACCATCGGCCGCAGCGAGCTGCTGCGCGGCGAGGTGCTCCCGATCGAACAGGTGCTCGCCGCTTACGACGCGGTCACTCAGGCCGACCTGCTGCGTCTGGCGCGCCGCGTGTTCGATTTTTCACAGGCCTCCCTCTCGGTCGTCGGCCAGCCCGAGGACGAGAGCGTCTACCGCGCGCTGCTTTGTCAAGAATAAGCAAAACAGGCCGACGTAGTCGAGGTTTGCGGGAGAGGCTGCCGATCGTCGATTCTGCAAAGCGGTCGCGCGCCATACGCGGCGCCAGCGCGGCATATTGGCGCTGGTTGAGCAGGCATTCCTTTCGTACCGTTTGAAAACGTCCTGATGAGCGCTCCGTTCCTCCCTGCGGCGTTTTTCTCGTTCCCTCTTTCCTGCGCGGCACAGCCCGCCGTTTTCGGGGCCGGTCGCAGAAACTCCACACAAAAAAGAGGCTTTGCCAAGCAAAGCCTCTTTTTCTCTACCGAAAACTTCCCGCGCCGCAGCGCGCTTTTGAAAAGAAGATCGAAAGCGGAGCGAAGCGCAGACTCGCTTTTTATCCAAACCGATGACAAGTGTGGTCCAGACCACCTTCTCTTGTCCCTGCAGGGCAATTTACCTTGCACCCGCAGGGTGCGCGCAGGCATCGGCAAAAAACTTCGATTGAACCTGTAGTTTCAATCGAGATTTTCATATTTCATGCGGTAATAAATGCGGTCCTTGTATTCGGCGACGGCATCTGCGGATTCCGCGGGCGTCTGCGCGTGGTACGCGCCGTCCGCGTCGACCGCCGTGCCGCGCTGCACGACGGGCAGCTCCCGCCGCAGCGTGTTGACGAAGCGGAAAAACGGGTCGCTTTCGCCGCAGCCGACCGCGTCGAGCACGGCCGCGCCGAGAAAGCTCGCGCTCAGCTTGCCGTTCTCCGGCAGGCCGAGGCGCGCGGCGAGCGTGCCGAAATCGAGCGCCTCGGCGCCCGCTTCGTTCGCCCAGAGCAGGAACGGCGGCGCATATGCGTCCAGCCAGTCCTCCCGCGTGCGGTCGTCGGTCATTTCCATGCCGAGCGCGCGGTAGCACAGGTAATCCTCGCCCATGCTGGGCAGATGGTCACCGAAAAACACGAGCAGCACCGGCTCGTCCCGCTTTGCAAAATAATCGGTCATCGCGCCGAGCATGTCGTCCGCGTCGCGCAGGCCGTAAAGGTATTCGGTCAGCATGATCCGCGCCTCGTCGGGCAGCTCGCCCTTGACGCTGATCGGCGTCAGATCGACCGCCGGGCCGTACTTCTGCTCGGTATAGGCCATGTGGTTCTGTATGGTGGTCACATAGGTGAACTGCGGCTGGCCGTTTGCCGCGTGCCGCTCGAAATTATCGGTCATATAGTCGAGGAGCGCCGCGTCCGTCACATAACCGCCCTTGTAGGCCGCGCCCTCAAAGGCGTCCTCGAACACAATCTCCTGCGCGCCCAGCCATTTATAGATGTTCTGCCGGTTGTAAAACCACGCTTTACCCGGGTGGATAAACTGCGTCTGCCAGCCGTTTTGAACGGCCACGCGGAACACCGAATCGACGTTTTTATGCAGCACGCGGAAGGAGGACACGCCCGCGTCGGACAGCAGGGCGGTCTGCATGCCGGTCAGCACGTCGAACTCGGTATTGGCCGTGCCGCCGCCGTAATTGGGCACGATCAAATGCCCCGAAATCGCGTTTTCCGACCGCTGCAGGGCGTGGTAATTTTTCAGCGGGTCGGTTTCCGCCGTCCATGTGAAATCGTCGTCGTCGGACAGGTCGCAGAACGCCTCGCTCATTACAAAAATCACGTTGACCGGTTTTGGGGCCGCCGGGACGGTCTCGGTTGCGGCGATGCGCGCCTCGGTTTCGGTTTTGGAAAAGCCCTCGGGCTTTTGCAGGTTGTTCTGCGTCACGTTGCGCAGAAAGCTGAAGTGGAAGCCCGCCTGCTCGTACACCGTGGTCATATTGAAACGGTTGGTGACGGGAAAGGACGCGAACACGTCCGCCGAGGCGTACACCGTATACGTCAGCAGCACCAGCAGCCCGGCGCAGCCAAGGCAGCCGCCCGCCCGCGCCGCCGCGCGAAAAGCGCCGCGCAGCCCGGTGCGGCGCGTGCGGAACAGCATCGCACACACCACGAGCGCCAGCAGCACAATAACGCACAGCAGCACAAGCGGCGTATCCACATGCAGATCATAGCTGCCCGCCGCCTGCACGGCCTCGCGCGCCATCGAAAGATCCTGCGGGACGAGCGGATCGTCGCGCGCGTCGATCTTGAGACGGTTGGCAAAGTTCAGCAGGCCGCACACCGCAAGCGTCGCCGCCGCCGCCGAAAACACGTTGCCGAAGGCGCTGAGCAGCGCGAGCAGCACGAGCAGCACCGGCAGCCAGTTGAGCAGGCCGAGCAGCGGCGTGGTAAAGAACGTCGACGGAATGACGGGCGCGGTTTTCAGGCACAAAAACCAGACGCCGAGCGACAGCAGCACCGCGAGCGGCAGGTTCCAGCCCGCGGCATACCGCACAAGGCCGTGTTTCTTCTCTTTTGCGCCGGGACGGCGGTGTTCCGCCTGATGCGCGCCCGGCCGCGCTTCATGAAAGTGATGCATAGTACAGTTATACACCCGTTTGCCGCCTTCTGGCAAGCCCTTTTCGTCCTATCCGGTTGACTTTGGCCCTCCTGCGCGATATACTGAGGCCACAACAGGATAGGATTGCCGAACGGAGGGGGTTAAAATGAAACGAAACATACCGCGCCTATTCCCGGTGCTGCTTGCGCTTTTGCTGCTCGCGGGCTGCGGCGGCGCGACGGAAAGCGCGCGGACCGCCATGCGGCTCGAGCCGGTCGCGCTGAGCGAGAACGAAACCGAGCTGCTTGCCTTGGCGAACGCCGACCCGGCCAAATTCGCGCTGTATGCATACCGCGCGGACGAAAACCTGCGTGCGATTTCCGTGCGCCGCTATGTGCTGAACGACGCGCTCGAGTGGGAGCAGGACGCCGCCTATACCAACGCGGTGTTCGACGAAACGCTCTCCCCCACCGGCCGCATCGGCCTGATGGAAACGGACGGCGGCTCGTACAGCTACAATCTGCGCACCGGGGGCGTTGGGTACGCCGTGCCCGCGCCCGCCCTGCCGGACGGGCTGCCCGGGAACGCCTCCGAGGGCATGGGCCGTCTGGACGGGGGCGGCGAGATCGTCTACGGGCAGGAAATCCCTCTGCTGCTTCACACGCTG
>JAUNGZ010000021.1 GCA_030524205.1 Eubacteriales bacterium
CGATTACCACTGCACGCTCGCGCTCGCCATGGGCGCGGACTTCCTGATGCTCGGCCGTTACTTCTCGCGCTTCGACGAGTCGCCGACGAACAAGGTCAACATCAACGGCAGCTACATGAAGGAATACTGGGGCGAAGGCTCGGCCCGTGCGCGCAACTGGCAGCGCTACGATATGGGCGGCGACAAAAAGCTGTCCTTCGAGGAAGGCGTCGACTCCTACGTGCCGTACGCGGGCTCGCTCAAGGATAATGTGACGCTGACGCTTAACAAGGTCCGCTCGACCATGTGCAACTGCGGTTCACTCTCCATTCCGGAGTTTCAGAAGAAGGCCAAGATCACGCTCGTCTCCGCTACCTCGATCGTCGAGGGCGGCGCGCACGACGTTGTGCTCAAGGAAACGGCGACCACTTCCAAGTAAAACGCATGTAAAACGTATATGGATTGCCCCGTAGGCGACTGCGGGGCAATTCTTGTCGAAAGGGGGAAGCATAATGGATATCGCGCGATGGATGGAAGCATACACCGCGGCGGTGCGGCAGGCATTTGGGAAGCGCGTGCGCTGCGTGGGGCTGCAGGGCAGTCAGGCACGCGGCGAAGCGGCGGCGGACAGCGATATTGACGTTGTGCTGATCCTTGACCGGTGGGAGCCGGAGGATTGGCCGCGCTATGAGACGGTGCTGGCCGGACTGCCTGAGCGGGACCGGGTGTGCGGCTTCGTCTCCGGACGGGAGGAGCTGCTGTGCTGGGAGCCCTCCGAGCTGTGCGGTTTTTATTACGACACGGAGCCGTGGTACGGCAATCTGGAGGAGCTGAAGGAGCGCTTCGGCGTATCCGACGCGCGCCGGGCAGTGCGCATGGGAGCGTGCGGCATTTATCATGCCTGCGCGCACAACAGGCTGCACGAGAAGGACGCCGGCCTGCTGCGCGAGCTGTATAAATCGGCGTTTTTTGTGCTGCGGACAGCGCATTTCTGCCGCACCGGCGCGTTTATCCGGCGCAGGGCCGACCTGCTGCCGCTGCTTGGCGGGGCCGACCGCGCGATTCTTGCCGCAGGCCTGCCGGACGGAGAAACGGCCGGAGGCTTTACAGAGCGGTCCGACGCGCTGCTTGGCTGGGCGGCCGGCGTCATTCGGTCGTTTTCGTCATGACAGAAGGGGGGAACGCATTGGAACTGCGGGAATATTGGATCAAACAGGCGAAAAATGTGTGGATATTCCTGCGTTGGTGCCTGTTTGCCGTCGTGATCGGTTTGGTGGTCGGCGCGGTGGGCGCGGCGTTCCACCACGCGCTGGAATGGGCGGGCGAAATGCGGCTGACGCACGGCTGGCTGCTGTATCTGCTGCCGCTCGCCGGCCTGTTCATCGCGTTTTGGTATAAAAAAGCAGATATGCCGCTCGAGCGCGGCACCAATTTCATCCTGACCTCGGTGCGGGAAAACCATCCGGTGCGGCTGCGGCTTGCGCCGAGCATTTTCCTGACCTCGGTGCTGACGCACCTGTGCGGCGGCTCGGCGGGGCGGGAGGGTGCGGCCCTGCAGCTTGGCGGCGCGATTTCGGGCAACATCGGCCACTGGATGCGGCTGGATGATAAGGACTCCCGCACGATCACCATGTGCGGCATGGCGGCGGGCTTTGCCGCGCTGTTCGGCACGCCGCTCGCGGCGAGCGTGTTCTCGATGGAGGTGATCAGCGTCGGCGTGATGTATTACGCCGCGCTGTTCCCGTGCGTGCTCGCGTCTGTCATCGCGCATCAGGTGGCGCTTCGGCTCGGCGGCGAGACGACGGCGTTCGCCGTTTCCGGCGTGCCGGACGGGGTGGATGCGCCGCTGCTGGTCAAGCTCATTCTGTTCGGCGCGGCCTGCGCCGTGCTGTCGGCGGTCGTGTGTATCGTATTCCACCGCATCGGGCATTTGTTCAAGAAATACATACCAAATCAATATGTGTGCATCGCAGTGGGCGGCGCGGCGGTCGTGCTGCTGTCGCTCGTGCTCGGCACGCGCGACTATAACGGCGCGGGCGTTGCCGTGATCGAGCGCGCGATGGCGGGGCAGGCGTCGTACGCCGCGTTTTTCCTTAAGCTGGTACTGACCGCGGTTACCATCGGCGTGGGCTATAAGGGCGGCGAGATTGTGCCGGTGCTGTTCATCGGCTCGACCTTCGGCGCGGCGTACGGCGGCTTTTTCGGTCTGAATCCGTCGTTCGCGGCGGGTCTGGGCATGACCGCGATTTTCTGCGGCGTGACCAATTCGCCGCTGACTTCGATTTTGCTGGCGTATGAGCTGTTCGGCGGGCGGTCGCTCGGCCTGTTCGCGCTGGTGATTTCGATCGCCTATATGCTGTCGGGCTATTTCGGGCTGTACAGCGAGCAGAAGATACTGTATTCCAAAATGCGGCCGCAGTTTATCGACCGCAAGACAAAATAATTCGATTGCGACCACGCTCGCAATCGAGGGACGCACTTCGGGCGAGGCCCGAAAGGGCTATTGCGCCCGAAACGCACGCGAATTTTGATTCGCGCGTGTTTCGGCCTTTGTATCAAATGACCGGGCGAAGCGCGGCCGTTTGATGAAAACCGCGTGGCGGTTTTCTATTTTAAATAGCGCTGCGGCGCGAGGGGGACGGGAGATTTTGATGCACGAGTTCAAGGGTGCGATTTTTGATATGGACGGCACGCTGCTCGACTCGATGCCGGTGTGGGACCGGCTGAGCCAGCGGTTTCTGGGGAAATACGGCGTGACCGTGACGGATGAGGATTACACGGCGATAGAAGGTACGACGCAGCTGCAGGGCGCGCAGTATTTCATCGACAAATACCCCTTCCTGCCGTTTGACGCAGAGGGGCTGGTGCGCGGGCTGGACGAGCTGATCGAGGCGCGCTACGCCGCGATTGCCAAGCCCAAGGACGGCGTCCGTCCGTTTTTGGACGGGCTGCGGGCGCGCGGCGTTAAAATGGCGATCGCCACGCTGACCGCCCGGCACCACGCCGAAAAGGCGCTGCGCGACCGGGATATGCTGGATTATTTTGCGTTCATGCTGACGATCGAAGACGTGGGCGTGTCCAAACGCCGGCCCGACATCTACCTGCGCGCCGCCGATAAGCTCGGGCTTGCCCCCGCGGACTGCATCGTGTTCGAGGATGCGCCTTATGCGGGCGAGACGGCCAAAAACGCGGGGTTTCGCGTGTGCGGCATGGCGGAGCCCGCCTACGCGGCGGGAGAGCGCGTGCTGCGCGCGGCCAGCGATTTCTTTGTCGAGCGGTCTTTTGACGAACTTGCGGGGAAATTGTCCTAAAAGGGCTTGCAATATCAATATATATGCCTTAAACTATACAGTGATAGTAAGTATACGGCTGCGTCGGACTTGTCTCCGGCGCGGCTTCGTTTTCGTCAGGGGGAATTTGATTTGGAACAACAAAATAAGATGGGCACCGCGCGGATGGGTCCGCTGATCTTTTCGATGGCTTTGCCCGCAATGATCTCCATGCTGATCAACGCGCTGTACAACATCGTGGACAGTATCTTCGTCGCCCAGTATTCACAGAGCGCGCTGGCCGCGGTGTCGCTGGTGTTTCCGCTGCAAACGCTCGTTATTGCGATCGGCGTGGGCACGGGCGTGGGCGTCAATTCGCTGATCGCCCGCCGTTTGGGTGAAAAACGCCAGCTTCACGCCAATTCGGCGGCCGAGCACGGTATCGCGCTTTCCGTCATCGGTGGTCTGGCGTTTTTGATCGTCGGCTTTGTGCTGGCGCGGCCGTTCCTCGCCGCATTTAAGGCGACTGAGGATGTGCTGACGCAGGCCGTACAGTATTCGCAGATCGCGGTGGGGCTCAGCTTTTTCGTCATTATCTCGATGATGTGCGAAAAAATCCAGCAGTCGACCGGCAATATGATCATTCCGATGGCGCAGGGCTTGACCGGCGCGGTCATCAATATTATTCTCGATCCGCTGCTGATTTTTGGCATCGGTCCCTTTCCGTGCATGGGTGTGCGGGGCGCGGCGATCGCGACCGTGATCGGGCAGATCGCGGGCATGCTGATCGGCCTGTGGGGCGTTTTCATTCATCAGAAAATTTTGCAGGTCAAAATGCACGAGTTTAAGTGGCGCGCGCAGACGGTCAAGGATATTTACCGCGTCGGCCTGCCCGGCATTGTCATGCAGAGCGTCGTCTCGGTGATGACGGCCGGCCTCAACGGCATCCTGATCGGCTTTTCACAGATCGCCGTCAATGTGCTGGGCATTTACTTTAAGCTGCAAACCTTCATTTTTATGCCGGTGTTCGGCCTGAATCAGGGCGCGCTGCCGGTCATGGGCTATAACTACGGCGCGCAGAACAAAAAGCGCCTGCTCAGCGCCTACAAGATAACGCTGGCCGCGGCGGTCGCGATCATGGTGATCGGCCTGATCGTGTTCCAGCTCTTCCCGCAGGCGATGCTGATGCTGTTTGTCGACCGGACGGACGTCGCTTCCATGCAGGAAATGCTGGAGACCGGCGTGCCGGCGCTCCGGATCATTTCGCTGTCCTTCCTCGGCGCGGCGTTCGGCATCATCAACTCGACCGCCTTTCAGGCGACCGGCCGCGGCATGGCCAGCCTGATCGTCTCGGTCTGCCGTCAGCTCGTCATCATCCTGCCGGCGGCGTGGGCGCTGGGGTATTTCTTTGGACTGAACGCCATTTGGTACGCGTTCCCGGTTGCTGAAATCGCGGCGTTCTTCATTTCCTACGCGCTGCTTTGGCGGATATACCAAACCGAGCTGCGCTTTATGGGCAGCGCTGAAAAGGAGAAAAAAGCATGAAACGGATCGCAAGCTTTGCGGTAAACCATGACAAGCTCACGCCCGGCATGTATACCTCCCGCGTGGACGGCGATATCACAACCTACGATATCCGCATGGTTTACCCCAACGCGGGAACGTATATTGAGCCGGCGGCGGGCCATACGTTCGAGCATCTGTTCGCGACGTACTTACGCAATTCGCGCTTTGCCGAGCAGATCATTTACTGCGGCCCGATGGGCTGCCAGACCGGGTTTTATTTTCTGGTGCGCGATCTTGCGCCGTCCGACGCGATCGCGCTTACGCGGGAGACAATGGATTTCATCGCTGCTTACGAGGGCGAAATCCCGGGCGCGTCCCGCATCGAGTGCGGCAACTACCTGCTGCACGATCTGGCTGGAGCGAAAAGGCTGGCGGCTTCCATGATTCCGGTGCTGCGGGACTGGACCGAGGACAGGCTCGTTTACGAAAAATAATGCTTGATTTTTGAGATCCGGTGTGGTATCATAATCATACGACTGTGAGATATTTATCGTGGAAAGAGGTGAAACAACATGAAACAGGGCATCCATCCCGAGTACAAGCAGACGACTATCCGCTGTGCCTGCGGCAATGTCATTGAGACCGGCTCCACCAAGGAGAATATCGTCGTTGACGTTTGCTCCAAGTGCCACCCCTTCTTCACGGGTAAGCAGAAGCTGGTAGACACCGGCGGACGTGTTGATCGCTTCAAGAAGCGTTTCAATCTGGATAAGTAATTACGGGAAACCATCGAAACGTAGTGTTCGATGGTTTTTTCGTTCTTCATGAAAGCAAAGTCCCGAGAGGGGGAATTTTTGGATGAACCAAATGGAAGCAGAACAAAAAATGGAAAAAGCCGTGCTGGTCGGGCTGTCGTGCCCGGGCTTTACGGCCGAGCAGGACACGGACGAGCGCACGATGGACGAGCTGCGCGCGCTGGCCGAGACCGCGGGGGCGGAGACCGTTGCGCAGACCCTGCAGCGCCGTCCCGCGCCCGACGCGCGCACCTTTATCGGCGAGGGCAAGGCCGAGGAGGTAAAGCAGCTTGCCGAGGCGAACGAGGCCGACCTTGTCATTTTCGACAACGAGCTGTCGCCCTCGCAGATGCGCGTGCTGGAGGAATTGACCGGCCGCACGGTGCTCGACCGCTCCGGGCTGATCCTTGATATTTTTGCCCAGCGCGCCCGCACGGGCGAGGGCAAACTGCAGGTAGAGCTTGCGCAGTATCAATATATCCTGCCGCGGCTCGCGGGCCTCGGCAAGTCGATGAGCCGCCTCGGCGGCGGCATCGGCACGCGCGGCCCGGGCGAATCGAAGCTCGAAAGCGACCGCCGCCACATCCGCCGCCGGATCGACAAGCTGAAAACGGATTTGGAGCAGGTGCGGCAGGTGCGCGCCGTGCAGCGCCGCCAGCGGAAAAAGACCGAAACGCCGCTCGTCGCCATCGTGGGCTACACGAACGCAGGCAAGAGTACGCTCCTAAACGCCTTGACCGGCGCGGGCATCGAGGCCAACGACCGCCTGTTCGACACGCTCGACCCGACCACGCGCAAAAAACGCATTTCGGACACGCAGGAGGTTTTGCTTTCCGACACGGTCGGCTTTATCCGCAAGCTGCCGCACCATCTGGTGTCGGCGTTCAAGGCGACGCTCGAGGAGCTGTCCTACGCCGATCTGCTGCTGCATGTGGTGGACGTTTCGGACGAGAACTGGCGGGAGCAGGCCGAAACGGTCGAAAAGGTCATTGCGCAGTTGGGTGCGCAGGATATCCCGCGCGTGACGGTGTATAACAAGGCGGACAAGTGCCCGCCCGACGTGATCCCCTTTTTCCGGCCGGACGAGGGCGTGAAAATCTCCGCCAAGACCGGCGCGGGGCTGGACGAGCTGCTTTCCGCTGTCGAAAAGGCGCTGGGGCGCGGCAAGCACAGTGTGCGCCTGCTGATCCCGTATGCGGACGGCGCGGTGCTCGACCTGCTGCACCGCGAGGCGCAGGTGGAAGCGGAGGACTATGCGGAAAACGGCACGCTCGTTTCCGCGGTGGTGGACGACAAGACCTATGGACGGGTCATGCAGTACCAAATCGAGGAATGAGCATGGAACAGGACTATCTGATCCCGTTCCTGCCCTACGGCGAGGATCGGTTTGAGGAAAAACGCTCTAAATTCACGGGTCGCCTGTGGCAGGCGGAGACGGCGGACGAGGCCGTCGCCCGCATCAAGGAAATGCGCGAAAGCTACCGCGACGCGACGCACCACTGCTGGGCCTATCTGATCCGCGAGGGCAACCTGATGCGCTATTCGGACGACGGCGAGCCACAGGGCACGGCGGGCATGCCCATCCTCGACGTGCTGCGGCACGAGGGGCTGCAAAACTGCGTGTGCGTCGTCACCCGTTATTTCGGCGGCGTGCTGCTGGGCACGGGCGGGCTGGTGCGCGCCTATACCAAGGGCGCGCAGCTCGCCGTGGCGGCGGCGGGCGTGCAGAAAATGAGCCTGTACGCCGTGCTGCTGCTCGCCTGCCCGTACAGCCTGTACGAGATCGTCCGGAATTTGCTGCCGGACTTTGACTGCACGGTGGAGGAGACCGACTTTGGCGCGGACGTAACGCTCACCTGCACCATTTCCGCGGGCGGGGAGGCGGCGCTGAACGAGGCGCTCGCCGAAGCCACCGCGGGCAGCGTGCGGGCGGAAACGGTCGAGACAAAGTTTATGGGCCGCCGGGTAAAATAAAGAGGAGGCCAGCCGTGGCTGTCCTCCTCGGATAAAGCGGGTTTTCAGTTCATTTTGAAGCCGTCGTACACGACCCAGTCGGGAACGGCGCAGGCATTCTCATCGGTGAGCGCGCCGAACATGGCGCCGTTTTCGTCATTTTCTATGACGACGGTGTTTGTGCTGCCGTCCCACGAAACCTTGTAGCCGTACATTTCAGCCACAGCGCGGATGGGCAGATAGGTGCGGCCGTCCTTGATGACGGGCGCGGTGTCGATGGTGAACGCGCCGGGATCGATGGAAGCGTCCATCGTTTCCTTCAGCGTGCCGCCCGACCAGATTTCGGTATGCTCGTAGGCGATCTCGTTCTGTCCTTCCTGAAAGAACAGGCGCAGGCGGAAATCGTCCGAAAAGGTTTGCAGGCCGGGCACGCCGAAAATCTCCTCGTTCTCCAGCTGGCCGGGGACGATAACATGGAAATCCGTGCAGGCGACCTGCGCGGCGCTGTTCCAGCCGACCTCGCAGCCCAGAACCGTCGCTACCGCACGCAGCGGAACCATCGTGCGGTCGTTTTCGTCGACAAAGGGGAAGGCGTCGGTAAAGGCGACGGCTCCGCCGTTCACGGTCACGTGGATATCACCGTTCGCCGCCGAGGCGGTGCCGATCAGCGCGGAAAGTAGAGCGGCGCCGCAAATCAGGGATAATAGACGTTTTTTCATATAGAGTCCCCCTTTTTTCAATTATATTTTTATACTAGCAGAACGGGATAGGAAAAGATAGCGGTTATCCCTACAAAATGCAAAAAAATTTTTTGTGAAAAAAGAGGATTTTTTAAATCCACTTCGTATTTAAATAATACAAGCCTTTTTGGCGGGGAGAGTGATGCGAATGGCAACCGTGCGCGAGCAGCAGCAGGAGCGCGAAAAACAGACGCTTGCGGACTGGGCGACAAAATCCTATAATACGCGCGGCCGGTCGAAGCCGATGGAGGAATGCCCCTACCGCACCTGCTTTCAGCGCGACCGCGACCGCATCATCCATTCCAAGGCGTTCCGGCGGCTGTCCAATAAAACGCAGGTCTTTATTTCGCCCGAGGGCGATCATTACCGCGCGCGGCTGACGCATACGCTCGAGGTGGCGCAGATCGCGCGCACGGTCGCGCGGGCGCTGTGCCTGAACGAGGATCTGACCGAGGCAATCGCGCTGGGCCATGATCTGGGCCATACGCCGTTCGGCCACGCGGGCGAGCGCGCGCTCGACGAGGTCTGCCCGCTGGGCTTCCGGCATAACGAGCAGAGCCTGCGCATGGTCGACCGGCTCGAGCAGCTCAACCTGACCTGGGAGGTGCGCGACGGCATCGTGTGCCACACGGGCAAAAAGCCGGCCGGCACGCCGGAGGGCCGCATCATCCACTTTGCCGACCGCATCGCCTACATCAACCACGATATCGACGATGCGGTGCGCGGCGGGCTGCTCCGCGCGGAGGATATCCCCGCGGATCTGCTTGACCGGCTGGGACACACGCACGGGCAGCGCATCGACACCATGGTAACCGCGATGATCTTCTATGGCCAGCAGCATCACGAGATCGGCATGGACAGCCGCGTGCACGACGATATGATGGCGCTGCGCGGGTTCATGTTCGCCCATGTGTATCAGGGCACCGACGCGCAGAGCGAGGAGCAGCGCGCGAAAAATATGCTGCGCAGCCTGTACGAGTATTTCGTCCGCTTTCCGGACGAGCTGCCCGAGGATTACCGGCGTCTGCGCGCCGGGGGCGATCCGCTCGAGCGCGTCGTCTGCGACTATATCGCGTGCATGACCGACCGCTACTCCATTGCGACCTATAAAAAATTATTTATTCCGAAAAGCTGGAATAAGATTGAAGATTGACGAAAACGGTTATGATACAGGGAAGGAGGGGGCAGTATGCCGTTTGACCGCGTATTTCTGGACGAGCTTGCCGCCCGGAACGATATTGTAGAGATCGTTTCGCAGTATGTGCAGCTAAAAAAAAGCGGGGCGAATTATTTCGGCCTGTGTCCCTTCCATAACGAGAAAACCGCTTCGTTTTCCGTTTCGCCGGACAAGCAGATTTTCCACTGCTTCGGCTGCGGCGCGGGCGGCGGCGTGATCACGTTCGTGATGAAAGCCGAGGGGCTGGAATTTCCGGACGCGGTGCGCTTTTTGGCGGATAAGGCGGGCATGCAGGTGCCCGAGCAGGGCGAGGCCGACCGCAAGGCCGCCCGGCACCGGGAGCGGCTGTACGCCTTGTGCAAGGACGCCGGACGGTTTTATTACGACACGCTGTGGCTGCCGGAAAACCGGGCGGTGCAGCAGTATTTTCTGAACCGAGGCCTGCATCGGCGCGTGATGAACCAATTCGGCTTGGGCTACGCGCCCGATTCCTTCCACGCGCTGCTCGATGCGATGGCCGCCAAGGGCTACACGCGGGACGAGCTGATGGACGCGGGCCTGATCAGCCGCAGCGAAAAGGGGCATGTGTACGACCGGTTCCGCAATCGCGTCATGTTCCCGATCATCGACGTGCGCGGCAATGTGATCGCGTTCGGCGGGCGCGTGATGGACGACTCCAAGCCCAAATACCTCAATTCGCCCGAAACCCCGATTTTCCACAAGAGCCGCAACCTGTTCGCGCTCAATCTGGCCAAGACGACGCGGAACGGATGCTTCATTCTCGCGGAGGGCTATATGGACGTGATCGCGCTGCATCAGGCGGGCTTCGACTCGGCGGTCGCCTCGCTCGGCACCTCGCTGACCGAGGAGCAGGCGCGCATGATCGCGCGGCACACCGGCCAGATCGTGATTTCCTACGACGCGGACGGGGCCGGGCAGGCCGCCGCCCAGCGCGCGATCGACATCCTGAAAAAGTGTGATCTGCAGGTCAAGGTGCTCAAAATTCCGGGCGCGAAGGATCCGGACGAGTTCATCCGGGAAAAGGGAGCGGACGCGTTCCGCGCGATCATCGAGCGCAGCGAAAACCACAACGCCTATCGGCTCGAGCAGATCGCGTCTAAATACGATCTGGAGGACGACGAGGCGCGCGTGCTTTTCCTCAGGGACGCGGCGCGCATGCTCGCGGGCATCGAAAGCGGCGTTGAGCGCGAGGTTTACGCAGGCCGCGCGGCCAAAATGGCGGGCGTTACGCCCGAGGCCATGAACAACGAGGTGCGGCGCGAGCTGAATATCCGTCAAAAGAAGAGAAAAGCCGCCGAGCGGCGCGAGATCCGCTCGCCCGTCGGCATGGCGCAGCCCAAGGACCGCACGCTCGCCTATACCGACGTCAAGTCGGCCAAGGCGGAGGAGAACGTGCTGCGGCTGCTCTTTTCCGATCAGAAGCTGATTGCGGAAACCGAAAAAGAACTGCCGCCGGCGTGGTTCTCGGCCGCTGTGCTGCGTAAGATATACGAGCGCGCGCTGGAGCTCGACCGCGGCGGGCAGATCGTCGACGTGCTGGCGTTTGAGGGCTGGCTCGAGCCGAACGAGATGAGCCATCTGTCCGGTATTCTGGGGCAGGCCGTGCCGCCCGGCGAGCATCGGCAGGATCTTGCGGATTACATAGATACCATACGCATGCAGCGCGTCAAGGATGGGACGCTTACCGAGGCGGGGGAGGACCCGCTGCTGACTTTTGGACGCATAAAAAAACAAAACGCGGGAGGACAAACGATATGACGACGATGGGAAACAGCGCGCCGGAGCAGGCGGTTGACCAGCAGCAGGTGATCAAGGATCTGCTTGCGCTGGGCAAAAAGAACGGAAGGCTGACGCTGAAGGAGATCGCGGACGCGCTCGGCCAGCTCGAGCTGGAAAGCGACGATATCGACAAGCTGTACGAAACCATGGAGGCCATGGGGATCGAAATTGAGGCCGAAGGCGTGCTCGAGAAAATGGCCAACGACGACGACGAGGTGTTCGAGCCGGAGGAGGTCGAGGAGGTTCCCGAGGAGGAGCTGGTCGATACCTCGGCGATGGCCGAAACCTTTGCGATCGACGACCCGGTGCGCATGTACCTGAAGGAGATCGGCAAGGTCGACCTGCTCTCGCCGGAGGAGGAAATCACGCTGGCCGAGCAGATGCTGCGCGGCAACGAAGCGCTGGAGAGAATAGAAGCCGAGGGCGATCCCATCCCCGCGGACGAGCGCGCCGCGCTCGATAAAGCGATTCGGGACGGTGAGCGCGCCAAAAAGCGCCTTGCCGAGGCAAACCTCCGTCTGGTCGTGTCCATCGCCAAGCGATACGTCGGCCGCGGCATGCTGTTCCTCGACCTGATTCAGGAGGGCAATCTGGGTCTGATTAAGGCGGTCGAGAAATTCGACTCGACCAAGGGCTTTAAATTCTCGACCTACGCGACCTGGTGGATCCGGCAGGCGATCACGCGCGCGATCGCCGATCAGGCGCGCACCATCCGCATTCCGGTGCACATGGTCGAGACGATCAACAAGGTGATCCGCGTGTCCCGCCAGCTTTTGCAGGAGCTGGGCCACGATCCCAGCCCGGAGGAAATTGCCAAGGAAATGTCCATGCCGGTCGACCGGGTGCGCGATATTCTGAAGATCGCGCAGGAGCCGGTTTCGCTCGAGACCCCGATCGGCGAGGAGGAGGATTCCCACCTCGGCGATTTCATCCCGGACGACGACGCGCCCGAACCGGCGGAGGCCGCCTCCTTCATGCTGCTTAAGGAGCAGCTCGTCGAAGTGCTCAAAACGCTCACGCCGCGTGAGGAAAAGGTGCTGCGCCTGCGCTTTGGCATCGAGGATGGCCACACCCGCACGCTCGAGGAGGTCGGCAAGGAGTTTAACGTCACCCGTGAGCGCATCCGCCAGATCGAAGCAAAGGCGCTGCGCAAGCTGCGCCATCCTTCGCGCTCGAAGAAGCTCAAGGATTTTCTGAATTGACCCAAACCATAAAAAGGGCCGCCCTGTTGGGCGGCCTTCCTTATTTAATCGAGCGAGGTCAGCAGCGAGGATAATAGGCTTCGCTGGTCCGGAGTGAGCGAAATGAGAAAATCGTGCAGATGGTTTTCAACCGTATTGCCGTCGCCGGGGTTGAAAAAATCGTGCAGGGAAATATGTAATGCGTCGCAGACTAACTCCAGATTATCCACTGTGATCCCTTTTTCACCGAGCTCCACCGAGCGGAGAAAGCTTTGCGAAAGTCCGCAAAGGTTGGCAAGCCGATTGGTCGTCAAGTTCCTTCGTTCGCGCAGCATGGCAATGCGCGTTCCTACATCCATAATGTCGCTCCTCCTGCTTATCTATACTTTAGCAAAAATAGGATTGAATATTTACATCTATAAAAATATATAGTATACTTATAAATATAGAATAAGAGGGGAGCCTCAGACGGTGAAAAGTGGTGAAACGCTCGGTCTGTTGGATCGGCTGGCGGCAGAAACAGGCTGTAATTATATGTCCGATCTGCGCAGCGGCGCGGTTCTGCCAAGAATCGGCAAAACAGTTTGCCGCATCGCGCCTGAAGAATACGAGTTGAGCGAATGGCTGGATGCGGTTCAGTACATATGCGGAAAACGGCCGGACACGGGCAGCGCGAGCGAAGCCCGCGCTTATCTGATTCGGTGGACGGAAGAAAAGTAACACAAACAAAGCGCCCCGCTTACGCGGGGCGCTTTTTTGCTCAGCACCGGCGGACAAGCCATTCAAACAGCGGCAGATGGTTTTCCGTGCCGACGTCGCTGCACAGCGGCGGCACCATGCGCTCGGGATGCCACTGCACGCCGAGCAGCGGCGCGGACGGATGGCGCAGCGCTTCGATCGTGCCGTCGGGCGCGCGCGCCGCAACGGCGAGCGGAGGCGCGACGCGCTCGACCGCCTGATGGTGATAGCTGTTGACGGTGGGCGCCGCGCCGACCAGCGCCGCAAGTGGCGCCGAGCAGGCGACCGGATGACAGCCCGCCGCATGGCCGTCGATATGCTGCTTCAGCGTGCCGCCAAGAAAGACGTTGACCACCTGAATGCCGCGGCAGACGCCGAGAATCGGCTTGCCGCGGCTGAAGAACGCCTCGAACAGCGACTGCTCCTCCGCATCCCGCACGGGGTCGATGGATAATTGGTCGCTTTCGCGCTTTTGCCCGAATAAGGCGGGATGCACGTCCCCACCGCCCGAAAGCAGCAGGCCGTCGCAGCGTTCGGCCAGCAGGGCGACGCTGCCGCGCGTATACAGCGCGCCGGCGGCGCCCGCCGCGTCCAAACAGGCGCCGTAAAGCTCGGATTGCTGGCGGGACATGGACAAGTTGCCCATTATCCGGCCGCTGGAAATCAAAATCAGTGGATGTTGCACCATGTTTGCCCTCCCGGCTGTTTTTTCGTTGACAGCTATTTGTGAAGTACGGTATACTTAATACGTATGGGAAATGATAAAGATGTGTAAATAGCAGGTGAAATGGAGGAAGCGCATGGGGTTCAATGTGCTGTCGCTCATGCAGATGGTCGGTGGTTTGGCACTGTTCGTTTACGGCATGACGACGATGGGGAAGGGCTTGGAGCGTGCGGCCGGTTCCAAATTGGAAAAAACGCTTGAAAAGATGACGGGCAACGTGTTCAAGGCGCTGTTGATGGGTATGGTCGTCACCATGGTTATCCAATCGTCCTCAGCGACGACGGTCATGGTGGTCGGCTTTGTCAACGCCGGTATTATGACGCTGCGGCAGTCGGTGGGCGTCATTCTGGGCGCGAACATCGGTACGACGATCACCGCGCAGATTCTGCGCTTGGATTCCGGCGGGGGGCTGGGCGACAATCTGCTCCTGCAAATACTCAAGCCAAAGTATCTGGCGTATGTGATTGTGCTGGCCGGCGTCATTATCATGATGATGGCGAAAAAGCGCCGTACGCGCGATATCGCCGATATCTTTTCAGGTTTTGGTATTTTATTTATCGGTATGTCGATAATGGAAAGCGCGGTAGCGCCGCTGGCTGATCTGCCGCAGTTTTCGCAGCTGTTCGCGGCGATCTCCAACCCGGTGCTCGGCGTGCTGGTCGGCGCGGGCGTTACGGCGATCATCCAGTCGTCCTCAGCGTCTGTCGGTATTTTGCAGGCGCTGTCCACGACCGGCGCGATCACCTATGCGGCGGCGGTGCCAATCATACTGGGGCAGAATATCGGTACCTGTATCACGGCGTTCCTGTCCTCGCTTGGCGGCTCTAAAAACGCCCGCCGCACAGCGATGGTGCACTTTTATTTCAATTTGATCGGCTCAATCGTCTTTTTGATCGGTATTTATACCCTGCAATATTCGGTTGGCTTTTCGTTCTGGGAAGCTGCGATCGACAAAGGCGGTATTGCGAATTTCCACACGCTGTTCAACGTCGGCTGCACGCTGCTGTTCCTGCCGTTTACCAAGCTTTTGGTACGGCTGGCCGAGTGGAGCGTGCCCTCGGGCGAGCAGCAGGAGGACCCGCTGGCCAAACTCGAGCCGCGCTTTTTGACCACGCCCGCGCTGGCGCTCGAGCAGGCGCAGCGCTGCATCGCCGATATGGGCGACGCGGCCAAGCAGAATTTCCAAGTGGCGACAGAACCGCTGTTTTCGGGCTCCGTGCCCAATGAGGACGCTTTTCGCGAGCATGAGAGCTTCCTTGACCGCGCGGAGGTTGAAATTGCTCGCTATTTGACCAACATCCACAATATTCGCTCGGTCGATCAGCGCAGACAGACGGCCGAGATGATGCATTCGCTGTCAGACTTTGAAAAGATCGGCGACTATGCGCAGAATATTTTTGAACGGGTGGATGAATTCCGGCAGGCGGGCCTTTCGTTCTCCCCGGCGGCGATGCAGGAGCTGCATACCATGTGCAACGCGGTCGGTGAAGCGCTCGACTTGACCGTAGAGGGCTATGTGACGCGGTCGGTGTCGGTCGCGCGCACGGTCGAGCCGGTCGAGGAGGTCGTCGACACGCTCAAGGAACGGCTCAAGTCCCGCCATATCGCGCGGCTGGGCGCGGGCGAGTGCACGATGCAGATCGGCATCCATTTCCTCGATATCGTGCATGATCTGGAGAAAATCAGCGACCATTGCTCCAATATTGCCATTTACACCATCCAGCTTGGCGAGGGCGCGGAGGAGTTCGACACGCATGAATACGCCAAGGAAGAATACAAATCGACCGCCCAGTTTGCGGAAAAGCTGCGTTATTATCAGCAGAAGTATCTGACGCAGATTGACGCGGTTCCCTCCAAGGCATAAAACAGTATATGAAAAGCGCCGCGTGCTTTAGAACGCGGCGCTTTTTGCATTTATTCCTCCGAGGCGAACACGCCGTATATGGCGGAGAACAGTTTCTTGAAAATATTGCCGATGCGCGCGAACACGCCCTCGTCCGCCTGCCCGTCATCGGCGGCGGTATCATCGTCCGCTTCGTCAATGGAAATTTCACGGGTGCGCAGGATAAACTGCAAGCTTGCGGGAGAGGGGTTCTCCGAAGAGGTGACCGACTGCAAGGCGGCCTCCGCGTCAAGGTTTAAGACGTTGGTGTCCTCTTCCAAATCCTTCTTGCCGTCGTCGATCGCGCTGTGAATCGAGTCGGTCGCGCTTTGCAGGCTGCCCGAGCTGCCCGAGTTCGCCGCCTTCTGCAAAACGTCCAGCAGGCCGTCGAGCGAGCTTTGCAGGCTGGCGTCCGATTTGTCGCGCGCCGAGCGCAGCGAGCTCTGCACGGCGGAGAGCATCCCGCTGGTCGAGGCGAGCGCTTTGGCCAGCGTCGTCATCAGGTCGGTCGTCTTGCCGGCCGTGGAGACGGCGTCCGAGGTCAGCTGCTCAAGGGAAGCCGACAGCGCCGGGATATCGGCAAGCAGCTTGTTTACGCGCTCGAGCGTCCCGTCGGCCAGCACGGTCAGCTTTTTGCCCTCGCCGACAAAGTCCTGCGGCAGGCCGGTGTAATCGTCGAGCACGTCGTTGATGTCCTCAAGGTTTTCCAGCAGGCTCTCCGTGGAGGAAAGCAGGTTCTGCAGGCTGGCCGTCGAATCCTCAAGGTTGCCGAGCGACTTGTCCAACGAACGGTACAAGCCGTCCGTCGCGGTACCTAGGGTCGAAAGCAGGCTGCCGAGGGCCTGCGCCTGCTCCGGGGTGATGACGCCCGTCGCGGCCATGGCCGTAAGCGTCTGCTCCGCAATCGCCGGAGCCGCGCCGTGAAGCTTGTTCATTTCGTCTCGCAGCTTGTTCAGCGAGGTTTTCAGGCGGCCCATATCGCCCTTGAGGTCGTTTACCGCATTGCGCAGCTCGCTGAGATAAAGCCATTCCGAGCCCGTTTCGTCGTCGAGATCGTCCAGCAGGTCTTCCAGATTGCCGAGCGAGGTTTTTAAATTGCGCAGCAGCTTTTGATAATTCGCCACATCGTCGGCGGATTCCTCAAGCGTGCCCAGCATGCTGTTTACGGTGGCGTTCAGCGTGGTCAGCGTTGCCGACATGGAGTTGAGCTCGGGGATCGCCGAATCGGACTTGCCGGCAAGCTCCTCCAGCGCGGCCAGCGCCGCGTCAGTTTGCGGGTCGATGGCGCCGCGGTCGGCGATCAGCTGTTTGCGCACGTCGTTGATGCCCGCAATGCCGTTTGACAGCACGCCCAGCCCGCTTTGCATGGACTGCATGGTTTGGAGCATGCTGCTCAGACCCTCATATAGGCTGTCGCCCGAGGTGCCGAGCCGGTCCTTGATATCGCGCATATCGGCCAGAATATCGAGCGAGGACAGCGTTGCGGGCGCCATGAACAGGATCAGCCCCATGCTCTCGAAGCTGTTTGAGCCGATGCGGACGGTAAAGGTGTTTTCCTCGCCCGGCAGACCCATGAACACGACGATCTTATACGTGCCCATCGACTGGATCTGCGCGCCGGGCGCATCGATCGACAGCGCCTTGGACATGTCGATGCCGGTCGCGCAGATCAGCGTCATATTGTTTTTGTAGTAGTCGCTTGCGGCGGCGTTCGGCATGGCGTGAATGGTCATTTCGATCAGGCCGTTCGCGCCCGCGCATTTTTCCGCTTCTACCGGCACGCCGTTGAGCTTGTAGGACACGTCAAAGTTCCACGGCATTTGAATCGGCGTTTCTCCGTTCGGGATGCATTCGTAATAGAAGCGCTGCATGCCCTCGTCCGGCAGCGTCCAAGTAACCGTGCCGTCCGAAAGCGCCGGCTGGTCGTAGGTCGACATGTTGTAAACGTCGGTATAGTCGCCGTAGTCGGTGAATTCGGTGTGTCCGTTGAGGCTTACGCCCTTGACGATGCGCGTATCCTCGGGCAGGCCGTAATAATCGAGGTTGATATAGACGGCCTCGTCCGTTTCCACGGTCGGCGCGGCGGCGCCCGCTCCCTGCCCAAGCAGCAGCGCGAGAGTGAGCGCGCCGGCCGTGATGCGGCGGAATTTATTTGTTTTCATCGGTTGTCTCCTCCTCGTCGATGGGGTTGGACTGCGGCTGATCCGTTTCGTCCGGCGGCGCGGCCGCGGGCTTTTCGCGGCGGCTCAACAGGCGCGCCAGCTTGTCGTGCACGGCTTGGCGGCGCGCGCGGTGGTTGGCGCGCATTTGCTCATGCAGGCGCTGGTGCTGCTGATGCAGCGCGCTGATGGTCGGCAGCACGAGCTTTTTTGCGTGGATACGGTTCATGCGCGCGTGCTTTTTCTGCGCGTAGTCGGGCTTGACGATCCATTTGTCGAAAATCATCAGGCACATGGGCAGCATGAACAGCACCAGAATCATGCTCAGCAGCGCGCCGCGGCCGATCAGGTGGCCAAGCCCGGCCACGGCCTCGACCGAAGACAGGAAATACAGCGCGTAAGCGACCGTCATTAAAATAATGCCCGAGGTCAGCACGGAGAGCGCGCTCGACGCGACCGCGCGGATGGCGGCCTCCTTTTTGTCGCCCTGTGCGCGGGCGTCCAGATAGTTGTTGGTCATCAGGATGGAATAGTCGATCGTCGCGCCGAGCTGCACGCAGGACACGATGATGAAGCCAAGGAACATGGTGCGCTGACCGGTGATGTAGGGCAGCGCGGTGTTGATGAACACGGCGGCCTCGATCGGGATGAGCACGACGAGCGGCAGCAGGGCGGATTTGAACGTGATCGCAACGACCAGCGCCACGCCGAGCAGCGAGATGATGTTGACAAAGCTGTAATCGGTCGTAATAATCGACTTGATATCCTGCGTGGACGGCGTTACGCCGACCAGATAGGTCTGCTCGTCCGGATAGTATTTTTCGATGATCGAGCGGATTTCGTCCGCATAGCGGAAGGCCGCGTCGCTTTCGCCCGCCGAGCGGACGTTGATGATCACGCGGGCCCAGTGCGCGGAGTGGAGCTGTCCGGTCACGCTGTGGGGCAGGAAGCTCTCGGGAATGCCCTCCGGCACGGCGGAGGCGAGGCCGAGCGAGAGCTTGACGTAAGGCAGCGCGTCGATTTCGTCGGTCATGGCCTTTTCGGTGATGTTGCTGTCAAGCGGGACAAGGGCGAGCATCATATTGCTCTGTCCGAAGGCGGCGTTCATCTCCTGCTCGGCCGCATAGACCGGCGTGCCGGGCGAATTGCTGACCGCCTCGTTGCCGTAAGTAAAGTCCGCCATGCCCTGACCGACATAGCAGGGGATGACCAGCAGCAGTACGATAATGAGAACCGGCTTGCGGATCTTATAGGCGAGCACGCCGAAGCCGCGGAACTGCGGCATAAACGAGCGGTGCTGCGTTTTTTCAATCAGCGCTTGATAACGCAGGATGAGCGCGGGCATGAGCAGCAGCACGGTCAGCAGGCTGAGCGCGATGCCCTTGGCAAGCACAAAGCCCATATCCGGCCCGATGCCGAAGCGCATGAGCGCGAGCGCCAAAAAGCCGACGATGGTCGTCGCGCCCGAAGCGCCGATCGAGGTGAACGCGCTGCGCAGGGCGTTGGCCATGGCCTGCTCCGGTTCGACGCCGTTGGCTTTCTCGTGCGTGAACGAATGCAGCAGGAAGATCGAATAGTCCATTGAGCAGGCCAGTTGCAAAACCGCGCCGACCGCGTTGGACAAAAACGAAATCTCGCCGAAAATGATGTTCGAGCCCATGTTGAGCACGATCGCAATGCCCATGACCGACAAGAACAGCACCGGCTCGAACCACGAGGTCGTGGTAAGCGTCAAAATCAGGAAAATGAAAATGACGGCCAGCACCATGACGCGCATGACCTCGGAATTGATCGTCGGTCCGAGGTTGGTGTCCGACACGGCCGAGCCCGCGACCAGTCCGCGGTCGCCCACGATTTTCTCGATTTCGTGAACGGCCCGGTGCGTGCGGGAGGACGAATCCTTTTCCGAAAAGGTAACGTCCATGTAGGCCATGCCGTCCTTGTAATAATCGCCGATGTCCGAATAGTCGATGAATTCGCTGGACCCGTAAATGTTGGTTTTGGTGTCGCACCACATGATCATGTCGACGCCGTCGACGTCGGCAATGCGGTCCTTGATGGATTTGGCCTCGTACAGCGTCACGTTCTTGAGCATGACGCGGCCCATGCCGGGATAAGTAAACTCCTCCTCCATGATATCAAGCGCCTGCGCGGAGGGGGAGGAGTCGGGCAGATACTTGGTCAGGTCGTAGTTGACGCCCACAAGCGGCAGGCAGATCAGGCAGAACACAACCAGTATGGTAAACACCTTTTCAACCATTTTCCGGTGGGTAATAATCAAATCGACAGGACTGTGTCCCTTATGTTTCACAAGAAAAACACCAACTTTCTTAAAAACGCACATTGCGTACGATTACTTTTCGTGTTATAGTATAGTGCATAAGGATACCAGACACAACAATCAAATCTGATTAGAATGAATGAAAAAGTACATTTCAATAAAATTTGTTTATTAAATTACAAAAATTCTATGAGTGTAAGGACTGGAGGGGATAACATGGCCGAGCAGGAGGATAAGCGAATCCGGCGTACGAAAAAGCTGCTGCGGCAGTCGCTTACCCGGCTGATGCAGCAGCAGGATTTTCAAAGCATCACGGTGACCGACGTTGTGCGCGAGGCGGATATCAACCGCGGCACATTCTATGCGCATTACCGCGATGTTTACGACCTGCGCGAAAAAATCGAAAGCGAGATGATCGCGGATTTCCGCGCGATGATCGACAGCATCCGTCCGAATGCGGCGGTTTCGCTGCGCCCGGTGCTGAGCCGCGCAGTCGATTATCTGGAGGAAAACCGCGAGATCGTTACCACGCTGATCAAGGTCAGCGGCGCGGACGGCTTTGGCAAAAAGATGATCGAGGTAATCGAGGAATGCCGTATGGAAGCCGTGCCCTGCCAAGGGGTTGAGGATATCTACGTGGCGCGTTTTATCGCGACGGGCGTTGTGGGAATGCTGGAAAAATGGATCGCCGAGCCGTCGCCTATCCCCAAGGACGAGCTGACCGCGCTGATGGCAAAAATCCTATCGCCGCTGCTGCCGTCCGGCACGGAATAAAAAAAGAGCGCGGCCTCCCGGTGGGGAGACCGCGCTCTTGTTATTGCCATTGCAGTACGAAATCAGCCAGCTTTTCGGTGGCGTCCGGATGGGCGACGGCCTTCATGGTCTGCCGCACGGTTTCCAGCCGCACCGGGTTGTGGAACAGCTCGTACACCGCTTCGTCGATCGGGAAGTGCTTGGTGATCAGCGCGGCCATGCCGTTGTTGACTAGAAAATCGACGTTGCGCTCCTCGTGTCCCGGAATGGGGTCGACCAGCAGCATGGGCAGGTTTTTTGCCAGCGCCTCGGACACGGTCAGCCCGCCCGGCTTGGACACGATGCAGTCGGAGGCGCTCATCATCACCTCTACGTTGTGCACAAAGCCGTAGGGCTTGACCACGCATCCGCCCTCGTACCGTGAAGCAAACTGCTCGACGCGCAGAAACTGCTTTTTGTTGTTGCCGCACACAACCAGCAGCTGCAGCGGCAGGCCGATCACGGTCAGCTTTTCGAGCGTTTTGACGTGGTCGGCATAGCCCATCGAGCCGCCCATCAGCAGGATCGTCGGCCGCTTGGGGTCGATGCCAAGCTGCTGCGCGGCCTGCTCGCGCGGCAGCGCTTCGTTGAATTTGGGATGCACCGGTATACCGAGCGGCAGGATACGCTCTTCAGGGATGCCGCGCTTGACGCAGCGGAAGGTCAACAGCTCGCTCGCGGTGACGATATACTGCACGCGCGGCACATCCTCCCAGTAAGGATGGAGCGTGTAGTCGGTCACGATGCCGACGGTTTTGATATCGTCAAGCTTTTTGCGTTTTTTCAGCTCGTCCACCATCTGTGCGGCGAACACGTGGGTGCAGATGATCACGTCGGGCGCGTAGCCGGCAATGACCTTGGCGAATTTGGACGCGCCCAGCGCGTTGATGATGGTGATGATGTTCGGTCCCGCGGAAAAATAACCCGCGCCGCCGTTTTCCGCAAGCTGGTAGATCACACGGTAGAGCGTCTGCATATGCTTGGAGGAAAACAGATAGCCCTTGTCGATCGTCGCTTTGACCAGATTGCTGATATAGGCGTACACGTCAAGCGTGTGCACCTCCGCGTCCTTGCTCGCCAGCATATCGCCGATGGCCTTGGCGGTGGCGTGGTGCCCGAAGCCCGCTGTGACGGATAAAATCAATACTCTCATACCGCTACTCTCTCCTTGTATAAGAGTTATTTTACAGCAAAGCGGGCAAAAAAGCAAATCATTGCAAAAAGGAGGCCCGGTAGGCGTCAAGCACCTTGTGCTCGAGCTCGTCCCGCAGCGCGCTGCCGACCGGATGCGCGATGTCGCGGAAGCGGCCGTCCGGCATGCGCCGCGAAGGCATGGCGAGAAACAGCCGGTCGCTGCCGTCGATGATTTTGATATCGTGCACGGCGAAGGTGCCGTCGAAGGTGACCGATACCAGCGCTTTGAGCCGTCCGAATTCCTCTACATGGCGGAATTTGATGTCTGTGATTTCCATAGTGTACTCCTTTTCACTCGTTTGTCGGCTTAAATTTGTCTGTTTGCCTATTTATATTTTGACAGAAATGTACTATAATATACTACATCTGTTAAGAAAAAGGAAAGTGGGAGGCTTAAGGGAATATGGCCCTGTCTATCAAGCCCTATATTGAAAATAAGGAAACGATCCATCTGATCGGCATCGGCGGCGTGTCGATGAACTCGCTGGCCGAGCTGCTGCTCTCCATGGGGGTGCCGGTTACCGGCTCCGACCGGCTCAAAACCGACGTCACGGCGCGTCTCGAAGCGCTGGGGGCGAAAATCGCGTATGAGCATAAAGCGGAAAATGTCGAGGGGGCGGCGCTCGTCGTGCGCACCGCCGCCGTGCACGACGATAATCCCGAGGTTGCGCGCGCGCGTCAAACGGGCGTGCCGGTCATGGAGCGCGCCGAGGCGTGGGGCCATTTGATGCGCGATTACGATAACGTGGTCTGCCTTGCCGGCACGCACGGCAAAACGACCTCGACCTCGATGATGACGCTGATGACAATGGAGGCCGGGCTGGACCCGACCGTCATGGTCGGCTCCAATCTGCCCGCGATCGGCGGCACGCTGCGCATTGGCGCAAAGGACTGCTTTGTGGCCGAAAGCTGCGAATACTGCAATTCCTTCCTCAATTTCGCGCCGACGGTCGCCGTCGTGCTCAATGTAGAGGCCGATCATCTGGATTTCTTTAAGGATTTGAACGATATTGTGCATTCGTTCCGTTCGTTCTGCGAGCTGACGCCGGCAAGCGGCCTTGTCGTGGTCAACGGGGACGACGAGAACGCCATGCGCTGCGTGGACGGCCTGAACCGCCGCGTCCGCACCTTCGGTTTAAATGAAAACGCCGATGTGCGCGCGGCTGATATCAGCGACGTAAACGGCTATTACCGCTTTACGGTGCTGGTGGACGGCAAGGCTTACGCCAGAGTGGAGCTGTCCGTGCCCGGACGGCACAATATGCTCAACGCCTTGGCCTGCTGCGCGGCGGCCGAGTTTCTCGGCGTGCCCGGCGCGGCGGCCGAAACGGGACTGAACAAATTCACCGGCTCCTCCCGGCGGTTCCAGCTTGTCGGCAAAATGCCGAACGGCGCGACCGTGGTCGACGATTACGCCCACCATCCGAGCGAAATGAAAGCCACGCTGTCCACCGCGAAGGAGATGCATTTTGACCGTATCCTGTGCGCCTTCCAGCCGCATACCTATACGCGCACCAAGGCGCTGTTCGCGGAATTCGTCGAGGCGCTGCGGGGCTGCGATCAGGCCGTGCTTGCGCCGATCTACGCGGCGCGCGAGCAGAACACCATCGGTATTCATTCGAGCGATCTGGCAGCGGAGGTGCCGGGCGCCGTCTCCTTCGACACGTTCGCGGAGATCGCCGCCTATCTGCGGGCGGTGGCAGGCCCGAACGATCTGGTGCTGACAATGGGCGCGGGCAATATCAATGAGGTCGGTCCGATGCTCGTCAAGCAATAAGGAAAAAGCAAGCCGCAGGGGGGCGGACAGCTTGGGCTGTCCGCCCCTTTTTACAGCGGAATAAGGCGGGCACGCGCGGCGGCAAAGGGCAGGGAATATGCGGGCAAAGCCCGCGTCCGGCTTGCTCTCGGACGGAGGGTACGGGGAAGAGGTTTCCATGAAATTGAATTTTATTTTGAATCCCTATTGACAAATACCACAAAATAGAAGATAATAATACAAACAGATTATGCATTTCGCATAATTCCGCAATGGTAAGGAGGGTGCGTTATGAGCAATAATTTAGTCATCACTATCGGCCGTGAGTACGGCACCGGCGGTCGGGAAATCGGTCGTAAGATCGCGCTCCGCCTTGGAATAGCCTTTTATGACCGCGAGCTGATCACCCGAGCGGCGAAAAAAACAGGCTTTGACGAAAAGCTGTTTGAACAGCTCGACAAGCGCGCAACCAACAGCTTCCTGTATTCGCTTACCATGTTCGGTTCGGTCGGCCTGAACGGCATGAGCCTAACCGATCAGCTTTACTTAGCGCAGGCCAATGTGATCCGTGAGATTGCGACGGACGCGCCCTGCGTAATTGTTGGCCGCTGCGCCGACCATGTGCTTCGCGATTTCGACAATCGCTTCGATTTCTTCGTTCATGGCTCGATCGAGGATCGCGTCCGGCGCATCCAGACCTGCGGCGATTACGAAATCGAGGGCAAGACGCCGGAGGCGGCGCTGGAAAAGATGGATAAACAGCGTTCCACCTATTACAACTACTACACCGGCAAGGTATGGGGCAAGTGCGACCATTACGATATGTGCATCAATGCCGGGCGTTTGGGGATCGAGGATTCCGCGGACGTTATGCTGGAGTATGTGAATAAGGTTAAAAAGTGACCGGTTTCCGGTAAGAGAGAGAAGAGAGAGTGCGGAAAGGCCGCGTCCCTTTGGGGCGCGGCCTTTCGCGCTGTCCGGAGGGAACAAATGCCGCCGGGCCGCGTCTTTTGAAGTAAGGGAGGGATTTTTATGAAAAAGCGGATTTGCGCGGGACTGCTGCTGGCGGCCGTACTGTACGTTCTGACGGCCTGCGGCGCGGAGCAAGAAGAGAGCGGGGGCGATGCAAAGCCTGTCATTTATCTCTATCCGGAGCAGCCGACAGAGGTCGTCGTGACGCTCGACTACGACGGCGAGCTGACGGCGTCCTATCCGGCTTATGGGAGCGGCTGGTCAGTGCTCGCCCAGCCGGACGGCACGCTGACCGACGGGAAAGGAAACGAGTACTCCTATTTGTTCTGGGAGGGCGTTTCCGACACGGCGTACGATTTTTCGGAGGGCTTCTGCGTCGCCGGGGCGGACACGGCGGCGTTTCTGCGAAAAACGCTGGCGGAAATCGGCTTGACGCCGCGCGAATATAACGAATTTATCGTCTACTGGCTGCCGCGTATGCAGGAGAACGCTTACAATCTGATTTCTTTCCAGTCCGAGCGGTATACGGACAGCGCAAAACTGACGATTGCCCCCGAACCCGACAGTCTGCTGCGCGTCTTTATGGCGTGGAAACCGCTGCGCGAGCCGCGGGATATCGCGCCGCAGACGTTTGCGCCGTTTGTGCGCGAGGGCTTTACCGCCGTCGAATGGGGCGGCTGCGAGGTGCGTGGAAGCCTGAGGAAATAAAACACGCCCGCACATCTGTGGCAGATGTGCGGGCGTGTTTGAATCAGGCGGTCTTCGCGGATTTGCGCAGCGTTAGACTGACCGGTTTCCAAATCAGAATCGAGATCGTGTAGTCGATCATCGAGTGGATCGCGGTGCCGAGGCCGACGAGCAGCACAACGCTCATCACAAAGCCGTTGGCAAGCTGCTCGGGCTTGAACAGCGAGCCGGCGAAAAAGAACGGAGAAACGATGATCACCTCGGCCGCCGCATGGATCAGCGCGATCACCACGTTGAAGCAGATGCTGGAAACCGGCTTTTCGATCACATCGGGATGGCGGCGCAGGTACCACGCGCCGAGCAGGGCGAAAATGATATGGGAGGCCGCGCGCAGCGCGATAATAGCGGGCGTGGTGAAGAAAAAGCCGAGTGTTGTGCCGATGCAGACCGCAACCGCAACGGCGGGGGAGATGAACATGGCAAGAAAGATTGCGACATGGCTGGCCAGCGTAAAGGACATGGGGCCGAGCACAACCTTGGGCATGAACATGGGAACGACAATGCCGACCGCGCACAGCACGCCGGCGAGCACCAAATGGTACAGGCTTTTATTTTTTGTCATAAGTATCAATTTCCTTTCCGATCTTTTGTTCACTGTGTCAGAGTATACCGCAAAACCGGACAGGTGTCAAGACATATATCGAACAAAGTTACCCAGTTGCGGCGGACGTCTTGCTGTGGTATAGTGACAAGTGGAAAGGAAGGTGCCCTCTATGATTTCCATTGACCGATTTGAAGAGATCCTCGGCGCGCTCGCGGAAGAACTGCCCGAGGCGTTTTATGAAGAATTAAACGGCGGTATTCTGGTCGACCCTGGCCGGCCGCTCCACCCGGCGGATGAGCACGGAGACCTGTATATCATGGGCGAATACCGCGTGGAGCCCGCTATGGGCAAGTATATCGTAATGTTTTACGGTTCGTTCCGGCGTGTGTTTGGCAATTTGGACGAAGCGCGGCTGACCGAGGAGATGCGCAAGGTGCTGCGGCACGAATTCCGCCATCATGTGGAAGGCCGGGCGGGCGTGCGCGATCTCGAGGTGTGGGACGAAGAGCAGATTTCGGCGTACCGCGCGCGGCAGGAGAACTGAAAAGCAGGACGCATGCGGCGCGTCCTGCTTTTTTGCTTTGTGGGATAGCGCTGTTACGCTTCGGAGAGTAAAAAGCCCTCGTCGCCCAAGCCGCGCACGATGCGGTCGAGCGTTTGCTCGGTATCGGCGCGCAGCGTGTGCAGGTGGATGCCGCCGGTCAGATCGCAGAGCGGACGCGCGCCCGGCTGCTGGATCTTCTGGCAAAAAGCGTCCGCGTCGAAGCGCGAGAAAATATGCAGCGGGGCGCAGATTTGACCGTAGACCGAATGCTCAACCGTAACGTCGATCAGCGCGCCTCCAAGGTCGACGACAAGGTAAAGCTCCTCGCGCAGGCGGTCGTCCCCATGGCAGCAGACGACGCTGCGCTCCGCGTAGGCGGGTGCGGCGGCCGCGTTTTCCAGCACGTAGCCCCGCGGCGTGGCCAGTACGGCAAGACCGCCCGCGCGCAGCAGCGCGATATCGCCCACGATGATCTGGCGGCTGACGCCGCACTGCGCGGCGAGTGCGGTCGCAGAAACCGGTGCATCCGCCTGCGCGAGCAAATGTGTGATTTTTGTGCGCCGTTCGGCAGCGTTCATATCCTTCACTTCCTAACGCTTTTATCATAGCAAAAGAAAAAGGACTATGCAAGCATAGTCCTTTCGGAAATCGTAATCATCAGCCCAGCAGGTACACATTTGCGTACTGGACGCCCAGCTCATACGCGCGGTCGTGGGAAGAAACACAAACGTCGATCTTGTTGCTCTTGATCGCTCCGCCGGTATCCTCGGCGATAAACACGCCGTAGCCTTCGATATAAACGCGGCTGCCAAGCGGGATTACCGAGCTGTCTACCGCGATCGTGCGGCCCTCGGTCATCGTGGTGCCGGCGGCGGTTTTACCGTCCGAACGGCCGTTGCAGACCGCGCAGGGGCAGTAGAAGGTCAGCTTGTAGTTGCCCAGCGAGGTGGCGTTGCTCTTGATCACGTCGGTCGCGGTCAGCGAAGAGGAATAAGCAACTGTTTTCGCGGACACCGGCGCGGTCAGAAGATCGTTGTACTGCGCTTTGGCCTCGGCCTTTTTCTTAGCCTCGGCTTCCGCCTTGGCCTTCGCCTCCGCTTCGGCCTTCTTCTTGGCTTCGGCTTCCGCCTTGGCCTTGGAGAGCGCCTGCTCGGCAGTCGAGATTTCATCCGAGGTCAGCACCGTGCCGACCGAGGAGTTGAGGTTGGAAGAAAGTACGGCGGCCGGCTGATCCAGCGCGGCCGCGCCAACCGTTGCCATCGTGCTGACGGCAAGCGCCGCGGCGATCAGCTTAGACGCATGCTTTCGCAAAGAAATGGACATTTTGTGTTACACTCCTAAAATCGTCGTGAGAACCCGCGGATGACGCGGCACCGATGTTACCGATTTGTTCTCAGGTTGTTACTGGT
Organism: Eubacteriales bacterium; assembly: GCA_030524205.1. Classification (GTDB taxonomy): domain Bacteria; phylum Bacillota; class Clostridia; order Oscillospirales; family Butyricicoccaceae; genus Agathobaculum. The sequence continues at coordinate 28,142 of JAUNGZ010000021.1, forward strand.
TTGTTGTCGGACTGTTTCCGATCTGTAACTTATGATACTGCATCCTCTCGGATTTGTCAAAGGCTTTTTTCGAATTCTGTGCAAACTGCATAATAGTTTTTCCGGTGGAGACAGATCTCTGTGTAGAGCTCTAAAAAAATCAGCGATTTTGACAAGAAAACCATATCGGTTGTGTGCGATGTATTGTAACAAACAAGATATAGGACCTTAGTTCCGTGTGTTATTTGCGCGGCGCGGCTGAAAAGACCGGCGCCGGGACGGCGGGACGGCGGGACGGTTTCGGCGGGAACGGCGGTATAAGCGGATTCGGATGCGTGGATACTATATATATAGAAGCGGCAAACCATAAAATTTGCTTTACAGCAACCGGCGGCTGTGGTATTCTAATAATAAGTGTTTGCGGGCCGCGTGGGAATGCGCCGCTGTTTTGCGGCGAAACCGGATCGCATCGCCACTGTTTTTTTGAAATAAGGGCAACTGTACGGGATATAAAGCTGCCTTTTTTAAAAAGCGGGTGTTAACCCCGCGCTGTTACTTGAAAACTACATCAATGCTACAAAGGAAAGTGATAAGACTATTATGAAAGAAAAACTGAAAATCATACCGCTGGGCGGTCTCAACGAGATCGGCAAAAACATGACGGTGATCGAGTTTGGAAACGACATCATCGTCATCGACTGCGGCGTCGCGTTTCCGGACGACGATATGCTGGGCGTGGATCTGGTCATACCCGACACGACTTACCTCAAGCGCAACCTGAATAAGCTGCGCGGCTATGTTATCACCCACGGACATGAGGACCATATCGGCGCGATCCCGTACGTGCTGCGGGAGTGCAACGCGCCGGTGTATGCGACAAAGCTTACCTGCGGTATCATCGAGACCAAGCTTTCGGAGCATAAAATGCCGCAGAAGGTTCGGCTGAACCATGTGCGCGCGGGCGACGCGATCAAGCTAGGCTGCTTCAAGGTCGAGTTTATCCATACCAACCACTCGATCGCGGACTCGGTTGCGCTGGCGATTACAACGCCGCTGGGCGTGCTGTTCCACACGGGCGACTTCAAGATCGACCTGACGCCCGATTTGGGCGAGATGATCGACCTTGTCCGCATCGGCGAGCTGGGCAAGAAGGGAATTCTTGCGCTGATGAGCGATTCAACCAACGTCGAGCGTCCCGGCTATACGCCGAGCGAAAAGACCGTCCGCAAGTCGCTGGAGAAATTCATTCTTGAAAGCGATCAGCGTATTATTATCGCGACGTTCGCCTCCAACGTGTCCCGCCTGCAGCAGATTCTCGACATCGCCGCTAAAGCGGGCCGCAAGGTCGCGGTCTGCGGGCGCAGCATGGAGAAAATCTCCTCCGTCGCGGGAGAGCTGGGTTATTTGAACGACAAGGGCAAAACGATGATCGACATTGCTGAGATCAAGCGGTACCCGCGCAATAAAATCATTATTGTCTCGACCGGCTCGCAGGGCGAAACCATGTCCGCGCTGTACCGCATGGCCTATGGCAGCCACAAGCAGGTCGAAGTCGATTCCGGCGACCGTATCCTGATCGCGGCGTCGGCCATCCCGGGCAACGAAAAGTCGGTCAACGACATGGTAAACGAGCTGTATAAGCAGGGCGCGGAGGTCATTTACGACCGCTCCGCCGCCATCCACGTTTCGGGCCATGCCTGTCAGGAAGAGCAAAAGCTGATGATTGGCTTGTGCAAGCCGAAGTACTTCATTCCGGTACACGGCGAATACCGTATGCTCGTGCAGCATGCCAATTTGGCGCGCGAAATGGGCGTTAATTCAAAAAACATTTTGATCACCGAAATCGGCCGTCCGGTCGAGATCAGTGAAAATTCGGCCCGGCTGGGCAATCCCGTACCCGCCGGCCGCCTGCTGGTCGACGGACTCGGCATCGGCGACGTAGGCACCGCTGTGCTGCGCGACCGCAAGCATTTGTCCGAGGACGGCCTGCTGGTCATCGTCGTTACGGTGGACGCCACGACAGGCGTTGTCATCGCGGGTCCGGATATCGTGTCTCGCGGCTTTGTTTACGTCAAGGAAGCCGAGGATTTGATGGAAGAACTGCGCAACATCTCTCAGGTGGCGCTTGACCGCTGCTCGGTGGAGGGCGTGCGGGACTGGAACAGCCTCAAATCGGCCATCAAGGGCGACGTGAGCGATTATTTGTTCAAAAAGACCAAGCGCAGCCCGATGGTGCTGCCGATTATCATGGAAATATAAATTTTCGTTTGAAACGTACAGCTTCAAACGAGGGACGCCCTTCCGGCCTGCGGGCCGGAGAGGGCTATTGCGCCAGAAAACCCCCCAGAATTTCGATTCTGGGGGGTTCTGGCGTTTGTATCAAAAGCACGGGCGGAGCTCGCGCTTTTGATGCAAAGGGCAGGGCCATTTGCGGATTGGATGCGCCTGCGGGCGGGGATGCGGGGGACGGGGGGACGGTCGCACCGCCGCGGCGCGGAGTTGGACGGGGGACGGGGGCGAGGCTGCGCGTTGGTGGACAACGCGCGGCTTTTTTGCTATACTTACCTTATTATAAAAAAGGGGATGAGCGCATGCAGGTCAAACGGGTGTGGGCGGTGTATTGGAGCGCGACGGGTACGACCAAGCGGGTCGTGACCGCTGTGGCGCGCGGTATCGCTGAAAAACGGGGACTGCCGCTGGATACATATGATTTCACGCTGCCGTCGGAGCGGCAGGGCGCGCCGGCGTTTACCAAGGAAGACGTGGTGGTTTTCGGCACGCCGACCTATGCGGGCCGCGTTCCCAACGTGCTGCTGAAATATTTGGCGACGGTTAAAGGGAATGGCGCGGCGGCCGTGCCGGTTGTGACGTTCGGCAACCGCAATTTTGACGATTCGCTGATCGAGCTGCGCGATATTTTGGCGGAAAACGGCTTTGTGCCCTTTGCGGCGGCGGCTTTTGTGGGCGAGCACTCGTTTTCGACCGTGCTCGCCGCCGGCCGGCCGGACGCGGACGACCTTGCGCAGGCAGCGGCCTTTGCCGTGCGGGTCGAGCGGCGGCTCGAGGACGTGCAGGAAAGCACGCCTCCGGTCGAGGTCGAGGGCACGCCCAAGCCTTACCGCGGCTATTACCAGCCGCGCGACCGGGCGGGCAATCCGGTCGATATCCGCAAGGTCAAGCCAAAGACGGGCGAGGGCTGCGACGGCGGCGGCCTGTGCGCCCGCGTCTGCCCGATGGGTTCGATCAATCCGGAAAATGTGAGCGAGATCATCGGCATCTGTATCAAATGCGGCGCTTGCGTCAAAAAATGCCCCAAGGGCGCAAAATATTTCGACGATCCGGGCTTTGTCTACCATAAGACCGAGCTGGAGGAAGGCTACAAACGCCGGGCGGACAACCGATTTTTCGAGGGGGAATAGCGGATGGGCCGGACGGCGGAGCGGCTGTGCGCCGCATTGGCGTTGGCGTGTCTTGCGATATGCAGCGGCTGCGGAAGGGCCGAAACAGTGGCTTCGGGCGTTTGCCGGATGGTTGTGGAAACGGAATCCGATTTTCCGTGGAGGCCCTCGCTGCAACTCGACGCGGAGCAGGGGACTTTCATCTTCAACTTCGATACCTTATCCTCCGATTTGTGTGTGGGGTCTTATACGGTTAAAAACGGTGTTTTGACCTGCAAGACGGACGACGGCCTGTACCAATACCTGTTTGAGCGCACCGGAGAAAGCACGCTTGCCTTTCGGCAGGAGTAGTCGGACTCGGTGCGGCCGTTCGACCGTGTGCTGCAGCCCGCCGTGACGGACGGTGCGGTATTTGCGCGCGAGCAGACGTGATTTATCGGAAAAAAGCGGAAAGCTGACGCAGATGCGTCAGCTTTCCGCTTTGTACATGCCGATTTTTTGCAGCTCCCCGATCATGTCGGGCACGGTCTGTCCGGCGATCTCAAGCCGTTCGGCCGCGCCGGGAGTGTCCCCCGAGAAGGTGTCCCACGCGGTGACCAGATGCTTGGTGGGCGCGACGCCGAACTGCTCGAGCAGCGGCAGGAACCGCTCGAGGCGCGGGCTGTAAATCGAAATAACCTTGTATTTCTGAATGAAAATTTCCTCCTCCGTCTCGTGCGAGGCAATGGCGAAGGCGGAAAGCCCGTCCTGATAGAGCAGCTCGCCGTAGCCGTCGAGTATCATGGCGAGCTGCTTTTTGCTCATGCCGTCGAGGTACCACACCTCGTCCGATTCGGCGTCCGGATGCACCGCGAGGAACAGCGGCGCGGAAAGCTCGGCGTAAAACGCGCGGACAAAGCCGTCCAGCTTTTCGAAGGAAAGGTTGAGGGTCAGCGTGTCGCCGTCCCGCTGGTACTGTTCACACAGCTTTTCGGGAAAGGGCACGGTAACGCCCGCAGCGGTTTGAAACATAGCTTTGATTCTCCTTATGATAAACGTCGTTTAAAAGCGGATGCTGATTTCGCCGGAGGAAAGCGTGCGGGCATGCCCGTCGCCGCCGCGCACAAGCAGATGGCCGTTCTCGTCCAGCCCGACGCAGTCGGCCTCGTAAGAAGCGGCGGGACCGACCACCTTGATCCTTCGGCCGATGCAGCATAGGCGGCCGCGGTAGGCGTCGAGCAGGGCGGCCTCCCGGCCGCTCGTCAGCAGCGCATACGCGCGCTCAAAACGGCTCATCACTGCGGCGGCAAGCGCGGCCCTGCGCGGCGCGGCGCCGAATTCGCTCAGCGCGCCCGCGACCGCCCGTACCTCGTCCGGCCACGCGGGGTTGGGGCGGAGATTGATCCCGATGCCGACGACCAGCGCGCTGACCGCGCCGCTTTCGCCCTCGATCGTCGCCTCGGTCAGGATGCCGCACAGCTTTTTGCCGTGCATCAGCACGTCGTTGACCCATTTGATCTGCGGGGAGAAGCCGGCGGTCTGCTCGATCGCCCCGGCGACCGCGACCGCGGCGGCGATCGTGACGAACTGGATGCGGCTGATCGGGATTTCCGGGTGCAGCAGCAGCGTCATATATATGCCGGTGCCCGCAGGCGAGGCGAAAGCGCGTCCCAGACGGCCCCGGCCGCCGGTCTGCGTTTCCGCGAGCAGGGCAAAGCCGTGCGGCCGCTCCAGAAAGCGCTCCTTCATCACCGTGTTGGTCGAGGTGACCGAGGGCAGGATGCACAGCTCTCGGCCGATAGCCTGCGTGTCCAGAAGCGCCTGCACGCCTGCGGCGGTCAGGCTGTCGTCGTCCGCTGCGAGCAGGTAGCCGCCGCCGGGCACGCCTTCAATCCGCAGGCCGCCCGCGCGCAGCGCTTCGATGGCCTTGTGCACCGCCGCGCGGGAAACGCCCAGCCGCGCCGCGAGCATCCCGCCCGACAGCCGTTCGCCGCGCGCCTGCTCGAGCGCCTGCAATACCGCATCCTTGACCGCCATGATTTTGTAGCCTCCTTGTAAACAATAAGTCTATTGTAAACGAAACCGGCAAATAGTACAATGGGGAAAAGCAGATATTTAAGCAAACGGAGGCCTTTGCAGACGGTGAAAAGCAAAAATGAGATCTTGGCCGCGCTGGCGCGTTCGGACGACGAACGGCTGCTGCTGGCGGGCCTGCTGGATAAGGAGCAGACCTGCGCCTCGCGCGGGTATTTGACGCACACCAAATTTTTGGATTTGAACGAGCGCGCGCTGTGCGCAGAGGCGGTGCGGCTGGCGGGCGCGTCGGGACACGCCCTGTTTTGGGGCGGATATGAGGACGCCGAGCGCGTGGTCTGCCTGTTCTATCCCGATTATCTGGAAGAGGAGGGCGCGAAGGCGTCCGCGCCGCTCGCGCTGCTGCGCGCCCACAAGAGCAAGGGAGACGAGCTGGCGCACCGCGACTATTTGGGCGCGCTGATGGGTCTTCAGATCGACCGCTCGGTTGTAGGCGATATTTTGGTGCACGACGAGGGCGCGGACATCCTCGTGCTTGAGGACATGGCGGATTTTATCCTGATGAATTTCGGCAAGGCCGGGCGCAAGCACATTTCGCTGACGCGGGAGGAGCTTGCCTGCCTGAAAACTGCCGAGACAGAGCAGAAGGAGGGCGCGGGCTCGGTCGCCTCGCCGCGGCTGGACAGCGTGGCGGCGCTCGTTTTCGGGCTGTCCCGCAAGGACGCGCAGGAGCGCATTGAAAAGGGGCTGGTGTTCGTCAACAACGCGCCGTGCCAGAAGCCGGAGCGGCAGGTGGCCGAGGGCGACCGGCTGACCGTGCGCGGCCTTGGGCGCGCACGTATCGAAAGCTTCGGCGGGGTCAGCAGAAAGGGCCGGCAGTTTCTCAAATTTGTCAAAAACGCTTGAAAAGAATGGCGGTTGTCAAAACCGCGCTTGTATGGTATACTATTGTCAGTCTCAATAAGGGGTGTATGGATATGAAAAAACGGCTGTTGTCCGCACTGCTGTGCGCCGTTATGCTGGCTTCCATGGTTCCGGCAGCCTTTGCCGCGTCGGATATTGAAAAGCATTGGGCCAAGAATTATATCACCTATCTGGATCAGCAGGGGGTCATCAATCCCAGCGCAACGACCGGAAAATATGAGCCCGACCGCGAAATGACACGCGCCGAGTTCATGCGCTATATTAACCGCGCATTCCACTTCACCGAGCGCGCTTCCATCTCGTATACGGACGTCAAGACGACCGCCTGGTATTATGAAACGGTTCAGATCGCCGCGAAATACGGGTATATCAACGGCACCGGCAACAATAAGATGGAGCCGGACGGCAAAATCACGCGCGAACAGGCCGCGGTTATCATCGGCCGCCTATTCAAGGCTGACCCGGGCAGCGTAGCGCCGTCAGACCTGTCTTTTGCCGATAAGAATCAGGTTTCCAAATGGAGCGCGGGCTATATCAAGGCCGCGGCGGACAAGGGCTTTCTCGCCGGATACAGCGACGGCACGTTTAAACCGGGCAAGGTGGTCACGCGCGGCGAGGTTGCCAAAATCCTGTATTTTTACATGGGCACCGCACTGTCCGTTTCCGGAAAAGCGTACACCGGCGCCGATCTTAAAACCGATACCGCCAACGTGACGATTTCCGAGAACTGCACGCTGTCCGACGCGACGGTGGAGGGCGACCTGTACATCACCGAGGGCCTCGGTTCGAGTGCGGTCACGCTGACCAACGTCAATGTCAAGGGCATGATCATTGTGTCCGGCGGCACAGTTACAATGATGAATACGACGAGCGACCATGTGATCGTTTCGTCACCGATGGGGCGCCTGCTGCAGACCACTGCAACGGGCGCTACCCACATAAAGGAAACCGAGGTCCGCTCGGCAGCGACTTTGTACGAGAAAGGGCTGACGACGACGGGCTACGAGGGCTTTGCCAATATCACGGTTGACGGCGGCAGCCGCGTGTCCTTGACGCTGGACGCCGCGGTGACCAACCTGACGCTCGCGGGCGAGGCCACGGTCAGCACGACCGCGGACACCTCGGTTTATCACTTAACGGCGAATAAGGCCGCGTCCGTCACGGGCTACGGCTCGGTCTATCAGGCCGATATCAAGGCCGCGGGCGTCAGCTTTGCCAGCAGCGTGACCGTTTCGGGCTACACGCTGGCGAAGGGCGTCAGCGCGACGATCGGCGGGCAGACGGTCAGCACCTCGAGCGCGGCGGGCGTATCCCCGGCGAGCATCGACGTGGATCTGAACAATCTGACCGCGCTGGGCACGGCGGTCGATATTTCCCTGCCCGCGGGCGTGACCGCGTCCACCGTCACCTGCGACAGCGTTATCCTCTCGCCGTCGGTCGCGTATACGACGACCGGCTCGGGCATCCGCCTGCTGACCTCCTATCTGGGCACGCTGACGCGCGGCAGCCATACGCTTTTACTGACGCTGTCGGACGGCAAGCGCGCAAGCATTGCGATCACAGTGACCAATTCCTCCGCGACCGCGGACGCGCAGGATTTGACGTTCGACCGCTATTACAAGGCGGCCGGCTTTAAGGATTTAAGCGTTAAGCTCGACGGCGTCAGCGCGGAAAGCGATATCACCGGCGTGGTGCTCGGCTTGACCGATTTGGACTATACGTTCAACGGCACGACGCGCACGCTCGTCCTGCGCCGCGGCCTGCTGGCCCAGCTGCGGGCGGGCACGTACACGGTTTCGGTCGATCTGAAGAACGGCAGTCGGAAGTCGCTCAACCTGTCGGTGACCGACTCGGCGCCAAGCGGTCAAACCGTATACGTGGCGGAGTACAATACCTATTCGCCGAGCGAGCCGAGCTTTTCCCTGCCGCTCGACCGGTTCACGGTGCGCAGTGTGACCTCGATCAAGAGCGGCGCGGCGCAGACGCTGCAAGCGGGGACGGATTACACGCTGTCCGCCCGCGCGCTGACGCTGACCAAGGCCGTGCTGGAAAAATACCGCGTGTCGAGCGGGTACGCGGAATTTACCGTGACGATGTCGGACAATTCGGTTTATACGCTGGTGATCGACTATATCAGCAGCAAATAAAAACAGGACGGCGTCTTAGACGCCGTCTTGTTTATCAGGAGTTGCTTTATGAGAGGAAATATCCATGCGCGGCCGATGGAACAGGCGCTGCAGTTCAGGCTCCGGTGTGACTGCGAAGCATGCCGCGGCCTGTGCTGCGTTGCGTTGTACTGTGCGAAATGCGACGGTTTTCCAGCGGATAAAACGGCGGGGGAGCCGTGCTGTTTTTTGAGGCGGGATAGCCGGTGCGCGGTGCATGACCAATTGGCCGCGCGCGGGTTAAAAGGCTGCATTTCGTTTGACTGTCTGGGCGCGGGACAGCGCGCCGTACAAGCCTGCGGCGGGGCGGATTGGCGGAAGGATGCAAAGACGGCGGAACGGCTGTTTGCGGCCTTCGCGCATTGCTGGCAGCTTCAGCAGATGCTTTGGTATCTGGCCGAGGTATGCACTTTGGCTGCAGCGGATGCTTTGAAGGATGCGGCCGGCCGGCTGATCACAGAAAACGAGCGGGTGACGGCGGAACGGCTTGACGAATACCGGACGCGGGTCAACGCGCTGCTGGAACGTGCCGCGTCGGCGGTGCGGAACGCGGTAAACGCTAAGGCGGCAAGCCGCCGCCGAGCCGATCTACTGGGCAAGCGCATGAACAAGAGCGATTTTTCCGGCGTGGATTTTACGGGCGCCTTACTGATCGCAGCCGATTTGTCAGATTGCCGATTGGCGGGGGCCTGCCTGCTGGGCGCCGACTTGCGCGATACCAATTTATGCGGTGCGGATTTGCGTGACAGCCTGTTCCTGACGCAAGCGCAGCTTAATGCCGCGAGGGGGGACGGAAGGACAAGGCTTGCTCCGTTTTTGCAGCGGCCGGCGGGATGGAATGCCTAAAAAAGCGCCGCGGAATTTTCCGCGGCGCTTTTGCGTTCGAAACGAATCAGCGTTCCATCTTCCAGAAGGCCGCCGAATAGGCGGGCAGCTCGCTGCCGCCGCCGAAGTCGTGCAGCTTGCCGGTGATGAGATCGAGCGCCTGCCCGCAGCCCGCGTCGAAATGAACGGTGCAGGGCTCGGCGTCGATGTTGACCGCGACCAGCACGCGCTCGTCCTCGGTCTGCCGCTGCCAGATGCACTGCTTGTTGGTCAGCACAAGCTGTTTGAAATCGCCGCAGCACAGCGCCTTGCTGTTTTTATGCGCGTTGGCCATCGCGGCGATCGCGTCGGTCAGCTCGTTCCACTCCGGCTCGTCGAAGGACGGGCGCAGCGCGTCGTCGCCCTGCGATTTTTCGCCCTTCGCGCCCCATTCGCTGCCGTAATAGATGCACGGAATGCCCGGCATGCCGAACAGCAGCGCGTAAATCAGCGGAAGGTGCTCGGGCGTGGACAGGATGGACGCGACGCGGGTCACATCGTGGTTGTCGACGAAGGACAGTAGGTGCTTGCCGCGGTAGAGCGTCCAGTTTTCCGGGCCGAACTGGCGCAGCAGCGAATGTGTGATCTCAAACAGGTTCATGCTGTTCATCGACGAATACAGCCCCTTGTAGCACTCGTAATTGGTGCAGGAGTGCAGCATGCCGTCGTTTACAAACTGGTTGTAGTCCCCATGCAGCAGCTCGCCCACGAGGAAGAAATCGGGCTTCAGCCCGTCGCAGAACGCGCGCAGCCGGCGCAGGAAGTCCTTGTCGAGGCAGTAGGCGACGTCGAGCCGCAGGCCGTCGATGTCGAACTCCTCCACCCAGCCGCGGATGCAGTCGAGGAGGTGGTCGACGACCGCGGGGTTTTGCAGATTGAGCTTTACCAGCTCGTAATGCCCTTCCCAGCCCTCGTACCAAAAGCCGTCGTTGTAGTTTGAATTGCCCTCGAATGAAATGTGGAACCAATCCTTGTAGGGGGAATCCCATTTTTTCTCCTGCACGTCGCGGAACGCCCAGAACCCGCGGCCGACGTGGTTGAACACGCCGTCCAGCACGACCTTGACGCCCTGCCCGTGCATGGCTTTGCAGACGGCGGCAAAGTCCTTGTTCGTGCCCAGACGGCAGTCAACCTTGCGGAAATCACGGGTGTCATAGCCGTGGCTGTCGGACTCGAAGATGGGGGAGAAGTACACGGCGTCGCAGCCCAGCTTTTCAATATGGCCCGCCCAGTCGGCGGCCTTCGCGATGCGGGGAACAGTCACGCCGTCGTTTTGATGCGGCGCGCCGCAGAACCCGATCGGGTAGATTTGATAGAACACGCTTTGGTAAGCCCACATATATAGTAAGCTCCTTTCACTTTCTGAGATATTATCAGTATACTATGATTTGACGGAAACACAAGCGATATGGGCAAACTTAAAAATTTAATAAAGAAAAGGCTTGCGCCGCGTGCCGGGATGTGGTATTATATTTCGGTAACACGGGCATTCCTCTGCTCATTTGACGAAAAATGCGGCAAGAATGTCTAAGACGAAAGGATGACAGAAAATGGATCTGGTCAAAGTACTGTCCGAGCAGCAGCTCAAGAGCGATCTGCCGGAGCTCAAGATCGGCGACACCGTCAAGGTGCACGCGAAGATCAAGGAAGGCAATCGCGAGCGTATTCAGGTATTCGAAGGCATCATCATTGCCAAGAAGCACGCCGGCGTTAACCAGACGGTTACCGTTCGCCGCATTTCTTACGGCGTAGGCGTTGAAAAGACGTTCCCGGTGCATTCTCCGAACGTGGATAAGTTCGAGATCGTGCGCCGCGGCAAGGTTCGCCGTGCCAAGCTGTATTACCTGCGCGGCCGCGTTGGCAAGGCTGCCAAGGTCGCCGAAAAGGTGTAAAAAGCAAACCGGCGCCGCAAATGAGCCTCGCGAAGGACTCGGAAGTTTCCGGGTCCTTTTGCTTTGCCCAAAAACCGGCGGCTTCCGCGCGCAAAAATCGGCTGTGCTTTAGCAATACGCTTTTTTCATGCTTTACACTACGAAAGCGTTGTGATATAATGATATCACAATGAGAAAAGATTTGAAGAAGGAGGGACTGGGTTGAACAGGAAGCTGAAGGACGAGGATATGGATATCCTGTTCCGCGGGATTTTAAAGCTGCAGACCGTAGAGGAATGCTATGACTTTTTTGAGGACCTGTGCACGATTGCGGAGCTTCGCGCGATGGTACAGCGCTTTCAGGTTGCCCGTATGCTGGACGAGGGCCGCATTTACAGCGATATTGTGCAGGAAACCGGCGCGTCCACCGCGACGATCAGCCGCGTCAACAAGTGTTTGGTGTATGGTTCGGACGGCTACCGTAAGCTGCTCGACCGACTGAAGGAAGATGAATAGCTATCAGGCGCTGTCGGCATACTATGACCGCTTTACCGAGGACGTGGGCTATGAAGCGTGGGCGGATTTCTTTGAGGCGCTGTTCCGGCGAGAGGGGATGGAGCCAAAGCTGGTGCTCGATCTGGCCTGCGGCACGGGCAGCCTGACAAAGCTGCTCGCCGGGCGCGGATACGAAATGATCGGTGTGGACGCTTCGCCAGAAATGCTGATGCAGGCGATGGAGAACACGCTGGACTGCGTAAAGCGCCCGCTGTTCCTCAACCAGCGCATGGAGGAGCTTGACCTGTACGGCACGATAGACGTCTGCCTGTGCTGTCTGGACAGCGTAAACTATGTGACCGATCCGGACGCGCTGCAAAAAGCGTTTGAGCGCGTCCATCTGTTCTTGGAGCCGAAAACCGGGCTGTTCGTGTTCGATATCAACACGCCGGAGCAGTTTGCCCGTCTGGACGGCAACAGCTATGTCCGGGAGGACGAGGATGTGTTCTGCGTTTGGCAGGCCGCGGTCGAGGACGGGCTGTGCGCCTATCAGTTCGATATCTTTGCGCGGGAAGGCGAATGCTGGTCGCGCGCGCAGGAAACGCACGAGGAGCGCGTCTACACCGTTGAAGCGCTGACCGCGATGCTTGCCAAGGCGGGCTTTGCGGAGATTAAAACCTACGGGGGTCAAGCGTTTTCCCCTGTCAGGGGCGGCGAGAGCCGCATTTATTTCACCGCACGAAAGAGAGATTAGAAATTTATGAGCGATACCTTACTTCGCGCGATCGCCGCCGACGCGGGCATTCAGATCACCCTTGCCCAAACGGCCGGGCTGGTCGAGCGCGCCCGGCAGATCCATCACACGGCGCCGACCGCGACCGCCGCGCTCGGTCGCACGCTGACCGCGACCGCCATGATGGGCAGCCAGCTCAAAGCGGACGGCGGCTCGGTTACCGTGCAGTTCAAGGGGAACGGGCCTTTGGGCGCGATCGTCTGCGTGGGCGACGCGGACGGCTGTGTGCGCGGCTATCTGCAAAACCCGTCCTGCGAGCTGCCGCTGCGGGAGGATGGCAAGCTTGCGGTCGGCGCGGGCGTGGGCCGCGGCTATCTAATGGTCATCAAGGACGTTGGTATGAAGGAGCCGGTGACGGGCACGGTCGCGCTGGTAAACGGCGAAATTGCCGAGGATCTGACGCGCTATTTTGCCGAGAGCGAGCAAATCCCCACGGCGTGTGCGCTCGGCGTGCTGGTTGATACCGACCGGTCGGTCAAGTGCGCGGGCGGTTATCTGGTGCAGCTGATGCCTGGCGTCAAGGAAGCGGATATCGACCGGCTGGAGGCCAATTTGGCGCGGGTCGAGCCTGTGACCGCCATGCTGGACAAAGGGCTGACGTTGGAGCAGATCGCCCGGCGGGTGCTGGACGGCTTTGCGGTCGAGCTTTTGCAGACCGATGAAATTTGCTATCGCTGCGCGTGCAGCCGGCGGAAGGTGGAACGCGCGCTGATCAGCATGGGAAAAAAAGAATTGACGCAGATGGCGCAGGAACAGGAAAAAAGTGAAGTAACCTGCCAGTTTTGCGATAAAATCTATGATTTTACGCGAGAAGAGTTGCACGCTCTTTTAGCGCATGCGGAAAAATGAAATTTTCCGCAAAAAGGTGTTGACAGAACGACCCCTTTTCGATATAATAAATATCGCTGCTGATGATTACAGCAGCGGCGATTCGGCCCGGTAGCTCAGTTGGTTAGAGCGCCAGCCTGTCACGCTGGAGGCCGTGGGTTCAAGTCCCATCCGGGTCGCCATTTCTTCAGTCCGATGCGGCTGAAGAAAATATGCCTCTGTAGCTCAGTCGGTAGAGCAGGGGACTGAAAATCCCCGTGTCGGTGGTTCGATTCCGCCCGGAGGCACCATTTTCTATATCGCACCATGTGGTGCGATATAGAAAATCCATGTCGCAGCAAGGAATCGAAAGGCGGCTCTTAAAAACAATCCGGTGGATTGTTTTAACCGCCGTGGCTTTTGTCTCAGCAAAAGCGATTCCGCCCGGAGGCGTCCCGCACTTACGGCAGCGAGCAATTTCGCTCGATTCACCGTTGCGGCAGCAACCAATTTCCTTCCCGAAACCTGAATAATTCACCCAATATGCGGCTGTAGCTCATCTGGTAGAGCGCCACCTTGCCAAGGTGGAGGTAGCGAG
>JAUNGZ010000022.1:0-23661 GCA_030524205.1 Eubacteriales bacterium
AATCACAGCCCTGTTTTCCTGCCGCTTCAAATGCCCTTGCCCTCCCCGGCGGCAACGGCATTTTCACGGCAACGCCGACAGAGCGTATAACACACTACACTTTGCTTCGCAAAGTCGTGTGCCAAATGGGGGCGTTGCCCCCTTTGGAAACCCCCACAAGAAAAGGCGGTACGCTACCCCTCCACGGGGCGCATACCGCCTTTTCTTGTTATCCAGCCCTCCGGCTGTATCGGTTGAGCAAAAGTCAGCGTGGGATTGGTGTGGTATCTTTATCTAAGTGAACCCCCGGTTTCCCATTTGCTGACGGCGGCGGCGGACACGCCGACGGTTTCGGCCAGCGCCTCCTGCGTCATATCCTTGCCGCGGCGCGTGCGGGCGATTACCGAACCGATGTTCAGTTCGAGCATGGCATTCATCCTTTATACAGTGGATTTCAAAGGGCCTTTTGATGCTTTTATCTTACCATGGGGCGGTGCGCGGCGCAATGGAGGCGAAGTTAACCTCTGGTAGGAAAATCCAACCATGGGTTATAATTCGGCCGCAGCCACGCTTGCGGTCGAGGGACGGCGTTACAGCCTGCGGCTGAAACGCCTATTGCGCAAAAACACCGCCGGAATTCTGATTCCGACGGCGTTTTGCCTTTGTATAAACGCGCGCTGCGGCGCGGAGGAATTGCGCGGGGACTATTCGGGGATGTGCTCGATGATGTCGTTGGGGGTGCAGTTCAGCTCGGTACAGATTTTATCCAGTATTTCCATCGCCACGTATTGATCGTGAGACATGCGGTTCATGGTACTAGGAGATATACCAAGGCGACGGGTCAACTCCGCCTTGTTAAGGCCTTTGTCAATTAAGAGCTTCCAAAGCGGTTTAAAACTGAACATGATTATCCTCCATATATAGATAAGTATAACATACTTGAAAACAACTTGACAATTACATATAGTTGTAATATAATTACGGAAAGGTGTAAAGTATATACGTGGGGTGAATTAAAATGTACATAACCGACAACGTCGCCGCCGAGGGCTTCCGGTGCGGCACACAGACGGAGCAGGCGGAGGCCGCCGCAAAGCGGCTCACCAAAACACTGAGCAAGAGACAGCGCGTGCTGTTCCTCCGGTTTTACGATGAAATGAACGCGCTGCTCAACCTGACCGCGCAGGATAATT
Source organism: Eubacteriales bacterium (assembly GCA_030524205.1). GTDB lineage: Bacteria > Bacillota > Clostridia > Oscillospirales > Butyricicoccaceae > Agathobaculum. The sequence continues at coordinate 1,173 of JAUNGZ010000022.1, forward strand.
ATGTGCGCGGCCTGTGCATGGGCCTGTCCTTCGCGGAGCGGTACTGTTATCTGCCGAAATAGGAAAAGTGCATGTAATCGCGTTTGGAGCGCCAGGCGTTGCCGCCCCACGCGAAGCCGTACTTGGTGAAGGCGTTATACACGTCGCCGCCCTCGGGGATGGAGTAGGGGTCCTCGCCCGGCGTCCAGTGCGTGCCGGTGGTCGGGGTGAGCGTGCCGTCCGCATTGATGGTGGCTTCCATGTTCTCTTCCCAGTTGATGTCGATCGCCGTGCCCTGCGAGTGCTCGCCCGTGCGCCAAGCGTAGCAGCCGACGTTTTTGATCGGGAATTTCTCGCTCCCGTTGTAAATCTCTTCGAAAATCTTCTCATAAATCGGCGCGAGGTTTTTATTGACCTCGATGTAGGCGGCGCCGGTTGTTTTGCTGCCGTCCGACTGCAAGCGCCATACCTTGACGCTGATCTCGACGATGTTTTCCTCGGCTTCCTCGGCGGACTGGTACTGCGCGCCGCCCTCGCCGTAAACGAGCTTCATTTTTTCCGCGTCGGTCTGCGGCAGCTCGAAATCCTTGCCCGTCCAGATGTCGGACGGGTTGTCGACGGTCGGCAGCTCGGTATCGTTTCCGCCGCCGTTCGGCCGCGTCTGGTTCTCGAACGAGGTGCAGAACCGGTTTGCCATGATCAGCGCCTGCTCGCGCGTCGCCGTGCCGGCGGGGGCGAGCTTGGTCTGCTGGCCGGAGGCGGCCACGCCGTTGACGATCGCATAATCGACCATGGTCACCATCGCCTGCACCGCGTAACCGCGGATGTCGGAAACGTCGGGGTAATCCTCAACCGCGGCGTCGCCCGCGATGGCGGGGGCGGAAAGGTCGGCGGCGTCGAGCACGTTATACAGCATCACGCACAGATCCTGCCGCTGGATGGTGGAATCGGGGTCGAACACGCCGCCGCCGCGGCCGTTGACCAGCCCCAGCTCGTAGGCGGCGACGACGTTGGGGTCGTCGCAGTCCGTAAAGGGCTTTTTGCCGGAAGCGGTCACCTTTTTGCCGCTGACGCTCTGATACGCGTTGAGCGCGACGCCGCAGAATTCGGCGCGGGTGATCTCTCCCTTGGCGCTGAGCTTAGAAAGCGCCGAGGGGGCGAGACCGGCGGTTTCGGCGGCGGCGACGCCGTCCTTCGCCCATGCGGAAACGTCGGAAAGCGCGCCCGCATCCGGAAGAAGCAATGCGGCGAACAGTGCCAGCGCGCCGGCCCGGCGCAGGAAGGGATGGGGCATAGCGGGAACCTCCTTAATAAACAGAGTGTTGCGATCGGATATTTTTCTTGTAAAATGAGTGGTTGAATTGCGTTAAACCCGGATAAAAACGAACTTATTCACAATATCCACAGGGTTTTCCACAAAAATGAGGGCACAGGCGGGGGATCACCCGGCGGCGCGGTCCAGCGTGCGGTATTGCAGCGCTTCCGCGAGATGCGCGGCTTCGAGCGTTTCGCTGCCCGCCAGATCGGCGATGGTGCGCGCCACGCGCAGCACGCGGTCGTGCGCGCGGGCGGTCAGGCCGAGGCGGTCGAACGCGGCGGCAAACATGCGCGAGGCGTCCTCCGACAGGGGACAGCGGTCGGCAAGCTGCGCGGGCTCGATCATGGCGTTGCAGACCGTGCCGCCGTTGCGCGCATACTGGATTTTGCGCGCGGCCAGCACGCGGGCGCGTATATCGGCCGAGCTTTCCTCGGCGGCTTTGCCGCGCGCGGCGAGCGCCGCGTATTCGACCGGCTGCACCGCGACCTGCAAATCAATGCGGTCAAGCAGCGGGCCGGACAGGCGTTTGAGATATTGCTGCACCGACGCTTCTGAGCAGGTGCAGCGGTCGGTGCCGTACCAGCCGCACTTGCAGGGGTTCATCGCGGCGATCAGCTGGAAGGCGGCGGGATAGGTGACTTGGCCCGCGACGCGCGAAATGGTTACCTTGCCGTCCTCGAGCGGCTGACGCAGGGTTTCGAGCACGTCGCGGTGGAACTCGGGCAGCTCGTCCAAAAACAGCACGCCCCGGTGCGCGAGCGTGATCTCGCCCGGCACGGGCAGACGGCCCGGCGCGCCCGCGCCGCCCGCGAGGGCGTTCGCAGAGGAATTGTGGTGCGGCGCGCGGAACGGGCGTTCGGCGCGCTCGACCGCCTGCTGGCCCCGGCCGACGGCGGACCAGACGCGGATGACCTCCAGCCGCTCGCCGTCCGACAGCGGCGGCAGGATGGTGGAAAAGCGCTTGGCCATCATGCTTTTGCCCGAGCCCGGCGGGCCGGAGAGCAGGATGTTGTGCCCGCCCGCCGCGGCAATTTCCAGCGCGCGCTTGACCGCGCGCTGCCCCATCACGTGCGCAAAGTCGAGCGCGCCGCCCTGCGGCGCGGGCTTTGCCGGCGGGGGACAGGGGGAAAGCGGCGCGCGCCCGTTCAAGTGCGCGAGCAGGCCTTTGAGATCGGCAACCGGGAAGATGGTCACGCCGTCCGCATAGGCGGCCTCGGCGGCGTTCGGCGCGGGGACGAAAACGGTGGAAAAGCCCGCGTCCCGCGCGGCAAGCGCCATCGAAAGCGCGCCGCACACCGGGCGCAGCGAGCCGGTCAGCGATAATTCCCCGAAAAATACCGCGTCCTGCGGCAGAGCGTCGATCTCGCCCGCGGCCGCGAGAATGGCGAGCAGGATGGGCAGATCGTAGGCCGTGCCGGCTTTTTTCGTGTCCGCCGGGGCGAGGTTGACGGTCAAGCGCGACACCGGCCAGTCGAAGCCGCAGGCCTTGACCGCCGCGCGCACGCGCTCGCCGGCCTCCGCCACCGCGCCGGTCGGCAGGCCGACGACGTCCAGCCGCGGCAGGCCGCCCGACAAGAAGCATTCGGCCGTGACAATATAGCCGTCGATGCCGCAGAGGCCCGCCGAAAACACGCGTGAAACCATTTTAGCCCTCCGATTCGACAAATTCATACCTTATAATATACTATAAACCGCGCCGTTTCGCAATGCAATACGCTAAATGAAAAGCAACTGTAACATAGAAGCAGGACGAAAAAGCAGGAGTTTCATAATATGGAACATCGTCCCAAAAAATGAAGGAATCGTTATAAATTTGTCATTTTTGGTGTTTACAATTTTGTGGCATAGTGATAGAATAAAAAGGGTCGGTGAAAGGACGTTTTGTTGTGCAAATAGCACAGTAAAAGTGGCTTTTACCCCTTCAGCATGTTATCAACTGAATAGGAGGATATAAAATGGCAAGAAAGATGAAGTCCATGGACGGTAACACCGCTGCGGCGCACGTGTCGTATGCGTTTACCGAGGTCGCGGGTATCTATCCGATCACCCCGTCCAGCCCCATGGCAGACAGCGTTGACCAGTGGGCAGCCGCGGGTCAGAAGAACATTTTCGGCACCGAGGTAAAGGTGATCGAAATGCAGTCCGAGGCAGGCGCCGCGGGCACGGTGCACGGCTCTCTTGCTGCCGGCGCGCTGACCACCACGTATACCGCTTCTCAGGGTCTGCTGCTGATGATCCCGAACATGTACAAGATCGCGGGCGAACTCCTGCCCTGCGTGTTCCATGTGTCGGCCCGTACGGTGGCGTCCCACGCGCTGAACATCTTCGGCGACCATTCGGACGTCATGGCCTGCCGCCAGACCGGCTTCGCCATGCTGGCCGAGACCAACCCGCAGGAAGTCATGGATCTGGGTGCGGTCGCGCATCTGGCCACCATCAAATCCCGCGTGCCGTTCATCAACTTCTTCGACGGTTTCCGCACCTCCCACGAGATCCAGAAGATCGAGGTTTGGGATTACGAGGATCTAAAGGAAATGTGCGACATGGACGCTGTCGAGGCGTTCCGCGCCCGCGCGCTCAATCCGGAGCATGCGATGATGCGCGGCTCGCACGAAAACGGCGATATTTTCTTCCAGCACCGCGAGGCCTGCAATAAATTCTACGACGCCGTTCCGGAGATCGTGGAAGAATACATGGGCAAGGTAAACCAGAAGCTCGGCACCGATTACCAGCTCTTCAACTACTACGGCGCGGCCGACGCCGACCGCGTGATCATCGCGATGGGCTCGATCTGCGACGTGGCGGAGGAAGTCATCGACTACTTAAACGCGCACGGCGAAAAGGTCGGCCTGATCAAGGTTCGTCTGTACCGTCCGTGGCGCGCGGACAAGCTGCTCGCCGCGATCCCGGCGACCGCGAAGAAGATCGCGGTGCTCGACCGCACCAAGGAGCCCGGCGCGCAGGGCGAGCCGCTCTACCTCGACGTCGTTACCGCGCTGGCCAACGCCGGCATCACCGATAAGGTCGTCACCGGCGGCCGCTACGGCCTCGGCTCCAAGGATACGCCCCCGGCTTCCGTTTTCGCCGTGTACGACGAGCTGAAGAAGGACGCGCCCAAGGCGCAGTTCACGCTCGGCATCAACGACGACGTGACCAATCTGTCCCTTGAGGAGAAGCCCTCGCCGAACACCGCGGCGGAAGGCACGATCGAGTGCAAGTTCTGGGGCCTCGGCGGCGACGGCACCGTCGGCGCGAACAAGAACTCCATCAAGATCATCGGCGACCACACGGATAAATTCGTGCAGGCGTACTTCCAGTACGACTCCAAGAAGACCGGCGGCGTGACCGTTTCGCATCTGCGTTTCGGCGACAAGCCGATCAAGTCGCCCTACTACATCAACAAGGCCGACTTTGTCGCCTGCCACAACCCGTCCTACATCGTCAAGGGCTATCCGATGGTCCGCGACGTGAAACCCGGCGGTATTTTCCTGATCAACTGCCAGTGGTCGGACGAGGAGCTCGATCACCACATGCCCGCCGTTGCCAAGCGCTATATCGCCAAGAACAACGTGCAGGTTTACACGATCAACGCCATCGACCTCGCCATCGAGATCGGCATGGGCAAGCGCAACAACACCATTCTGCAGTCCGCTTTCTTCACGCTGGCCAAGGTTATGCCGCAGGAGGAAGCCATCGGCTACATGAAGGACGCGGCGACCAAGTCCTACCTGAAGAAGGGTCAGGACGTTGTCGATATGAACCATAAGGCGATCGACGCCGGCGCTACCGCGTTCCATAAGTATGACGTGCCGGCCTCTTGGGCGGACGCGCAGGACGCGGCCGACGACCGCAACCTGCAGGGCCGTCCCGCGACCGTCAAGATGGTTAAGGACATCATGGAGCCTGTCGGCCGCATGGACGGCGACTCGCTGCCCGTATCCGCTTTCGCGGGCGAGCACGTCGACGGCACCTTCGAGCATGGCGCCGCCGCTTACGAGAAGCGCGGCGTAGCCGTTACCGTTCCGACGTGGAACGAGCAGACCTGCATCCAGTGCAACCAGTGCGCTTATGTATGCCCGCACGCCACCATCCGTCCCTTCGCGCTGACCGAGGACGAGGCGAAGGCCGCTCCGGCGTCCTCCAAGATCGTCGACATTAAGGCCGGCAAGGGCAAGGGCGTTTACAAGTACACGATGGCGGTTTCTCCGCTTGACTGCATGGGCTGCGGCGTCTGTGTAGGCGTCTGCCCGACCAAGAGCCTGACCATGGTTCCGCAGGAGCAGGAAGCCGCGCAGCAGGACGTATTCGATTACTGTGTAGCCGAGGTTGCCGAAAAGGCCGATATGATCTCGGTCAATTCCGTCAAGGACAGCCAGTTCAAGAAGCCGCTGCTTGAGTTCTCCGGCTCGTGCGCGGGCTGCGCCGAGACCTCTTACGCCCGCCTGATCACGCAGGTCTGCGGCGACCGCATGTATATCTCGAACGCCACCGGCTGCTCGTCCATCTGGGGCGGCCCGGCTGCCACCAGCCCGTATACCGTTGACGCGAACGGCCACGGCCCGGCTTGGGCGAACAGCCTGTTCGAGGATAACGCCGAGCACGGCCTTGGCATGTACTACGGCCAGAAGGCCATCCGCGACCGCCTGATCGAGCAGACCAAGGCGCTGATCGCGATCGAGCACACCTACGCGCCGCTCAAGGAAGCCGCGCAGGCTTGGCTGGATACCGTGGACGACGGCAAAACGAACGGCGAGGCGACCGACAAGTATGTTGCGGCGCTGAAGGACGGCCTGATGACCGTGGAAGGCTGCGAGGCGTTTATCAACAGCCCCGCCAGCAAGGAAGTATTCGGCGAGATGCACGGCAAGATGAAGGAGCACGTTGAAGCGCTCAAGGCGGCGGGAGAGACCTACTGCGACTGCGATGCGTGCACGCTTGTCAAGGATATCCTCGCGCATAAGGAATACCTCGCTAAGAAGTCCGTTTGGATCTTCGGCGGCGACGGCTGGGCATACGATATCGGCTTCGGCGGCCTCGATCACGTGCTCGCTTCCGGTCAGGATATCAACGTAATGGTATTCGATACCGAGGTTTACTCCAACACCGGCGGTCAGGCCTCCAAGGCGACCCCGATCGGCGCGGTGGCGCAGTTCGCGGCGGCCGGCAAGGCCATCGGCAAGAAGTCCCTTGCCGAGATCGCGATGAGCTACGGCTACGTGTACGTCGCGCAGGTCGCGATGGGCGCGAACATGAACCAGACCCTCAAGGCCATCGCGGAAGCGGAAGCCTATCCGGGCCCGTCGCTCGTCATCGGCTACGCGCCGTGCGAAATGCACTCCATCAAGGGCGGCATGACCAACTGTCAGGCCGAGATGAAGAAGGCTGTCGACTGCGGCTACTGGAACCTGTTCCGGTTCAATCCGTCGCTCAAGGCAGAGGGCAAGAACCCCTTCATCCTCGAGAGCAAGGAGCCCAAGAGCGAGGATTACCGCGGCTTTATCATGAACGAGGCGCGTTACTCCGCGCTGACCCGTTCGTTCCCGGACCGCGCAGAAAAGCTGTTCGAGAAGGCCGAGGAGGCCTCTGTGGAGCGTTACGCGCATCTTAAGAAGCTCGAAGCGCTGTACGGCCAGCAGTAAGTTCCGATCATTGGATGATAAAAGCCCGCAGGCATTGCCTGCGGGCTTTTTCTGTGCTGTGCGGAAATACAAAAGGGAAGTAGGATGCTAAAGCTTTGGTGGAGCGGCCCGGCTGATGCTTTCCGGCCGCGTCCCAGTCAAGCGCGGCGGGTTTTTACCGCACCCCCGTCAAATCCTTGACGCACTCGCCCGCGAGGATCATGCCCGCCACCGGCGGCACGAACGACACGCTGCCAGGCACGGCGCGTCCCGCCGTGCCCTTCTGTTCGTCCGAGGGCAGGGGCGTGCGCGCTTCCTCCTTGGAGTAAACCACCTTTAAGCGCCTGATACGGCGCTTTTTGCATTCCAGCCGGATAACGCGCGCGAGCGGACAGACCGAGGTCTTGTAAATGTCCGCGACCTCGAAGCGCGCCGGGTCAAGCTTGTTGCCCGTGCCCATCGACGAAATAAGCGGCACGCCCAGCCGGTCGCATTGCTCGATCAGGTGCAGCTTGGCGGTGACCGTGTCGATCGCGTCGATCACGTAGTCGAACTGCGTAAGGTCGAGCGCGCAGTCGGGCGTGTAAAATAATTGCAGCGCGTGCACGGCGGCGCCGGGATTGATATCCAAAATGCGCTCGCGCATGACCTCGGTCTTGGGGCGGCCCGTGGTCGAGGTGAGCGCGATCAGCTGACGGTTGCGGTTGGTGAGCGAGACCGTGTCGTTGTCGATCAGCGTGAGCTCGCCCACGCCCGCGCGGGCGAGCGCTTCGCACGCGAACGAGCCGACTCCGCCCACGCCGAACACCGCGACATGGGCGCGGGACAGCCGCTCCAGCGCCGCGGGACCGAGCAGCAGTTCCGCGCGGGAAAATTCATGCAGCATAAAAGCACCTCATACACATATTTGTTATCAGTATAGCACGGCGGCTGGATCGGATACAAGGAAAACACCTGAATAAGATACGGAAATTGTGTGCAAAACGCCGAAAAAAAAGACTGGGCAAATGGAAACAAATAAGGTATAATGATAGCAGAGAAGGAATGTTTTGTAACCGGGGAGGCGAAACGCAATGTATCATTTCAATCGGATATTGTCCGGCTTGTGCGTCGGCGCGCTGCTGGCGGTTTCGCTGTCCGGCTGTGCAGGCGGAGGGCAGTCCGCTTCGGGCGGTCTGCCGGGCGGCGTAACGCTTAGGGAGCAGTCTGTGCCGCTGGCGTCGACCGGCGCGCAGGACGCGGATCTGCATGATTACATAGATTTGCCCGATGAAAGCGCGCCGACCGCGGCGGTCAATCCCGTGCTCGACGGACTGCTGCTGCCACAGGCGGCCGGGACGGTCACCTATGGGAACGCCACGGCGCTGATCGACGCTTCGCACACCGATCAGGGCTATGTTATGGTGAAATACGCCGCGGGAGAGACCAAGCGGATCAAGGTGCAGGTTACCCGCTCGGGCGGCACAACGTATACCTATAATCTGGACGCGGACGGCGCGTACGATGTGTTTCCGCTTTCGCAGGGCAGCGGAGCCTATCAGATCAACGTGTTCCGCAACGTTGAGGGCACGCGCTACGCGCAGGTGCTCGGGCAGAGCGTCGAGGTCAGCCTGTCGGATGAGCTGCTGCCGTTCCTGTATCCGAACCAGTATGTGAATTTCAACGAGAACAGCAAAACGGTTGCACAGGCGAAAACGCTGTGCGCGGACGCGGGCGACGAGCTTGACAAGGTTTCGTCCGTCTATAATTTCGTGGTCGGCACGATCAGCTATGACTATGAACTGGCAAAAACGGTTCCGTCCACCTACCTCCCTGACGTCGACCGGGTGCTTGCCGCAAAAAAGGGCATTTGTTTTGATTATGCCGCGCTGATGACCGCCATGCTGCGCAGCGAGGGCATTCCGACCAAGCTGGTCGTCGGCTACACCAGCCGCGGGGAATACCATGCATGGATTTCGGTGCATATCAGTGCGGTCGGCTGGGTGAATAATGTCATTTCCTTTGACGGAACGAGCTGGAAGCTGATGGACCCCACTTTCGCGTCGACCGGAAAATCCAGCCAATCGGTGCTGGATTTCATCAATAATTCCGCGAATTACACCGAGAAATACTGCTATTGATAAAAATGGAAAAACGGCCGCTTGCGGCCGTTTTTTCTGTTTTCCGCCCGCGAAGCGGATAGGAAAACAATCGCTTTTTTGCGCCTTCTATGCTATACTGAGATAGAAAACAAAGGGGGAGGAAGTCGAATGGAACGGGCGCGCATCATTTCATCCGAGGCGCTGGCGGCGCTGTGCCTGCAAATGCAGGCTTTGACCGCCGCAGGCATATCGCCGGAGGAGTGCTTTTCCATCCTGAGCGAGGACGCGCAGGATGCGGCGGAGCGCGCGCTTTATCGGTCGCTTACAGCGGCGCTCGAAGAGGGGGCGTCCCTTTCGGACGCGCTTTCGGCCAGCGGCCGCTTTCCGGATTATATGACCGGCATGGTGCGCGTTGGGGAACGCACGGGCGCGCTGGAGAGCGTGCTGGGCGCGCTTGCCGGGCATTTCGACCGGGAGGCGCGGCTGCGTCAAAGCGTGCGCAGCGCGGTGCAGTTTCCGCTGCTGATGGCTGTGCTGATGTTTGCGCTTTTGGCGGTGCTGCTCGTATTTGTGCTGCCGGTATTCCGCGGCGCGTTTGCCTCCGCGGGGCTGTCGCTTTCCGCAACGTCCGCGGGGCTGCTCGCCGCGGGCCGCTGGATCGTTTGGGCGGCCGGCGCTTTGCTGCTGCTCGCCGTTCTGCTGGGCGCGCTGCTCTGGTATGACTGGAAAACAGCCGGCTTGGGCCTGCTGCGCCGGATGCGGCTGTTCCGCCGCGCGGCGGCGGGCCGGTTTGCCTCGGTGATGGCGCTGATGCTGCACAGCGGTCTGCCGCTGGAGGAATCGCTGCGCCGCGCGGGCGAGCTGGCGGGCTGCGAGCAGGCCGATGACGCGGCGGACCGGATAGAGGACGGCGGCAGACTGTCCGACGCGCTGGGACAGACCGGGCTTTTCTCCGGCTTCTTTCTGCGCATGCTGCGCGTCGGCGAGCATACCGGGCGCACCGAGCAGATGATGAACGAAGTCGCCGCGCGCATGAACGAACAGGTGTCGGACGAGATTGACGAGCAGATCGCCCGCATTGAGCCGGCGATCGTCGCGGTGCTCGCGGTATGCGCGGGCTTGGCGCTGCTTTCCGTTCTCCTTCCGCTGCTGGGCGCGGCCGCGTCTTTCGGCTGAGGAGGGCGTTATGAGGAGGAGCATCGGAACCGCGCTGGCCGCGGGCCTTCTGTGCCTGCTGCTCGCGGGCGGCGCTTTGCGCGTGCGGGAGAGCACCGCGCAGACCGCCGAAACGCTTGCGGCCGATCTGCGCCGCGCCGCGTCGTACTGCTACGCGGTCGAGGGGCGATATCCGCCCGATCTCGCGTATTTGGCGGAGGAGTACGGCGTGCGGTACGACACAAGCAGGTTTTATGTGTTTTATGAGCCGGTTTCAGCAAATTTAACGCCGTCCGTCACGGTGGTCGAAGCAGAGGGGGCGGCGCAATGAGCAAAAAACGCCATTCGGCCGACCTGCTGGCGACCGTATTGCTGTTTTGCCTGTTTGCGCTGACGGGCGCGTCGTCGCTTGTACTTGGCGCGCGCGTTTGGCGGTCGGCGCAGTCGTCGATGGAGGAACGCTTCGCCGGACAGACGCCGCTTTCTTATGTCGCGGGCAAGGCGCGGCAGAGCGACGGCGTGCGCCTCGGCCGCCTGTCCGACGGAACGGAGGCGCTCCTTTTGGACAGCGTGTGGGACGGCGAAGCGTATTTGACACAGCTTTATTGTTATGACGGCGCGCTGTGCGAGCTGTTTACCCCGGCGGACGTTGCGCTGCGGGCGCAGGACGGCGCGAAGGTGTTTGAAGCGGTCGATATGACCTTCGACGTGCGGGACGGCATGGTGCGCGCATCCTGCGGCGGCAGGCAGGCGCTGCTTGCTCCGCGGCGGGGAGAGGGGGCAAGGCCATGAAACGATTGACAGCCTCCCGGCTTTTTCTATTTGAACTCACGCTCGATCTGCTGTTCTTCTGCGTCTGCGCGGCGGTGTGCGTCACGCTGCTGGTGCATGCGCAGGGGCTGACCGCGGAAAGCGGCGCGCTGAGCGAGGCCTGCGCCGCCGCGCAGAACGCCGCCGAGGCGTTCAAAGCGGAAAACGGCGATTTGCCGCGCACGGCAGATCGGCTGGGCGCGGCGCTGGAGGGCGGCGCGTTAACGCTGCCGCTGGAAAACGGCTGCACGCTGACGATGACGGCCGCGCGGGACGAAAACGAGCTATGCACGGCGGAAATACAGGTAAGACGGGCGGACGAACCGGTTTATGAGCTGACGGTGCGCCGGTATGCCGGGGAGGTGGGTTCATGAGACGCGAGCCTGCTTCCGCCCGCTTCGGCGGGCCGACCGTGCTGACCGTGCTGATCGTTTTAAGCTTTGCCTGCCTGTCGCTGCTCGCGCTGTCGCGCGCGGGCATGGACCACCGGCTGACCGCGCGCGGCGCGCAGACGGTGAGCGATTACTATGCGGCGGAGGGCGAGGCCGAGCGCATCGTCAGCCTATTGTCGCGGGACTGCGGCCTGCCTGCCGCGCAGGCGGGCGAAGCGATGGCCGAAACCGCCCGCGCGCAGGGCGCGCGTGACGTTTCTTATGACGGACGGGACGCGGTTCTGCGGTTTACCGTGCCGGCGGGCGCGCAGGGCGACTATGTGTCCGCCCTGCGTCTATCACCGGAGGGCACGGGCGTTCGGCTGACGCTCCTGTCGGCGCGCGTTTGGCCGCGCGACGAGGAGCAGAGCGCAACTCTGCCTGTCTATCAGAACTGAAAGAGGAGACAAACCGTATGACAGACCTCAAAGCCTTTTTTGCCGATATTGTGGCGCGCCGCGCGTCGGATGTGTTTTTTATCGCCGGCCTGCCGCCCGCGTACAAGGTGGACGGACGGCTGCTCCGCATGGACGGAGAGCGCCTGATCCCCGCGCAGACGGCCGAATTGGTCGACCAACTATATGAAATGACGGGCGGACGCTCAAAGCAGCGGCTGGAAACGCTGGGAGAGGATGACTTTGCGTTTTCCCTGCCCGGGCTTTCGCGGTTCCGGGCCAATGTGTACCGGCAGCGCGGCTCGCTTGCGGCGGTCATCCGTGTGATCACATTCGCGCTGCCCGACCCGGAAGCGATTCATATCCCGGCGGGCGTGATGGGGCTTAGCGCGCTGGCGAGCGGCCTTGTGCTGGTAACCGGCCCGGCGGGCAGCGGCAAGACGACGACCATCGCCTGCCTGATCGACCGCATCAACCGCACGCGCGAGGGCCATATCATCACGCTGGAGGATCCGATCGAATACCTGCACCGCCATCAAAAATCCATTGTGTCGCAGCGCGAGATCGGCGAGGATACGGAAGGGTATGTGCCGGCGCTGCGCGCCGCGCTGCGGCAGGCGCCCGACGTGATCCTGCTCGGTGAAATGCGCGATTATGAGACGATCCGCACGGCGATGACCGCCGCCGAGACCGGGCATCTGGTCATTTCGACCATGCACACGGCGGGCGCGGTCGGCGCGGTCGACCGGGTGATCGACGTGTTCCCGCCCGACCAGCAGGGACAGGTGCGCTTACAGCTTTCCATGGTGCTGCGCGCCGTGGTGTCCCAGCAGCTCGTGCAGACGGCGGCGGGCGGCATCCTGCCCGCGTTTGAACTGCTGCGCGTCAATCCGGCGGTGTCCAACCTGATCCGGGACAGCAAGGTGCACCAGATCGGCGCGGTCATGCAGGCGTCGCGGGACGAGGGAATGGTCACGATGGACGCCGAGCTGCTGCGCCTGTGCCGGGAGGGGACGGTGTCGCCGCAGGAGGCACTTCGGTGCAGCTTTGACCGCGCACAAATGGAACGAAAGCTGCAGTATGCGTGAGCTGGAAATTCTACTGTTGCGCATATCATAGTACTGTGATATACTATTGGAAATTATAAGAAGAAGGGAGCTGTGCCGCCGATGGAGGGAATACAGCACGAGATTTCCGCCTGCCTGCTGGGTGAATTCTCGATTGCCGTTGATGGGTCGACCGTAAGCGGGCCGTTGACGCACTCTAAAAAACTGCGCGGCGTTGCACAGTATTTGCTGCTGCATGCCGACAGGCCCGTGTCTCATACTGAACTGTATGAAGCGTTCTGGCCGGGGGAAAAAAGCGCGAATCCCCGCGCGGCGCTGAAAACCCTGATGCACCGTTTGCGCGGCGCATTGGTAGAGGGCGGCGCACCCGAAACGGTGCAGTTTTTTGTTGTACAGCAGGGTACTTACCAATGGAACCCGGCTTTGCGGGCCGATATCGACGTCAATGAATTCGAGCGGCTGTGGCAGGAGCTGCAAAGCGGCGGGCTGCGCCAAGCACAGCGGATCGCCCGGCTGCAGCGCATGACGGCGCTTTACCGGGGCCGCTTGCTGAACGATACCGAGCTTTGGATGATCGCACCGGCGGCCTATCTGCACGGCTGTTATTTGAAGGCGGTCAATGAACTGTGCGAGCTGCTGTTCGAGACGGACCGGCAGGACGAAATCGTGACGGTATGCCGCGCGGCGCTTCGGTTTGACGAATTGGATGAAAGCCTGAATATCCGCTTGATCCATGCGCTTGTCGCAACCGGGCGCACGCAGGAGGCAATGGCGCAGTACCAGCACGTTACGGAGTTATGCTATGACGAGTTCGGCGTGCAGGTGTCGGACGAGCTGCGCGCGCTTTACCGCAAGATCGCGCGGGCCGAGCAGGCCACCGAGCTGGATGTTGACAATGTGCGCGATTCGCTTGAAGAAAAAACCGGCCCGTCCGGCGCGTATGTGTGCGAATACGGCATTTTTCAAGATATTTACCGCATCGAGGAGCGCTGTCTGTCCCGCTACGGAGGCCGCATCTTTTTGGGCCTGCTGACGGTGACCGACGCATACTGCGACCAGCCCGAACAGCCTGTTTTAGCGAAAGCCATGGACCAGCTGCTGACGGCCGCGCGCACCAGCCTGCGCAACTGCGATGTGGTTGCCCGGTTCAGTCCGGCGCAGTATGTGCTGCTTCTGCCCACGGTTACATATGAAACCGGCCAGATGGTGCTGGAGCGCATCCGCAAGGCGTTTCGGCGGCTGAACCCGCGTTCTCCGGTTGTGCTTTCCTGCAAGCTGCGGCCGCTTCGGCCGGCGGAGCTGATGGAAACCGCTGAATAATCTGCAAAAAAGCGAGACCGCTTAAGCGGTCTCGCTTTTTTATATTTTGACCAAAATCTCACCGGCCTTTAACTGGACAAGGCCGGTGAGATTTTTTTTGAGAAATAACAGACAAGAACGATAAGGTAACCAAAATATAACCGGCTTCTGTCATACTAATAGCATAGATAAAGAGAGGGTGGGAGTCATGCTGACATTCCCCAAAAACGAAATTCCATATGAGATGCGCCATTTGCAGATCTGTATTGATTCCTACCGGCGGGGAGAACCCGCTGGCAGAATTTACAGCGGAATTTCCCAAAACGCCTGCCGGTTTGAGTCGGTTATGCCGCTCCTGCACCTGATTGAGGATTTGCTCGACCGCGAAACCTCGTTGGAACGATTTGAGGAGAACCGTTCGCTTCACACCGCGTCCATGGCGCCTCTGGCGGGCGTTTGGCAGAGCGCCGAGCGCCGCCCGGGCCGGCTGGTAACATTTGCGCTGCAAATTCATTTTCGTCAGAACGCCACTTGGCAGGGCGAAATCATTTGGCTGGAAAAACAACGCGCCGCGTATTTCCGCAGCGCGCTCGAGATGCTGTTTATTATGGACGGCGTGCTCGCCGAACTGGAAGGGCTTGCCGAAAAGGGAAGCTGATTCATTCGAGCGGCTCGGCGGATACCAAATCCGCCTGTACGACAAGGCGGTGCGTCGATACATTATAGGGTGTGCAGGTAAACAGGGTAAGAACGGATTCATGCCCCTCCACCGGTTCGGTGATCCAAACCTCTGTAGGTTCGACCGTCATGGTGCGGAACACCGAATAGGTATACTGCGTATGCTGATCGGAGAGTAAAACCGTATCGTTTTCGCCGACCAGTTCCAAATGGCGCAGCAAATCGCTTGGCCGGTGCCCGGCCAGCACGCAGTTGCCGGTTTCGCCCGGCAAAGCGGTGCCCGGCATGTGACCGACGCCGAGCTTGAGAGAGCCTTGCTCCACCCCCTCGACCACATTGTCCGCCTGACTGAGCTTGGGAATTTTAATCACGCCGACCTGAAATGCGTCTTCAGGCAGAACAGCCACTTCGTTGTAGGGGTCCTCACCGACGAGATAAACCGGCGCCTCCTCCGCAACGCTTTGCTCAACCCAATGCTCCGAAACGGGCGCAGGATCGTCCGGAATGGTTTCCTTGCCGAAAAGGGCGCCCCACGGATAGTGAAAGCCCTCGTAAAGCAGACCGAAGGAAGCGACCAGCAGGCCGGTTATCAGCAGGCCGCGCTCCAGTTTTTTTCTTGTTTTTCGTTCCATTTTTAAATCACCTGATATCAGAGTAACCGAACCCGGTGCCGATGTCAACCTTAAAAATATTTTGGACCTCCGGGTGGGGGACGGCTGAAAGGATGTTCCGATATGAAGCTATCTAATCTGTTTCGACGCGGCTGCGCGCTGACGCTGGCCGCCGCGGTCGTGACTGCGGGGTTATATTTTCCGTCGGCTGGCGCGGCAGATTCTATTTTGTCTTATGACGCGGCAGGCGGCGCGGTTTCGATTGATACGGCGGCTGCGCGCGCGCAAAAGCAGAGCGTAAGCAATTTCGGCGATTTGGAAACCATCGCGCAGCAGCGGTATCCGGGTTATACGGCCGCGGATTACCTGCGCAGCGGCGGCATGCAGTTTGCCGTTTTGTACAAGGCCGCCGTGAACGGCTTGGAAGCGCCCCGCTATGAGTATGTGCTGCTGGCAGCCAACACGACTGGCAGCGACAAGGCAATTTCCGCGGTCAACGGCAGCCTGGCGGGAGAGATCATCCCGAATCTGGGCACTGTTGAGCACGCTCCCTCGCCGAGCCAAAATGCGGCGCTGGGAATGCCTCCGGAAGAAACGGAACAGCCGGAGCAGGAACCGGAGCAAAAGCAGGAAGCCCCCGCGCCGGAAACCAAGCCGGAGGAGCCTTTGCCGGAGGGCAAGCCCGGCGGAGCCGTGACGGAGACCGAGCCCGACGCCGGCCCGCAGGAGCCCGCGCCGGAGGTAAAGCCGGAAACCGAACCGGAGCAGTCCGTTCCGGAAACCAAGCCGGAGCAACCGGCTCCGGAGTCTGTGCCGGAAACCAAGCCGGAAGATCCCGCCCCGGAAACCAAGCCCGAGCCGCCGGCCACAGACCAGCCGGCGGAGCAGACTCCGATCGCTGCGGCGTTCGGCTTCGGCACGCGCGTGATCGGCCCCCGCGCCGTGCTTTCCGGCGCGGCCGGAGAAAACGGCGGCGCGTCCTCCGGCTGGGTGCTTGCACCCGGCGCGGTGGAGGGCTATCGCTTTACCGAAACAGGCGCGCCTGCGGCGGAGACAGTCCAGCTGCTTGACAAAAAGGGTAATGTTCTGAGCGGGAAAATCGACCCCTTGCAGGTGTTTGGATTTAATTACCGCTGCAAATTCGATTCCACGCTGTCGCTGGCCGAGCTGGCGGGCAGTTCCTTCACCGTTTCGATGAGCGACTTCGGAAACATTTTTAATCTGGGTCAAGTAAACGGCCAGAGCGGCAATTCCGTGCCGCTTATTTGGGAGCATGAGGGCTATGGGTCTTTCCAGATCGGCTCGATCACAATCGATCCCGAAGCCAAAACGGCGGCGATTACCATGCTCTCCGCGGAAGATATGCAGGCGAACAGCAATGCGGCCGGCAACGGGAGGGACGTCAGCCTGATCACCGACGTTTTCGCGCAGTTCAGCATGTCCTGCGAGTACAACCAGCAGGGTAATCCGGGCGGCGTGGGCGACGTGACCCTCGGAGACAGCAGCTTTACGCTTGACTGGACCAATATCGACGCGAACGGCCCCAAGTGCACGATTGAAAAGAAAGAGCTTGCAAACAGCTTCGACGCGGCAAACCGCATCGTCACGTGGAAAATTACGCTGAAGCCGGAAAACGACGCATCCCTCGCGGGCGCGACGCTGACCGACACGCTGGCCGAGGACAATGTGCAGTTTACCGGCCTGACGGTCGGCGGCGCGGAAGTGGCGCTGGAAGATGCCGCCGTTACGGTATCGGCGGACGGCAAGACATTGACCTATATGTTTGACGGAAATTGGGCGGTAAACCAGTCCGCCGAGGTGCTGGTCAAGACCCAGCTGCTGGACGGTTTCTTTGCAAGCGGTGCGAACTGGACGGTTCACAATACGGCGGACGTTGAGAGCGCGCCGGGCGAGCACGCCTTCCCGAAGCCGGAGCCCGCGCAAGCAAGCAAAACCTTTGCCAGCCAGTTCCTGAGCAAGAGCGGCAAATTTGACGGCGCGGCTTCCAACACCATTACGTGGACGCTCACGCTGACGATTCCTTTCCATGTGGAGAACCCCGTGATTTATGACCTGCTGCCTGCGGACACCCGTTTGGAAAACGCGGCTGCGGTAAAGGCGCCGGCCGGCTTTACACCGGCTGTGATAACGGTGACAAGCGGGAATAAGGACACGGTATTGGAGCAGTACCCCAATTTGCCTGACGAGCTGAAAGCGGAAATTTCCGGCGTAACCACACAGCGCGATCTGCTGGTTTTGACCTATACCGGAAATTTGGCGGCGGGTTCGTATAAGGTCACTTTTCCGTCCCACGTCGTTTTGGGCGCGAACGCAGCGTATCAGGCGGCCAACAAGGCATATCTGACGTATGATATTCCCTCTGTGGGCGGGGGACAGGGCGGCGGCGAGCCGTCCCACGGGCAGGGGGTGTCGGCTAATGTGACAGTCGATTACGCGCAGGCCGCGATTGCCAAAAAGGGCAAGCACAACCGCGCGAACCACTGCACCACTTGGACGATCGACGCCAACAACAATACGCAGGCGCTGACCGGCGGCGTGAAAATCGTGGACAATTTGAACGACGTGCTGAAAACGGGCTGGCCCGGCGAGAGCATTTTGCTGACGGACACCCTGAAGTGGTGGACGGGTAATAACGAACCGGCCGCGATGGAGCGCGCGGAGCAGGAATACGGCGACCCGGCGGCTTATCCCGAAGCTCCCGTATACGCCTACGACGGCAAAAACACCCTTACCATCTACGTGAAGGAGATGGACGGCGCAACCTATCACTTCTCCTTTGAAACGGAGGGCGTGGGCAAAAAGTTTTTCGGGCAGGGCGCGGCGGATCATGTGTATACCGGAAACGAAGTTCAGCAGAACAACACCGCAACGCTGTACTGGAACGGTACGACGGCTGTTGCCAAGGCGCCGACTGTGACGGTATCCAACAAGTTTTTTGAAAAAACGACGGGAGCGCCCAAGGGCGAAAGCGCGGGCTACAATCCGGCGGACAACACGCAGTGGTTCGCCATGCACATCAACGCCGACGGCCGCTCGATTATGGGCGCTAAGGTCAAGGACGTGCTGCCGAACGGCGTGAGCTACGTTCAATATAAGCTTTATCATGCCAGCGCGAACGGCCAGAACGACGCGCGCGTCACACGCGGGCAGGAGGCAAGCGACGAGCTGGGTGTTGCGCAGTCCGGCCAGACGGTTACCTTTGATTTCGGTAATTTGATGGAAAACGGCGCGCGGTACCTTCTTTACGTGCAGGTGCGCATCGACCCGACAAAGCTGGTCGGCTCGTTTAAATTGACCAACAAGGCGTATTTGAGCGGCATGGAAAACGGCCGTGAGCTGAACAGCTACGACTGGGAGGACGTCACGATCAAGCAGAACAGCCTGAAGAAAACGGGCGGTCAGATATTTGATGAAAGCGGTAAAGCCGTTTATGAAGTAAAGTGGCAGATCGACGCGAATCTGGACGGCAAGGCCAACGGCTATGAAAATCCGACTGTGATCGACGAGCTTCCGGCGGGCGCGACGCTGAAAAGCGAAGGCGGCGTTGCGATCTACCAGTACAGCGACGACCGCAAAGCAACCGGAGAAAACCTCGCGGAAACAGAGCTGAGGGACGCGTGGAGCTATACCGGCAATCAATTCACCTTCACGCTGCCGAACGTCAGCGAAACGGAGGGCGAGACCCGCTATCATGCCTACAAGATCGTGCTGCACGCCGATATCGACGCGGCCTGCGCGGGCACGACCATGACAAACACCGCCAAGCTCGTCGCACAGGAAAGCGAAATCGGCAGCGGCTCGACCGACGTCAACGTGTTTTACTTTGGCGCGCAGTCGGGCGGCACATGGAATGAGCCGCCCAAGGGCATGAAATCCCTTCAGGTGACCAAAGCGTCTGCGGCGCAGACAGATGTGCTGCTGTCCGGCGCGCGGTTCCGGGTTTCCTATTCTCTGGAGGAAACCGGCGAAGATAATTTTACCTTCTACGGCTATGGCTCGACGAACGCGCAGGGCAAGCTGAACATTGCCGGACTGCCGAGCGCGGCCAAGCGCGTCAAGCTGGTCGAGACCAACGCGCCGGACGGTTATCTGCTGCCGGAGAGCGCGGATAATGGTATTATCGTTGCGCTGGACGACCAGAAAACAGAAAAAACCGTCGTCAACGCGCCCTATGGTGCGCTGACCGTAATCAAACGCGACGCAGCCTCCACGACGGACGCGTCCGGCGATACGATTCCCGGCGTTGCGCTGGCCGGCGCGCGGTTCACGCTGGAAAAGGACGGAACGTACTACAATTTCGCGGGCAAGCCGATCACGGAAACCGTGAAGTACGTCACCACCGGCGAGGACGGCAAGCTGGTCTGGAGCAAGCTGCCGATGGGCACGTACACGCTGACCGAGGTCGGCTCGCCGAGCGGCTACAATCTCGGCCAGTTGGTGAACGGCACGCGCAAAACCGCGTGGAAAATCACCCTCGCGCAGGCGGCGGACGGCACGGTTACCGTGTCGGCGGATGATACGGCGCTGACGGACGAGGGTCTGACCGTGCTGAACGACAAAAGCACGGGCGGTGGCGGCGGCGGACACCACCGGCCGGACGATCCGGTCAAACCGGCAGATCCCGACAATCCGGCAGTGGATATTCCGGACGAGGAAACGCCGCTGTCCCCCGGCGACGTGGAGAACCCGCCCGAAGTGGATATTCCGGAGGAAGAAACGCCGCTGTCTCCCGGCGTGACCGACGATACCGTCGTTGAAATCGGCGAAGAGGACGTTCCCAAGGCGGACGCTTCGCAGCAGGAGACGCAGGGCAAGCAGGATACGCGCAAGCGTCTGCCGCAGACGGGCGGTTTTACCCCCGGCTTGATGATCCCGTTCGGCGCGATGGCCGCGGGTCTCGGCCTGTTGCTGCGGTACCGCCGTAAGGAAGAGGACGACGAATAACCCGTCAAGCAAAACGGAAAAGCACAGCAAAGCCCCCGCCGAGTAATCGGCGGGGGCTTTGCGCTGTCATATCGGCCCTGTTATTTGACGCTTACGGAGAACCGCTCCAGCATGGCCGCCGCTTCGGCGCGGGTGGCCGGTCCCTTGGGGTCGAGCGCGCCGCCGCCCTTGCCGGAGACGATGTTTTGCTCCACCGCCCAGCGCAGCGCGTCCCGCGCGTAGGGGCTGACGCTGTCCGCGTCGGCAAAGCCGTCCAAAGCGCCGCCTGCCGCCGGGCTGCCCGCGTAGCGCCACAGGATGGCCGCGAGCTGCTCGCGGGTGATTTTGTCGCCCGGGCCGAACAGGCCGTTGCCATAGCCCAGCACGATGCCGTTTTCGTCCGCCCACGCGACCGCGTCAGCGTAGTACGCGCCGCTCCGCACGTCGGAGAAGGCGCTGCCGCTTTCGGCCGCGGGCTTGCCCGCCATGCGCCACAGGATGGTGACGATCATGCCGCGCTCCGTGCCCGCGTTGGGAGAGAACGCGGTGCCGGACGTGCCCAGCATCAAATCGTGCTCGTAGACGTACTTGACGCTGTCATAGAACCAATCGCTCTCGCGCACGTCGGCGAAGGGGTTCCAAGCGGCCTTGTCCGCCGCCTTTTCAAAGCGGGCGGAGATGGTGTGCGCCTCTGTGACCTTGTCGAAGGTGTAGCTCGTCACCGCGCCGGCGCTCTTGCCGTCCACCAGCACGTCGGCCACGATGTAGCCCGCGTTCGGCGTGACGGTGAAGGTCTTACTGCCGTTCCGGGTCACGCTGACCTTGCCGCTCGGCGAGATCGCGCCGCCCGCGCCCGCCGAGGCCGTAATGGTGTAGCTCGGGGTCGAGCCGCCGCCGGAGTGGCCGGGATTGACCGTCACCGGCGTGTAGCCCACGGCGTAGGTCGAGAACTGGCTCGCGTAGATGTGCAGATAGCCGTTTTTCGTGTCCGCCCAGAACGTGTTGTCCTGCGCGGGGCTGGGCGCTGTGTCCAGCTTCGTCAATTTCCCGGCATTGTCGCCATGGTACCGGTAAACCGTTACGTCCTTCTTGCTTGTGAAATCGTAAGGCAGTACCAGCTCCAAAACCTTGCTGTTGGACGAGCCTAAATCCTGCGGTTCGCCCGAGCCCTTGAGCAGCATGAGGGACACATCCAGATACAGCAGGGTCTGGTCCCCGGCCACGGCGACGATCTCGTCCTTATTTGCCGGGCTATCCTGCTTTTCCACCGTCAGTTTGACGGTGATGCTCTCGTCCGAGCCTGCGGACTGATTTTTCGCAACTTCCTCTACGCCGCCCACGATCACGTCGGGCGTGTCCGCGCCGGTCACCTCGACCACGCTGCTTTTGCTGCCGTTCGGCAGCCTAATATCCTTGTCGTACGCGTCCGTGTTAAGCTCCACCAGAATGGTCGCGGTCACCTCGTCCGTCTCCGCGACCACGTTGTACAGCCCCGCCGGAATGTCCGCGAAGCTGTATTGGCCCGTTGAACCCGTCGTCGTTTGGGCGAGCTGCGTCTTGCCCTGCATGAGCTTGACTGTCGCGCCCTTAACGCCGCTGCTGCCGGCGCTGTCCACCACCGTACCCCCAATGCTGTACAGCGGCGCGGGCGCGCTGCCCGCGTCCAGCACGCGGAGGGTCTTGCCCTCGCCAATCCCGTCGTTGGCGCTCCCGTCGACCGTCTTGCCGTCCGCGTCGTAATACGCCTTGCCCGGGGCCAGCAAAGCCGCGGCCGTGCCGGAGAAAGCCGAATTGCGAACCGCGTAAGCGAGCGTATCGCTCCCGGTAAAGGTGCCGCCCGCCAGCGAGCCGGCACAGTCGGTAGATACGCCGTAGCTGCCGCCCGTAAAGGTGCCGCCCGCGACCGTTAAGGAAACGCTCCCGCTGCTGCCGCCGCCGTCGTAGAACGTTGTGTCCAGCCCATACGCTTCGCCAGCGAACACACCGTCGTTTACGCGCCACTGGCACGTGTTCGTCGCATACGCGCAAAGCGCGCTGGAACCGGAAAAGCTACCGCCGTCCACCGTAACGCTCACGTCACTCACATACAGTCCGTAGCCGGAT
>JAUNGZ010000022.1:23671-40781 GCA_030524205.1 Eubacteriales bacterium
CTGTACCGCCTGCGCCGCCGGCGCAGGTCAGGCCGGAAAGAGGCCCGCTTGTGACGCCGTTCATAAGGGAAAGCCCATCGCCGCCATTGCCGCTGAACAGGCCGGAAGTGTTCGCGCCGCCCGTGCCGCCGGCGCAGGTCAGGCCGGAAAGAGGCCCGCTTGTGACGCCGTCCACAAGGGAAAGCCCATCGCCGCCGTCGCCGCTGGTGGTGGTGCCGCCCGCGCCGCCCGTGCCGCCGGTGAACATGCCGCCCGAAGCGGAAAAGCTGCCGCCGCTCACGTAAGCGCCGATGCCGCCGTCGCCGCCGAAAATGCCGGAAGCGTTCGCGCCGCCTGTGCCGCCGGTGAATGTGCCGCCGGTGATCTCCACTGCGGCGGCGCTATCGGCAGCGGAAACGCCCGCGCCGCCGTTGCCGCTTTTGGAGGAGCCGCCCGCGCCGCCGTCGCCGCCGATAAACGTGCCGCCGCCGGCCTGAAGCGCACTGCCGCTTTGCACGGCAACGCCCGCGCCGCCAGCCGTGCCGTAGTTTCCGCTGCTGCTGCTGGGCAGCGCGCCGCTGTCGCCGCCCTGTATGGTGACGTTCGCGCCGACATCGACGGTCAGCGTGCCGCCGTTCCGCACATCGATGCCGGGCGCGCCCGCGCGGTATTGCTCGTTATTTGACTCGGCAAGCCCCTGACCGCCCTGTATGGTGAAGGGCTTGTCGCCGGTCAGCGTCAGCTTTGCCGTTGACGTTGTTTGCGAAGTATCGTAGCGAGAGCCGCCCACATAAATGGCGGATGTGGCGGCGTGGGTCGCGTCCGCGTCCGCGCCAATGATTTTGCCGCCGCCCACGCTGTCGGTGATCACGATCTCGCCGCCGCTCGTGCCGCTCATGGTCAGCGGGGCAGAGTCTACTGAGCTGGCTGTCCACTTGTGCCCCTGCAGGTCAAGGGTAAAGGAGTACGGCACAATCAAGCTGGAGATATCGTCCGCCAGCAGCCGCACCTTGTTTTGCGCCGCCGTGCCTGTGTCGAACTTGCCTAGAATATCGCCCAGCTTGGCGCACTTTGTCCATGTGCTTCCGCCGTCCGTCGAGTATTCCGCGCCGTACTGGGGCTCGTGCGTCGGCCATGCGTACTGGCTCATGCACCGCCACGTGGCGAAGGTAACGTCGCTGTATTCCGACGGCTGGGCTGTGCCTGTTTTCTGGTTGAGTTTAAACATCAGCGAGCTGTCGCCGACCTTCTTGTCCGCGTCGATGAACGCGCCGTCCGCGTGGTCGTCCTCGGCGCTGTTTTGCGTGGTGGAGTAGCAGTTCGTTACAGGGTCGGGGTCGTCCAGAGAGTTAGTGCCAGAACCGACGAGTCCAGCGATGCCGCCGTAACCTTGCTCTTTGCCTGTCGCGGAGACCGTCCCTACCGCGTGGTAGCAGTTGAAAGCGACGCTGTCCAAGAGCGCCCCCGCCGCGCCGCCGGCATAGGCTCTGGGCGTTGGGACATTGTAAGTAGACACTTCATTCAGGGACGCGTCAGCGGACACGTCTCCGAGGGCGTAGCAGTTTAAAATGCGCGCCCCGCTGGCAAAACCCGCAAGGCCGCCCGCAAAGACGGAACCGCCTGCGAGAGAAGCTGAAACATTCACCGTGCTGCCCACATTGACGAGCGTCGCGTCATACAATTCCCCTACCACGCCGCCGACAACTTCACAGTCAGTCACGTACACCTCGCCGGAAACCGTAAAGTTTTGCAGAGTCGCGTCCGCCGCCCCCGCGAAGAGACCGGCGCAAGTCCCTTCGAAGAAGAAATTGCCCTGCTTCACCGACAGGCCGGTGATGCTGTGGCCGTCGCCGTCGAAGGTGGCGATTTCGCCATCGTAGTCACCGTAAAAGCTGATCGGCGTCCAGTCGTGGGCGCTCAGGTCGATATCGTCGCCCAGCTTCACGGTTTTGCCCGCAAAGAGAGGCTCCTCTGTCTCATTGCAGAGCTTGGCAAGCCCCGCCAGCTCGGCGGCGGTGGAAATGGTGTAGTGCGTAGCGTCACCACCGGCGTTGTAGTACCAACCGGTATCGCCGTAATAGTCCCACGGCATATGATCCATGGGGTCGTAGGAGGCCGTTTTGGCGGTGAAGGTGATGTCGCCTCTGCCGTCAACCTTGGTCGCCACCCACGCGGTCACGCCTTCGTATTGGTTCTCGGCGGCGGGCAGGTGGATAAAGTAATTGTAGTTGCTGCCGGATTTCTTGGAATCCGCCACGCCGTTGTAATTGTTTACCGCGGTGGTGTACGGCTCGCCGGTCAGCTGGACAAAAACTTCGTTGCTGCGATAGCACAGCCCGACGGGGGTGTAATAGTCGTAGTAGCTGTTCGCGCTGCTTCTATCCGTGTCTTTTTGCAGCATGAGGTAATAGAATTCAATGTTGTCGCTGGAATCAGGGTCGTCCCCGCTATATAGGTAGCTCTCGGTGGCGACATAGCCGGTATCCGTTCCCTCCGTCGCGGCGTCATAAACAGGGGAGAAGGTAAGCGGGTTGTCATACTCCGAATAATCTTCCTCAATCGCGCTAGAGGTGGGCCACGCCGTGTCGCCCACCTTGGTGAGAAAGGTGACATCAGGGCTATATTGGGCATAGGTTTCGTCGTCGTCCCCATAGCAATAGACGGAGATAGTCGTGCCGGGGTCAAATTCATCCCCCACGTGCACAGACCCTTTATAGTCTTCCGTCGGGATATCCCCTACCGCCGCGAACGCCGTCGCGGGCAGGGTTCCCAGCGTCACGGTCAGCGCCAGCAGCAGGGAAAATAGCTGTTTGCCTCTCTTTTTCATTGTTTCAGGCTCCTTTCAGGTTTGCGTTGTCTCTATTCAGCTTTGGAAAGCAGATAAATCGCAGGTGGCGCAGGCCGTCCCGCAGGGTGCGCAGATGGGATGGCCCGGCGCGGCCGTCGGGCCGCAGGGGAACGCGCACCTGCATGATCGGCAGGCCGCGCCGGGCGCACGCGGCGATAATTTCGGTCGCAAACTCCATGCCGGGGCAGCGCAGGCCGAGGGACAGGGCGGTATCCCGCCGCACGCCGCGCAGGCCGCAGTGGAAATCCCGCACCCCCACGCCGAACCGCAGCCGCGCCAGCGCGGAGAGGGCGGGCACGCCCAGCCGGTGGCTCGGGGGCATCGCGCCGGGCGAAATACCCCCGGCGAAGCGGTCGCCCGCAACCAGCGCCGCGCCCTGTTCAAAGGCGGCGAGAAACGGGGTCAAGTCGGAGAAATCGTAGCTGCCGTCGCAGTCGCCATAGACGATGAACCGTCCCCGCGCCTCCCGGAAGCCCCGCATGAGCGCCGCGCCGTAGCCCCGGCGGGCTTCCGTCACCACCCGCGCACCGGCGGCCTGCGCCAGCGCGGGCGAGCCGTCGGCGCTGCCGTTGTCGACGACCAGCACCTCGCCCTTCACCCCGCTGCGGGACAGGAAGCCCAGCGCCTCAGCCACACACGGGCCGACGGTTTTCGCTTCGTTCAAACAAGGCATTAAAATGGTCAGGGTCATGCCTTTCGCCTCCTCTTCGGGCGCAGCCGCGCCGGGTCGAGCGTCCAGCCGATCAGCAGAAACAGGCACATAAGGCTGCAAAGCTGGGCGCGGTAGGTGAAAAAGTTGTGCACGAGCGCGTGATAGGGCAGCAGCAGGTAGCGCCCGTAGGGGACAAGCCCCGCCAGTATCAGCGCCGGGGCGATACCGCGCGGCAGCTTCCGTCCCCGGTACAAAAACCAGAAGCAGAACAGGATAAGCCCCGCCGCCGCCAGAACGGCGGTCACGCCGAGATAGGTGTCCGCGAGCGTGGTGGGGACTAAGCCCGCCAGATTGTTGAAGATGGCCGAGCCGTACCGTCCCAGCGGCAGATTGGCCGGCGCGTCGCCCGCGAATTTTTCCGCGCCCATGGCGGCCGTTTCCGCCCATGCGGAAGGCCCGAGCACGGCCGCGGCGAGCAGCCATTTGCACAGGAACGCCCCGGCGTAGCCCGCCAGCCACAGGCCGCCATAGCCCGCCATCGAGCGGACGAGACCCGCCGTTTCGTCCCGCTTTCGGCGCAGGGCGACGAGGGCGATAAGGGGCAGCAGCAGCGTCATGGTCTCCACGGTGAGGAAGTCAAAAAACGCGGTGCACAGCCCGGTGAGCAGGAACAGCAGGGGCAGGTTTTCCTCCTTCAGCCGCAGTATCAGCAGCGCCGCCAGCAGGGACAGCACGTAGCAGGGCATGTATTCGATGGACAGCGGTACGAAAAAGGATTCCGTCGCCGCAAAAGCGAGCAGATACGCCGCCGCAAGCCCTTTCAGCCTCCGCTTCCGGCAGGCCGACAGGAAAAGCGAGGCCAGCGCCGCCAACAAGAGGGCGTTTATCAGGCGGACGCCGCCCGCGTCCGTCACAAGCAGCAGCAGCGTCACGGGGATCAGCGCGCCGTGCCAGTAGCGGGAGTAATCGGCGTTTGCGTCTGCGCCGCCGACCGCGTCCGCGAGGCTTTGTCCCATATAGCCGCCGGAATCGTGATACCGTGCGGCCGCCGTGGCGGCCAGCCCCGGCTTCATGCAGGCGGCAATGTTCATGAGCACCGCGTCGGCGTAGATATCCTCCTTAGACTGCTCCAGCCCCGGCGCCCAGTTGCGCCGGACGCCGTAAGCGGCGTAGTAGTCCGCGCTGGCGGTCAGCCCGCGCGCGAGCGCCGCGCGGGGGATGGCGTTCACTGCAAGCAGGACGGCGAGTAACAGCGCCAGCGTGCCCAAAAAGGCCGCGGGAAGCCGCAGAAGCCGTTGTTTGTGCATTTTCTATTTCCCCCTCGTGTGGTTTGCCAAAGGGCAAATGGAACATTTGCCCTTTAAGGGGGTACCCCCTTAAACATTTCTATCAACAAAACGTCACGGCGTTTCCGCGCCGTGCGCCTTTTTCCAGCGCCGCTTATCCTCGTACATCAGTGCGTCCGCGCGGGAGAGGAGCTTAGCCATGGTGTCCCCCTCGGAAAAGCGGAAGCGGTCGTAGCCGACGGCGATGCTCAACCCCGGCGGATGGACGGCGCGCTGCGACATCGCTTCCGCGAGGCGGGCGCGCACCTCCCGCAGGGCGGCCTCCGGCTGGTCGAAAAAAAGCACGACGAACTCGTCCCCGCCGATGCGGTAAACCGCCGCGTCCCTGCCGGCGGCGTCGCGCAGAAGCTGTGCCGCGCCGCAGATCAGCGCGTCGCCCGCGGCGTGTCCGCGCGCGTCGTTTGTTTCCTTTAAGTTATTGATGTCTGCGGAAAGGCACCAGACGGAGGAATACCCGTCCAGCTTGCGCTGCACTTCGAGCAGCGCGGCCTCAAACGCCGCGCGGTTGGCAAGGCCGGTAAGCGCGTCGGTATAGGCCATGTGCCGGTAGGCGCTGGAGCGGAGATAGCTTTCGTAATAGTGCAGGTTCTGCCGCAGCAGATAAGCGCTTTGGAGCAGTAAAAACACCAGCACGCCGAGCTGAAA
The DNA here is from genome assembly GCA_030524205.1 of Eubacteriales bacterium. Lineage (GTDB taxonomy): Bacteria > Bacillota > Clostridia > Oscillospirales > Butyricicoccaceae > Agathobaculum. The sequence continues at coordinate 29,142 of JAUNGZ010000022.1, forward strand.
GCCCAGCGCTTTTTGATAGAACACCGGCAGGTAAAACCGGAAAATATCCGCAAGCGCCCCCGCCAGCACCGGAAAAAAGGATAGAAGCGGCCACCAATGGCCGTCCTCCTTGCGCACCGCTGAGATGAGCGCCGCCAAAAGCAGCAGCGCCGACAGCACCATCAAAAGGTGGGTGAGCGTAAGCCCCTTGCGCAGCTCCCAGTCAAAGGGAAAATGAAACAGCGCTTGCAGCGCGAAATTGAGAAAGAGAATGCAGCAGGCCGCCGTCAGCAGCGTGCGGAACCGTGGCGTGCAGACCTCGGCTGCCAGCGCCAGCAGCGGAACGGGGAGCAGCGCGAACAGCAAAAATTCCAGCAGATATATCGCGTAGGAGTTGGGTACGAACAAATGGACCGTATCGGTGATGACCAGCGAGTACAGGGAAAACAGCAGCGCAAACAGGCCGATATGCAGAAAACTGGCCTGAAAGGTTTGGTTTTCCTGCCCATGCACGGATACCGAGCACAAGGCCTGTAAGCCGCAGATCAATAGGAACAGGCCGAAGCAGAATATGGCGGCGGTGATAATCAGCGCCGGCAGTTCATCCGCGAGGATGCCATAGACGAGCGCGCCGCCAAAGCCGATCTGCGGCGCGGAAATCTCGTACGGGACGTTTTCGCCCAAAAGGGGAGCGGCCTCGATGCGCAGCGTGCCGCCGCCCGCCGGCAGCGGGAGCAGCGCGAACGCCTTGCCCTGCGTTTTGCTCTGGCCGTCCGGCTTGCACAGGCACCGGCCCAGCTCGCTCCCGTTCCAGAGCAGGCGCACGTTTTGATATTTTGCGTAAAAGAGCAGGTGCCGGGGGCTGCCGTCCCCGGCGGGCAGGGCGGTTTCAAGGGCGCAGCCCTCCGGGCGGTACGCCCGTTTGACGGGCAGGGTGACGCTGTTTCCCTCGTCGTCCGTCCAGCCGGTGCGCAGCAGAACCGGTTCCGTGTGCAGCAGCGGGCTTCCTCCCGCGCCGCGCGCGGCGACCAGCGCCGCCAGCACAACCGCCGCCGACACGCCCATGAGCAGCAAAATGAGCACTCTGGATTTTCGGGCGCTTAGGTTCGGGCCGTGGATGATTTGCTTCATGGGCGCGCCTCCTGCGGATCAAAATGAAACCAGCCTTTGACTTTGCACACGCTTTTCGCTATGATAAATGAAAACAGCGCCGCGAAGGCGGGCTGATTTGATTCTCATTATAGCTTTTTCGCGGCCGTCCGTAAGGCGCTGTGCGAAAATGGCACGTCAGTGAACGAAAATTGATAATTTGTGCGGAGTAAAAAAATGGGACGATGTACGGGAGGCGGTAATTCCATGCTGAAAACAAAATCAGGAGAACCGGGGCGGATCCTGTGCTGGGCGGCGGCGCTTATTTATCTGCTGCTGGCGGCGGCGGTGCTGGCGCTTTTCCATTCCTATACCGTGACGGATCAGGAGCAGCTGTACCTAACCCCGATATTCACCGACAGCAAGGGCTGGGACATCTACCGACCGGACGGGACGGGCGGCCGCGCCGCACTCACTCCGAAGGAAGCGGCGGGGACGGTCGGCACGGTCTGCCTGTCCCGCGTGCTGGAGCCCGCATATGAGCAAGCGGGCTACACCACCTTGGAGACGGACGGCCCGGTCAGCGTCTTTCTGGACGGGGAGCTGCTCTATACCACCGCTCCCGGCTCGGGCGGGAGCGAGGCGGACGCGGACCTTCCCGCGGGCTACGAGGTGCCCGCCGCCGGGGAGACGCCCCGTCTGACGCTGCCGCCCGGCTATGGCGGCAGGACGCTGACGCTGGTCTTTGCGCGGGACGAGGAAACAAGCGGCACGCCGATGGTTATTCTATCGAGCCGCGCGGCGGAGGACGCGCTCACCGCCTCTCAGGCCAACCGGCTGGGGATGCCCGCCGCCGCTTATATGACCGCGGCTTTTCTGCTGCTGGGCCTTTTGCTCTACGGCGGCGTGCGGGGGCGGTGGGATTGGCCGGCGCTGCTGCTCGCGCTGGCGGCCGCGCTGCAGGCTTTTTACCAGCTTCGGGAGTACAGCTTTCGGATCGTCTATCACTCCGCGCTGGATATTCGCGCGGCTGCGCTGATTCCGCCCCTGTTTGTCGCGCTGCCCTTGGGATACCTGCTCTGCCGGATGGGACGGCGGCATAGGCTGCTCCGGACGGTCTGCGTGCTGCTGCCCGCGGCTGCCGCCCTGCTGCCGAGTCTCTGCTATTTGTTTGACCGGTATCTGCCGGCGCGGGTGAATGCGCTGTGCGGCTGGGCGCTGCATCTTTCCCTTGCCGTGACGCTGGTTTGCGCGGCATGGGAGGCAAGGGGCGGCAACCGCCTGTTTCGGCTGTTCTGGACCGGCTTGGGGATGACGCTCGCCGCGCTGGGCGCGGCCTGTCTGCTTTCCGGCAGCGTTCGCGCGTATATCGCCGTACTGCTGCGGCAGACGGCTTACGATTCCGGCCGTCTGCTCTACTGGTGCGGCGCGGTTTTGTTTGTGCTGTGCGCCGCGATGAGCGTGAGCGAAGCCATCCGCCGCACGGCGGAGGGCTGGGCCGAGGCGGAGCTGCTTTCCGCGCGGGTATCCGCGCTGCAAAACCGCTTGGAGACCGCCCGCGCCGCGGACGAGGCCATCCGCATCGAGCGCCATGACCTGCGTCACAAGCTGCAAACGCTGGCCGCGCTGGTGGAAAAGGACGAAAAAGCCGAGGCGCTCGCCTATATCGGCGCGTCTCAGGCGCGTTTGGACGAAACAAAGCCGGCGCGCTTATGCCCGGATCTTGTGCTGGACGCGGTTTTGTCCTCCTACTTTGATCAGGCGAGGCGGCGGGGCATTCGGGTGGACGCAAATCTGGCCTTTCCGGACAAGCTGCCGGCGGACGCGGCGGAGCTGTCCACCGTATTCGCGAACGCGCTGGAAAACGCGATCCACGCTTGTGAAAAGCTGCCTGCGGGAACGCCGCGGCGGATTGAGGTCGCCGTGGTGCCCGTCCCGCATTTCTGTGTGGAGATCGCCAACACCTGCGGCGGGACAGTCGAACTCGACGGCGACGGCTTCCCGGTTTCGCATGAGCCGGGTCACGGCGTCGGCACGCGCAGCATGGCGGCCTTTTTCGAAAAATACAAAGCGGTGTACCAGTACAAGCTGACAGACGACGGCATGTTCCGGCTGCGGTTTTTGATCGGCCGTCCCCATGAAAAGAGCGGGAGAGCGGAACCGAAATCCGGGCCGCGGCCCTCCTCCAAGAGATAAAGGCCGGCCCTTTGCCCATAGAGGCAAAGGGCCGGCCTTTTCGCGCCGCGGCGCGGCTTGCCTGCCGGGCGCGGGCATGGTATCATAGAACCAGTGAAAAGCAGGGAGGCAAACGGGATGCGCATATGGACGGGCCGCGCGGGCAGCGGCAAAACAACGGCGATGCTGGCCGAGATCGCGGAAAAAAGCCGGGCGGAGCAGGGGCGGCAGGTTTTGCTGGTGCCCGAGCTGAATTCGCATCAAATGGAGCGGCGGCTCGCCGCCGCGACGGATAATCACGGCGCGCGCACCGCCGAGGTGCTGACCTTTTCCCGTTTGGCCGACCGCGTGTTCGCCGAGGTGGGCGGCCTCGCGCAGCAAACGCTGACGCCCGCCGGCCAGCTGCTGACCCTGCAGCAGGCCGCGCGGCGCGTGCAGTCCGGCCTGTCCGTGTGGAGCGGGCTGGCGGACAAGCCCGAGCTGCTGCGCGAAGCGCTTCGTCTGGTGGACGAGTGCAAAACCTGCGCCGTGCCGCCCGAAAAGCTGTTTGAGGCCGCGGAGGAGAGCGCGGACGAGGCGCTCTCGGCCAAGCTGACCGATCTGGCGCAGCTTTTGACCGCCTACGACCGCCTGTGCGAGCAGTCGCTGCCCGACCCGCGCGACCGGCTTACCCGTCTGCGGGACGGGCTGGCGGACAGCCGCGCGCTCGACGGCGCGAGCGTTTATCTGGACGGCTTTCTGGGCTTTACGCCGCAGGAGCTGGACGTGATCGACGCGATTCTGGCGCTCGGCGCGCCGCTGTCCGCGGCGGTCACCTGCGACCTCGCGTATCCTGAAATTTTCGTCACCGGCTGCAAGACGGTCAAAACGCTGACCCGCATGGCGAAGCGCCATAACCGCGCGGTCGAGCGGCTCGCGCTGGGAGAGAGCAAAATCGCGCGTCCCGCCGATTTGGCGGCGATCGAGGCGGAGAGCCTGCTGCCCGTGCACGCGCCGCGCCCGGCGGAGGGGCGGGGCGTGCGGCTGTACGCCGCCGCCTCGCCGTTTGACGAATGCGAGCACGCCGCTGCGTATATCCGCCGCAAGGTGCGCGACGAGGGGGCGCGCTACCGCGATTTCGTCGTCACCGCGCGCGATATCGAGCCGTACGGCGCGTTTCTCGCCATGGCGATGGCGCGGTACGACGTGCCGGTGTTTCTGGCGGAAAAGCCCGACCTGCTCTCCCGCCCGCCGATGGCGCTGGTCACGGGGGCGCTCGAGGCCGCGCAGTCCTATTTCCGGTACGAGGATTTATTCGCCTGTCTGAAAACCGGCCTTACCGCGGTGACCCGCGACGAGACCGACAAGCTGGAAAACTACGTGCTGACGTGGAACATCCGCGGCGGCGCGTGGGAGCGCGATTGGACCGAGCATCCGGACGGCTACGGCCTGCCGTTCGACGAGCGCTCCCACGCGCGGCTGGACGAGCTGAACGCCCTGCGGCAAAAGGCGGCCGCGCCGTTTTCCGCACTGCGCGACCGGCTCAAGGGGGAAAAGCCCGCGTCCGATTGCGTGCGTGCGCTGTATGAATTCCTGCTCGCGGTCGGCGCGCCGCAGCGCATGGCCGACCGCGCCGCCGCGCACGAAGCGGCGGGCCGCCTCCAGCTTGCCGATGAATACCGTCAGCTATGGGAAATCCTTGTCTCCGCGATGGAGCAGTTCGCTTGGGTGTGCGGCGAAACGCCGCTTTCCGCCGAGCGGTTTGCGCAGCTGTTCCGTCTTGTGCTCGGCGAATACGACGTGGGCGCCATCCCGGTCTCGCTCGACCGCGTGACCTGCGGCAATATCGAGCGCGCGTGCGGCGAAAACGCAAAATATGTCATCCTGCTGGGCGTGAACGACGGGCTGATCCCCAAAGCGGCCTCGGGCGTCTCGCTGCTGAGCGACCTCGACCGCGACAAGCTGGACGCGCTCGGCGTCGAGCTCAAGGCGTCGGGCGCAGAGCGGCTGCTGATGGAGCAGGAAACGCTCTACCGCGCGCTCGCCTGCCCGACCGAGGCGCTGCTGCTGTCCTACCACACGTTGGACGCCGCGGGCGGCGAGGCAAGGCCGTCGTATTTTGTCAGCACGGTCAAAAGCCTGCTGCCCGGCGTGCCGTTTGCCAGCCATCAGGCCGAGCATGCCGCCGACCGGCTGCAGGCTGAGCGCCCCGCGGTCGAGGCGGCGTGCGCCTATCTGTCGGGCGACCGCACGGCGGCGGTGCGCGCGGCGTATGCGTATTATCAGGATGACGCGCGCGTACTCGAAGCCGCGCGGCAGCGGCGCGGGCGCGGCCCGCTGACCAGCCCGCACACGATCGACGGGCTGTACGGCAAGGCGATGAACCTGACCGCGTCGCGCGTGGACACGTTTTACTCCTGCCGGTTCGCATTTTTCATGCAGTATGGCCTGAAGGCCAAGCCGCGCCGCGCGGCCAAGTTCGACGCGCTGGAAACCGGCACGTTCATCCATTACGTGCTCGAGCACGCGCTCGACGCGCTCGCGCGGCGGGAGGGCGGCGCCGCCGCGGCGGACGGGCAGGCCGCGCGCCGGGTGTGCCGCGCGGCGGTGCGGCAGTATGTCGAGCAGGAGCTTGGCGGGCTGGAGACAAAGACCGCGCGCTTCCGCTACCTGTTCGGGCGGCTGGCGCGCACGGTCGAGCAGATTCTCGACAACGTGCTGGAGGAGCTGCGCGTAAGCGACTTCGCGCCGATCGATTACGAGGTCGATTTCTCGCGCGGCGGCGATCTGCCGCCCGTCACCTGCGAAAGGGACGGGGAGACGGTCAGCCTGTCCGGCAAGGTCGACCGGGTCGACGGCTACATCAAAAACGGGCGGCTGTATCTGCGCGTGATGGATTACAAGAGCGGCAAAAAGTCGTTTTCGCTGTCCGATATCTGGCACGGGCTGAACATGCAGCTGATCATTTACCTGTACGCCTTACAGGAGCAGGGGCTCGAGCGCTACCGCGAACGGCTGACCGCCGAGCTGAACGAAATCGTCCCGGCGGGCGTGCTGTACGTGCCCGTGCGCGACGAGCTGCCCGACGCGCCGCGCGATATCGACGAGGACGCGCTGCGCGCCCTGCGCGACAAGGCGCTGCGGCGCAGCGGCCTGCTTTCGGACGATATGGAGCTGCTTGAGGCGATGGAGCGCGGCCTTGACGGAGACGGCCGGTTTATCCCGGTGTCCGTCAAGGTGAAAAAAGGGGAGGACGAGCCGTCGCTTTCGGCCAAATCGGCCGTGGCGGGGCTGGAGAAATTCGGCCGGCTCGCGCGCTACACGCACGAAAAGCTGCTGCAGATGGGGCAGGAGCTGCGCGCGGGCAGCGTGATCGCCGATCCGTGCAAAAAGGATAAAAATTCCGTGTACTGCGACTGGTGCGACTTCCGCGCGGCCTGCCGGTTCGATGAGACGGCGGGTGACAAGGCGCGGTATTTGAAGCATTTGACCGACGAGGAATTCTGGCAGCAGGTAGGAGGTGAGCGGTAATGCCGCAGTGGACGCGCGACCAGCAGACCGCGATCGAAAACCGGGGTGGTACGCTGCTCGTTTCGGCGGCGGCGGGCTCGGGCAAAACGGCGGTGCTCGTCGAGCGCGTGCTGCGCCGCCTGACCGATGAGAAGGACCCGGTCGACATCGACCGGCTGCTGCTCGTCACCTTCACCAACGCGGCAGCGGCCGAGATGCGCGAGCGCATCGGCCTGCGGCTGGGCGAGGCGGTGGCGAAGAACCCGGGAGACACGCGCCTGCGCCGCCAGCTCTTTCTGGTGCACCGCGCCAAAATCACGACCGTGCACGCGTTCTGCCTGTCGCTTGCGCGGGAGCAGGCGGCGGCGCTTGGTATCGCGCCCGATTTCCGTCTGATGGACGAGCAGGAGGGCAAGCTGCTGCGCGCCGAGGTGCTCGAGCAAACGCTAGACGCGGCCTATGAGCGTGCGGACGAGGGCTTTTTCGCCCTGTGCGATCTGCTGACCGCCGGGCGGGACGATAAAAAGCTGGGCGAAACCGTGCTGGGCACGTATGAGAATATTCAGGCGCATCCCGACCCGCGCGCCTTTCTGGAAACCGTGCGGCGCGGCCTGCGCGCCGAAGGCATGGACACGCCGCACGCCCGCGTGCTGCGCGCGCAGGCGAAGGCGGCGGCCGAGCACGGCGCGGCCTTTCTGCGCCGTGCGGTGCGCGAGGTCGAGGGCGTCGACGAGCTGGCCGACGCCTATCTGCCCGCGCTGACGAGCGACAGCAAGCAGGCCGAGCGCCTGCTCGAGGCGCTTTCGGGCGGCGATTGGGACGACTGCGTCGAAGCGGCGCGGTCGATTACGTTCGACCGGCTGAAGGCCGCGCGCGGCTTCGAGGACAAGGCGCTTTTGGAGGAAATCAAGGCGCTGCGCGAGGAATGGAAAACGGTCGCCAAGACGATCCGCGACAAGTGGCTGACCGTGTCCTCGGCCGAGGCGGCGTACGACCGCGCGCTGACCGCGCCCGCGCTTTCTGCGCTGATCGACCTCGTCAACGCCTTTGACGAGGCCTATGCGCTTGCCAAGCGGGCGCGTAACGCGGCGGATTTCAACGATTTGGAGCACTTCGCCATCCGCCTGCTGTATGCGGACGGCAAGCCCTCCGCGCTCGCCCAAACGCTGTCCGAGGGTTTCGCCGAGATCGCGGTGGACGAGTATCAGGACACCAACGCCGTGCAGGACGCGATCTTCCGCGCGCTGTCGCGGGACGAGACCAACCTGTTTCTGGTGGGCGACGTCAAGCAGAGCATTTACGGCTTCCGGCTGGCCGACCCGTCCATCTTTCTGCAAAAATACCGCGCCTTTGCCGACGCGGACGCAGCCGGGGCCGGTCAGCCGCGCCGCGTCGTGCTGGGACAGAATTTCCGTTCGCGCGCGGCGGTGCTGGATGCCTGCAACTACCTGTTTTCCGCCGTGATGGGCGAAACGGTGGGCGACCTTGCGTACACCGACCGCGAAGCGCTGCATCTCGGCGCGGCTTACCCGGACGCGGACGACAAACGGTACCAAACCGAGGTGCTGCTGGTCGACGCGGCCGAGCTTGGCGGGGACGACGACGCGCCCGACAAAACCGCGCTCGAAGCCCGGCTCGCGGCAAAGCGCGTCCGCGCGCTGCTCGACGAGGGCTTTCCCGTCACCGACAAGGAAACAGGCGCGCCGCGCCCGGTCGCGCCGGGCGATATTGTCATTCTGCTGCGCTCGCCCAGAACCAAGGCGCGCGTGTTTACGGCGGCGCTCGAGCGGGTAGGCGTGCCGGCCTCGGCCGAGGAGCGCGGCGGCCTGCTCGATACCGCCGAGGTTGGCGCGCTTGTATCGCTGCTCAGCGTGATCGACAACCCGCGGCAGGACGTCGACCTCATCGGCGCGCTGCGTTCGCCGCTGTTTGGCTTTACCGAGCAGGAGCTGGCCGATATCCGCCTGACCGACCGCTCGGTCAGCTTTTACGACGCGCTGCTGCTGGCGCAGGGGGATTTTCCAAAGGCCGCGTCCTTTTTGCAGCGGCTCGATTTTCTGCGGGAATTCGCGTGCGACCAGCCGGTGTACCGGCTGCTGTGGGAGATCTACGACCAAACGGGCGCGCTCGGCCTGTACGGCGCGCTGCCGAACGGCGCGCAGCGGCAGGCGAACCTGCTGACGTTTTTCGAGCGGGCGCGCGCGTTTGAGGGGCAGGGCTTCCGCGGCCTGTTCGCTTTTGTGCGGCTGCTGCGCGGCATGCGGGAAACCGGCGAGGATTTCCAGACGGTCGGCGCGGCCTCGTCCGGCGGCGCGGTGCGCATCATGAGCATCCACAAATCCAAGGGTCTGGAATTTCCGGTCGTCATCGTGTCCGACTGCGCCAAGCAGTTCAACGAGGCCGACCTGCGCGAGCCGGTGCTCGTCCACAAGGAGCTGGGCTTCGGCTCGAAGTGCCGCGACCGGGAGCGCGGCGTGCAGTACGACACGGCCGAGCGCGTCGCGGCCGCCGCTTTGCAGCGCCGCGAAATGGTGTCCGAGGAGCTGCGCGTGCTCTACGTCGCGCTGACGCGAGCGAAGGAAAAGCTGATCGTCACCTGTGCGAGCGGGACGCTCGGCGCCTCGCTGCAAAAGTGGGCGCGGCTGGCCGCGCTGGACGAGCTGCCGCAGTACGCGATGGGCGCGGTGCGCGCGCCTCTCGCGTGGATCGCTGCGCCGCTGCTGCGCCATCCGTGCACGCGCGCGCTGCGCGAGCGGTATGAGCTGGATGTGCCCGAGCACGGCACGGACTGCGACGCCTTTTCCGTGCGCGTGTATCTGCCGGACGAGCTGGGCGAGCCGGAAGCGGAGCAGGTGCTCCGCTTTGAAGAGACAGAGCAGGGCGCGTATGAGGTCAAGCCCTATCTGCGCTATGAAAACGCCTATCTGTCTGAGCTGCCGAGCAAGCTGACCGCGACCGGCGTCGGGCGCGGCTACCGCGCGGACGAGGCCGCCGAGCAGACGACGCCGCCGCGCCGCGAGGCCAAGCTGCGCGCGCCCCTGTTCGAGCAGGGGCATAGGCGGCTGACGCCCGCCGAGGCCGGTACGGCGCACCATCTGTTTATGCAGTTCTGTGATTTCGGGGCGGCGTGCAAGCCCGGCGGCGTGCGGGCCGAGCTTGCGCGGCTTGCGGAAAAGAAAATCCTGTCGCCCGAGCAGGCGGCGGCGGTCGACGAAGCGAAGATCGCGGCGTTTTTTGCATCCGAGCTGTACCGGAAGCTGATGGCGCAAAATCACGTGCGGCGGGAGTTCAAATTTTCCGTGCTCGTGCCGGCAATGCGGTATTTCCCGGCGGCGCGGAGCGCGCCGGACGAAAAGGTGCTGCTGCAAGGCGTGATAGACTGCCTGATCGACACGCCAGAGGGCTTTGTCATTCTGGACTTTAAGACCGACCGCGTTTCGCAGCAGGGTCTTGCCGTGCGCGCCGAGCGGTACCGCGCGCAGCTCGACGCGTATGCGCTGGCCGTGACCGAGGTGTTCGGCCGGCCGGTGTGCCGCCGGGCGCTGTACTTTTTTGCCGCCGGTCAGAGTGTTTTTCTGTGAAACCAGTTGACAAGACAAGCGGCAACTGCTAAACTGTTAGCAAGCAAAAGTAATAAACTGTTCCGACGGCGCAGATGCGCCACCGTTTTGAAATCAGCCCACAGCATTCATTCCTCATTTCCAATAGAAAGAGCCGCGGCGGCATGCCGCGGTTCTTTCTATTTGCCGCTTGCTTGCGGACAGACGGATTTTGCACGCATTGCATAAGGGGCGGGCGGCAAAATCCCACAAAATCTGTCACATGCCCGCTTTACTTTGCGCGGCAAAAAGGATATAATAAAAAACAATATAGAATTTGGAAAGACTGGAATGAGAAAAGGAGAAGAAAACGTATGGCGTATTACTTCAGCGAGCCGTCGCACACCTTCAACGAATATCTGCTGGTGCCCGGCTACTCATCCGCCGACTGCATCCCCGCGAACGTCAGTCTGCGCACCCCGATCGTCAAGTTTAAAAAGGGCGAGCAGTCGTCGATCTATGCCAACATCCCGATGGTATCGGCCATCATGCAGGCGGTTTCGGACGACCGCATGGCGATCGCGCTCGCGCAGGAGGGCGGCATCTCCTTTATCTTCGGTTCGCAGACTATCGAGAGCGAGGCGGCAATGGTCGCCCGCGTCAAAAGCTACAAGGCGGGCTTTATCGTATCGGATTCCAACGTCAAGCCCGACGCAACGCTGGCCGAGGTGCTGGAAATGAAGGCCCGCACCGGCCACTCCACCGTCGCCGTGACGGACGACGGCACCGCGACCGGCAAGCTGCTCGGCATCGTTACCAGCCGCGATTACCGCGTTTCCCGCATGGAAACAAGCGTGCGGGTTTCCGAATTCATGACGCCGTTCGACAAGCTGATCACCGCCCCGGCGGATACCAGCCTGAAGATCGCAAACGACATCATCTGGGATCATAAGCTCAACGCCCTGCCGCTGGTCGATGAGCAGCAGCATCTCGTCTATATGGTATTCCGCAAGGATTACGACAGCCACAAGGCAAATTCGCTCGAGCTGCTCGATTCGGAGAAGCGCTACGTGGTCGGCGCGGGCATCAATACCCGCGACTACGCCGAGCGCGTGCCCGCGCTGGTCGAGGCCGGGGCGGACGTGCTGTGCATCGACTCGTCCGAGGGCTTTTCCGAATGGCAGGCGCGCACGCTCGCATGGGTGCGCGAAAACTACGGCGATTCGGTCAAGGTCGGCGCGGGCAACGTGGTCGACCGCGAGGGCTTCCGCTTTCTCGCCGAGGCCGGCGCGGACTTTATCAAGGTCGGCATCGGCGGCGGTTCGATCTGCATTACGCGTGAGCAGAAGGGCATCGGCCGCGGCCAAGC
>JAUNGZ010000023.1 GCA_030524205.1 Eubacteriales bacterium
AACCAGTGCGAGAACCTTTTTCTGATGGCGCGAGAGGGAACGAAAAAACGCTGATTAGTGCCATATGACGCTTAAAAGAGCGGCTGCTCGGCATTTTTTCAAAAATCGAGCAAAAACAAAAAACCTTCGCCTGTTCTGCGCTCGGCACAAAAGCCCTATTTGCGCACGTAGAAAAATACTGCTTCTATTTGTGAATTCTGCCAAAAGCGATTCTGCTGCGTCAATATAGCCAAAAGGGGAAAGATAAAATTGTGAAAAACCACCTGAGCAATTGGCGGTTTTTATGATTTCGCGCAAAACCCCTTGCATTGACACACAGATATTGTATAATTTACATAGTGGCTTCGGCCAAATTTCAGGATGAGGTGAAAACATATGGATTATATGTCGGAATACAAGCGTTGGCTGGCGTGCCCCGCGCTTTCGGAGGCGGAGCGTGCGGAATTGCAGTCCGTCGAGGGCAATAACGAGGAAATCGAAAGCCGCTTTTTCGCACCGCTGTCGTTCGGCACGGCGGGCCTGCGCGGCGTGCTGGGAGTCGGTCTCAACCGCATGAACCGTTTTACCGTCGGCCAAGCGGCGCAGGGGCTGGCAAACCTGATCGTTTCTAACGGCAAGCCCGCGATGGACCGCGGCGTTGCGATCGCGTATGACAGCCGCCATTTTTCGCCCGAGTTTGCCAAGCAGTCGGCGTGCATCCTCGCCGCGAGCGGCATCAAAACGCTGCTGTTCGACGAGCTGCGCCCCACGCCCGAGCTGTCCTTTGCGATCCGCCACTATGGCTGCATCGCGGGCATTAACATCACCGCGTCCCACAACCCCAAGGAGTACAACGGCTACAAGGTGTATTGGGAGGACGGCGCGCAGCTTCCGCCCGCCGAGGCCGACGTGGTGGCCAAGGAAATGGCCGCAACCGATATCTTCACCGGCGTACGCACGGGCGACTATGATGAATTTGTCAAAAACGGCATGATCCGCATTCTGGGTGCGGAGACCGACGAGGCCTATCTGGCCGAGGTGCTAAAAGTTGCGGTCAACCCGGACTGCGTCAAACAGGTCGCGGACGAGTTTAAGCTGGTCTACACGCCCTTCCACGGCGCGGGCTACCGTCTTGTGCCCGAAATTTTAAGGCGGCTGGGCTATCAGCATATTCTCTGCGAACCCGAGCAGATGAAGATCGACGGCGATTTCCCGACCGTCAAGAACCCGAACCCCGAATATAAGGAGGGCTTCAATCTCGCTATCGAGCTGGCAAAGCAGAACAACGTCGACCTGATCATCGGCACCGATCCGGACGCAGACCGCACCGGCATCGTGCTCAAGGACAAGACCGGCGAATACGTCACGCTGTCCGGCAATCAGGTGGGCGTGCTGCTGACCGACTATATCATCACCGCCAAAAAGCTGACCGGCACCATGCCGGCGCATCCGGCGGTGCTGAAGAGCATCGTCACCACCGAGATGGCGCGCGCCGCCGCGGTCAAAAACGGCGTGGACTGCTTCGATACGTTCACCGGCTTTAAGTTCCTCGCGGAAAAGATCAAGCAGTTTGAAAAGACCGGCTCGCACGAATATATTTTCGCGTTTGAGGAGAGCTACGGCTACCTGTGCGGCGATTACGCGCGCGACAAGGACGCCGTGACCGCCTCCATGCTGATCGCCGAGATGGCGGCCTATTACCGCACGCAGGGCAAGACGCTGTACGACGCGATGGAGGAAATGTACGAAAAGTACGGTTATTACTGCGAAAATACCATTTCGATCACCATGCCGGGCGTGTCCGGCCTGACCCGCATGAAGGAGCTGATGCAGGAGCTGCGCGACGAGCCGCTCACGCAGATCGGCCCGGACGCGGTCGATTTTACGCGCGACTATCTTGCCGGCACGCGCACCTGCATGGCGGACGGCAAGGCGGAGCAGATGGAGCTTTCCGGCCAGAACGTGATGTATTACGAGCTGGCGGGCGGCACGACGTTCATTATCCGCCCGTCGGGCACCGAGCCCAAGGTCAAGGTCTATATCATGGCCAAGGGCGCAGATAAGGCCGACGCGGCCGCCAAGGTCGACGCGCTGGCCGCCGCGGCGAAGGAAATCGTAAAATAAAATTCGTTTGAAGCGTACAGCTTCAAACGAGGGGACGGCATCGTCGGACTGCGTCCGAGCATGCCTATTGCAGAGAGACCCGCCGAAAATTTCGATTTTCGGCGGATCCCTCTGTTTGTCAAAAAAGACCGGGCAAAGCTCGGTCTTTTTTGGACAGCGCGGGCGTTCGCTCGCGCTGTCTAGTATATGGCGAGCACCGGCGCGGAGACGGGGAAAGGGCGCGCTGCATTTTGCAGCGCGCCCATTCGGCGGGTTTGCCAAAAATCCCCCCGCCGCCGCGCGAATATCAAAGAAAACGGCCGTGAAACGGCCGTTTTCATAAAATCCCGCGACAGGTGCGCGGGATTTTATACAGGACGCCGCAAAAGTTTCGCGTGTCGGAACTTTTGCGGCGCGGGGCCTTCTCCGCGCGAAGCGCGGGAAGGCCCTCTTCGATTGGAACCGTGGTTCCAATCGAGAATGTTTTATCGGTTCCGCCGCCAGGTGCCCGGCGTGAACAAGAGCAGCATCGGGAACAGCTCCAAGCGGCCCGCGAGCATGTCGAACATCAGCACGACCTTGCTCAGCGGTGTGAAAAAGCTGAAATTGCAGGTTGGGCCGACCAGCTCCAGACCCGGGCCGACGTTGTTGAGCGTCGCGGCGACGGCGGTGAAGTTGGTGATCAAATCCTGATTGGTCAGCGACAGCGCAAGCACGGACAGAATGAACAGCAGCATGTACGCGATCAGGAACACGTTGACCGAGCGCACCACCTCGTGCTGCACACGGCGGCCGTCCATGCAGTTGGCGCGGATCGAGCGCGGATGGATCAAAAACTGCATCTCCTTTTTCACGCTCTTGCACATCAGCAGGATGCGCGAGCATTTGATGCCGCCGCCGGTCGAGCCGGCGCACGCGCCAATGAACATCAGCAGCACCAAAATGCATTTGGAAAACGCGGGCCATTGGTCGAAGTCCGCCGTGGAAAAGCCGGTCGTCGTGATGATCGAGGCGACCTGAAACAGCGCGTGGTGCAGGCCGTCGAAAAAGCCCGAGAACAGGTGCCGGATATTAAAGGCGATCAGCAGCGCCGAGGCCGCGATCACGCCGAGGTACAGCCGCAGCTCCTCGATGCGGAACGCCTGCTTCAGCTTTTTGGTGAGCAGCAGGAAATACACGCTGAAGTTAACGCCGAACAGGATCATGAACACCGATATGACGCCCTGCAAATAGTAGCTTTGATAATGCGCGATCGAGTCGTTCCAAACGCCGAAGCCGCCCGTGCCCGCGGTCGCCAGCGAGGTGTTCACGGCGTCGAAAAACGACATGCCGCCCGCCAGCAGCAGCACGATCTCGCACACGGTCAGGCCGAGGTAGATCGCGTACAGGATAAACGCCGTGTCCCGGATATGTGGCGACAGCTTGCCTACCGACGGCCCCGGGCTTTCCGCCCGCATCAGGTAGATCGTGTGGCCGCCCGCCAGCGGCAGGATGGCCAGCATAAACACCAGCACGCCCATGCCGCCCACCCAGTGGGTCAGGCTGCGCCACAAGAGCGAAGCGTGCGAAAGCGCTTCGACGTCGGTCAGGATGGTCGCGCCGGTCGTCGTAAAGCCCGAGATCGTTTCAAACAGCGCGTTCACCACCGAGGGGATCTCGCCGCTGAACAGAAAGGGCAGCGCGCCGGTCAGCGCGAGCGCGATCCAGCCCATCGCGACGGTTACAAAGCCCTCGCGCGCGTAAAAGCGGGTATTTTCCGGCCTGCGGCGGCAGAACAGGAACGCGAAGGCCAGACAGACCGCCGCCGCCGCCAAATAAGCGGCGACGACGGCTTCGCCGTAGATAACGGCGGTCAGCGCGGGCAAAAGCAGAAAGGCCGCCTCGATGCCGAGGATCCAGCCGATCAGGTACCGCACCATTGCGTGATTCATGGCTGCCGCGCCTCCGATTCCTTGTTTTCAAAAATGTCCTGCAAATCGCTCATGCCCTTGCGGGTGGAAACGACGATAACCGTGTCGCCCTCGCGCAGCACGTCCTGCCCGCGCGGGATGATGCGCGTGCCCTTGCGGTTGATGCAGCACAGCAGCACGTCGGGCCGGATGGGCATGTCCTGCAGCGGCACGCCGGTCAAGTGATGCGCCGCGACGCGGAATTCGAGCGCCTCGGCGTCGCCGAGCTGGTGCAGCGTTTCGACGTTCGAGCCCATCGAGTTCTGCATCGCGCGGATATACTGCGAGATCAGCTCGGCGGTCGTCTGCTTGGGCCGGATGATCGTGCCGATCGGCAGGCTTTCGATGACCTCTTCAAAGTTGACGCGGTTGATCTTGGTAAACAGCTTTGCCTTGGAGTGGCGGCCGGCGTGCAGAGACAGCAGGATGTTTTCCTCGTCCATGCCGGTCAGCGAGGCGAAGGCCTCGCAGGAGGAAAGCCCCTCCTCCTCAAGCAGGTCGCGGTCTGTGCCGTCGCCGTAAATGATGGTGGCGCCGGGCAGCAGCTCGGACAGCAGCTCGCAGCGCTCAAGCCGGTTTTCGATAATTTTAACCGAGATGCCCGCGTCGAGCAGCATGCCGGCGAGGAAAAACGAGATTTTACCGCCGCCGATCAGCATAGCCGAGCCGATATGGTCGTTGGGCATGCCGATCTGCTGGAAAAAATCGACCTGCTCGCGCGGGGGGATAATGACCGTGATGCCGTCGCCCGCGCGCAGGATGAAGTCGCCCTTGGAGATAAAGGTCTGGCCGTCCCGGTGCACCATGCAGAGCAGCACGTTGACGTGCAGCAGCGAATTGATCTCACACACAGCCATGCCGTCGAGGCGGGAGTGCTCGGGAATGCGCAGGTCAAGCAGCTCGATGCGGCCCTTGGCGAAGGTGGACACGCCGATGGCTGACGGAAAGCGGATCAGGCGCGAAACGACGCGCGCGGTCGACAGCTCGGGGTTGATGACCATGGAAAGGCCGAGCTCGTCCCGGATGAAGCCGACCTCGGAAACGTATTCCGGATCGCGCACGCGCGCGATGGTATGGCAGCCCGACGCCTTGCGCGCGATCAGGCAGGACAGCAGGTTGATCTCGTCGTGCGCGGTGACGGCGATCAGCAGGTCGGCGTGCTGCACGCCGGCTTCCTGTAAGATATGGTAGCTGGTGCCGCTGCCGGCGACCGAGTCGACGTCCAGCGCGGTCGTCAGCTCCCCCAGACGGCGTTCGGACAGGTCGACGAGCGTCAGGTCGTGCCCCTCGGCGGCAAGCTGCTCCGCCAGCGCCGCGCCGACCTTGCCGCAGCCTACAATAATGATGCGCATATCGCGCCTCCGATCTATTATTCTTTCTCTTTTTGCCGTGTCCCTCGGTAAAATGCGATACGGCACAAAGCGATTATAGCCGCTTATGCGCAAAAAAGCAATATCTTTAGCACCGATTGCGCGCTTTTACGACAGAATGAACGGCTCGGCGGGAACGGGACCGCGCCGCGCCGGGGCGAGGGCCGCAAAAAAGGGCGCGCGGACGGCAAACATCCCCCTGAATCCGCTTTGCTTTTTTTGCGTACTGTGGTATGATAAAAAGTATAATATCGGTGCGGAAAGCGAAAAGGGCTGACGGGTCAGGAGGAAATCGTGGACTTTGTTTTGGAGGCTTGCGTCGATTCGGTCGAATCGGCGGAAAACGCGGCGCGCGGCGGCGCCACGCGGCTGGAGCTGTGCGCCAATCTGGTGATCGGCGGCACGTCGCCGGACGAGGACCTGTTCCGCATGGTGCGCGAGCGGGTGGATATTCCGGTCCGCGTGCTGCTGCGGCCGCGTTTTGGCGATTTCCTGTATACGAGCGATGAATTCGAGCTGCTGAGGCGGCAGGTAAAACGCTTTGCCGCCCTCGGGGCGGACGGCGTGGTCATCGGCGTGCTGAATGCGGACGGCACGGTGGACGAGGCGCGCATGGCCGAGCTGATTTCGCTCGCGGGCGGCCGGGGGATCACGCTGCACCGTGCGTTCGATCTGTGCCGCGATCCGTTCGAGGCGCTGGACTGCGCCCGCCGTCTGGGCGTGGACACCATCCTGACCTCGGGCCAGCGGGCAAGCTGCGCCGAGGGCGCGGGGCTTTTGCGGGAGCTGGTTCAAAAAAGCGGGGATAGGCCGCAGATCCTGATCGGCGCGGGCGTGAACGCGGAGGTGATCCGCGCCCTCCAGCCGGCAACAGGGGCGCGCGCCTTCCATCTGTCCGGCAAGCGCACGGAAAACAGCCGCATGGCCTACCGGCGCGCAGGCGTGCCGATGGGGCTGCCCGGTATCAGCGAATACGAGGTATGGCGGTGCGGCGAGACCGCCGTGCGCGCGGCGCGGCAGGCGCTGGAGGCGCTTTGCGGCGCGTGAATAAGGGGGAATGTGGATATGCAGATCCAAAAGGTACTCAACAACAACGTGGTCGTCGCGCTGGATGAAAACGGCGCGGAGACCGTGCTGATGGGCCGCGGGCTGGGCTTCGGACGGCGGACGGGGGACGACGCGCCGCCCGCGCAGGTGGAAAAGCGCTTCACCCTGCACAGCGACCAGCTTTCGGGCAAGTTCCAGCAGCTGATGACCAGCATCCCGATGCCGCACTTTTTGATGAGCGAGCGCATCATCAACCACGCCAAGATCGCGCTGGGCAAGGAGCTGTCCGACAGCATTTACGTGACCCTGCCCGACCATATTTCGGCCGCCATCCAGCGGTATAAGGAGGGCATCCGTCTGCCCAACCCGCTGCTTTGGGATATCCGGCAGTTTTACGCGGACGAATACGGCGTCGGCCTGAAGGCCAATGAAATCGTCAAAGAGGAAACCGGCGTGGACTTCACCGAGGACGAGGCCGGCTTTATCGCGATGCATTTTGTCAACGCGCAGGTGGGCGGCGAGATCCGCGATGTGTACGATATGACCTACCTGATGCAGGAGGTGTTCCGCATCGTGCGCGAGGCGTTCGGCACCGAGCCCGACCGCGATTCGATCGACTACTACCGCTTTGTCACGCATCTGAAATTCTTTGCCCGCCGCATTGTCAGCGGCCAGCAGTATGGGGACGACGCTTCCGACCTGCTCGAGGTGGTGCGGTTCAAGTATCCGCGCGCGTATGAATGCGCCAAAAAGGTCTGCGCCTATGTCAAGCGGGAAAAGGGGTTCCATTCGGGGCAGAACGAGCTGCTCTATTTGACCATACATATCGCGCGCGTCATGTGCGCGCCGGAGGACTGAAAAAGCGCCCCGCCGCACTTCATGTGCGGCGGGGCGCTTTTCGCTTATTCGCAGCCGCAGCAGCCGTCGCAGCAGCCGGCGCGGCCTGCTCGGCCGCTTTGCGGTCCTCGTAATCGCGCAGCGTGCCCTCGGTGAGGTGCGAGAGCGCCGCGATGCGCTCGTTCACCATGTCCCACAGGCACATGGGCAGGTGGTCGCGGTGCCCGCGGTGGATGGTCACGCATTCAAAGCAGTTGCCGTGGTGGATGCACGCCTCGCGGCAGGGGCAGTGGTCGCCCGCCTCGCGCACCTGCTTTAAAAACTCCTGCTTGATTTTCATGGCCTCGTCCTTGAAGCCGTCGCGGTCAAGCCGGTCCTGTAAAATTGCCAATTCATTGCCGTCGATCTGCATCGTCAGCGCCTCGCTTTCGGTTGTTTGGTACAGCATAGCAAATTTGACCGAATTCGTCAAACCGGCGGACAAAAAACAGGGTGCGCAGCCGATTTCTGTGCGTTTGCACAAAAACAAGAAGGTTTTTTCTTGCAATATTACGATATAAAATGGGCTTGCGAAAATGTGAACAGTTTGTTACAATACAGGTGTTAAGTGAATAGCGTCCTCCTGATAAATTGGATTGCTACCGCATTTGCGGGCAAAACCAAATTTCTCGTAAACGGGCCGGAAACGGCTGTATGTTTGCGGAGAAGTTTGGTTCTTTTTCGTTTTTGGGATAAATTATGCGTGCGGAGGACATACTTGTCGAAAAAAGGACGTGATTTGATGTTTGGGAAATTGAAGGGTTTGTTTGGCGGCGCTTCGGGCGTCGCGGTCGCCGCACCGGTTTCCGGCACGGTCGTTCCGCTCGCGGACGTATCCGACCCGACGTTCGCGCAGGGCATCCTCGGCCAAGGGGCCGCGGTTCTGCCGAGCGAAGGGCGCATCGTCGCCCCGGCGGACGGCACGGTCGACGTAATGTTCGACACCGGCCATGCGGTCAGCATGACCACGGCGGACGGCGCGGAGCTTTTGATCCACGTCGGCATCGACACGGTGCAGCTGAACGGCCAGCACTACAAGGCCTGCTGCAAGGCGGGCGAAAAGGTGACCAAGGGACAGACGCTGATCGAATTCGACCCCGAGGCCATCAAAGCGGCGGGCTACGATACCGTTACGCCGGTGATTGTGTGCAACAGCGACGCATACGCCGCGGTCAAGCTGGAGGCGTCCGGCGCGGTTGCCGCGGGGGACGCGCTGCTCAGCCTGCAGCAGAAGTAAGTCAACATTTTATAGCTGGGATAGAAAGGAAAACTGCCATTATGAAAATTGTAGAGTACACGATCACCGATGCGCTCGGCATCCACGCGCGTCCGGCCGGCATGCTGGTCAAGGAGGCGGCGAAGTTCCAATCCGATATCAAAATCGCGTCCCCGAAGAAGGAAGTGGACGCTAAGCGCATTATGGGCGTGATGAGCCTCGGCGCAAAGCAGGGCGATCTGGTCAAGCTCACGATCGCGGGCGGGGACGAGGCCGAGGCTGCGGAAGCGCTCGAGCTGTTCCTCAAGCAAAACCTGTAAAACGGTTTCATTCCGCCCGGGTGGGCGGTGAAATATGGCGCTTTCCCTCCGTTCGGCTCGGAGGGCGGGCGCCGCTACACAGCGGCCGCCTCACGGCGGCCAACAAAAAAGAGGAGGGGAATCTCTTATGATGAAACAAGTACAAAGACTTGGCAAGGCGTTGATGCTCCCCGTCGCGGTGCTGCCGATTTGCGGTATCCTGATGGGCATTGGCTACGCTCTGGCTCCCGGCGCGATGGCGGCGGGCGGCGACTATGCAACCAGCGGTTTTGCATACACCATCGGCTTCTTCCTGATCAAGGCGGGCGGCGCGCTGATCGACAATATGGCGCTGCTGTTTGCGGTCGGCGTCGCGGTCGGTCTGGCTAGGGATAAGGACGGCACGGCGGGCCTCGCCGGTCTGGTATCCTGGCTGATGATGACCAAGCTGCTGGCTCCCAGCGTGGTTTCCGTTATCATGCCTTCGATTGCCGAGCAGGAAATCAAAATGCTCGCGTTTGCCAAGATCGAAAACGCGTTTATCGGTATTCTTGCTGGTATTATCGGCGGCGCGTGCTATAATAAGTTTAAGGACACCAAGCTGCCCGACTGGCTGTCGTTCTTCTCGGGCAAGCGCTGCGTCGCTATCGTCACGGGCGTTATCTCGATCGTCGTGGCGGCTATCCTGCTGTTTGTCTGGCCGGTTATCTTCGGCGTGCTGGTCGCCATCGGCGAAGCGATCGTCGGTATGGGCGCGGCCGGCGCAGGCCTCTATGCGTTCCTCAACCGTCTGCTTATCCCAACCGGTCTGCACCACGCGCTGAACAACGTGTTCTGGTTCGACACGATCGGCCTCGGCGACCTGCAGAATTTCTGGGCCGGCATGCAGACCGGCGACGTCGGCACCACCGGCAACGTCATCAACTGGAGCCTCGGCATGTATATGTCCGGCTTCTTCCCCTGCATGATGTTCGGTATCCCGGGCGCGGCGCTGGCCATGGTGCACACCGCCAAGTCCAACAAGAAAAAAATCGCCATCGGCATTGTGGCTTCGGCCGCTATCTGCGCGTTTATCTGCGGCGTTACCGAGCCGTTTGAATTCGCGTTCATGTTCCTCGCTCCCGCACTGTACGTGGTTTACGCGCTGCTGTACGGCCTGTTCACCGTCGCGGTCGCGCTGCTCAACTTCCGCGCGGGCTTCTCGTTCTCGGCCGGCCTTACCGACCTGATCTTCTCGTCCACGCTGCCCGCGGCGAGAAATACGTGGCTGATCATTCCGCTCGGCCTTGCGGCGTTCGTCATCTTCTACGTGGTGTTCCGCTTTGCGATCACCAAGTTCAACCTCAAGACCCCCGGCCGTGAGGACGACGACGAGGACGACGACAGCGGCGCCGTTCTCGCGGGCGACGACTACACCGCCATCGCGGCCACCGTTCTCGAGGGCCTCGGCGGCAAGGACAACGTCGCCGTGCTCGACAACTGCATCACCCGCCTGCGTATCGAAGTGAAGGACTACTCGCTGGTGGATGAAAAGAAGATCAAATCCGCGGGCGTTGCGGGCGTGATGCGTCCGTCCAAAACTGCGGTACAGGTTATTGTGGGAACCAAGGTGCAGTTCGTAGCCGACGAAATGCATAAGATGCTGTAAGTGCTTCGCGTGTGATAAGATAATTGCGCGGCGCGCAACGGAAAGGCGGGCGCTTTGCTCGCCTTTCCTGTTTGGGCGCTCCTGCGGGGGAGCGTGCAGACGCGGCCGCGCGCGTTCCGGCGGTTTGCCGGGCTTGCCCCCTCGCAGGGGCGAGCAGTGTCCGCTTTTCCAAGCGGGCAGTGCTTACCCTTGCGGGAAAGAGTGGAAAAATATTTATATAGAGGTGTTGAATATGAAAATTATCCGTGCGAAAGACTATAGCGACATGAGCTGCAAGGCGGCTTCGATTCTGAGCGCGCAGGTCATCCTCAAGCCCGACTGCGTGCTGGGGCTGGCGACCGGCTCGTCCCCCATCGGCCTGTATAAGGAGCTGATCCGCCAGTATGAGGCGGGCCTGCTCGATTTTTCCGCGGTGCGCACCGCCAATCTGGACGAATACCGCGGCCTGCCGCAGACCAATGACCAGAGCTATTACTATTTCATGCGGGAGCATCTGTTCCGCCATATCAACATCTGCGAGGAAAACCTGAACATCCCGAACGGCGAGAATCCGGACGCGGCGGCGGAGTGCGCGCGCTACGACGCGAAAATCCGCGAGCTGGGCGGCGTAGACCTGCAGCTGCTGGGCATGGGGCACAACGGCCATATCGGCTTCAACGAGCCGGCCGACGCCTTCACGCTCGGCACCAACTGCGTCGACTTGCAGCCCTCGACGATCGAGGCCAACAAGCGCTTTTTTGCCTCGGCGGACGATGTGCCGCGCCAAGCCTATACGATGGGCATTGGCACGATCATGAGAGCAAAGCGCATTGTCGTCATCGTTTCGGGCGAGGACAAGGCGGAAATCGTGTCCAAGGCGTTCTTCGGGCCGATCACGCCGCGCGTGCCCGCATCCGTTTTGCAGCTGCATCCGAACGTGACGGTCGTGGCGGACGAGGCCGCGCTTTCCAAATGCGGCGATTTGCTGAAATAAAAGAAGGGAAAACGCAATGGAGTTTAAAAATCTGAAGGTCTTTCAGCCGGACGGCACGTTCCAGACGGGCGGCTTGACCATTTCGGGCGACCGCATCACGGCGGCGGCCCCTTCGGCGGACGCGGCCGATATGGACGGCCTGTACGCCGTGCCCGGTCTGGTCGACGTGCATTTCCACGGCTGCGTGGGCTATGATTTCTGCGACGGCACGCACGAGGCCATTTCGGCCATCGCGCGGTATCAGGCAGCCAACGGCGTGGCCGCTATCTGCCCGGCGACCATGACGTACCCGGAGGATAAGCTGTCCGCCGTGGCGGAGGCTGCGGCGTCCTATCAGGTCGAAAGCAAGGACGCGGCGCTCGTGGGCATCAATATGGAAGGCCCCTTTATTGCCGGGGCCAAAAAAGGCGCGCAGAACGCGGCTTATCTGCACGCGCCGGACGCTGAGATGTTCCGCCGCCTGCAAAAGAAGGCAGGGGGACTGTTCAAGCTGTGCGATCTGGCGCCCGAGCTGCCCGGCGCGATGGAGACCATCGAGGCGCTCGCGGGCGAGGTGCGCCTGTCCATCGCGCATACCGAGGCGGATTACGACACCGCGTGCGAAGCCTTCCGGCGCGGCGCGCGGCAGGTGACGCACCTGTACAACGCCATGCCGCCGCTGTCGCACCGCGCGCCCGGCGTGATCGGCGCCGCGGCGGATAACGACGAGGTCGCGGTCGAGCTGATCGCGGACGGCGTGCATGTGCACCCGGCCGTCGTCCGGGCGACGTTCCGTATGTTCGCGGGCCGCGTCATATTGATTTCGGACAGCATGATGGCCACCGGCCTGACGGACGGCGAGTATTCGCTCGGCGGGCAGGCGGTCACGGTCAAGGGCAACCGCGCCACCCTGCACGACGGCACGATCGCCGGCTCGGCCACCAACCTGCTCGACTGCATGCGCAGCGCGGTCAAAATGGGCGTTCCGCTGGGCGAGGCCGTCCGCTCGGCTTCGACCAACCCCGCGCGCGCGATCGGCGTTTCGCACGATTACGGCACGCTCGAGCCGGGCAAGCTGGCAAACGTCATCCTGCTGGACGAAGAACTGAACGTCCACACCCTGATCCTGCGCGGACAGGTGATTTAACACCGACCGACTCCCCCCATATCGAGGCGCCCCGGGCCATCGCGGTCCGGGGCGCCGTTTTGGTCCGCCCCGGCGCGCAAGTCCGCTTGACCCGGCAGGCCTTTGTGTGCTAGGATAAAAGAAAAAAGGAGGGCGCGGCGTGATCCAGTGCTTTGTCAAAAAAGAATACGAGCCGCCGTTCGGCCTTACCGCCATGCCGCGCCTGTTCTCGGTCAGCCGCACGGACGAGCAGGCCTCCGCCCACCCGCGCGTCATGCACGCGCATGGCGATTTGGTCGAGGTGGTGCTCGTGCGCGGCGGGGAGAGCCGGTATTTCGTCGGCGGCACGCCGTACGACGCGCGCCGCGGCGACCTGTTTATCTACAACAGCGGCGTTGTGCACGACGAGCCCTCCGGCCCCGACCGGCCGGTCGCCACGGCCAGCCTTGCGCTCGGCGGGCTTTTGGTGCCCGGGCTGCGCGAAAACGCGCTGATTCCCGAGGACGCCTCGCCCGTCTGCCATCTGTCCGAGCCGCAGACCGTTCGGCTCGAGCGCCTGTACGATGTGCTGTACGACGAGCTGACCGCCGGCAACGACGACGGCGCGCACCATTTGCTGCTGGCGCTTTTATCGCTTGTGCAGCAGTACCGCGCGGCGGCGGCCGACGGCTGCACAGCCGAGGAGAACGCGCTGTCCCGCCGCATCAAGGAGTATATCGACCGTCACTTCGCCGGGGAGTTTTCCTTGCAGCAGATGGCCGAAAGCCTGCGCGTCAGCCCCTATTATCTGGCGCACGTGTGCAAGGACGCGACCGGGTACTCGCCCCTGCAATACGTGCTGCGCCGCCGCATCGGCGAGGCGCAGACCCTGCTGATCACCACGGACCTGCCGATCACGCGCGTCGCCGCGCAGGTCGGGTACGACAATGTCAGCCATTTCAACGCGCAGTTTTTGAAGGCGGTCGGCATGTCGCCGCGCACCTTCCGCAAGGAATACGTCGTTCATAAGTGAGCAGCGCAAGAATCCGAAAGTTTGTTAAAACAGCCGCGCAAGCGCGGCTGTTTTTTTGTGTACAAAACGCAAGAACGCTCTGGTTTTTCTCCGGCGCGGGCAGTACAATAGTACCATGATGAGCGGGGCGGAAAGCCGCTCCCGAAAGAGGAAATCACGAGAGAAAAAGGAGAAATGCGCCATGAAAACTGTTAAAATCGGTTCGGTCGGTCTGGGTCGTCTGGGGTATGAGCACGCCTGCAACCTCGCCACGCAGGTGCCCGGCTGCGAGCTGTTCGCCATCTGCGACGCGGACGAGAAGCGCGTTAAGGAGGTCGCCGAGGAGCTCGGCGTCAAGAATACTTACACCGATTTCGAGGAGATGTGCAAGAACCCCGAGATCGACGCCGTGACCATCGTTACCCCGTCCTTCCTGCACTGCCAGCAGATCGAAATCGCGATGAAGCATGGAAAGCACGTGTTCTGCGAGAAGCCGCTCGGCACGGACGTCGCCCAGTGCAAGGAGGCCGAAAAGGTCGTCGAGGCCCATCCCGAGCTGATCTTCCAGCTGGGCTTTATGCGCCGCTTTGACAAGTCCTACGCCGAGGCCAAGCGCAAGATCGAAAACGGCGACATCGGCAAGGTTGTGCTCGTCCGCTCCTACACGCAGGACCCTCGTACGACGATCGAGTCCACCCTCAAGTTCGCGCCGCACTCGGGCGGCCAGTTCCTCGACATGTGCGTGCATGATATCGACCTGATCCGCTGGTTCACCGGCTCGGACGTGAAGAACGTGTGGGCGATCGGCGGCGTGTTCGAGTTCGACCTGTACAAGGAGCTGAACGACGCCGACAATGCGGCCGCCACCGTCCAGATGGACAACGGCGCAATGGGCTTTATGTTCACCAACCGTACCCACGCGGCCGGCTCGAACGTCGAGACCGAGATCATCGGCACGCACGGCACGCTGCGTATTGCAAACGTCGGCGCGAAGAACCTGTTAAACATCGTCGACGAGCACGGCTCGCGCGAGGAGTACTATCCGGACTTCATGAGCCGCTGGCACGAGGCCTTCGTCGCAGAAATGGTCGCGTTCACCGGCCACGTGCGCGAAAACACCAAGCCGAGCGACCTGACCGTATACGACGGCACCGCCGTTTCCGAAGCCGCATACCGCTGCAAGGAATCCTTTGAGTGCGGCAAAATGCTTGCGATTCGCTAAAGCGTCGTTTGAAGCGTACAGCTTCAAACGAGGACGGGGGTTCAGCCTATGGCTGAACCCCCTATTGCGCCGAAAGGCCGCCGGAATTTCGATTCCGGCGGCCTTTCGGCTTTGTATCAAATGCACGGGCGAAGCGCGCGCTTTTGATGAAAATGGCAGGGCCATTTTCGGATTGCATGCGCTGCGGCGGGGACGGGGGACAGTCGCGCCGCCACGGCGCGGGGCAGGACGAGGGATGGGAGATGTTCGCGCCGCAGGCACGCTTTTCGCGGAGCGAAGCGGAGCATTTTCAAAAGGCGGACGGGCGCGCAGCGTCCGTTCGCCAAAAAATCGGGAGCATGCATCACGATTTTTTCACAAACAAAGCAAAGCTGCCGGAATCGCAATTCCGGCAGCTTTGCTTTGCAATAGGTATTCCCTGCGAAGCAGGCGATACCGTTCCTCGATTCGGACTGCACGTCCGAATCGACCCTTTATATTTTCATGACCCCCGTCACGTCCAGAATCTGCCCCGCGAGGATGCAGACGATCAGGATGGGCGCGATCCAGCGCACCATTACCTCAAACAGGCGCTTGCGGTGGAAGGGGAAATTGCGCTCGACCTCGTCGGACACGGTTTTGGTGCCGACGAACCAGCCGATCAGGATGCAGGTGAAGAACGCCACGATCGGCATGAGCACCGAGTTGGAAATGAAGTCGAAGAAGTCGAGGAACTGCATGCCGAGCAGCTCGACGCCGGCGAGCGGGCCGTAACCCAAGCAGGACGGGATGCCCAGCAGGCAGACGCCCACGGTCACGGCGACCGTGGCGGGCTTGCGGCCCATGTGCAGCTTGTCGCCGACGATGGAAACGACCGTCTCCATCAGCGAGATAGACGAGGTGAGCGCTGCGAACAGCACCAGCAGGAAGAACACCGTGCCCACAATATGGCCCGCCCACATTTTTTCAAACACCTTGGGCAGCGTGCCGAACATCAGGCCGGGGCCGGCGTTGATGCCCTCCGCGCTGCCGCCGTTGAAGGCGACGACCGCCGGCACGATCATCAGGCCGGCGATGAAGGCGATCGCCGTGTCGAAAATTTCGATCTGGCCGACCGAGCGCTCCAAATTGGATTCCTTGGGCATATATGAGCCGTAGGTGATCATAATACCCATGGCCAGCGACATCGAATAGAACATCTGGCCCATGGCGGCGAGCACGGTTTTGATCGAAAAATGGCTGAAATCCGGAATAAAGTAGAACTTCAGACCCTCGACCGCGCCCGGCATGGTCATTGAGAATACCGCAACGACGATGCTCAGCAGCACGAGCACGGGCATCATGACCTTGGAAACCTTCTCGATACCCTTTTCCACGCCCAGCAGCACGACCACCGCCGTGACCAGCACATAGACAAGGAACCAGAACAGCGGTGTGGACAGCAGGCCGCCGTCCGCAAAGCCGATGAAATTGCCGAAATAGCTGTCCCCCGCGAGTGCGAGGCCGTTGCCGGAGATGTATTCGAAGAAATACTTCATTACCCAGCCGCCGATGACGCAGTAATACGGCGTGATGATGACCGGCACCAGCGCGGCCAGCCAGCCGAGCGCGCCGAAGCGTTTATCGAGCGATTTGTACGCGCCGATGCAGGACAGCCCGGTTTTGCGGCCGATGGCGATTTCGGTGATCATCAGCGCAAAGCCGAAGGTGACGGCAAGGATCAGGTAGACCAGCAGGAAAATACCGCCGCCGTACTTTGCCGCAAGATAGGGAAAGCGCCAGATGTTGCCCAGCCCCACCGCCGAGCCGGCAGCCGCCAGCACAAAGCCGATGCGGCTGGAAAAACTGCTTCTCTTTTTCTTTTCCATACGTTAATTTGAACTCCCTTACAATTTCTCTTTTCCCCGATTTCAAAAATGCTATTCTATCAGATTGAATTCGCTCAGATATTGATAGGCGCCCAGCAGGCTGCGCAGATGGTAGTTGCCGACGACGTCCGCGTCGGTGCGGGAGGGCGCGGGAAGGGCTTCGGGCACGGCCAGCCCCAAAAGCGCCAGACCCTCGGCGTTCTGCGGCGAAAGGGTGCCGCGCTCGTCCATTGCGCAAAGCGCGGTCAGCTCCTGCAACAGCGTGTGCGCGAGCTGCTCGCAGCCGCGCAGAAAGGCGGCCTGACCGGCGTGGTCGGGTTTGCGGAACACATTTTGCTTTTCAAAAACCGAAAGCTCCTCCGAAATGCGCCGGAGCTGCTTTCGCAGCGGCGACAGGTCGGGATAACGGCCATGCAGCACGCGTTCGTCCACATAGGACGGCACGGCCTGCAAAAAATGCGTGATCATCTGCGCGATCTGCGTGCGGTTGTTATACGGCTTGACCGCAATATTGACCGCGAGCGCCGTGCCCAGACCGATCGCGGTGTCGAGCAGGCGGTTTGCGCCGTAGAGGAAGGCGCCGTCCGCCGGCGACAGGCAGATGGAGACGAACACGATGCACGCCAGCGGCACCGCGAACTGAAGCTTCAGCTCGACGCACAGCAGGATCAGCCCGATCATGCCCAGTCCAACGCCGATATAGCGGAAATCGTCGAACAGGGTGACGAACACCGCGCCGAAGCCCGCCCCCAGCAGGATGCCGAAGCACTGTGTCAGGCAGGATTGGAACGCGTCGCCTATCGTGCGGTTCATCGCGACGATCGCGCCGATTGCCGCGAAAATCGGCGCGGGCGAGCCCCGCAGGTCGGCAAACAGCAGCGCAAGAGCGACCGCAAGCGCGGTTTTCACCGTCCGCAGGCCGATGTGCGGAATAAGCCGTACCACTGGGCCTCGCCTCCGGAAATCAGAATGAAGCTATTGTACCACGAAAAAGCAATTTTCACAAGGCATTTGCGCAGAAAAGCGGGCTGTGCTATAATGTTTTCAATACAATAAAATGATAAAGGAGTGCATATTCGATGAAAACCTACCGTTTCGGCGTGCTGGGCGCGGGCAATATGGGCACGGCGATCGCAGAGGGCGCGGTGCGCGCCGGCCTGTTCGCGCCCGCGCAGGCGCTTTTGTTCAACCGCAGTGAGGAAAAGCGCGCCGCGCACGCGGCCAAGGGCTATGCCGTCACCGGCGATTTTACCGCCGTGTACCGCGAGTGCGAGACCGTGCTGCTCGCGGTAAAGCCCCAGAATTTCGATGAAATCCTGCCCGCGCTGGCCGCGTGCGGCGGCGAAAAGCCGCTGGTCGTGTCGATCGCGGCGGGCGTGACCTTTTCCAAGCTCGAAGCCGCCCTCGGCGCGGACGCCGCGATCATCCGCGTGATGCCGAACACGCCGCTCATGCTGGGCGAGGGCGCGGCGCAGCTCGTCAAAAACGCCGCCGCGACAGACGAACAGCTCGCCTCGGTGCGCGCGCTGTTCGACACCATGGGCGTGACCGTCGTTTTTGAAGAGGAAAACATGCTCAACGAGGTCATTCCCTACGCAGGCTCCGCGCCGGCGTATATTTACGCCTTTGCCGACGGCATGGTGCGGTCGGCGGCGGCGCACGGCGTCGGCGCGGACGACGCGCTGACGCTGTTCTGCCAGACGATGATCGGTTCGGCCAAGATGCTGCTGCGGCGCGAGAAAACGCCCGCCGAGCTGATAAACGCGGTGCGCTCGCCCGGCGGCACGACGGTCGAGGCGATGAAGGTGCTCGAAGCGCGCGGTTTATGCGATATTTTGGCGGAAGCGTGCGATCGGTGCATCGAGCGGGCCTATGAGCTGGGCAAATAACCGGCGCCTGCCATTGACTTTGCGGGTCGCGTATGGTAAAGTAAACATAAATATTCCGCATCACTTTTGAGAGGAAGTGGATATCGTGAAAAAATCGACAAAATTCAAGACGGGTCTGCTGCTGACCAGCCTTGCCTGCGCGGCAGGCGCCACGGCGGCGCTCGTTCTGCTTCAGAAAAAGCGCGAGGAAGAAGTGTACCACGAAGCCGAGCTGAAAGCGATGGACGAGCTCGAGGAAATGATGCGCACCGAATCCGAATGCGCCTCCTGCGCCTGCGCCGAGGAATGCTCGTCGGCGGACACCTCCTATCAGGATACGTTCGACGAAGCCGTTCCCGAGGACGACGAGCCCGAGCCGGACGAAAACGCGGAGCAAGGCGAGCAAGAAGACGAAACCGAAGAATAAACAGAAGCGGGCGGAGACAAAACCCTCTCCGCCCGCTTGCTATTTCCGCCGCGTTCCGGCGTGCAAGACAGGAGAGAGAACATGATCGAATACGAGGGCCGTGTGTTCCGGCCGCCTTCCGAGGCGTACAGCCTGATCGTACAGGTGACCATCGGGTGCAGCCACAATAAGTGCACCTTCTGCGATATGTATAAGGAAAAACAGTTCCGCGTGCGTAAGCTGGAGGACGTCAAGCGCGATTTCGACATTGCGCGCCGCCAGTACCGCCGCGTCGAGCGCATCTTTCTGGCCGACGGCGACGCGCTGATGTGCCGCGCCGCGCATATGGCCGAGATCCTGCGCTACATCAAGCAGGTGTTCCCCGAGTGCGAGCGGGTGACGAGCTACGGCTCGCCCGCGTCCATTCTGGTCAAAAAGCAGGAGGAGCTGGACCTGCTGCACGAGCTGGGTCTGGAAATGATCTACCTCGGCCTCGAATCCGGCTCGGACGAGGTGCTCCGGCGCGTTAACAAGGGCGAAACGGCCGACGAGATCGTCCGCGCGGGTCTGATGGTCAAACAGGCCGGCATGAAGCTGTCGGTCACCTGCATCGCGGGCCTCGGCTCGACCGAGCTGTCCGAAGAGCACGCCGTCAAGACCGCCGAGGCGCTTTCCCGCATGAAGCCGGACTATATCGGCCTGCTGACGCTTTTGTTCGAACTGCCGACCCCGCTCATGCGCGATTGGCAGGAGGGGCGGTTCTACCTGATGAACCCCGTCGAGATCGCGCACGAAACGCTGATCCTGCTGGAGCATATCGACGCCGAGGGCTCGGTGTTCCGCGCCAACCACGCCTCGAATTACGTCAACCTCGCCGGCACGCTGAACCGCGACCGCGAGGCCATGTGCGCCCGGCTGCGGCAGGCGCTTGAGGGCAAGGTGCAGTTCCGGGGCGAGGCGTTCCGCGCCAGATAGCAAAATACTGGTTAAATAAATGACAGATTCCTCCAAATAGAACCGTGTTTTATGTCAATCTAATGAAATTTTGATGAAACACGAGACAGCGGCAAAATTGTGTGGTATACTGTTGATGATTTGAGAGCTAAGAAACCGTTAAGAAAATAGATCGCTTTTTCGGCTGGAGGGCTGTTGATGGATTCCGTATCCCATGTTCGTGTCGCGCATCTGCTGCTGGACTATGTCGAGCAGACCTGCGGCGTGACGTTTGACCAAAGCGGCTTTGTCTATGGCAATTTGAAGCCCGACCTGACTGGTACTTACTTAACCAAGCGCCATTATCCCTCGCTGATGATGGACGAGGTGATGGAAAAAATCCGCGCGTTTGCGGAAAAATACACCATCGGACCGGTGAACGGACATGAGCTGTCGGTCGATCTCGGCGAGATCTGCCACTTTATCACCGATTTCTTCACCTATCCGCATAACGATGATATTTACGACCACAACCTGCTGGCGCATTATGTGTATGAAAAGCGCATCGCGCTGGTGATCCGCCGCCGCGTGACCGAGTCCCGGTTCGGCGAATGGGTAAACCCGATTCTGCCCCCGCTGTCGGTGGACGCGCTGATCCGCCGTGTCGGCACGATGCACGAGGAGTACCGCGCCGAGGGCCGCAAGCACGGTATCGACGACGACCTGCTGCACATCTGCCGCGCCACGGCGATGGTGGTGCTTTCGATCATCAGCATTGTTTACGAGCAGGTGGACGCGCCTGTGGCCGCGCTTGCATAATAAAAAAACCGAACCGCCCGGAGTCTAAGGCTCCGGGCGGTTTTTTGCGTTCAGCGCTTTTGCTCGAATTTGTCGCAGGCCTTGGAGTAGGGCAGGCGGGTTTTCACGCGCCTTTCGGTGCAGTGGCCGCATCCGGCTTTGGCGAACTCGCCGCCACAGCGGACATAATGCTGTTGAAAATATTTGCAGTTTAAACAGATCATTTCAACCATAAAATATCACCTCTTCATTATTTTATATACAAACACATATAAAGTCAATATATTCGTTTGGATATAGAATAAGATCTTATCAAGAGGTGAAAAAATGCAGTATAAAAGACTTAAAGATATGCGTGAAGATGCAGACTTAACACAAGCTGCGCTCGCAAGTGAATTAAAGATTTCACAGCCGCAATATCACATGTATGAAACAGGAAAACGCGATGTACCAACCGATATTTTGATTGCATTAGCAAAACGGTATCATACGTCAGTGGATTATCTGCTGGGTCTGACAGATCAAAAATAATCTGTTATAATAAGAAAAAACGGTTTGGGAGACACTATGAAAAACGTAACGATCTATACCGATGGCGCGTGCTCGGGCAACCCGGGGCCGGGCGGCTGGGGCGCGGTGCTGCGCTACGGCAAATTCGAGAAGGAGCTGTCCGGCTCGGAGCCGTCCACCACCAACAACCGCATGGAGCTGCTCGGCGTGATCACAGCGCTCGAGGCCCTGTCCGAGCCCTGCGCGGTCGACCTGTATTCGGACAGCAAGTATGTCGTCGACGGCGTCACCAAGGGCTGGGCCAAAAGCTGGCGCGCCAAGGGGTGGGTGAAAGGGGATAAAAAACCCGCTAAAAACCCGGAGCTGTGGGGACGGCTGCTCGATTTGCTGGACAAACACGAGGTCAAGTTCCATTGGGTGAAGGGCCATGCCGACAACCCGTACAATAACCGCTGCGACGAGCTGGCCGTGGGCGAATACCAGAAATACAAATAACGGAGGCGCTTTATGAAACGGATGCGCGCGGCGCGAAACGGCATGCTGGTTTTTTATTATGTGTTCACGTCCTGCGCGGTGGCGTTCCGCCTGCGGCGGGACGCTTCGGTATATAATCTGCTGCTCGCCGTAGCGGCGCTTGCGCTGCCGGCGGTGCCGCTTTTGCTGTACCGCGTGCTGCGGCTGCGCCCGGTGCCGCTGCTCGAAATCGTGTTCGACGCGTTCGTGCTGGCGGCCGTGCCGTTCGCCAGCCTGTTCGGCGGCTATGATTTCATCCCGTGCTGGGATAAAATCCTGCACTTCCTGTCGGGCTTTCTGTTCGCGGCGCTGGGCATGGTGGTTTATTTCAGCCGCAAGCCCGGCCACGCGCTCGACCCGGCGGACGCTTTCAACGCCGCCGCGTTTTCGTGGATGTTCGCCGTGTGGACGGCGGCGGTTTGGGAAATCTGGGAATACGTTGTTTCGTTTTCGGGCGCCGATCCCCAGCAAGTCGCGCTGACCGGCGTGGGCGACACCATGCAGGACATCATCGTGTGCACCGTCGGCGGGCTGCTCACCGCGCTGGCGTGCTGGCGGTATCTGCGCCATCCGGGCGAAAACCGCCGCAAGGGGCTGATGATGAGCCTGTTTGAGGCGTATTACCGGGAAAATATCGGGCCGAAAGCATAAAGAAAACGTCCGGGAGCAGTGCTCCCGGACGTTTTCTTTTATGGAGAAGCGGGGCTTATCAGCCGCGCTTGGACTTGGCTCGACCGGAGACCTCGCCGCCGTAGGTGCGGATCAGGCCGCGAACGTAACCGTCGCTCTCCATTGTAGATTCACTCATTTTGACAAGCGCTCTAACAAAGCTATTCATCATTGAGGCCTTCTTTCTTTTATGATTTGTATATATTATACGCCTTATTTTTGTGCAAAACAAGAGAATGATTGTATGAAATATACAAATAGATAAGAAAGAAATTGTGCAATATAAATATAAATCAGCCTTCGGTGTGAATAACGGATACCGGACAGCCGCCCGCGGCCTCCTGCGCGCCGGCTTCCTGCGCGGCGTCGTCGGGCTGGTGGTGCACCTCGGCGAGGCCGTCGTCAGCGATGCGGAAAACCTCAGGGCAGGTGCCCTCGCACAGGCCGCAGGAAATGCAGCCGTCGCGGTCGATTTTGACCTGCATAAACAAACACTCCTTTCTGTTCCATCAGTATGTACCGAACAAAAGAAAAATATAACCGTTCCGATTGGAAGCACGCTTCTCGATCGGAAGCACGCTTCCGATCGAAATTCCGCCTCCGAACCGCGCCTTTCAGGCACAGTTCTCCGACGGTTTGTGCTCATTATATTCGCGCAAAGCGTGAGAATAAGGATAGCGGCCTACGGGCAATAAAAAGCACGGGCAAAGCTCGCGCTTTTTATGAGGCCGAAGCCCTCTATCTGCTTTCCGCCGCCGTGCGGCGATTCAATGAGAGCAATGGCGGCATGGCCGCCGTTTTCTATTTTAAGCGCGCTGCGGCGCGGGGACTTTTTGAAAAATGAGAAAACGGACGCGTGCGCGTCCGTTTTTATATCCCTCATATTTCCCCGCACATGATCGCCGCGAGCGCGTCCTCGGTTGTGCGGTGGCCGAGCGAGATCGCGCCCATCGCCTCGGCGCGGCGGCCGACCTCGTATTTGTGCAGGTTGGTCTCGCCCTCGATGCACTGGCTGGTCAAATACACCTTGGTGCCGCTCAAAATGAGCTTTTGCACCACCTTTTCCAGCCGCTGCGGGATGCCGCCCGAGCCGAAGCCCTCGATAATGACCTTGGGGTAGCGGCTGAGGAAGTCGATGATCGACGGATCGAGGTCGGGCACCAGCTTCATCAATACGATGCGCGGGTCAACCTGCTCGATGAAGGACGGCTCGCCGCCGAGCAGCGGCACGATTTTGAGCCAGACGCGCCCGCTTTCGTCCACCGTGCCGGCGAGCGGCGCGCCGACCGAGCGGAAGGCGTTGACGTCGGTCGTGTGCATTTTGACGACGTGGTTGCCGCGGATGATCTGGCCGTGCAGCACGGCGGCCACGCCCACGTAGCCCGCCTCGATCACGCGGAAGGCGTCGAGCAGGTTGCGTTCGGCGTCCGAATCCGGCTCGCCCACCGGCTTCTGCGAGCCGGTGATGATGACCGGCTTGTTCAGGTTGCGCAGCACGTGATACAGCAGCGCCGCCGTGTAGGACAGCGTATCGGTGCCGTGCGCGATCACGAAGCCGTCGTAGCGGTCGTAATTCTGCCAAACGATCTCGGCCAGCCGCATGCGGTCGGCGGCGGTCATGTCGGTCGAGTCGACGCTCATCGGATTGTCGACCACAACCTTACAGATCCGGGCCAGCTCGGGCAGGAATTCAAGCAGCTCCTCGCCGGTCAGCGACGGCGCGAGGCCGTGGCCGGTCTGCCGGCTGGCGATAGTGCCGCCGGTGGCCAGCATCAGCACATGTTTCATCGGAATAGGTCCCCCTTGTTGTAAGCGGAAAGCGCGGTTTTAACGGCAGCTTTCCTGTAAAATTTCAATGATGTCCCCGCGCGAAAGCGGATGCGGGTCGACGCGGAACAGGCCGCCCATGGTGTCGATCGCATTGTCCGCGATTTTGCCGAAATCCTCGGGCGTGACGCCGTAGCCGGACAGGCGCAGCTCGTGCACGCCGCACTGCTTCTGGAGCGCGCAGAGCGCGTCGATGAAGTCCTCGGGCGTTTTGGCGTCGGTTTTGCCAAGCGCCTTCGCCAGCGCGACCAGCCGGCCGCCCGACGAAGCGAAAAAGCGGCTCCAGTACGCCTTGGAGATCATGATCAGGCCCGCGCCGTGCGGCAGCTCGGGGTGGTAGGCGGAAAGCGCGTGCTCGATGGCGTGCTCGCCCGTGCAGCTCGACAGCGTCTCGACAAAGCCCGCCAGCGTGTTTGCCAGCGCAACGTCGGCGCGCGCGTCGGCGTTGCCGCCGTCGTGCACGGCGGTGGGCAGGGACTTGCCGATCAGCTCGACCGCGCGCAGCGAAAACATTTCGCTTATCGGATTGGCGCAGGAGGCCAGATAGCCCTCCGCCGCGTGGAAGAACGCGTCGAAGCCCTGATAGGCCGTCAGGTGCGGCGGCACGGTCATCATGAAATCCGGGTCGACGACCGAGATTGTCGGAAAGCACTTTTCCCCGCCGCCGCCGATCTTTTCCTCGCCGTTGGTGATGACGGTGAAGGGGTCGGCCTCGGTGCCGGTGCCCGCGGTGGTCGGCACCGCGACGATGGGCAGCGCGTCCTTTGTGATGCGCTTGCCGCCGCCCGAGCCGCCGTGGATGTAGTCCCACCAGTCGCCGTCGTTCGTCGCCATGACCGCGACCGCCTTGGCGGTGTCGATCGACGAGCCGCCGCCGAGGCCGACGACGAACGAGACGCCCTCCTCCCGGCAGATGGCCGCGCAGGCGCGCACGCCCTCGATCGTCGGGTTGGGCTGCACCTTATTATATACAAGGGTTTCGTGGCCGGCTTCGAGCAGCGCGTCCGCCACCCGGTCGACATAGCCGAGCCGCGTGGTCGAGGTGCCGCCGGTGATGATCAGCCCCTTGCCCTCCGGCAGGCGGGCCTTGCCCAGCTTTTTGACGGCGCCGCTGCCGAAATATAAGCGCGTGGGCATATAGAAGCTAAAAATATCCAAATTTTTATCCTCCTCAAAAAAAGGGAGTCCAAAGACCCCCGAGACGATTGATTGACTATCCCAATTCCGAAGGGCGCCTATAACACACCCAACAATATCATTATAGCAAATTGCAGCATACATGAAAAGAGGAAAAATGCTGAAAAGAAAAACTAAATTTAATGCAAAATCACCATAAAAAAACGATAATTTACCCTTGACGTTGTGCAAAGTTGATGATATTATAATGGCACAGAAAAGAAAAGGGCAAACACCAAGGACGCAGGACAGGGGTCCTGCGAGAAGGCGCAACCCGATCCTATTCTGGAAGGGCTGGCAATGAAAGCCAAATGATACCGGAGAAAGGGGTGAGTCCAATGGTATCAGAAGAAACATCCTACCAGTTCGCGGGACTCGCCGCGGCGCTGTAACCGAAACGATAAAGGTGATAGCTATAAAAAAGAGCGAGTTCCATATCGAAACAACGAACCGCCTGAAAAGCGCGATCGGCTTCTGACAAGTAGGAACGGCACCTTTGAGGAAGCTATCCTCGTGAAACGAAAACCGTGCAACATACTGATGCGAAAAAGCGGATCGAGGCAGCAGGAAAGCAAGGTTCAAGCATGACAGAACCCTGAATGATGCGTTGGCGAATGACTAAGTATCCGTACGATACCTGCCAAATGCCAAAAATAGTGCGCACCCATTGGCCGATGGGCATACTGATGAGTATGGTGCCGCAAAAGCGAACCAGAGAAGAACCCCGCGATCATATCAAAGATTCCTGAAAGTGGTTCGGGCAGCGCAGGAACAGAATCGAACGATCACCCGCCGAGAAGTGACGCATCCAGAAATTGATATAGAGTTCCCGAATGTGACGGTAAACTGTCTTTTGTGGATACAAAGCGTTAAAACAAGACAAGCGGCTGCAAGCTTTACCGCAGCCGGACACTTACCAATATGAATCGCAGCCGGGCGGCTCCCGCGGACGTTAGGATAAAGGAAAACAAGCGAAAAATACGGAAGGATCAATCAAAAATAGACCTTGCAGCAGGAAAAATCCCGCTGAGAAAAGGAATTGTATGAAAATCTGGAAGTAAAAGGCCTCGTCGGGTGACGGGGCCTTTGTTGTTGTCTGCCAGTGTGCGGAGGCGGGATTATTTTTCGCCTTCCGTTTGCGGACGTGCCGCGGCAATCATATCATACAGCGCGTCGAGCGCGTCGGACAGCGTGCCGACAGCATTTATCAGCCCCAGCTCGACGGCCTGTCTGCCGGAGATAACCGTGCCGATATCGGCGGTAAGCTGGCCGGTCTCGCGCATGAGCTGCTGCAGGCGGCCGGCCGAAATCGCCGAATGCGCCGTGATAAAGTCGACGATCCGCTCTTGAATTTTCGCCAAGTATTCAAACGCCTGCGGCACGGCGATGATCGTCCCGTTCATGCGCACCGGATGGATCGTCATCGCCGCGGAAGCCGCGATAAAGCTCTTTTTCGCGGCGACCGCCATGGGCACGCCGATGGAGTGCCCGCCGCCGAGCACGAGCGACACGGTCGGCTTTTTCATGCCCGCGATCAGCTCCGCGATGGCAAGGCCGGCCTCCACGTCGCCGCCGACCGTGTTGAGCAGAATCAGCATGCCGTCGATCTCCTCGGCCTGCTCCACCGCGGTGATCTGCGGGATCAGATGCTCGTATTTTGTGGTTTTGTTCTGCGAAGGCAGCTCCATGTGGCCCTCGATCTGGCCGACGATCGTAATGCAGTGCACGGTGCCGCGCGAGGTTTTTGCCGTAATCGAGCCGGTTTCCGCGATGCTGTTTTCTTCTGGCGCCTTAATAGGCTGGGTATCTTCCGCCATGGTGATCCTCCTTACTTTTGCAGAAATACCTGCAAACAAAGTGTGCCGCACAGCCGCGTGCTTCATTCGTGTTTTTCCGCTTTTTGTATAAAATATAACTAAGCGTAAACGCCCCGCGCCGATAATAAGCCTGTTTGCGGACGGAAATACAAGAAGTTATCCACTTTGTGCACAGAGTTATCCCCACACAGCCTGTGGAAAGCCGTGTGTATAAAGTGGATTTATTTGTGAAAAAGGTCGGATTTTGGCTGGAGTTTTCATTATGGAAACAACTCTTGCTGTTTGCGCGTAGTTTTGATACAATATAAACAAATATACGCAGGCTTATGCGTTCATGATGGAGTGGTAAGGTAATGAGCAATCCGATCGTCACGATAGAGATGGAACAGGGCGGCACGATCCGCGCTGAGTTATATCCCGAGGTAGCGCCCAATACGGTGCGCAATTTTATTTCCTTGATTCAAAAAGGGTTTTACGACGGCACGATCTTTCACCGCGTGATTCCGGGCTTTATGATTCAGGGCGGCGACCCCGAGGGCACCGGAACCGGCGGCCCGGGATATGAGATCCGCGGCGAATTCACCGCGAACGGCTTCCAGAACGATTTGGTGCACACGCGCGGCGTGCTCTCGATGGCGCGCACGATGGCGCCCGACTCGGCCGGCAGCCAGTTCTTCATCATGACGGAGGATTCGCCCCATCTGGACGGCCAGTACGCCTCCTTCGGCATGGTGACCGAGGGGATGGATGTTGTCGACGCGATCGTCAACACCCCGCGCGACTGGAAGGACCGCCCCCGCCAGCAGCAGAAAATGAAAACGGTCACCGTTGACACGATGGGCGTGGACTACGAGGCGCCTGAGACCCTGTAAGCGGAAAGAAGGGGACGGTATTGTATTATACCAATAAAGAGGTATTCGTCCTGTCCGCGGTCGGCTGCATGGATACCGAGCCGGATGGGCTGGAATCCATTCTCGCCGGCAATGAGGAAGGCGCCAAGGGCTGCTGCCTGTCGGTCGATATGACGGCGGACGGCATCGCCGTGCTCTCGTCGGACGGCTACTGCACGTCGAACGACGGCGCGCGCATGAATATCAGCGATTACAGCTATGCCGAGCTGCATCAGGCGGCGCCGCAGCTTGTCCCGGCGGGACAGGCCATCGAGCTGGCGCGCACCTGCCAAGCGAAAATCGCAATTACGGTACATAACCAGACGCTGCTGCCGCAGCTTCGCATGACGCTGCGCCACGCCGAGTATCTGGACGAGACGATTTTTGTCGGCCTCGGTTTGGTCGAGGCGGCGCGTATCGCGGTCGCCAATCCCGATCTGCACATTATGGGCGAGCTGCCCGCGCTGCCCGATAATATCGACGCGCTGGTGCGCGCCGCGCAGACGACCGGCCTGTTCGGCCTGCGCGCGGCGCCGGGCGATTTGACGCCGCAGCTCATTGCTGCCTGCAAGCGCACCGGACTGTTCACCATGAGCCTGCCGACCAATAACGAGCGCACGCTGGCCGCGCTGCTGCACAGCGGCGTTAACTTCATCGAAACCGCGCGGCCGGACATCTCCTCGATGCTGCTGCCCGCGGGCGAGGCGGAGCCGCATCAGATTCCGCTGATGAGATACTGAAAATTTGATCGAAACCACGCTTTCGAACGAGGGACGCCCTTCGGGCGTTCAAACCGGACGTACAGTCCGGTTTGAGGGCGGCGTTCCGGCCTTTGGCCGGAGACGCCTGTTGCAGGAAAACGGCCACGGAATTGCGATTCCGTGGCCGTTTTCCTGTTTGTATCAAAAGACCGGGCGGAGCTCGGCCTTTCGATGGAAATGGCAGCGCCATTTCCGGATGGAAGAGCGTCTGCGGACGGGGAGGGGGGACGGTCGCGCCCACGGGGCGCGGGGTAGGACGGGGGACGGGGGACGAAGGGACGGTCGCGCCGCGACGGCGCGGGGTAGGACGGGGGCGAGAGGACGAGGGGACGGAAGGGATTTTGCTTTCCGGCTTTTCGAGCGGGAAAAAATGTGCTATAATAGCAGTATTCTTTTGGAAACGTAACGAAAGGGGCTCCTTCCGTGGCTGATATATCGGTACAAAACCTAACAAAATACTACGGCGACCGCCTGATATTGCAGGACATCTCGTTTGACGTGCAGCCGGGCGAAAAGGTTGCCATTCTGGGCGCGAACGGCGCGGGCAAGACGACGCTGCTGAACATTTTAACCGGCCGTCTGCCGTATGACGGCGGCTATGTTTCGTTCGGACAGGGCAAAACCGCGGGCGTTATCGACCAAATGCCCGATTTCCAGCCCGAAACGACCGTGGAGGACGTTTTGCGGCTGGCGTTCCGCGTTTCCGACGAGATCGCCGCCGCGATGGACGAGCTGACGGATGAAATGTCTCGCCGGCCGGACGACGCGTCGCTGCTGGGGCGCTATGCGCGGCTGGAAACGCGGCTGGAAGCGCTCGGCGGCTACAACCGCGATTTTGAGGTCGACCGGGTGTGCAACGGCTTGGAAATTCCTAGGGAAATGCGCGCGCAGCGCTTTGAACTGTTGTCGGGCGGCGAAAAAACGCGCGTCAATCTGGCGCGCATCATTCTGGAGCAGACCGACCTGCTGCTGCTCGACGAGCCGACCAACCACCTCGATATGGACGCGGTCGACTGGCTGGGCGAATACCTGCTCGCTTACCGCGGCACGGTGCTGATTATTTCGCACGACCGCTGGTTTATCGACCAATGCTGCGACCGCGTGATCGAAATCCACGACTGCACCTGCGATTTCTACAACGGCAACTACTCTTATTACGCGGTCGAACGCAAACGCCGCCGCGAGGAGCAGCTTAAGCACCACGAGCACGAGCTGGCTGAAAAGCGGCGGCTCGAGGCTGTCGCGCGCACCATGCACGAGCACGGCACCGAGCACCTTGCCAAGCGCGCCGCCTCCATTGAAAAGCGCATCGCGCGCATGACGGTGACCGACCGTCCTAAAACGGATAAAAAAATGACCGTTACCTTCGGCGATCCGAATTATGAAACCGAGGAGGTTTTAAAGGTACGGGATATTACAAAGAGTTATAACGACAGGGAAATATTACACGAAATCAGCTTCAACATCCGCAACCGCGAGCGGGTCGCGCTGCTGGGTGCGAACGGCGCGGGCAAGACGACGCTGCTCAAAATCCTGCTGGGCGAGGAAACGCCGGACGGCGGCGTGATCCGCAAGGGCGTGGGCCTGAAGCCCGCCTATCTGCCCCAGCAGGTGCACTTTGCCAACCCGCGCCGCAACCTGATCGACACGCTGATCTACGACAAGAACGTGTCCATGCAGGTCGCGCGCAACCGGCTCGGTTCGTTCCAGTTTTCGGGCGAGACGCAGCAGAAAACGGTTGAAATGCTGTCCGGCGGCGAGAAAAGCCGCCTGCGGCTGTGTGAACTGATGTACGACCCGCTCAATTTCCTGATTCTCGACGAGCCGACCAACCACCTCGACCTCGCCTCCCGCGAGTGGATCGAGGAGGCGGTCGAAGCGTTCGACGGCACGCTGCTGTTCGTTTCGCACGACCGGTATTTTGTCGAGCGGTTCGCAACCCGCGTGCTTTATCTCGAGGGCGGGCATTTGATTGACTTTATCGGCACATATTCAGAGTTTTTAAAATTCCGAGAAAAAGGGGTTTTGCCCGAAAATCCGGCTCCGTCCTCGCCGCCGCGCAAAAAGCGCGAAGCGCCCACGCTGGACGACGTGCCGAAGCCACCCGAGCGCCTCAAGCGCACCGGCGGCACCAAAAACCTGCAAAAGCAGCTTTCCTCGCTCGAGCGGGAAATTTCCCAGCTGGAAACGCAGGCCGGCGAGCTGGAGCGGCAGATGCTCGAAGCTTCGTCCGATTCGGGCCGGCTGCTCGAGCTGATGGCCGAAAAGGAGACCTGCGACGAGCTGCTCGCCGCCAAAATGGACGAATGGGAGGCCGTCGCCGCCGAATTGGAGGAAATGCAAACGTGAAGGAACGCAAATTCTGGCTGGCGCTCGCGCTGCCGTGCGCGGCGCTGGGTCTGGCGCAGCTGCCGTTCCGGCCCTCGCGGTTCGGCGGGGTGTTTTTTCTGGCGCTGGCGCTGGGCTGCGCGGGCGAGTGGCTGATGCTGAAAAACCGCGAGAGATCAAAGGTCTGCCGCGTGCTGTCGGTTGCCGGGCGCGTGCTATTTACGCTGTTCGTGCTGTCGTTTGCGTATATCCAGCTTTTTGTGATCGGACAGGGCATGCGCACCGACCCGGAGGCGGAAAACGCCGACTATATCCTCGTG
The DNA here is from genome assembly GCA_030524205.1 of Eubacteriales bacterium. Taxonomy (GTDB): domain Bacteria; phylum Bacillota; class Clostridia; order Oscillospirales; family Butyricicoccaceae; genus Agathobaculum. Next base: position 31,442 of record JAUNGZ010000023.1, read on the forward strand.
CTCGGCGCGCTGGTCAACCCCGACGGACAGCCCTCCGCCGCGCTGGCTGCGCGGTGCGACACGGCGGTCGATTTCCTGACGGCGCACCCGGACGCGAAAGCCCTGCTGTGCGGCGGTCAGGGCGGCAACGAGCCGCGCGCCGAGGCCGACGCGATGTACGACTATATGTCGGCGCGGGGAGTCTCGCCGGATCGGCTGATTCGTGAGGATCAGTCGACCAACACCATACAGAATATCCGCAACGCCCGCGCGCTGATCGAAACACAGCGGATGCTTACCGCGCCGGACAGCGTGCGGACCGCCGTTATCACCAATGACTACCATCTAGCGCGCGCCCGCGTGCTGATGGCGGACGGCGGGCTGGACGCCTGCGGCATTCCCGCGCCGACGCCCTATCCGCCGCAGTGGATTGCGGTGCGCTGCCGCGAATACTGCTCCATTCTGGGGCTGATGCTGACCGGACGCTGGTAACCTCTGGCCGGCGGCGTCAAACAGAAAAGGAAGTACGCCTATGTTTGAAAAACTGAAAACGCTGTCTGCCCGGCTGGACGAGCTGGAAATGCGTCTGTCCGCGCCCGACCTGTACGACGATCCCGCCCGCGCGGCAAAGCTGCTGAAGGAACGGGGCGAGCTGGAGCCGATCGTGACCGCGTACCGCGCCTATGAGCGGGCGCGGCAGGCGATCGCGGAGGCTGTCGAGCTGCTGTCCGACCCGGATATGAAGGAGCTGGCGCAGGAGGAGCTGCAGCGGGCCAAGGCCGATGAGGCGCGTCTGACCGACGAAATCAAGCTCTTGCTGCTGCCCAAGGACCCGAACGATGGCAAAAACATCTTTGTCGAGATCCGCGGCGGCGCGGGCGGCGAGGAAAGCGCGCTGTTCGCGGCCGACCTGTACCGCATGTACACCATGTACGCGGCGGGGCGCGGCTGGCAGACCGAGGTGATGAGCGCGTCCGAAACCGAGCTGGGCGGCTATAAGGAAATCGTGTTCCGCGTGGCGGGCGAAATGGTATATTCGCGGCTCAAATTCGAGTCGGGCGTGCACCGCGTGCAGCGCGTGCCCGAGACCGAGAGCCAAGGCCGCGTGCATACCTCGACCACGACCGTCGCCGTGCTGCCCGAGGCCGAGGAGGTCGATTTCTACCTCGACCCGAACGATCTGCGCATCGACACCTTCCGTTCGTCCGGCGCGGGCGGGCAGCATATCAACAAAACCTCGAGCGCCATCCGCATCACGCACATTCCGACGAACACTGTCGTCGAGTGTCAGGATGAGCGCAGCCAGCACAAGAATAAGGACAAGGCCCTGCGCGTGCTGCGGAGCCGCCTGTACGAGGCTGAGGTGGAAAAGCAGCAGGCGTCTATCGCCGCCGACCGCAAAAGTCAGGTCGGCACGGGCGACCGGTCGGAGCGCATCCGCACCTATAATTTCCCGGAAAACCGCGTCAGCGACCACCGCATCAAGCTGACGCTGTATAAGCTCGACCAGTTTTTGAACGGCGATATGGACGAAATCCTCGACGCGCTGATCGCCGCCGACACGGCGGAAAAGCTGCGTGCGCAGGGAGAGGGATGAGCCGTCGGAAATGCGGCTTTATTCACTTAATATCCCCACAGAAAGAAGAATTACACTTGAAAACATTGCTGTTGTCCCCACAAGATGATGAAAATGCAGTAAAAACCGCCGCGCGCTTAATTTTGGCCGGAGAAGTAGTGGGTATGCCCACTGAAACGGTGTATGGCCTTGCTGCAAATGCCCTGAGTGGGGAAGCGGTGGCAAAAATTTTTGCTGCTAAGGGCAGACCGCAGGATAATCCGCTGATCGTCCATATCGCGGATTTTGCGGAGATTTACGGCTTGTGCCCCGCCGTGCCCGAGATGGCGGAATGCCTTGCGGAGGCGTTCTGGCCCGGGCCGCTGACCATGATCGTGCCCAAGGGGGACCGCATTCCGGACGAGGTCTCTTGCGGGCTGGATACGGTGGGCGTGCGCCTGCCGTCGCACCCGATCGCGCGCGCGCTCATCCGCGAAAGCGGCGTGCCGCTGGCCGCGCCCTCAGCGAACACGTCGGGACGGCCGTCCACCACGACGGCCGCGCATGTCCTGCGCGACATGGACGGCAGAATCGCCGCCATTCTGGACGGCGGGCCGTGCGGCGTGGGTGTGGAATCGACGGTCGTTTCGCTTGTGGGCGCGAGGCCGCGCCTGCTGCGGCCGGGCGGCGTGACGCTCGAGCAGCTCGAAACCGTTTTGGTCGAGGTCGAGGTCGACCGCGCGCTGTATGAGAAGATCGGGGACGACGTCAAGGTATCCGCGCCGGGCATGAAATACCGCCATTACGCGCCTAAGGCGCCCGTGACGGTCGTGTGCGGAGACCCACAAAAGGCGGCGGAATACATCCAAAATCGGGCAGACAGCTCCACTGGTGTGCTTTGCTTTGACGAATACCGGGAGAGTTTCCCCACTTGCACGGTAAAATGCTTTGGCTCCCGATTCGATCTGGCCGCACAGGCGCGCGAGGTGTTCGACGCGCTGCGCGCGTTCGACGAAACGGACGTGACGAAAATCTACGCCCAGTGCCCGCCCGACGAGGGGCTGGGTCTGGCGGTCGCCAACCGCATCAAAAAAGCGGCGGGGTTTGTGGTGGTTGACATAAAATAGAGGTATCCAAATTGAACGGGCCTTACTGTAAATATATCGCGGCGCTGCTGCTTTTCGGCTCAAACGGTATTGTCGCGGCGCATATCGCGCTGAACAGCTACGAAATCGTACTTTTGCGGACGATGATCGGCAGTCTGCTGCTGGCGGCGATCTTTCTGTTGACAAGGCAAAAAATAACGTTTTCCCGCAGCAAAAGCGATTTTGGCATGATCGTGCTGTCCGGCGCGGCTATGGGCGCAAGCTGGATGTTTTTGTATGAGGCATATGCCCAAATCGGTGTGAGCATCGCGTCCCTTGTCTATTACTGCGGCCCGGTTATTGTGATGGCGCTGTCGCCCTTTTTGTTCCGGGAAAAGCTGACCCTAGACAAGCTGGCGGGCTTTGCCGCCGTGCTGTGCGGTATTATGCTGGTAAACGGGCAGGCGATGCGAATGGGCGGAAATGTCTGGGGGCTGTTCTGCGGCGTGATGTCCGCGGTGATGTACGCCGTAATGGTAATCTGCAATAAAAAGGCCGCGCGTGTAACCGGAATGGAGAACGCCGCGCTGCAGTTGATTGCCAGCTTTTTAACCGTCGCGGTGTTTGCCGGCGTCAAAACGGGATACGCGTTCACGGTTCGGCCGAGCGATTGGGGCTGGATTCTGCTGCTTGGCCTTGTGAATACGGGCGTCGGCTGTTATTTTTATTTTTCGTCCATCGGACGGCTGCCTGTGCAGACGGTTGCGCTGTGCGGCTATTTGGAGCCGCTGTCGGCAGTGCTGTTTTCGGTGCTGCTGCTGGGGGAAACCATGCTGCCGCTGCAAATTTTGGGCGCGGCGCTGATTATCGGCGGCGCGGTGCTTGGAGAGTGCGTTTCGGCAAAGTCAAGGAATAGCGGAGCAAAGGGAGGGTAAAATGAGAATCATAGGCCTGACCGGCGGCAGCGGCGTGGGCAAGGGCGCGGTTGCCGCGCGCATGCGCGCGCTCGGCGCGGGCTGGGTGGACGCGGACGCGGTTTACCGCAGCCTGTGCCAAGCAAACGGCGAAATGCTCGCCGCGCTGGACGCGGCCTTCAGCGGTGTTTTGACCGAAAGCGGCGCGCTCGACCGCCCGAAGCTTGCGCGAATCGTGTTTGCCGACGCCGCGAAGCTGCAAAAATTGAACGAAATCACCGTTCCCTATATCCGCGCGGCCTCGCTTGCGGAAATCGAACGGCAAAGCGGCCGCCCCATCGTGCTGTACGACGCGCCGACCCTGTTTGAGGCGGGCGCGGACGAGTTCTGCGATAAAACGGTCGGCGTGCTGGCCGGGCGGGCCGCGCGCGTCCGCCGCGTGATGGAGCGCGACGGGCTGACGGAAGAGGCTGCGCGCGCGCGCATCCTCGCCCAGCCGGACGATGCGTTTTACCGCGGGAAATGTGATTATATCATCGAAAACAACGGCGACCTTGCCGCGCTTTGGCGGGAAACCGATGCTTTATATCAAATTCTCAGTAAAGGAGATTGAAATATGACTTCCGAACAGCTTTTCTATGACAAAAAGACCGGCTTCGACCGCCTGACAAGCGGCGACAAAAAGGCCCTGCAAACCTACGCCGAGGGCTACAAGGCCTTTCTCGACGAGGGCAAGACCGAACGCGACGCGGTGAAGGAAATGGTGCGTCTGGCCGAAAGCAAGGGCTTCCGCGCGTGGAAGCGCGGCGACGCGCTCAAAAGCGGCGACAAGATCTATCAGATCAACCGCGAAAAGGGGATTACCCTTGCCGTGATCGGCAAAAAAAGCCTCGCGGACGGCGTGCGGCTGACCGCCGCCCACCTCGACGCGCCGCGCGTCGACATCCGCACCGTGCCGCTCTATGAGGACGGTGAAATGGCTTATTTCAAGACCCACTATTACGGCGGCATCAAAAAGTACCAGTGGACGGCCATTCCGCTTGAGTTGCGCGGCGTGGTCTGCGTCTGCCACAACGGGCAGGTGAAAAAAGTCGAGGTGCGCGTCGGCGACAAGCCGGACGACCCGAAATTCGTCATCACCGACCTGCTGCCCCACCTTGCCACCGAGCAGATGAGCAAAAAGGCGACCGAGGTCGTGAAGGGCGAGGGGCTGAACGTGCTTGTCGGCTCCGCGCCGTCGGACGCCGCGGAGGAAAAGTGCGCCGAAAAGGTAAAGCTCGCCGTGATGGAGCACCTGAACCGCGCCTACGGCATGACCGAGGCGGATTTCCTGTCCGCCGAGCTGTGCTGCGTGCCCGCGTTCGGCGCGTGCGACATCGGCTTTGACCGCTCGTTCGTCGGCGCGTACGGGCACGACGACCGCGTGTGCTCCTACACCGCCGCGACCGCGCTGCTCGACCTGAAGGGCGCGCCCGGCCACACCTGCGTCTGCCTGCTGGTGGACAAGGAGGAAATCGGCTCCGAGGGCGTGACCGGCATGCAGTCCCGCGCGTTCGACACGTTTATGGCCGACCTGTGCCGGTCGCAGGATGTGCTGCCCGAGGAATGCTATGAGCATTCGGTCTGCCTGTCGGCGGACGTGTGCAACGCATTCGATCCCAATTTCCCCGAGGTATCCGAAAAGCGGAACGACGCCAAGGCGAACTGCGGCTTCGCGCTGGTCAAATACACCGGTTCGCGCGGCAAATCCGGCACGTCGGACGCATCCGCCGAGCTGATGGCGCGCATCCGCTGCATTTTCGACAAGGCGGGCGTGATCTGGCAGACCGGCCAGCTCGGAAAGGTCGATCAGGGCGGCGGCGGCACGGTGGCCATGTATCTGGCCAACCGCAATATCGACACGGTCGACGCGGGCGTGCCCGTGCTGTCCATGCACGCGCCGTTTGAAGTCATCGCCAAGCTCGACCTTTATATGGCTTACAAGGGCTTTTCCGCGTTCTACAAGGATTGATTTTGGGCAAAACAAAACCGCGTTCCGTTTGGAACGCGGTTTTTTTCTGCTTTTTTTACTTGCTGATCAGCTTGAGGCCCTCATATGCTTTCTCAACAAAGGATTGCTCCAGATTGAACAGGATCTGCGCCATTTCGGCACGGGTCACATTGCCCTTGGGGTTAAAGGAACCATCCTTGTTGCCCTTGAGCATGCCGGCGTTGACACAGAACTGCAGCTCCTCGTGCGCCCAGGTCTGGATGTCGGCGTAGTCGGTGAACTCCTTGATGGCCATGCCGGAATCGAGGTCGGCGTCGGTCTTGACCAGATACTTATAGTAGCGGGTCAGCACGGCGGCAAGCTCCTCGCGGGAAATCATCGCGTCGGGATGGAGCTTCTTCTCGTTGTCGCCCGCCATGATGCCGGTGTAGTAGCAGAACGAGGCGGCGGGCAGGTAGGTTTCGTCGATATCCGCATAATCCGCCAGTTCCTTGAAGGACATGCCGGCGTCCCCGTCGACCGAAGCAACGTCGCGCGCGGTCGCGTCGCGGAAAATGCTTTCGGCGATGGCCTGACGGCTCAGGAACGCATCCGGCTGGAAGCTGGCGGCGCCGTCGATTTCAACGGCGTCCATCAGCTTGTGTTCAAGCACGTAGTCGGCGGCTTCGGCATACCAGCCGGTAACGTCGGCCGGACGGGTGTAGACCGGCGCGGTCTGGTTGGTGTCCGTCTTGGGGTCGGTGTCTTCAGCGGCGAACGCAGTCGCGCCCAGACTGACCGTCATGGCTGCGGCGAGCAGCAGAGAAATTGTTTTTTTCATTTTCTGTCTCCTTACTTTGCGGTCGGACTGCGCCCGGCCCTGTATTCTAAAAAAGTATACCATAAAGTGGCAGGGAACGCAAGTTTTGTCATAAAACGGAAAATTCGATTTCCTCGAGCGTAAATTCCTCTTCCAGAATCATCGGAGCGTGCAGGTTATGGTCGGCAAGGGACGCGGGCAGATGGGCGATCGACAGATGCAGCTCGCTGCCGCCGCCCTCGCGCGGCGAGAGCAGCAGGCTGCCGCCGTGCAGCAGCGCGATGCGCTGCGTGATCGGCAGGCCGAGGCCGAGCGCCGCGCCCTGCCGGGCCAGCGCCAGATAATCGTCGAGCGGGACGGAGCGCTGCCAGCCGGCCAGCAGCGTGCCGAACAATGCCGCGTCAAGCCCGGGGCCGCGGTCTGCCACGGTGACGGTGATAAACGCGCCGTCGTCGTGCAGCGAAAGGGCAATATCGCCGTCCGCCTTGGTGACGGATACCGCGTTGGCGAGCAGGTTGCACAGCGCAATGCGGATCAGCCGTGGTTCAACCAGCGCGGTACAGCTTTCGGCTGCCGCGACCGTGACCGGCGTTTGGGTGCGGGCGGCGGCTTCTCTGGCTTCGCTGCGGCAGATTTTGCCGAGGTCGCAGTAGGTCAGCCGCAGCTGTTCGGTCAGCGGGGGGTCGTGCAGGAAATCCGAATGCGTCAGTATGCGGTGCATGCGCAGGCACTGCTTGCGCAGGTTTTCGGACAGCGCGCCGTCCTCCAGCCGCCGGATGTCCGACATAAGCGCGCCCAGACACTGCGCGCTTTTGGCATGGAGCACGCGCAGGCTGCCGTCATAGGAAGCGCGGTCGTCGCGCAGGAAGGCGAGCAGCGCGCCGTCCCGGTGCGGCACGAGCTCGAGCCGGTATTCGGCGCCGTCAAGCTCCTCGTACAGCGTGCGCGGCGTTTGACGGGCGATGCAGTCGCGCAGCGCGGCGACAGCGGCTTCGCTGAGCAGCTGGTCCACCCGTTCAAGCGGGCGAAGGCCGGTCAAGCGCGCCGCCGCTTCGCTGTGGCTTTCAATATGCAGTGTCGGTCCGACTGTGAGGAGCGCAGCGCCGTTCAGCGCAGTGCGTTCCAGCAGGGCGCGCAGTGCCGCGTCGTCCAGCCCAGAGAAAAATGTGTCCGCCATCTCTATCCTCCGAAACGCTGATCTTTCTGTTTTTTGTGAGTATAAGGCCGGCCAGCGGCTGCAATACTATATTTTGTGTGATGTGTTTATTATACCACCAGAGCGGAGTGCTTTGCAAAGAAAAATATACAAAAACCCCGTCTATAATGACAAAAATTTCACAAATATTACACCTTGCGGCAGCTCGCCCGTTTAGTGTATAATAAGACCATCGACTGAGACAATTGTCAAAATTTGAGGAGGAACACTGCAAATGGCTATCAAAGTAGGTATCAATGGCTTTGGCCGTATCGGCCGTATGGTTTTC
>JAUNGZ010000042.1:0-3267 GCA_030524205.1 Eubacteriales bacterium
GCGCGGAGCCGCTTGACGGCCCGGCGCGGCGGGAAGAAGGCTTGCTCACGCTCGACCCGGCGGGACAGCGCGCGTACTGGCAGGGCCGCGATCTCGGGCTCAAGCCAAAGGAATATCAGCTTCTGGACTTTTTGCAGCGCAGCCGCGGCCGGTACGCCGCCGCGGAGGAGCTGCATGCGGCCGTGTGGGGCGGGGCGGAGAACCGGAATATCCGCACGGTTACCGTGCATATCTCCGGGCTGCGGAAAAAGCTGCGCATGGTCAGCAGCGGGCAGGCGGGCGTCGACTGCTCGCGCACCCTCGGCTATCGGCTGGAGCTGCCCGGCGGCGAGCGGCCGGAGGCGTGAAACAAAGCGTTTTTTCTGTGCCGCCGTCGGCGCGCGCAGGCGCGGGAGCGGCACGCGGACAATACCGCATGACTAAGGTTTGCCCAAGGGGGGCCCCCCTTGGGAAGGGAAAGCCAAAGGCTTTCCCTTCCCAGTCACCTCCTTTGCCGGACGGGAAGACAAGGGAGGAAATGCAAATGAAACGCAAGAGATTGAACCGTGTGGTATCCCTGCTGGCGGGCATATGCCTGCTGCTGGCCCTGCTGCCCCCGGCGGCGCTGGCCGAGGATGCCGTCATCCTCCCGGACGGGCTGGATTTGACCGGAGTAACGCAGGATACCGTCTATCGAACTGCGGACGGCTTAGGCACGGCGGAATGGGATTTTGACGAGCTGACCCTGACCCTGAAAGGCGCCGGTGAGATTACCGGGGAGAATACGAATGGCGTCAGCCTGCCCGGCGGCACAATCATCGTGGCGGCCGGCGCGGACTGGACGGTCACCGGCGGGGAGCTTCTGAGCGGCGTTTTTTCGAGCGGCATGCTGACCATCGCGGTCGAGGCGCGCGGCCGGCTGACGGCGGCCGCCGGGGATGGTGCATCGCTCTACAGTGGCATAAGAGTAGAAGGCGGAATAAAACTGGAAAATCAGGGCGAAATCTTTGCCCTTGGCGGAAAAACCAACGGCGCATATTCTGGCGCTGGCATACGGGTTTATGATCCCGGGCTGACTGTTTCCGGAACCGGCGTCCTCCGCTGTGAGGGAAACCATGGGATTACGGCAATGGCGACCGGATCAGGCGGACCAGGCAGCATAACAATCGAAGCCGGCGTCGTCTGGGCGCTGGGAACGGGCAGCGAATGGGGAAAAGGAATTGACGCTAATGGCGGCAACGTGACGGTCGCTGCGGGCGCGGACGTGACGGGGATTGGCGCATACAGTGGGATATATGGCAATCTTTCGGGTGAGGGCGCAGACAACGCTGTCAGCATCAGCGCCGCCGGGGATTTAACGGATCAATCCGGCGGGCTTGCCCTGCAAGATGTCGCCGTGCCCACGTTTTACGCCGACGTCGGCGGCGGCACGGCGCTGTGGGAGCCGTGCACGGGCGAAAACAGCGAGCAGAACCCCCATACGCTGACGCTGACCAAGGTGGCTATCGACAACAGCGGCGGACACGGCATAGAGCTGCCGCAGGGTTACAGCCGGCTCGTTTTATCCGGCGAAAACAAGGTAGCCGGACAGGATTACGGCATTTACGCGGCCGACCATACCGGCAGCGCGGGCGGCAGCCGGCTTGAGATTCGCGGCGACGGCAGCCTGACCGCCCAAGGCGGCGGCGAGGCCGTCCATGCGTGCCGCAATTCGTATTTCGAAAGCGCCGACGAGCAGAGCCAGTCCGTCCTCCTGTACGGCTTGGGCGGCAAGGTGCTGACCGCCGAGGCGGGCGCGGACGCGGCCGGTGCCGTCGGTCTGGACGGCACGGCGGTGGTGGACGACGGCACGGCGCGTCTGCCGGGCGGCATGCCATATTTCCATATGGCATACGTCGCGCCGGGCGCGGATGCGCACGTGCTGACGGTGCGGAACGGCACGGGCGGCGGCGTGTACAGGGCCGGGGACACGGTAAAGCTCGCCTCCGCCCTGCAGACGGGCGACTTCCAATGCTGGAGCGACGTGAGCACCGGCGGGCTGCTCGCGGGTGTGACGTTTGTGAACGGCACGAGCGCCCGGAGCGAAGCGGTCGAATTCGAGATGCCCGCCCGGCGCTTGTTGCTGCAAGCCATGGACCGGGGATACACCCCGCCGAACACCGGCGGCTCCTCCGGACCGCGCACCTACACGGTGGCGTACAAGGGCAATTTTGAGGGCGCGCCGTCCGACGTGCGCGACAGCGGCTACCGCGCGGGCGCGGAGGTGACGGCCAAGCCCGCCTCGACCTTTGCCGCCCCGGCGGGCAAGGCGTTCGCGGGCTGGGCGGAGAGCGCGGACGGAAAAGCCGTCTATCAGGCGGGCGACAAGTTCAAAATGCCCGCGAAAACGCTGAATCTTTACGCGGTGTGGCAGGATACCGCGCCCGCGCTGAACAAAACCGACCATATCGCCTATATCCAAGGCTATGCGGACGGTACGGTGCGCCCGATGGGCGACATCACGCGCGAGGAGGCCGCCATGCTCTTCTACCGCCTGCTGGACGAACCCACCCGCGCGCGGTATGAAACGGATCAGCACGAGTACCCCGACGTGGCGGCGGGCCGCTGGTCGAACACGGCGATCGCCACGCTGACGAACGCGGATATCCTGCGGGGCTACGAGGACGGCGCGTTCCGCCCGGAGGGCAGGATCACACGCGCGGAGTTCGCGGCGGTGGCGGTACGGTTCGGCGCGGACGCGTACGGCGGGGACGACCTGTTCCTCGATATCGCGCCGCATTGGGCGCGAAATGAAATCAACCGCGCGGCGGACAAGGGCTGGCTGCGCGGCGACGGCGACGGGCGGTTCCGCCCGGACGACCCGATCACCCGCGCGGAGGCGGTCGCGCTGGTCAACCGCATGCTGGAGCGCGCGCCCGAAACGGCGGCCGACCTGCTGGACGGCATGAAAACCTTCACCGACAACGCCGACCCGGCGAAGTGGTACCATTTAGATCTTCAGGAGGCCGCGAACGGCCACGATTACACCCGCAAGGCGGACAATATGCACGAAATCTGGACGAGCCTGCACTAACCCCTCCCTCGTCCTCCGTCCAACCCCGCGCCGCGGCGGCGCGACCGTCCCACGTCCCATGTCCCCGCCGCAGCGCATTCCATCCGGAAATGGCCCTGCCATTTCCATCCAAAGGCCGAGCTCCGCCCGGTCTTTGGATACAAACAGAGAAGCGGGGGGGGCGGCCGCGCGTCGTCGGCGGGGGGCGTGGGGAATGGGGGCGGCCCCCCCCCCCC
>JAUNGZ010000042.1:3277-4791 GCA_030524205.1 Eubacteriales bacterium
GGCAGTACAGGGGAGCGGCGGGGGGGTGCTACGGCCCGCCCCCCCCCTCCCCGCCCCCCGCTTATCTGCAATCGGCGTACCCAGCCCGCCCGGGCGGGCGACGCCGTCCCCTACACTGCACGGACGCCCGCAGGCGTCCTTTCATTTTAATTACTTCAGTTCTACCTTCGCGCCGGCAGCCTCGAGCTTTTCCTTGATCTCGTTGGCTTCGGCTTCGGGAGCGGCTTCCTTGATGGTGGCCGGAGCGCCGTCAACCTTCTCCTTGGCTTCCTTCAGGCCCAGACCGGTGATCTCGCGAACCACCTTGATAACGCCGATCTTAGAGGAGCCAGCGTCAACCAGAACGACGTCGAAGTCGGTCTTGGCTTCAGCGGCAGCAGCCTCGCCAGCGCCGCCGGCAACACCGGCAACAGCTACGGGCGTAGCGGATACGCCGAATTCTTCTTCCAGAGCCTTTACCAGCTCAGAGAGCTCCATAACCTTGAGCTCTTTAACAGCTTCCATAATCTCAGAAACAGTCATGGGATTGTACCTCCGTTTAAGTTATTTTTAAAATTGATTTTGTGTTTTACTCCGCGGCGGGCGCTTCGGGAGCGTCGGCCGGAGCTTCTTCCGCAGCGGGAACCTTGGCGGCAACCAGCTCGGCCACCTTCATGTCCTCATTGCCGTCGGCCTTCTGGGCGATAGCGTCGCAAGCAATAGCAAGCTGCATAATGGGGTAGTTGAAGCTGTACAGAACCTGCGCGATAAGGGTTTCCTTGCTCGGCATGTTCGCAAGCTTCTGCACCTCGGCGCCGTCGATGACCTTGCCTTCGAGGTAACCGGCCTTGATCGTGAAGTTCTCGTGCTTCTTCGCGAAGTCGCCGAGAATCTTGGCGGGCGCGATAACGTCCTCGGTCGTCGAGATCGCCAGAGCGGTGGTACCGTTCAGGTGCTCGTCGAACGCATCGAAGCCCAGCTCCTTGGCGGCAAAGCGGATCAGGGTATTCTTGATGACCGCGTATTCAACGCCGGCGGCACGCAGCTCACGGCGGAGCTTGGTATCGTCCTCTACGTTGATGCCCTTATAGTCGACCAGCACGCCCGCGGGAGAGTTCTTGATCTTCTCCACCAGAGACGCGACCAGCGCTTTCTTCTCTTCCAGAATCTTTGCATTCGGCATCTTTTTCACCTCCTATAAATAAAAAGTACTCTCTTGTGCAAAGACAAGAGAGTACACAACAAACAAAAGTTTTCGTGTTGACCTCGGCGGGCGGCGTGTTCTGCCTTTCAAGCCTTGCGGCTGCCTGCTGTCTTTGACCAAGCTCTTATAGTATATAGACAGAACAAGGTTTTGTCAACCCCCAAGGAGCATTTTTTCAAAAAAACTCCTCATCCAACCCCGCGCCCTGTGGGCGCTCCGTCCCTCGTCCCCCGCATCTCCGCCCGCAGGCGCATTTCAAGAGGAGAGCGGACGCTTCGCGTCCGCTCGACAAAAAAGTCAGGACATGCGCCTGACTTTTTTATCAAACAGA
>JAUNGZ010000004.1:0-42745 GCA_030524205.1 Eubacteriales bacterium
AAAAGCCCTGTCCCCGCGCTGTGCGCGGACGCTCTCGTACAAAAACAGCGGAAAAACCGCATAAAAAAGCCCTCTCCCATCGGAGAGGGCCGAATTTCATTCCTCGCTTTTTTGATCAAGCCGGTGCATGCCGGCCGCGAGCAGGTTAAAAAGCACCGTAACGCCCAGCAGCGCGGCGCAGATTTTAGCGGACGCCGCGCTCGTGTCTATCAGCGCGGACCAGTCCTCGATATCCACCAGATGGCTGGTGTAAAAAGGCTGCAAACAGATCGCAAGCGCGCACGAGCCGAGGCTGCACAGCGACATCGCCGCCCATCTGCCCTGTATCCGCCGGCTCTTGGCCGAAAAGCTGACGACCGGCAGAATCACCGCGACCAAGCCGAAAAACAGGCTCGCCAAATTCAGCAATCCGTAATCCATCGTGAAAAACCTCCTCCGTACTCATCTATCCCACTGCTTTCGGGAGGATTGTATCACAGGCCGCGCGAAAAGGCAAGCCGCCGCTCACGCAAATTCATCCGGCAGGCTTTCGCCGTAGGCGGCGAGCGCTTCGCGGATGTCTGCCCACGAAAAACCGCGCCGCTGCAGGGCCGCGACCGCCTTGTCGACCTCTTTCCGGTCGGAAACGTCGCCGTGCAGGCGCTTGTCCAGCAGCGCGAGCATACGCGCCCGGTCGGGCGAAAACGTCCGCAGCGCGGCCTCCGCATCCTCGCGGCCGACGCCCCGGCGCGTCAGCTCCTGCCGGATACGCATTTCGCCGTAGCCCTTGCGCGCGCAGCCGCGCACGACGCTTTCGGCAAACGCCGCGTCGTTGAGCAGCTTGCGCTCGGCCAGCCACGCGAGGGCGTAACCGACGGCCTCCTCGTCGTGCCCTTTTTCGAGCAGCTTGTCCCGCAGCAGCTTGGCGCTCAGCGCGCGGTAGGAAAGCTGCCTCGCAGCGGCGTCCAGCGCGGCCTGATACTTATCCCCGCTCATTCTTCCAGATCGTCAAAATCATCCGCGTCGATCGACACGGCCTTGGACGAGGACGCCTTGGGCGCGGCTGGCTTGGCCGCCGGCTCGGCGGCGGGCCTCACGGCGGCCGCCTGATGCGCCTTTTCACGCTCGGCCTCGACCGCCTCCATAATCTGCTTCTGCACGGCGTCGGCCTGCTCGGGATGCTCCTTGAAATACTGCTTGGCGGCGTCGCGGCCCTGCCCGAGGCGCATGTCGCCCATCGAGAACCACGCGCCCGCCTTCTGCACGACGCCGTATTTGACGCCCAGATCGACCAGCTCGCTGGTGCGCGAGATGCCCTCGCCGTACATGATATCGAACTCGGCCTCCTTAAACGGGGGCGCGACCTTATTTTTGACCACCTTGACGCGGGTGTGGCTGCCGATATTCTCAGTGCCGGATTTGATATGCTCGGTACGGCGCACATCCAGCCGGACGGAGGCGTAAAACTTGAGCGCGCGCCCGCCGGTCGTGACCTCGGGGCTGCCGTAAATCACGCCGACCTTTTCGCGCAGCTGGTTGATAAACACGGCCACGCACTGGCTTTTGGCGATCGAGCCGGCGAGCTTGCGCATCGCCTGACTCATCATGCGGGCGTGCAGGCCGACGAACGAGTCTCCCATTTCGCCCTCGATCTCGGCGCGCGGGGTGAGCGCGGCGACCGAGTCGATCACGACGATGTCGATCGCGCCCGAGCGCACGAGGGCTTCGGCGATGTCGAGACCCTGCTCGCCCGTGTCCGGCTGGGAGACGAGCAGGCTGTCGATATCGACGCCCAGCGCCTTGGCGTAAATGGGGTCGAGCGCGTGCTCCGCGTCGATAAAGGCGGCGGTGCCGCCCATTTTCTGCGCCTCCGCGACACAGTGCAGGGCGACCGTGGTCTTACCCGAGGATTCCGGCCCATAAATCTCGACGATACGGCCGCGCGGCAGACCGCCGATGCCGAGCGCAAGGTCGATGCCGATCGACCCGGTCGGGATATGGTCGACGCTCATACCGGCGTTTTCGCCCAGACACATGACCGCGCCCTTGCCGAAGTTTTTTTCAATATCCCCGAGCGCTTTTGCCAGCGCTTTCTTCTTATCGGTCGCGGGCGCGACCGGTTCGAGCTGTTTCTTGGTAGCCATAAGCAGCCTCCTGCACAATGTAAATTCTTGCTCTTATTATAGCAGTGTCCAAAAATAAAAGCAAGAAAAATCGAAAATTTGTTCGATGTTTTCCTGCTTTATCTTTTTTCATTTTTGCGTGGAGGGCGGCTGCTCCTCCGGCGGCTCCTCAAATACCCGCTCGCTCAACGGCGGCAGGGTGTCGTCCGGCTCCGGCGGCTCGCCGCGTATTTCCCGGCGCAGGGCTTCGATTTCCTGCATGATCAGCGTCGTACAGGCCGCAATCAGGCCGACCAGCAGCAGCGGGGCGATGATCAGCATAGCCTCCTGCAAAAAGAGGCCGCCGACGAAAATAAACAGAAAAAAGGCGATCATAGTGATAATGGCGTTGCGAATCATACGATTCCCCCTCCCCGTCAAGCGTCGTCAAACGCCGTGTTATAGCCGAACACAATGCGCGGCACGCCGGACAGGTCCTCGGTGATGCCGATGCCGGCAAAGCGGTTGTCCTCCAGAATCGAGGCGACCTGCGTGGACTGGCGGTAGCCGCATTCAAACAAAAGCAGGCCGCCGGGCGCGAGCAGCTCGCCCCATTTGGCGCAGATCGAACGGTAGAAATCCAGCCCGTCCGTTCCGCCGTACAGCGCCTCGTGCGGCTCGTAGTTGTAAACGCTTTTGTCAAGCGTGTGCATTTCCGCGCGCGTGACGTAAGGCGGATTGGACACGAGCACGTCGAACTGGCCCATGTTGTTCGGCGGGCGGAAGCGCACGTCGGCCTTCATGGCGACATAGCGGCTCTGCACGCCCAGCCGCCGGGCGTTTTCGCGCGCGACGCGCAGCGCGCCGTCCGAAATATCGGCGGCGGCGACGCGGGCGTCCGGCACCTCATGCGCCACCGCGATGCCGATGCAGCCCGAGCCGCAGCACAGGTCGAGCACGCGGGGCGAGACCTTTTCCCGCGCCCGCTCGATCGCCAGCTCGGCCAAGCGCTCGGTATCCGAGCGCGGGATGAGCACCGAACGGTCGACCAGAAAGGTCAGGCCGTAAAAATCCCATTCGCCCAAAATATACGCCAGCGGCTCGCCGTCCAGACAGCGGTCGCACAAAAGGTTGGCGAAGTCGACCGTCGCGTCGTCCAGATAGACATGGCCCCAGTCGGCGGTCCTGTTCTTATCCGCCTTGCAGGCGTAGGCCGTCACCTCGCGCGCGGCGAGCGACGGCTGCGGGTCGTCCGCCTCCTTAAAGCGCTTGAACAGCTCCATATACACGTCGTTGATCGTCTTGGTCAATGGGGTCACCTCTTTCCCTTTCAAATCGCGCTTTCGCGCGTCTATCCCCCGCGCGGCACGCGCGCATCGGATAGAAAATTGCGGCAAGCCGCAATTTTCATGAAATGGCCGGGCTCTGCCCGGTCATTTCATACCGGACGGAGCAAAAGTTTCGCTTGTCGGAACTTTTGTCCCGCCGGGACGCATCCGAACCGCGGTTCGGTGCGTCCTCCTCGTTTGAAAGCGTGCTTTCAAACGAAGCTTTACCATTTGTCCGAATCGTCCTCCGGGATAACGGCCTGCATGCCGGTGATGGCGACCTCGATCATCGAGTCGTCCGGCTCGAACACGGTCAGGCGCTGGATCATCAGGCCGGGCCAGCGCAGCGCGCGGGAAACCACGCTCTCCGACCGGCCGGCGTAGCGGTTGAACTCATAGCTGATGCCGACCACGAGCGGCAGCAGGACCAGATGCGCGAGCATGCGCAGAAAGGGATTGGTGATCTCAATCAGCGAAAATACGATGGACGAGACGATCGTCGCCACGATGATGAGCACGAACATAAAGCTGGTGCCGCAGCGCGGGTGGAACCGCCCGTGCCGGCGGACGTTTTCGACGGTCAGCTCGTCCCCCGCCTCATAACAGAAGATCGTCTTGTGCTCGGCGCCGTGGTATTCGAACGTGCGGCGTATGTCCTTCATATGGGACACCGACCACATGAACAGCAGGAAAATCAGGATGCGCACCACACCCTCAAGCACGTTGCGCGCGAGCACGCCCCATGTTTTGGGCACCGCGCCGCCCAAAAAGCTGGGCAGCAGCAGGAACAGCGCCACCGGCAGCGCGATGCCGATGACGGTCGACAGGCCGAGGATGAATTTATCCACGCCCGCCGAGCCGAATTTGTTTTCCAGCCAGATTTCAAACTTGGTCGGCGGCGTGTCGACCTCCTCGTCCTCAAAAAACGAGGCTGAGTAATTGATGGCGACAATGCCGTCCTTCATCGCGGTGAACAGGCCGTAGGCCCCGCGCAGGATGGGCAGGCGCCACAGCGGGCCGGGCTGGTGCGACGCTTCCTCTTTTACGACCAGCTCGCCGTCGGCCTTGCGCACGACCGTACAGGTCTTTTTCGGGCCTTTCATGACGATGCCCTCAATGATGGCCTGACCGCCGATCGTGGTTTTTTTCTCAGTTGGCATTTAGTTATCTCCTTCGGGTTCGGGGCTGTACGGGGTTTCCGGGATTTTGGGGATCGCGCCGGTGATGCCGAGCGCCTCCTCGGCCTCGGCGGCGGGCAGGGTGATCGTGACCGTCGTGCCCGCGCCCAGCGCCGACGCGATATCGAGCGTGCCGCTGTGCAGGGTGACGATCTCGTCCGTCACGGCAAGGCCGATGCCGCTGCCGCGCTGCTTGGACGACCCCTTATAAAATTTCTCTTTGACGAACGGCAGCTCGGCCTCGGGGATGCCCGCGCCGTAGTCGCGCACCTTGGCGACGATCTTGCCGCCCTCGCGGCGCAGGGTGATGTCGATTCTTTTGCCGTCCGCGCCGTACTTGGCGGCGTTGTCCAAAATGTTCAGGAACACCTGCTTGAGGCGGTGGCGGTCGCCGTTGATGTAGTAATTGGCGTCCGTGTCCTCGTCATAGGAGAGCTGCATGCCGCTTTTCCGCAGCAGGTTTTCATACATGTACACGGCCTCGTACAGCTCGATGGACAGGTCGAACAGCTCGACCTCGAGCTTCATGCGGCCGGATTCGATGCGCGCGAAGTCCAAAAGCTCCTCTACCATGCGGGTCAGGCGGTTCGACTCCTTCTGGATGATGGTCAGGCCCTGCATGACCTCCTCCGGGTCCTCGCCGCCGCCGGCGAGCAGCGTTTCGCTCCAGCCGCCGATCGCGGTCAGGGGCGTGCGCAGCTCGTGCGAAACGGACGAGATAAAATCGTTTTTCATGCGCTCGGCGCGGGAAATCTCGTCCGACATGTAGTTGATCGTATCGCAAAGCTCGCCGATTTCGTCGTCATAGGTCTTTTGCAGGCGCACGCCGTAGCGCCCGGCGGCGATTTCCTTGGCAATGGTGTTGATTTTGAGCACCGGGTCGACGATCGACCGGACAAAATAGCTGTTCGACGCGACGACCAGCATCAAAAACACCAGACAGGCCAGCACGGCCACGCCGATGATGATCCAGATCTGCCGCTCGGCCACGCGCAGCGAGGTGATGAACCGCACGCCGCCGATCAGGTCGCCGCGCGAGGATAAAAGCGGCGCGGTCACGCTCATGACGCGCTCGTCCGAGAGCGGGTCGCGGCCGGTGAAGGTGCCGGTTTTCTGATTCGACAGCGCCTGCGCGGCCTCCTCGGTCGAGGCCATGCCGCCGCCCGTCAGCCCCGAGGTCGAGAGCAGGATGCGGCCCGACCGGTCGAGGAACTGCAGCTCCACCTTGTCCTGCTCGCTGAAGGTCGCCACGTCCGATTCGGCCTGCGTGTAGAACTGGTCGTAGGTTTCGGTGAAGTATTTGCGGTAGGTGTCGGACTTCTGGGTGGCGCGGGAGACGAGGTTGTCGCGCACCGAAGCATAATAATAGCCCGAAACGCCGACCGAAACCAAAATGACCACGGCTGCCAAAATCACGAGCACGAACGACAGCGAGTTCATCATCCAGCGCCCCTTGATGCCGCCCGGAGAATGCAGCACCTTGGGCGCTGCCGGCTGGGGCGGCGCTTCGGACGCTCTGTTTTGCTTGCGATAGTTCATAGAAAAAGGCCTTTCTTTTTCAGGCTGGTTGGAGGGTTTCGCGCGCTGCGGCGCGCAGGGACTTTCGCCGCTTGCGAGCGGCGGGACGATTGCCGCGCGCGCGGCGGGCGCCAAAGTATAATGGGGTGCTCCGCCCCCCGCGATACTTTGGAATCGCGCTCCCCCCGGTGTTTATTGGGGCGCGTTAGCCGCCGTTCTGTTCTCTACGACAAGGCGGGCTGCCTGCCATTCGGGGAATGGGCGGCTGTGGAACTTGACACAGCTGCCCATGGCGCGACGCGCCTTGCGCACCTTTCGGAGGGTAAGCGCGGCACCATCCTCCCGCGCGCTGTTACGCGCGCATAGAGCGGTAGCTCCGTCGGCCTTGTCTGGCACGCATTTTCCGGTGCCGAGCGCGGCGCTATCTTCTGCGCGGCGGCATTTTCCGCTTCGGCCCCCGTCGTCCTTTTCGGAGCGGTGTGCCGTGCGAGAGGGCCGATACAATCGGCCCGGGATTCCCACTAAGAATAAGGGAAGATCGGGAGTCCCAAGAGGGGTGAGTACTCATTTTATACGCGCACGGCGCGGAATAAAGATAGTGGCCTACGGGCAAACCGTAGGTGTCTTGCCCCTTTTGGCCCCGCGCGGGCAGCGCGACGTTCCTCGCCGCTCTCAAGCGGCGAAACTCCCGCGCGGCGCGTAGCCGCGAACGTCCCGCCGCCCTCAGGCGGCGAAACCCCGCGCGGAAGCGCTTACCCCTCCCACATATACCCGTAGCCGCGCACGGTCACGATATGGCTCGGCTCGGCCGGGTCGTCCTCGATCTTGATGCGCAGGCGGCGGATGTTGACGTCGACGATCTTGAGCTCGCCCACATAGTGGTGGCCCCAGACCATTTCGAGCAGCTCGTCCCGCGAGAGCGCCTTGCCGATGTTTTCCATAAACGCCTTCAAAAGGCCGTACTCGATCTGCGTCAGCTCGATCTTGATGCCGTTTTTCAGCACCTCGCGCGCGCGCAGGTTGAGCTTGAACGGACCGGATTTGATCACGTCCTCCTCCGAGAAGGGCGAGCCGGACACGCGGCGGTAAAGCGCGTCGACGCGCGCGGCCAGCTCGATCACCGAGAAGGGCTTGGTCACGTAATCGTCCGCGCCGTTCATCAGGCCGGTCACCTTGTCGGTTTCCTGCGTGCGCGCGGTCAGCATAATCACGCCCGCGGCGTAGCCCGCCGCACGCATCGAACGGCAGACCTCGTACCCGTCGATGCCGGGCAGCATCACGTCGAGCACCGCGACCGCGATATCCTGATTGTCGTGATACTTCTCCAGCGCCTGCTCGCCGGTTTCGGCCTCGATCACCTCGTAGCCGCTGCGCTTTAGGTTGAGAACCAGAAAGGAGCGGATATTTTCTTCATCTTCCAAAACCAATATTTTGCGTTTCATGGACGTTCCTCCTTATGCACTCACTTTAATTCTTCCAGTCCGGGGTGACCAGCGAGAAGTTCTGGTGATCGGTCAGGTAATCCTCCCCGATCTGGATGGAGCCCTGTCCGGCCTCTTGCTCAAGCCGCGCGAAGTAAACCGCTTTGGACGTTTGCCCGAGCTGGACCAGATCGGTCCGGCTGGCGTAAAAATCACGCAGCGTGCCGGTCGCACAGAATATGGTGAACAGCGGCAGCCGCTGTCCCTCGCCGGTGTATTCGCTGAACTGCACGGAGCTCAGCCCACTGTCGCTTGTCTTGACCGCGGTGATGCGGTCATGCCACTCGTCTGCCAAATGAAGCGTCCAGCCGTCGGATACGTTTTGATAGGTCGTGTCGACCAAAACCGGCGCGTCCTTCACGCTGTACGCGTACCAGTCGATCATAAAGATCGCGTCCGCGGCAGCCGCGTCGGTATAGCCTGCCATCAGCACGGCGCGCGGCAGCTCGGTCATTCCGTCGCCGTTGATGTCGGAAGCATAGATAGAAACCGGGCGGTAGGTCCCGCGGGAGGCCGAATCCTCTCCGTCAAGCGCGATATTGTGCAGCGCGCCGTCGGAAAAGACGAAGATATCGGTCGTCAATCCCACGCCGCCGGCTGTTTTTTCCTCCGCGAACACGGCGGGCAGATTGTCCGCCACGCGGCCGCTCGTCATCCGCTCGACCGACACGGTGTCCGGACTGGTGGCCGCCTCGCCCGAAAGCTCGAGCTTGCTATCCCGGTAGCTGTACAGCCGCGCCACGCGCTTGCCAGCCGGATCGCTGGCCAGAAGCAGCAGATCCTTCGCGCCGTTTCCGGTCAGGTCGGTCAGCTCCATGGCGGAGTACTCGGTTTCGAGCAGCACGCCGGGCGCGCACTCGCTGTTGAAGTCGCATACCGTCAGCGCGCCCACGCCGTCGCCGGGCAGCTTCCACGCGATGACCATGCCGCGCCGCCCGTCGGGCGTGATGGCGGGATAATCGACCGACAGGATCGCCGTGCCCTTGCCCTCGATCGAGCCGGTACAGACGTACTGATCGTTCTGTTTTTTGTATATATATACCTTGAACGCATTGCTCGAAGCAGAGTTTGCGCCGCGGAAGAACGAAATCGCTTCATCCGCGCCGTCGCCGTCCAAATCGACAAGCTGGACGGTCGAGCGGTTTTCGCCCTGCGTCGGCGCGGTGTAGGTCACGCCGGAGGCGAGCAGCTTTTCCAGCTCGGCTTGCAGGGTCTGGTAATTTGTCGAGGGCTTGGGCGCGGCCAGCAGCTCGTCGCCCGAGGGAATCGTGCAGCCCGTCAACGCCAGCAGCAGGACAAGCAGCACGGGTATGGTTCGCATCGGTTTCATGGATTTCTCCCGTTCGTAATAAAGCAGACACTTATACAGATTTAGTATAGCACAAAGCAGCCGCGTTTGGTACAGGAATTTACAGAATTTTAAAGCGGCGGCGGCCGAGGCGGAACGCGGAGCAGAATTGACAAATTGGGCTGCGTCGGGTATACTAATTTTATATGCGGATATGGCGGAATTGGCAGACGCGCCAGATTTAGGTTCTGGTGGGCAACCCCCGTGCAGGTTCAAGTCCTGTTATCCGCACCAAACGAACAAGGGTCGGAGTATTAAACAGTTTTATGAGACTGTCTGATACTCCGACCTTTCATTACACTTCATCCGATTCAATTTTATACGCAACTTTACCAGATCTGCTGCATCAAATCTGATTCGCAGTACCAGCCTTTTCAAGCGGCCTTTTGTCCGTTGCCATGTTACTTGACGCAATCCGTTTCATCGGTTTTATTAAAAAAACGCAAATAAGAATCGTCAACATATCTGCGGCGGGCTGCGAAAAGTAGATACCTGACACGCCAAATACACCCGGCAGCATTACAATAAAGGGAACATAAAGCAATCCTTGTCGAATCAAGGAGAGAAACAAACCCATTTTTGACGAACCGATCGTTTGAAATGTAATCGTCATCATATAGCATAAACCGAAAGCCGGATACAACGCGACTTGTGAAATCAGCAGCCATCTGCCGAACTCCACCACCGCTGGATTGCGGTTGAACAGTAGAATCAGTGGCTGGGCTAACACAATATAAACCGCCGCCACCGTCACGGTGAGCAGCAGCGCTCCTCGCAGCGCAAAATGAACTGACTCATGAAACCGCGCCTCATTTTTTGCGCCAAAAGCATAAGAGGCCACTGGCTGGTATCCCTGCATAAATCCCATAATTACATAGCAGCCGATCAGGATCAGCCGCTGCACCACCCCGTAGGCCGCAATTATCAGATCCGAATCCGGCAGGGGCTTGGCGGCGATATTGGTCAGAGAGGTTGCCAGCGCGAGGCAGATTTGAATGACCGCGGTCGGAATTCCAATGGAAACGACATCCCACACCAGCTTGCCGGAGCACTTGAAATACCGGGGCTTGACTTTGATGATGGAACGTCCGCCCAGGTAGAACCACAGCAGGATTCCATATGTGACAAATTGAGAAACCGTTGTGGCGAGGGAAGCGCCCTCAACCCCCATATCAAGCCCCCACGAGAACATGAACACCGGGTCCAGCGCCACGTTCAACGCTGCGCCGGTGATGACCGCGATAGAGGATATCTTTACAGAGGATTCCGCCCGGGCTGCACAGTTAAGGCTTTGGGCGGGCAGATTAAACAGGGACGCAACGAACATCCAGAATGCGTAGTCTTTTGCCTGAGGCAAAACCGCGTCGGAAGCGCCGAACGCCCGCAGCAGGGGCTCCATAAAAAGAATGCCGAAAATACAAAGGCCGATGCCGATCAGCATGGAGATGCCAACAATGGTCGTCACGGTGCGGTTGGCGCCCTCTTTGTCATCCGCGCCTAACTGCCGCCCGGCCAGCACCGACGCCCCCGCCGCGAATATATTTTCCACCGAAACCATAATGAGCAGCAGCGGCAGGGTTACGCCCACCGCCGCAAGGGCGATATCGCTGTCCAGCATTCCAATGTATGCCGTATCCACGATGTTATAAACCGCTTTTGCAAGCAGAGCCAGCGTGGCCGGCACCGCCAATTTTATAATTGCTCTCGACGGCTTTGCTGATGACAGCAGAAATTCCTTGGACGCGCCTTTATCTGATTTCATCTCGTTCACCCAATACACCATATAGCAGGATGTTCAACTGCCGATGGCATATTTCCTCATGTTTACGGAGCGTCTGTTCCGGAGAAAGAATTCCGGTAAGCGCAGATTTGAACCGCAGATTAAAATAGTCCATGTACATTCTAAAATCCTCTACTACGTCGGAAAGTGTAATGTCGTTTCGCAGCACGGCGCTTTTCAAAAGCCCGGTTAAAACAGAGATATTCAATTCGTCAAAATCCTTGCGCGCATCCGCGATTTTAGAAACCAGATGATCCGGTGTTTCAAGCGCCGCGCTGTTGAATATTCCTAAATAAAGTGGGTTTTCCGCAAAAAAACAAAGCCTTGCGTCGAAATATCCGCGCAGCCGCTGTTCCACGGAGCCGCTGATACCGTCCAGCATTCGCCCCAGATAAGCCGTCAGCGCATCAAAGCATTCCGCGACACACAGCAGATAAAGCTCGTCCTTATCCGCGAAATAGTGATAGATAATCCCCTTAGAAATATCATTTTCCGCACAAACCGTATTCAGTGAGGCAGCTGCATATCCCTTTGCGGAGAATTCCCGCAAGGAGGCATGCAAGATGCGCTGCCTCGACAGCGCGCTTTTTTCTTCTCGCTTCATGTCATCATCTCCCGATAATCAGCATTTAAACCGTTTCTGCACATTCTTTCCGCGCTCCTTGTCCACCTCTAAACCTCCGTCTTTAAAAGCGGTGCAATGCGTTCTTCGTTCCATTGATATTGCGAAGCATCTAAATCTTTCATGGCAAAATGGCTTAGCCCAAACCGTACGGAGCTTCCCCGTCCTGCGGTGGCGTCAAACCAGAGCTGCTCACCATCTATAAACGCTATAATCCACATATGGTTTTCCCTAAAATAACTGCCGCTTACATTGTAACAGCGAATCCCCGCCTTTTCGAACAGCAGCTTCACCGCATTGGCGTAACCGCCGCAGATGGCCAAATGATCACGCAAAGCCCCCACCGCTGTCCGCGACGCATAGGGCATAGCTTCCTCATCTGCATAGTACCGCTGGTCGTATGTCACATTTTCAGTGACGTAGGAAAAGAGGGCTTGCGCTTTCTCGCGTTCTGCCATGTGGTCAGTTAATGTCTGCGAAATGATCAGATCTGCCAGCCGATCCGCTTCTGCTAAAAGGGACATGCACTCTTCCATGGTCATTCCCATAGCCGGGCTATAAGTAATTTGCGTTCCATCCGTGTTCAGGGCGCACAGTACGTATCCGCCCCCTGCCTGCTGGAGCGCTTGGTTCATATCGTCGGGGGCCAGCGTTGAATCCATCAGGCGAATCGGCGTTGGCGCTGTGCCCATATGCGATTGTGCGACAGCAATCAATTCCTCCAATGTTGAAACAGGAATAAAGTAATCTTCATCCGGGTAATCGCCGCTTTTATATGGCATATAGCTGATACCGCAATTTATAATTCCGTTTTCCACCTGCACAGTTATGTCATAGGCGTATTTCAGCTCGGGGGCATTGGCTCATCAATGCATTGTAAAAATTTTTCACGTCGAGTTCAGGCGTCTCACTTAAGGTTATTTGCGACGCATCCATACGCTTAGGCTGACGCAGTTCTTTAATTGCAGCGCATAATTCATTCTTAATTTCTTCCTGATTGGAGACCGGCAAAGGCTTACCATGTTCAGGCACAGATGCGGGCCGCGGTTTCTGCGTAGGGGGTGATTCCGGCACGGACGGCGGTTTCTCTGTAAAAGTTGATTCCGGTTAAGACGGCGGTTCCGTCGTTGTTTTCCATTCTGCCTCAAACGCAGGTTCCGATGCGTGCCTCCGCACTGGCGCGGAACCCGGTTCCGACATCGAACTGAGGTCGGCTTCTGCGGGCGGCAAAACACTCTTTTCCATTTCACAGCCTGTCATTAAAAACAAGCTTAAAACCGCGGATAATGCGGCAAATTTTCTGCTTTTTCCTGATCGGATCATCTTTTATGCGCACTCCTTTTTCAGCGCCGTATTTCTCAGCTTTGTGGACAATCAGCATGGAAAAGAGAGCGCTCCGAATCATGACCCGCTAAGGGAAATGTTGATGGCCAAAGCGTACTTTTCCTTTTATCTTATTCGCGTCTTTAAAAATAATTGACCACATAGTCTGTTATTTGCATTATAACAAAAACAGACTATGTGGTCAATATTTAATGCTGTGTTTCCAAACTATTTGTACTCTCTGGTTTCAAGCGGTATTGCGCTAAAAAGAGCGATTGATTATATCTATCATTCCGTCTTTAAATAGCGCATCAGCATTGCGGAAACCTCTGCGCGGGTAGCGAGCCCCTGTGGATCGAGCGTCGCTGCCGTTTTTCCGGTGATAATCCTCTGCTGCACCGCCCAAAGCATCGCGTTTGCCGCAAAACCCGAAACACTGTCCTGATCTGAAAATCCGTTTAGCGACGCGCCGGAGACCTGCGGCGATCCGGCGTAGCGATACAGCATCGTCGCAAGCTGCTCGCGCGAGATATTGCCATTCGGATTTGTTCCATCCGAAATACCATGTTCCTTTGCCCAGCGCATTCCTTTGTCATACCAGCTTGCGCCGCCGGAGGTATCCTGCCCATCTGTACGAGCCAGTACCGTCATCAGCATGGCACGGGTCATGTTTGCGCTTGGACTGAACGAGTCGGCGCTTGTGCCGCTAAAGATTTCACGCGCGGTAACGAACGTCACGCTGTCTGCTGCCCAATTGCTTTCGGATACGTCGATAAAGGTCTTGGTGTTATCCACCAGTTTCCAGATGCAGGTTCCTTCCGCTGACAGTTTGAGTCCATCCTTTGCAGGAACCGCAGTTTTGACAATTTCTTCTGTGCCATCCGGTTTTATTGTCACGGCAACAACGCCAGGACCCACGTTTGAAACGGGAATGATGACGATAGCCTTCTTTCCTCCGGGTGTGCTCAAATTGATAACAGGAGCTTTTTCTGCGTCTTTTTCGGCCTTGAGTTCCGGCAGGGGGAGTGCGACCGGTTTGCCGTCCTCTACGGCTTTTTTCGGAATTGTTACAGAGGCGGTCGTTTTTCCATCGGTTGTGGTAATGGCTTCGCCCCGCATGCCGTCAGCAGTGGTTGTTGTCGTGCTGATCGTACCGTCTTTCTTGGTTTCAACCACCTCGGTCGTACCGTCCGGCTTCTTCGTAGTCTCGGTCTTGGAGCCGTCCGGCTTTGTTACGATTGTAGTGGTAGAGCCGTCGGGGTTTTTCTTATTCTCCGTTTTATCTCCGGATGAACCGCCACTGCCCGATGGGGAACCGCCGCCCGACGAGGATCCGTCTGAATAAGTCTTTACTGTAACGGTGCAGACAGCTTCGAACCCGCCGTCCTCCGTTGTGACGGTAATCGCTGCCGTACCTTCCGCGACTGCGGTAACACAGCCGTCCGATACGGTGGCGACTGTATCGTCACTGCTGCGCCAAACAACGGCTCGATTTGCAGCATTCGACGGTTCTACTGTTGCCGTCAGCCGCACCGTATTGTCTGACGTGCGGTTGTGATACAGCGTCACAGCTGTTTGATCCAGCGTTACGCCGCTGACCGGGATATCACCCGAAGAGGGCGTTCCCACTGTTACCGCAATTGCTTTTTCCGCAGAACCATTTGTCAGTGAAACGGTGACCTCCGCCGTACCTTCCGCAACTGCGGTCAGATGACCGCTCGCATCTACGCTGACTACGCTCTCATCATTTGACGTATAGAGCAGCGTGTCCTCCGCATAATACGGAACCATTGCCGCTTCAATATCGGCTTGCTCCTGCGGGGCAAGCGTCAATTCCGACGTATTGAGACGGATATCTTCCGCTGCGCCCGTTCCAGCATAAACCGTATCGCTGAAATCATACCATAGCTGCACGCTGTCCCGTGCGAGTTTATCCGCATCGGCGGCATTGAGATCTGCCTTAGTCAGTGCCTCGCTGTAAACACGAACATATCGGAAGTCGCTCTGGGTGTTGTTTCCCTTTACGGGATCTTTACCGACACATAGCTTTTGAATATCCGCGCTATTCACCGAGCCGACATTTTCCACGGAATTTGCCAGCGCGCCATCCAAATACAGGGATATGCTGCCGCCGTTCGTGCCATCGTAGACGGCGGCCACATGGTGCCACTGCTGTGCGGTGGCCGCGGTAAAGGCATTTTCAATATCCACATTCTTCCAATCCGTTCCGTTATGTATGAAAAAGTTGAGATTGGAATTCCAAACACGGAAAGTGGCTGTATTATCGCCCTTGCTCATGATCACATTCGCGTCAGCCACGTCGATTCTGTTGGGACGGATCATCGCTTCTATGGTAAAGCTCTTGTCGCCGCCGATCACGTTATTGAAATGCTCTGCCGCACCGTCGTTGTCGATTTCAAAATAGCCGTGCATCACCTGTCCCTGCTCCGCGTCTTCCAATAATGCAGCCGTTTCGCTGGAGGCGTTTGCATCGAACCCGCGAGGCCCCCGATCGAAAACAGAAACCCGAGCCGACCCGTCCCCAAGCAGTTTGGCCAGTGCGATATCCTCCCGCAGCTTTACCGCGCGGTTCGCGCCTACAGCGGCTTTTTCATCCTCTGTCAGCGCTTCATACGCGGCCAGCAGATTCTGCAGCTCCGACGCCTGACCGGCGTTAATCACACGCACCGCATCCATTCGGCTAATCAAATCCTGCACTTTGTCCGCTGCTGTCACATAGGAAACCGCAGCGCTCATCCGCGTGGCGTCCGCGCTGTTTTTACCGTTGGCATTGACGATCAAGCGAATCGTATCGCCCTCCGACACGTTGGCGGTAAGCGCAATATCCTCCGGACCCGAAACGATCACCTTGCCGTCCCCGTCCGCCGGCCAGATCTGCTCCTCATTATGCAGAACTTTAACTTTGACTCCGCCGCCCTGAGAGGTGATATGAGAGGTAAGCTTAATTTCACCGCTTTTGGGAGCGGTAAAGGTTTTTACCGCGTCATACGCATTATTGTCACCCGGATGCATAAATACCGGGCCGACGCGCGACCATTCTTCACTGCCCGCCCAGTAACCGTCGCCTTGATAGTATGTAAACGCTTCGTCGCCAATCGGGACGTATGCCTGCTCGGCGGCACTATATTCCTCATAGGTCCAATGGTTCGCGCCGTTGTGTCCGGGAACAAAGCAGGCGGCCGTATCAAAGCGGTTGGCATACGAAATGCCGAAATCGCCATTGACGTGCACGGTATAAACCTTTTTGCCCGTGCCGGAGGCGGGAACCACTTCAATAACAATATTTCCGTCCTCGTCCAGCGCATCCACTGTAACCGGAGCTGCGTCAAATAAGCTGTCGGCCGCGCCGGAATCGGTAACCGGCTGTCCGTTTATAGAGACTGCCGCTTGCGCGTCCGCCGCCAGAGCGCGCACGGTAAACGCGGTTTCATAACCTTCCAGCGCAATGGCGTATGCTGTCTGGGAGGGATCAAACACAATGTTTTTCCCTTCAACACTCAGCCCCTTAAGATTGTACTCCATTACTGAGGAAACGCCCAAATCGGGATAGGTCTCGATTTCGCGCACCTGTGGAGCCTGACCCGTGCTGACCTTCGTGAACTCGATTTTAATATACCGCGCTTCCGCGGCAAACTCATCCATATAATTGGCTGCGTTTGTCCAACCGCTTCTGCTTGCGGCGGCCCGCTTGATCCAATCTGTCTGATTCGCCGAAGTATAGACCGTGTAATCATAAATTGTGTTATCCACGCCAAGTGCGATTTTAGTATTACGGATTTTTTTTACTTCACCCAGATCCACGGTGATGGATTGGTTGGTTCCCTCACTGTACACATCGCCCGTCCAGAGAGAGTCGCTGTTTCCATCAACCGCGTTGGCCGCGGATGCTTCGCCGTGGGTGGCGGTCGCCGGTTGATGCAAGGCGTAGTTCGTTTTGTACAGTTCACTGTTGTCCGGCAGCCCCTTGCCCTCATATACATATGGCGAGAGCCATGCGCCGTTCAGCAGGCGCTTATCCGCACTCTCGGTCACTAGCCGCAAGGTCTGCGTGCCGGCGATATCCAAATCAATTTCCTTGGCGGCCACCTGTCCGTCCGACACCGGCTCGCTTACATAGCGCAGCGCGCCATCCGCATATACCTTGAAAACCGCCGGCACGTTGTTTTCCGCTCCTGCCGGCACGCCCACCTTTGTCGTCAGACGCTGATAGCCGCCGCCCAATTCGTATTCCACATACGCCTGATCGGCTTGCACGCAATGTTCATAGCTGTCCGCGCCGAATGTCAGGGTGTGATTGGAAGCCACACCCTCGCCGACGTAACTGTTTTCCTTGGAGGCCAGATACATCGACCCTTCGTCCATGCCCGCCCCCTCGCGTGGAATTTCCGTATAAGCGGCGGCGGGCTCCTGCATTGCCTGCGCGTTGATCGTCAGCGTGCCGCTTGTCAGCCCGTCCGACGCGGCGGTCACCTTGATATTGCCCGCAGTTTTGCCTGCCTGCACATAGGCGGCCGCAATGCCGGCTTCTGCGTTGACCGGATTCGCGCCAACGCGCTTGATGCCGTCGCCAACGATCGCGGCGTCGCCCGCATCGTTCTGCGCGCTGAATGCAATGCGGTTGCCCGCCTCCGGACAAACATTGTCCTGCGCGTCCACCACATACGCATAGACCAGCATCAGGTCGGAGCCATCTGCGGTCAGCTCCACGCCGTCTTTCGCAGCCTCCAGACGGATACGCGCGGGCGCGCCCGCCGTCTTCACAGACTGCTCGGCGATTTGGCTTCCGTCCGTGTCATAGCCCACCGCTTTCAGCGTGGAGCCAGTGGTATAGGGAACAGCCTTGAACTCGAAGGGAGGGTGCGGCAGCAGCTCGATATCGGCGTAATCCGCATTGGTAAGCGGTGTTTTCTTCTCACTTGTCCAAAGCGCTTTGCCGTCCTTTTCCACGGTCAGCGTGACCGTGGCGGCATTGCTGTAAACATAGATCTCGCGCGCCGCATCCGTGCCGATCGGCTGTTCGCCGTAAAGCGCCACGTCGATATCGGGCGCTTTTTCCCCCCAATAGCTGGCGATGAACAGACTGGGTCCGCTTTCCACACCCTTGCTTTCCAGATATGCGTCGGTTTTGGCCGGACGCTGGCTCTCATAGGCGTAATAGGCAAACTTGGGCAAGCGGTAGGGATCCCAAATGCCGGTCAGGCTCATTTTGCTGCCATAGCCGCGGTTATCCTGCGCTGTCCACATCGTGCCGCCGATGTACGCCTTGTTGGCATTCCGATACTGATACTGGCTCAGCAGGCTGTCGTCGTGGTCGTATATTCCTTTTTTGAAATCCCAGCTGAACAGGCGGTCGTTCGCCTGCTGAAGCATGCGGCCCTCGCCGCCGGGATAGAATGCGCCGGTCTGCTCCCGCGTACCGCGAGCCGTTCTGCGCGCTTTGAAATCGCCGTGATCCTCGGCGTAAAAGTCGCCGTATTCCCGCACAAAGCCAAGCGCCTTCGTCGCGTGCTCCATCGTGCCGTCGCCGGGCCGGCCGAACATAATGTCGGCATAATCGTCCTTGCCGTCGAGGGAATTGTCATAGAGCTGTCCCTCGGTGGCGATCAGCGCCTCCGGCTGTTCCTCCCGCGCGATGCGGGCGGACTCTCTGGTGTAGCCCTGCGGGACGTTGTAGGATTCGTTCAGCACGATCTCATACGCAAGCATGCAGGGGCGGTTTCGGTCGCGGCGGATCAGCTGGCGGATGTTATCACGCACCCGCAGATCGAATACGTCTGTTTCAGGGTACCACTGCCAGCCCGGCGTGGCTTCGTACAGCAGCAGGCCCAGCTCGTCGCAGGCTTTTACAAATTCTTCGCTCATCGGATAGTGCGCGGCGCGAACCACATTAAAGCCTGCCTGTTTAAACTCGACCGCGTCGCGGTATTGCAGTGAATCCGGCGCCGCGTTGCCGATGATCGGATAATCCTGATGACGGTTGCCGCCAGACAGCAGCGGCGCTACCTCACCGTTAATCAGCAGCCCTTTTTCGCGGTCAATGGTAAATTTGCGAATGCCGACGGTTGTCTCAACACGGTCCACCTCCGTACCGTTTACCGTAACGGTGGACACAAGCGTGTGCAGATAGGGATCGTCCAGATCCCACAGGCGAGGATTTGTTACGGAGATATCCTGATCAAAGGTATAATCCCCATTGGCGGTGATTTCCTTCGTTTCCGTGGCCGAGCCAACGGAGGTGCTGTCCCTGTCAAACAGTTCGCTTTTCAGCGTCACATTCTGCGCCGCATTGGTTTCATTCCGGATATGGGTTTTGGGAGAAACCATTGCGGTTTCCGCGCTTACTGCGGGATACTCCACCAGAATACCGCCGCCTCCGGCAATGTTCTCAAAAAGCTCGTCTGTGATATGAATAGGGCTGGTGCTTTCCAGCCAAACATTACGGTAGATGCCGCCGAAATAGGTAAAATCCAGCGACGCCTGCGGTTTGCCGGGCGGTACGTCGCCGTTGTCCTGGTTATCGGCCAGCACGGTGATCACATTATCTGTTCCATCATATTTGACCGCATCCGTGATATCAATGATAAAGGGCAGATAGCCGCCGTAATTGGTATTGGCGTTATCCGGCTCGGCCGGCGCATGATCGGCAAGGGCTGTGTTCATGTGCGTTCCGTTGATCCAAACGTCGGTCACGCCCATTACGCCTTCAAATTCGATATACAGCTTTTTACCCTGCTCCGACGCGGCGATCGGGAAATGCTTTACATACATGCATTCGCCCTGATAAGTCGCGTTTTTCGCATCGCCGTGCAGCGGCTCGAGATTCAGGCTGTGCGGCAGATCGACATTTTCCCAGCGCTTGAGCTCGGTCAAATCATAGTCCGGCGAAATTGCCTCCGGGATGTTCTGTTTGACAAACTTCCAGCCCTGATTAAAATTCAGCCGCTCCCGCTTCGACATGGTAAGCGTCCAATCTGCATGGTTCGCGGAACCCGTATCTCCGGATTTTTTATCTCCAGCCGCCAATGCGTTTATGCAGCCGTTGCCACACAGCGCCATCGCCAAAAGCAGCGAAAGGATACGTTTTTTCACACTATCCACTTCTCCATTCTGTTTCGATTACATTTCCGAAGCAACCAAAAGTCGTTGCCTCTTTTTTTATGGGAGACGGGGCGCCGCGCTTCGCGCCGTTGGCGTTGCCGCACAGCGCCCCCGATGGAATCATTTTTTCTGCATAAACCGCATCAGCATGGTTGCGACTTCGGCGCGTGTGGCCTTGCCCTGCGGATCCAGCAGATTCCCGCTCTTTCCGGTTACAATTTTATTCTGCGCCGCCCACAACATTGCGTCCGCCGCAAATCCGGAAATGTCAGACTTGTCAACAAATTCTCCCAGCACCATACCGGGGACGTCCGGCGAGCCGGCATAACGGTACAGCATTGTCACAAGCTGCTCTCTGGTGATATTCCCATTCGGATTTGAACCGTCCGAAATGCCGTTCGCCATTGCCCAGTTCATGCCTTTTTCGTACCACGTCGATCCGCCCGCGGTATCCTGACCGTCCGCCCGCGCCAATACAGTCATCAGCATCGCGCGCGTCATTGCTTCGTCCGGCCCAAATTTTGTGGCAGATATGCCGTTGAACAGGTTATTTTCCACCACATAGTCTATCGCCAGCGCCGCCCAGTGTGTTTTGGTATCGGCAAACTCCTGAGACGGCCGGCTGACAGGCGGCTCCGGTTCCTTAGTCGGATCTTCCGGTTTAGATGGTTTTCCTCCGCCCGACGAACCGTCGTGCTCGGTTTTTTCCGCTACGGTTACCTCGAATGGCTTAACGGTGGCGCCAGCGTCATTCTTTACCAACGTCAAAGCGAACACGCCGTCGACATAAAGCACCGCGGCGGTTACATCTTTGCCGATCAGTGCCTGTGCAGCAATAGTGGCCGCTTTCGCCTTGGCTATTTCGTCAGTGTACACAGCATACGGTACCTCAACGCCGGTGCCAATGCGCTGTTTAGCCGCAGCCACAGCCTCCGCATCTGTCAGCAGACGTTCTTTATATACAGCGGCGAGAAGCACGTCTTTGCCGGGCATCTTAAATGTCATTGGATTCTGCGCGGCCTGCTCCGCGGTCAATTCCAAATCGCTCGACACCCATTTGTCAAACGCCTGAAAATCGGCCGGCTCGTCGGCCACCACAGTGACGCCTTCCCCCTCGGCGTACTTCTCCACAATTTTACCGTCCTCTGCAAAGCTTGCAACGGCTCTATATGCGGTTCCGTTTTTCACGGAGACTTGATAGCGCGGCGTGTCGCTTACAAACGATATATGATACGTTATCTGTTTTAAACCATCCTCAGAGGTGATCAGCACCGTGCTTTCACCGTCGATATTCGGCGCGGGCAGGACGGTTACCGCGGCATTGCGATCGACCGCAGCCGTCAGCGCGGGAACCGCTGTTCCTGTAACCGGTACGGCATATGCCTTCGTTGCGGGGTCGAAGTCCGCGATAGCCGTTCCATCCGCCGCAATGCCGGAAACAGCAAAGTCGTTATGCGTGACGGGGCTTTTACCGTAAGCATAAAGCTCATTTAAGCAAAGATAGTAGGACGGATCGCTGCCTTTTTTCGTAAGCTTTAGCCGAAGAGCATAGGTGTTCACCATGTCGAAAGATATGATGTTGGAGCCATATGCAAATTCTGGGTTGCTCTGATTTTCCACGTCCGCCCAGTTCTCATCGTTATTCAGCGGATTGGAGGACATGCTTGCATCCAGCATATTACCCGGCTTTTTCGGCATGTCTGCCAGTGTAAACTCCGGTTTGTAATACTGCACCGTGCAGCCGTCGATACCGGTTTTATCCCATGTCGTATCTTCACGAATGCTTAGATCAACCGTATCAATATAGCGGGATTCCGGATAATCTGCGCCGAAAACGACACCGATATTGAACGTTTGGCCGTCCGGGTTTCCCCAGCTGCACCATTTATCCTCTTTGCCGTTATTTAAGGCCTTGATGTCGTTCTCGGTAAAATCCGCAAAAGCCATCGGATAAGAGAAGCCCGTCCAAAGCTGTGCATAGTTTTTGCTTTGAATCGCGTCGTTCGTCACGCGGAGGGACATGGTAACGGGCAGACCTTCCAGTTCCGTCACACCGTTGATGGTGATCGTACCCTCCTGCTTCAGCCCGTTAGGATCGTATTCATCCCAAGCAACGGCACTGACAGTGGAGGTGCCGTCGCTGGCGTAAACCGGCACTGTCTTCGGCAGGATAGGCGCCATGCCAATCGGCGTCGCCATAGACTGATTCTGAGCGGCCACCGCATCGCGCACCAAAACGGTTGCGGTGGGACGCAGCGCCTGTCCGGGCACCGTACCGCTTACGGTAAATTTGCCGTAACGGGCGTACTGCGACGGATCGATCTCATCCCAAATTACCGCCACATCCTGTGCCAAACCAAGATCAAACTTGGCTTTGACAACTGCCGGAAGAACTGGCGCTACCCCCTTTGACGTAGTCACATTCACCGCGGCATAGGAAAGGATACTCTTTTTATCGCCGCTGGGCTGTATCGTAACCGTAAGCGGCGCGGCGTTAACGCGTGCATTGCTCAGGTAGCCGATGGAAGCCTGCACGGTAACTTCGCCTGCTTGATAGGCATAAAGCCGGCCCGCCTTGATTTCGGCCTTGGCAGGTATACCTGCGCCGGACAGGCTGTACTTCACGTTCAGCAGTTCCTCATCGGCCAACGTGCCATCTTCCAGTGTAGCGTCTGCGCGAATCGTAACGACGTCATTCTCCGTTACGCTCTCTTGCTCAAGCCGCAGCACGGCGGACGCAATTGCGGCTGGCGTTTCCGTAAACTGTACGGTATACGTCTTAGTCCTGCTGCCGTCCTCCGAAGTCACTTGAATGCTGGCCGCGGAGTTGCCGGAAATGGCGGGCAGCACCAGCACGGTGGCGTGATCGGCACCCGCGGCCGCAACAACGGGGATCTCTCCGCCGAATGGCAGGGTCACCGTGTACGCGGTCTTATCCGGGCTAAAGCCCTCCAGTGGTTCACCGTTCACCGTCACGCTCGACAATGCCGCGGTGCTGCTGCCCGTGTCGGGCATTTTTTCAAAAATTTGAAATTCCGTGATGACAACGCAGTCCTTCTTGCCCACACTGGTGTCTTGTTCACCGCGGGTAAAGGTCGCGCGGATTTTGTTTGTCGTTATGGGGTCGAAGGTGATTTCCGAGCCTACGCCCCCTCTGAAACCGTTGCGCGCGCTCTGGTTCGATACATCTGCCCACGCTTCGCCATTCCAGTATTGAATCAGCGTGTCGCTGGGAATGTAGATTCCGCCGTCCTCCCGGAAGTGGAGGGTAACGCTGCTTACCGTATGCGTCGCGCTCATGGTACAGGTCACTGTTTCGGTTTCATGAGGCGTAACGCCAACGCCACACCAGTTGCCCCAACCGTTTTTCGGATCGGTATTATAGGAAATGATACCGTCGTTGATATGCTGAAGGGGGTCGTAATTCGCCTCGTTCACATAGGCTTCAAACGTACCGCCATTGCTCGCAAGCGCCTGATTTACGCTGCTTGTCTTATTGCTCACGCGGATATGAGCGGAGGCGGTGCAGCCGCTCATTCCGGTAAGGGTTCCATTTACAATGAAAGCGGCATTCTCAACCAGCTTGTCTTTATCAATTACATCCCAAGTAACGGGATAGGCGGCCTCCGTGCCGTCGCTGTTGACCAGCTGTACCGTTTCAGGCAGCACGGGCTGTGTACCCGGCTGGGTAACGGCGCTTACCGGCCGTACGCCTACCGGCGCGACGACCTCCACGGTCGCCTTGACCGCCGCTCCGGTTTCTGTAACGGTTCCGTTTACAATGATATACCCGGCCTTGGTCAGATTTTCACCGGAAACGGTTTCCCATATTACGGCTTTTTCCGTTTTCGAGCCGTCCGCATAGCAGGCGGCGACCGTTTGGGGCAGTTCCGGCTGTACGCCTGACAGAGTTTTAATAAGAACGGGATCGTATCCGAGAATCTCGCCGTCCGCACCGCCTGCCGCAGGCTCGGTATACACCGTTGTGCTGCTCAAAGGCAGGCCCGCAGAAGAGGCTGTTAACGTGAAAGCCCCACTCTGGTTGGTAGACTGTACAATTACCAGAGCTTTTCCGTTGAACGCGGAACGGTTTTTGCTTTTCATGTTTGTCCAGTCAAGCGGATTGCCGTTATCCGTGCCCACGATGCGGCCGTTACCACTTATGGAGAACTGAATATTGTTGTTTGCGCGCGGGTTCACCACGCCGTTTTCGTCCACAACGTCCACGGCAATATAGCTGAGATCCTCGCCGTCCGCGGTAATAACCGGCGCTTCGGGAGTCATCCGAATCGCGGCGGGTGCGCCGGCGGTCGCTTTCACATCTCGGGCGACCTCACGGCCGTTGGCATCATATGCAACTGCCTCTACCGTGCCCGGCGCATAATCAACCAGCCATTGCAGATAAAGGTTCTCCTGTTCGCCGTCCGTCTGGTAGGCGAGGCTGGTTGCAGTTTCAGGATGCTGTGTAAAGCTCTGCTTACCAAGGCTTGTTCCATTGAGGAATACCTCCACCGTGGGAGCATTGCTGTAAATACGAATGGGCATTTTGCCGTTTATTTCAATGCTTTCGTCGCTTTCCCAGTTCCAGTGCGGTAAAATGTGCACCATTGGATCGGTTTTCACATCCAGCCACTGGCTTTGCAGCAAATAAAAGCTGTCCTTCGGGAAACCGCAGGTATCAATCGCGCCAAAGTAAGAACTTTTGGCCTGATTTGCGCCGGCAAAGGGGGCGGGCTCTCCCGTATAGTCAAAGCCGGTCCAGAAGAACACACCGCCCAAATATTTGCGCTTGGCGTCCTCTTTCAGCGCGTAGTGCAGCGTCGTACCCCATGCCACACGGTCGTTATCAAACTCCGAACACTGGTTTTTACCGCCGTGCGATGCATCGCCCGCATGGGAATCATCGTCGATCCATGGATGGTAATACTCCCCACGCGTGGCGACGGCAGATGCAGTCTCCGAGCTGTAAACAAACCAGTCAGGGTTTAGATTGTGAGCAATATCATAATCGGTATACGCGCCGTAGTTAAAGCCGGTAGCGTCGTTGTTGTCGATGAGCTGCCAGTGATCGCTGTTTTCCTTCGGGTCAAAATAATAAGAATCCAGCGGTCCAAAGAGTGGATCTGCCTGCGTTACGGCGCGGCCGCTGTCATCGATTTCACGCACCCACTCCGCCAACTTCATACCGGTTTCCCGGCCCTTGGCGTCCCATGCCTCGCTGATCTCATTGCCGATAGACCACATGATGACGGCGGGATCGTTTTTTGCGTCCTCCACCATATTTTTGATGTCGAACTCCTGCCATGTCTGTCCGGGCTTAGCATCCGGATGGGTGCAGGGCTTGTCAAAAAACAGATGGAAGTCATAGTCGTTTTTGCCGCTGAACCACGTGTCGAACGCCTCGTTCATCACCATGATCCCCTGTTCGTTGCAGGAGTTGAGCAGCGCGCGCGAGGCCGGGTTATGAGAAGAACGGATGGAGTTCACACCCATTTCACGCAGAATACGCATTTGACGGTCCAGAGCGGCCTGATTATTGACCGCACCCAACGCGCCTTGGTCGTGGTGCTGGCACACGCCGCGCATTTTGGTATACTTGCCGTTCAGGAAGAATCCGTCGTGCGAAAAATCCATCCAGCGAAGTCCAAAATCGGTATCATAGGTGTCCTTGACGACCCCGTCTATCAGAATTTCTGTCTGCAGGGCGTACATACCGCCCACGCCGACCTCCCACAGATGTGGAGCGGAAACAGACAGCTTTGCGTCAACCTTCTCAGTTGCACCTGCGGCTACGCTTACCGGCTCTGAGGTGACAACGGCGACCGGTTCGTCGCTCCCCATTTCTTTTAAGCTGCCTTTATAATAGGCATTGTGGCGGACAGTCACGGACGCCGCCGCGCCGCTCTCATTTTCCACCTTGGTCTCCACGTGGACCGTGGCGGGTTTGCCGCCGGTATATTCCTGTTCCAGATCAGGCGTAGTAACATAAGTACCGTAGCGGGCAATATGCACCGGCTCGGTAACCGTCATGGTCACGTCGCGGTAGATGCCGCTGCCCGAATACCAGCGGCTGGATGGTTGCTCATTGTTGGTATAGACCGCTATCACGTTTTCCGTCATGCCGTCGGCTACCACATGGTCGGTAATATCGTAGCTGAATGGGCTGTAACCATACGGGTAGTTGCCGATCAGCGTACCGTTAACATAAACGCTGCTGTTCATATACACGCCTTCGAAGTCCACGCTGATACGCTTTCCCGCCATTTCCGCGGGGACAACCCAGGTCTTGCGATACCACGCGGGACCGCCGTCCAGATACCCGCCGCCGGACTTGCCGGAGGAAGCCGGATCGAAGTCATTTTCAATGCTGTAATCGTGCGGCAAGTTCAGCATGCGCCAATCGCTGTCATCAAACTCTTTTTGACCTGCGTCTTTAACCTCGCCTTTTTGAAAGCGCCAGTCCTTGTTAAAATTCAACACCTGGCGTTCCGCCTGCTTATCAGCCGCGGAGAACGGCTCTACCGCAGCAGACGCGCCCTCTTTCTCCCGCAACGCCGCCGCTGCCGTTGCGGGAAAACATGCTGTGCTGCACATTGCTGCAAGCAGCAGTGCGGCCAAAATACGCTTTTTCACTTTCTCTTCCTCCTAACTATTATCGCATCTGGGTAAATTTACCGCATTGGTCCTGCAACGCTTTGCTGTTCGTTCAATGTGGGTGCAATAACAATCTGCAAAGGCAAAAAACCGGCTGTTTCGTTCGCAGCCTCTATCCGCTCAAGCAGCATATGAATTGCGGCCGCACTCATTACCTCCGCATGTGTGCGGATGCTGGTCAATGGGGGTACGATGGGCGGCGGATTATCCATATCACTGAATCCAAGAACCGATATATCGTGCGGCACGGACAGTCCAGCTATCTGAATTGTCCTCACCGCGCTGATTGCCGCCGCTTCATCCGCCGCAACCAGAGCCGTCGGCAGCACTTTGCCCGCGCGAATTTGCGCAAGCAGTGCCTCGCATTCCTCTTCGGAGTTCGGCAGCGTCTCAAACATATATTGCTCGTGAAATTCTCCGCGTTCCTGCATGTATCTAATAAAGCATTGCTTACGCAGATCGAGCACCGGATAAGCCGAGCCGTCTATTTCGCCATTCGGACCAATGTACCCAATCGCTCTGTGCTTTCGCGCACCCAAATAATCAAGCGCCTGCTGAATCCCCAGTTCAGCATTCAGTACGACGGAATCAAATCTTGTCTCATCGGGTGATGCATCCACAAAAACAAGGTTTCTGCTCATACGCGTCAGCCTCTCTATCTGCTTGTCCGAAAACATACCGAGCGCAATTACGCCGTCTGCGGCAGTGGCCGGCAGCAGTTGACTTTGTTGTCCGTCCGCATATGCATGACTTAATTTGACGCCATACCCATTACAAATTTGTTTTATGTATATTTTCATTTGCAAATAGTATGGATTATCCCGCCGTCGGTATGGCGTCAGCGCTTCTGCTATTGTGATTTGCAGACTGCCTCTTTTCCGATATCTGCGCGGCTGCGCTTTGGTTTGATAATGCAGTTCTTTCGCTGCATAAATAATTTCATGACGTGTCACATCAGTCACTCTGATCTTGGGATCGCTGTGAAGCACACGGGAAATAGTCGCCTGCGAATATCCGGTATATTCCGCGATATCTTTAAGAGTAGCCATGCTTCCTTCCCCCATTCGGCAGCTGGCATTTTTCAATTCAACGTAAGCTGAGCTGCCATTTTCAGTAAAACATCCGTATGTTTATCTATTTTACCGATACCCAAAGTCTATGGTTTTCTTCTGTTTTTGTAAAACAACTTTTTTATCGAATTGCCACAACTTTTTTTATTTCGACGAGAAAATTTTTTGTTTTATGTACATGTCACACAATTTCCCTTTGTTACTTAACCTGTATCATAAATATCACAGGGCATAATCACCAAATTTCGCTGTGAAAATTCTGCTTAGTGTTTGTGCATGCTTGCAGGAATTGTAGCTGTTTTACCGCGGTTTTACTTTTTTGTCCTCTGTGCATTTTACCTAATTTTTCTGCCCGAATTTTTACGCATAATGCTCTTTGAAGATTGTCGTTTCCCTTTAAATTTGGTATGATTAAATAAAAAGTAAAGGCTGAATGGGCATGACATTGAAATCACTTCAGTATTTTTGTGAAATTTGCAAAGATCTTAATATTTCCCGTGCCTCGGCGCGCATTTTTGTAACACAGCAATGTTTAAGCAAGGCAATTACCAATCTCGAAACGGAGTTTGGGTGCGCTCTGTTTTATCGCAGTCGTTCCGGTTTGCAGCTTACGCCAAAAGGCCAGTATTTATTGGCGCGCAGCCAAAAAATATTAGAGTACGTTCATGAGACAAGCGAAGTTCTAACCGGCGGTAAGCCGCTGCATGGTCTTCGGATCGGTTTGCTGATCGGTACAAGCACGGTGCTATCCAGTATACTGCCAACAGCCTTTGCCGGGGAATCTGTCACATATAAAGAATTGCCCTCCGGCACTTTAGAAGCGCAAGTCACTTCCGGCTTGTTAGATGCGGCGATTAGTTTAAACCCTATGCGCGCAAGCTGTCTTCACGCTCGCCCGTTCTGCCGTATTCGTCTTTGCGCGGTCGTGCCTTCACAGCATTTATTGAGCGACTCACAGCAAATCTCGTTTCGTCAGTTACAAGGCGAGACTTTGATCGTCTGCAGCTCGCACCTTGATTCCTATGAAGCCATCCTGCGCTATTGTACGGAACAAGGCGTTACATTCAAGCAAACCGTGTCGGTAGCTACTCCGTTTGACGCATTGCGGTTGTGCAGACAAAATCAGGGTATTGGTATTTTTTCTAAACAAGCGATTTCCTATTTCCAAGTTCATCATCCGAATACTTGTATTTTGGGCATATGCGATCTTTTCTGGGATACGTTTTTTACATTGCCAGCCGCAGCTGCCAGCGGGCTGGAACAGAGGGAAAGCTCTGTAAAAGATGATTTTTTCGAGTATCTTCTTAACCAATTGACCGAGCTGCCGCGCACAGCGATTGCGCCCTTTTATTAAACGACAGTTTCGTGCGCACTTACTGATGAGGCAGACAAAAATGATTTGCTCTATGTCAGTCTGTTGGATAAGTATCTGCCTAATGCGGTAAAATATTTTCTGCGGGGAGCGGGGCGCAAACGATAAAGTTTGCCGTGTACAAATCGGTCACTATGGGGACGAAGCCCTTAGGTTCTGGTGGGCAACCCCCGTGCAGGTTCAAGTCCTGTTATCCGCACCAGAAAGACAGACCTGTCTTTTTAACAGACGGGGCTGTCTTTTTTTATACTCCAAAGTGGCTTTTTACTACAATACCAGCTTGTTATCCAGCGTAAACCTATTTATGCTCAGGGTTTGTGTTCAGCGGTCAATATAAACTTGACTATAAATGAGTTTAACGAAAGGATGGAACAACGTATGTTGATACATTATAGATTTAAAAAATGTTCGATGGCATTGCAAGGATAAGCCTTAATCTCTTTCTATGGCCCCTTTACAGATTGTGCTAAATATAATACAATATAGACCAACATATCAATAACGTTGTTATGAGAGGTATTTTGATGGATGTTAATATGCTTTTGGATAAGGCAATTTTAGAAACAGCTCAACTCATGGAAAATGAAATATTTTTAGTTAAAGATTTGTTTAAAGGTTATGAATGGAACCGAATTCCACGAAGCGATAGATTGCTGCTTGGTACGTTATTTCTTAACTATGTCAATAAGACGAATGGTCATATTCAAGCTGCACAAAAAACAGCATCCGGCCAACAAAAATATATTGTCGGAAAAACAGCTTAGTTTTATGAGGTCAACTAAATTTTATTGAACATCATTAATGTTTTAGAAAGGCGATAGAGTATGGTTACAATTATCACTGGTACAACAAATAAACCAATGTCAAGCGACCAGTTGAAAAACTACTTTCAGACGCGTAATGAGTTGACCGGCTATTTATATATTGGCTATCCTATTATTGGAACTGTTAACGGTGCATATCCGATTGATGCTTTGTGGATTTCCCCGGAAAAGGGGCTCGTTGTTTTCAATTTAGTGGAAGGACGAGATGTTGAAGGATATGAAGATGCACAGGACGATTGTGCAAACAAGATGGAAGCCAAATTAAAGGGCTATAAACAGCTAACGCAAAGACGAAAGTTATGTGTAGAAATACATGTTATTACCTTTGCCCCTACCTTGACCCGCCTTCCAAAATTTGATGAGTACTATCCGCTTTGCAACGAAAACACGCTTGATGCTACAATTGAAAACTTGTCTTGGGATGATAGCCATTTTTACGAAGATTTGGTGTCTGTGCTACAAGCCATATCAACTATTCGTAAGGGCAAAAAAAAGCGTGAAATCATAAATCCAGAATCAAAAGGTGCAAAACTTCGATTCTTGGAAGATTCTATTGCAAATTTAGATAATAGGCAAAGTCGCGCTGTCATCGAAACAGTGGATGGTGTTCAGCGAATTAGAGGCTTAGCAGGATCAGGAAAAACTATTGTGTTGGCGCTAAAAGCAGCTTATTTACATGCACAACACCCTGAGTGGAAAATTGCCATTACTTTTAACACTCGATCTTTAAAAGGCCAGCTGCATCAATTAATAAATACATTTTATATCGAGCAAACCAGCGAAGAGCCTGATTGGGATAACATGCAAATAATTCATGCATGGGGAGCCGCTGGTGGTGGCGAGAGAAATGGTATGTATTACACCTTTTGTGCAACTAACAATGTAGAATACAATGATTATATGACTGCTCGAAATAAGTACGGAATGAGCGACCCATTTGGTGAGGTTTGTAATAAGGCACTGCATGAAGCCTCTTCTGCAAAAGCGCTCTTTGATGTTATATTGATTGATGAAGCACAGGA
Organism: Eubacteriales bacterium; assembly: GCA_030524205.1. Classification (GTDB taxonomy): domain Bacteria; phylum Bacillota; class Clostridia; order Oscillospirales; family Butyricicoccaceae; genus Agathobaculum. The sequence goes on from JAUNGZ010000004.1 coordinate 30,721, forward strand.
CTTTTCGCCAAGTTTTTTACGCTTATGTTATGAGATGTTAAATGAGCCCAAAAGATTAGTTTATGCATATGATGAGTTGCAAAATTTGCGTTCGCAGTCGCTACCTTCTCCTGAAATCATTTTTGGCAATTTGCCTAATGGTACACCTCGTGTGAAATTTAGCGCAGTAGAAGATGGTGCGGCACAACAAGATATAATTCTTGAAAAATGCTACCGGAACTCTCGCCCTGCGCTGGTTACTGCACATGCATTAGGATTTGGCATATACAGAAAGCCCTCGGAGCCTAAGGGATCAGGATTAGTCCAAATGTTTGACCAAAATTCACTATGGCATGACATTGGTTATGAGGTAGCAGAGGGCGCTTTGGAAGATGGAAAACATGTTGTTTTACAAAGGACTATGCAAAGTAGTCCAGAGTTCTTGGAGAAACATTCGAGTATTGACGATTTAATTGTATTTCAGTGCTTTGATACGCCAGAACAGCAAAACGAGTGGGTTGCACAGCAAATAAAAATGAACCTCGAAAACGACGAGTTAAGACCAGATGACATTATTGTTATTAACCCCGACCCACTGACTACCAAAAGAGCAGTCGCACCCATCCGCTCAACACTTTATCAACTTGGTATTGATTCGCATACCGCAGGTGTTGACACCGCTCCTGATGTGTTTTTTGCAAATAACAATGATTCGGTTGCATTTACAGGTATTTATCGAGCAAAAGGCAATGAGGCTGCGATGGTTTATATTATCAATGCACAAGATTGTTATGATTCGTTTTTCGATATGGCTAAGATTAGAAATCAACTGTTTACTGCAATAACACGAAGCAAAGCATGGGTTCGTGTACTTGGTGTTGGAAAAAATATGAGGGGGCTTATTGGTGAGTACAAAAAAGTAAAGGAGCACCAATTTACTTTAGACTTTATTTATCCGACTCAAGCTCAGCGTAATCACATGAACGTGGTAAATAGAGATATGAGTGAAGCTGAAAAAAGCAAAGTTCGTAAAAACAAAGGTAATCTCGCAAACTTGATATCTGAATTGGAAAACGGACAAATTTATCTTGAGGATTTAGGAGAAGATCAAATAGCACGTCTTAGATCTCTTTTGCAAAAGGAGGACTAGAAGATATGCTAACGGCTAAAAAAATCCATGAGCAGATTAATCGATTAACAATTAATCTGATAGAAACAGGGCTGTGTGATGCGCAAAACTTCCCATCAATAAATCAGTATTCTGGTGGCATTGAAGAAGTTGGAATTAGTGATTCAAACAATTCAATTTTCCTAAAAAGCATTCCATATTCTGAAATGTACACTCAACTTATGGAACAAAAAAACTATAATTTTAGGATGATTGATGGAGCATTAATTTCAATGCTTTATCGCTTCAAGAACAACAATTTAGTGTCACATCGACTTTCCTTCTTCCCTTCTCCTGACTTAGAGACATTTCAAAATGAACCAGAACTCTATTGGAATGATGCGTTGTATGGGGATATTATTGACAAGAGAATTGTAACGGTTCCTATTAGGTTCGATTTCGACAATGACGAAAACACGGTAAAACCAATTACTCACCCAATCTCGCACTTTACTTTAGGGCAATATGAGCATTGTAGGATTCCTGTAGTTGCAGCACTAACACCATACCAGTTTTTAATGTTTATAACTATAAACTTTTATCACACAGGACATCAAAAGTTTAGCAATCAATTTACAGTCTTTCATGATTGCTTTGAGGCTACCATTTTTGATGAAGAAAGAGAAATAATTCACATTCATACCCCAAGGTATAGCGGGCATTAACAGTCTGTTGGTTTTTAATGAATTTAGCTTGCATCTATTTTGTACTAATAAAAATATGTACAGAGTAAGCATCAAGAGAATTGTAAAAACAAAAAGGTGATCAATTGAACTGCTCTAATAGCTTTTCAAGTCTTGCGGTTCTAGTAGCTTAGGCCACCTCAGCTGACAGGTTTGACTTTAAACAACTCTTTGCTTTCGAAGCGGACACGGTTTTCGAACGTCAGGTTAAACCGTCAATTGTTCCTTGTCTTGCAAGAGACGCGATATGTGGAACGCAAAAAACACCGTGTGGATTGGCGATCAGCTCTATAAGCCCACTCTACCGGATTTTCGACATCGTATCGCGAAAGACAGGCTGTTGGGTAAGCTGTGTAATTATCTTAACCCTGCTAAGCTAACGCAAAATATTAAAAAAAATCCGTACCGGCAGCCAATGGCTGCCGGTACGGATTTTTTATTGGCTATTTTTGCTCGAACATTACAAGCCATTCTAAACGATTTGCGTATTATTCCTGCCAAGTTTCTGTGCCATTCTCAGCCGCATCAAATTTGTGTGCGTTGGCGGCCTCTTCAATGTCGTAGTAAGCCCAATGATTTCCTGTCACATCGGAGAAGGACTTGAGCGTACCGATATGAGCCTGAATGTACTCTTGATCAGGCCGGCGAGCCAGCATCCGGTTGACAATCGTCGTGACCTCGGCGCGCGTCACGGGATTTTCGGGGCGGAACGTGCCGTCCGCGTATCCGCCGATCCAGCCGTAATAGGCCGCGCCTGTGATATAATTGTGCGCCCAATGGTTCTTGGGTACATCGGTAAAGGTTTTTGTGCCGGTCACGTTTGTGGCAAAACGCATGGCGATCGTCGTAAACTCAGCGCGGGTGATGTTCCGGTCGGGCTCATACTTGTTCTCTCCGACGCCGGAAACGATGCCCAAATCGGCGAGTGTGCGCACGGCCTCCGCGTACCATGCGCCGTTTTGCACATCGGTAAACTGCCTGCTGCCGGAAGCCTTCTTTTCCTTAAGCAGGTTGAAGAACATCTGTGCGGCTTCCGCGCGGGTCATGTTATGCTCAGGGCCGAAGCTGCCGTCCGTGTAACCGTTCATATACGCGCCGTGCTCTTCCACATTGAGCAGCTTGTCCACGCCGTTGGTATGCGGGTCGCCGGTCGCCGTCGTCGCAGCAAAGACGGCCGTGACGCTCACCGGCTGGTTGGATGCGGCGGGCTGCGTGTAACTGTATTTCCCGTTCCCTTCGTCCGTGAGCTTGATTTCGCTGCCCTTCTTATCCGTTACCGTCAGCTTGTCAAGCTGATAGCCCGGGTCGGGAACGACCGTGATCGTCACCTTGGCATTCGCGGCAGGATTTTTGGGAGACACCGTTACCGTGCCGTGGCTGGGCTTGTTTACATTGACGCTGCCCGAGGAGCCGGAAGAACCGGAGGAGCCGCTGCCGCTGTGGGTGCCGGAATTGCCCGGATTCTCATTCTCGGCGGGAACGTCGCCCGCGAAAACCGGATCGTCAGACCAGACGATGGCATACGTCGAATAGAGATGGGATTCAAAGGTGATTTTGGTGCCGGAAGCCTTGGAGGGAATGCGCTGCGCCGTGCCCTCGTGCACCCGGATCACATTGTAATACTTATGGTTTTGGATCGCGCTCGGGATGGGCAGGGTGATCGTGATGGGCTGCGGCACCTCCTTCACCTTGCTGGTGTCGGTCGATACCAGCTGGCTGCCCTCGGTCACCTTGACCTCCTTTTCAATGGATACATCGAAATACGCGCCGACCTCGGCGCCCTTGGCCGCCGCCTCCGCGTTGCGCACATCCAGAACCGGCGCGGCGTCGGTGACGTCCTCAGCCTTCAGCGAAAGGGTAACAGCCACATTCTTGCTGCTGGCCGCGTCCACCTCTTCGCTGTCAAGCAGCAGGCCGCGCTGCGCGCTGAGCTGCTCCCTGGCTTCGGCGGTGTTCTGAATGCCGTTTGCGTTTGCAGCAACCGCCAGCTTGCCCGCCAGCAGGCTTTCCAGCTTGCCGGAAAGCTTGCCGACCTCCGTTGAGGAAACCTGCTTTTTCTGCTCGGTGGTCAGGCTGCCGAACGCCGCGACAGCGTTCTTTACGTTCTCCAACGTGCCGCTTGCGCCGTTTGCGGATTCGATGTTCTGAATAACTGTCTGAAGCGCAGCGGCGGGACTCATCGTCAGCCTGCCGCCTTCGCCGGTGATGGCCGCGCTAGTGCTGGTTCCGGTTTCCGACCATGTGCCGTAAGTCACCTTACCGTCCTTGTCCACGGTGACAGCGGCGGTCAGTGTGGCTTTCTTCTCCGCGTTTTCCGGGTCGTTTACGGTGACGGTGGCGATGTAGCTGCCCTCGGGAATGCCGGTGACGGAGAACGTACCGTCGCTCGGGCTGATCGCGGAGGCGCCCCAAGTCTTATTGGGATTTGTGCCGGTGAGCTTGATCTCCGCGTCGGAGGGGAACGTGCCGGCCGCGTATTTCAGCTCGCCCTCCACCTTATGGGCGGGGATCGTGAGCACCTTGTCTCCGGTGAGCGCGCCGCTTGCGACGGTGATCTCCTTTTCGGTTTTCATGCCGCCCTGCTCGACTGTGACGATGTAGGCGCCGTCGGGCAAATCGGATACGTCCAGCTTGCCGTCCGCAACCTTCACCTTATCGGATTCAGGGTCTTTAGTCGGCGCTTTGCCTGCGACGGTGATCTTGGCGGCGGTCGCGGTCGCGTCGCTCGTATCCACAGGCAGCAGGCCGCCGTCCGGGCCAATCACGGTCAGCTTGCTGTTTTCCGCCTGCAGCAACATATCGGCTGTTTTATGTCCGTCAGACTCACTGATCGTGCCCTCGGCGGTCTCGCCGTTTGCAGATGCGGACACGGTTGCTCCATCGGGTACGTTGGGAATGACATAGCGGCCGTTTTTATCTGCCGTCGCGGCGGCAAGCACGTTGCCGTCCTTATCCTTTACGACCACGGCCGCGCCCGCGGCGGGCTGTCCCTCGCTGTTTGTGACCGCGCCGGTCAGCAGCTTGCCCTTGGTATTCTCCTTCAGGGCGTTCGAGCCGTCCGAGACGCCGTCCAGCGTGATATTGGTGCTGCCGGTGACCTTGCCGTTCTGATCGACGTTAAACGGGCCGGCCGCGCCGTTTGTGCCGCTCACGTCGACGCTGGCGTGATAGGGGCCGTTCGCGGGGTCGAGCCCCTCTACGGCCCAGCCGCCGCCCTCGCCGGTGGTGATCGTCGCGGGCGTGGTGGGAGCCACCTTGTTGCCGTCTTTATCCAGAATAGTGACCGCGGCGCCCGTGACAGGCTTGCCGTCCTTATCCATGACAATGCCGGAAATCACGTTGGAATGCGTGGGCTTGGTCTCGGGCAGAGAAATATTTGCATCCGTCTTATCGGTATTGCCGACGGTTACGTTCGCCTGCGCCGTCTTGCCGCCGGGCGCGGCAACGGCAACCGGATAGTCGCCGGCGGGCACGCCCGCAATATAATACTTACCGTCTGCGTCCGTGGTTACGGTGACCTTTCTTGTGCCTGCGGTGGTGAGGCCGCCGTCCTTGTCCACATTCTGCACCGGAACCGTGACGGTGACGCTCGCGCCCGAAACGGGCGTGCCGCCATCCCTTACCGTGCCCGAAACCACATGGCCGGGAACGGGAACGATATCCATGCTCTTATACGGCGCGAGGGGTCTTGCGGCATGGTTTGCGTCCACACGGATCTCTGTAATGCCCGTGACCGCGGTACTGACCACCGTGCCGGCGGCCTTGACGACATAGTCGCCCGCCGGAAGAGCGCTGGTATCCAGCACATACGCGCCCGCGTCGTCGGTGATAACCACACTGCTGCCAGTGGGGAGGGTGACCGCTGCGCCGGTGGCCTTGTTGAGAACGGTGATTGCCGCGCCCTTCATCGGCTCGCCCGTGGCGGGATTGGTAACAAGGCCGACAGCGAGGTTCGTTTCCTCTTTCTTTACTTCGATATCCGCAAGCGTCTGCGGCTGTGTTTTCGCAAACGTCACGGTGCTGGCCGCGCCGCCCTTGGCGGACTCGACCACAAGCGTATACGCGCCGGGAAGGAGCACGCCGGACTCAGCCTCGATTGTGTACTTGCCGTCCTTGTCCGTTTTGGCGGTCAGCTTCTTGGTTCCGCCGTCGGTGGTGGCGACCACGACGCTTACCGCAGCGCCCTCCACGGGAGTATTGCTTTCGTCCTTCACAATGCCGCTCGCCTGCATCGCGCCGACCTTGGCGACCGGCGTGCCGGGCAGCGTGGGAACGCCGATTGCGCCGTCCTCCGTGTGCGGACGCAGCACAACCTCATATTCCTTATTGGGGTCCAGACCGTCGAAAACGAGATCAGCGGAGCCCGTGCCCTGCTGCCAGCCATCGGCGGCGCTGCCGGCCGCCGTGTCCACGGGGGCAACGACCTTGCCGGTGGCCTTTTCCACCACGGCGTAGTCGTACTTTGCATTCGTGCCGTCCCCCTTGACGGTGATCTTGTCTTTGCCGGGGTTTTTCGCCGCGTCGGCGGCGTTGGTATCGCGCTCCAGCTTGTCCGCCGCAACCGCCGCGTCCGCCGGGGTTACGATTGCCGCGCCGGCGTCCTTCTTGCTTTCCGTGGTAACCTCGTTGCCGCTGCCTGCTCCCTTCACGGGCTTTGCCACAACGGTGTACTTGGTTTCGGGATCCAGTCCGGTAAAGCTGACCGCGCCGTTGACCGGAGCGGTCCAAGCGCCCTGATCAACCGCTTTTCCATCCTTATCCACCAAGCCGTACACCATATCCTGATCGGCGGGCTTGACCGTGATGGTGGCTGTCGACGAGTCGTCCGCCCCCTTCACGATGGAGCCGGAAAGCTGCTCTTCGGCCACAGCCGGGATCGCCTTGGACGGGCCGACGGGGTTCTCGACCTTCGCCGGGGCCTCCGCGTCCTTCGGCAGCGTGACGACGGTGTATTCCTCGCCCACGTTCAGCGGTGCGAAGGTCAGTGCGCCGCCTGTTCCGGTCTGCCAACCGGCCGCGCCGCCGACCACGTTGCCGTCTTTATCCACTACGGCGTACTTGGTATCCGTTTTGGTGTCCTGCACCGTGACAGCGCCCTTGCCCGCGTCGGTAACGCCCGCGCTCACGTCGCCGGGCTTCACGGTGGAACCGGGCACCGGCACGCCCGCGCCAGGCAGGGAGGCGGGAGTACCGTTCGTGCGGGTCACAACCGTGTAATCCTCGCCGGGGGTGAGGCCGTCAAACGTCAATGCGCCGCCATTACCAGCTTTCCAGTCGCCGACCACGTTGCCGTTCTTATCCAAAACGGCATAGTCCTGTCCGTTCTTAGCCGGATTCACAACAATTTTATCCTTGCCGTCGACATCGCCGTCCAGACGGCTTACGTCCTTGCCCATTACATCGGTAAAGTCACTGGCGGGCGTTTTCACGTCAACGCCCTGCTCCTTTTTATCGCTGGGCTTGCCGGTGTCTTCGCCTCCGGCGGGCTTGGGACGCGCCACGACCTTGTATTCCGCACCTGCGTCCAAGCCGGGGAACTCCACCTTGCCGCCGTCAACGTCTTTCCAGCCGCCGTCCTTGCCGTCGAGCAAGTCGTTGCCGTCCTTATCCACCAGCCCATACTGCATATCCGGATCAGCGGGGCTGACGGTAATGGTAGCGCTTGCGCCGCCGGTCTCGTCCGTTTGAATCGATGCGGAGAGCTGGCTGTCCGTCGCGGCGGGAATCCGCACGCTCGGTCCGGCCAGCGCGCCCGGCTCGCTGGGATAGGGGCTGTCGCCGTCGGGCTTGGCAGTGTTGCCGCCCTCGACAGTGCCGTCTTTATCCGCCGCATTGTCCTTGGGCAGGGTTACCACGGTGTATTCGCCGCCCACGGGCAGGCCGGAAATATCCAAAGCGCCGCCGCTGCCGGTGATCCAGCCGTCCTTATCGGTCTCGCCGCCCCCGGTAACGGGAGCGACCACCTTGCCCGTGGCTGTGTCCACCACGGCGTACTTCGTGTTTTCATTGGTCTTCGCAATGGTGAGCTTGCCCTTGCCTTTTTCGTCCGCGCCCAGCGTTACGTCGCCGGGCTTCACGGTGGCGGCGGAAACCGTCACGCCGGGCGTGTGCAGGGACGCGTCCTTGCCGTCTCCCGCCGGGGTGCGGGTCACGACCTCGTAATCCTTTTTCGGGTCGAGATTATCAAAGGTCAGAGCGGTTTCGCCCGCGCCCGTTTGCCAGCTCCCGACGACCGCTCCGGTCTCCTTGTCGATCACGGCGTATTCCTGCGAGGTTACGGTGGGTTTCAGGACGATCTTGTCCTTGTCGCCGCTGCCGTCCTCGCGGGTGATGCTGCCGCCTACTTCCTTGATATCCCCGGCGGGCGTGGTGACGGCGGTGCCGTCCTCTTTTTTTGCGGTGGTTGCAGTCGTTTCGTCTGTAGCGGGCTTTGCGACCACAGTGTATTTTACGCCGGGATCGAGATTGTCAAAAACGACCTTGCCGTTCTCCGGGTCTGTCCAGCCCTTGACCTCACTGCCGCTCGCGTCCATCAGGCCGTACTGCAAGCCGTTCGCCGCCGGAGAAACGGTGATTATCGTTTTCCCGGGATGGCTCTCGTCCACGTCAGCCTTGGCGGTCACGTTTTTGTCCACGGCGGGCACCTTGACGTCCTTGCCCGCGTCTTTTTTGTCAGCAGGGTCGGCCGTCGAGCTGTCATCGTGCAGCTGGGTCACAACCTGATAGCCGCTGCCCGCGGGAACGGGGCTAAAGGTGAGCGGGCCGTTTTCTGTGTGAAACCAGCCTTTTTCGTCGGCGGTTACCGGAGCGCCGTTCTTGTCAGTGGCGGTAAGCCCGGTCACGGCGCTCCCGTCCTTATCCAGCAGGGCGTAGTCGGTGTTTGACAGGCCCGGGACTTCAATATAGCCCTTGCCGGTGTCAAACTCGATACCAGCCGTGCCGCTCGCCGCGCCGTAAGCCTTGGTCTCGTCCACGGAAATTACGATCGGGCCGGTGACCTTGTCAGCCGCGACCGTGACCGCGCCGGTTTTGGGATTATAAGTAAAATCAGTGCCCGCGTTCAGCGCCGTACCGCCCACCGTGACGGTAAAAGCGTCAGCGCTTTCGGGCAGCGTATAGCCGTTTTTCGCCGTAAAAGTGGCGGTGTAGGCCGTGTTATCCGTAGCGCTGTTATTGCCGCTCACTGTCAGCTTGGTAAGACTGCTGGGCAGCATTACGTTGTAGCCTTTTCTCTCGGCATTGGGCACAGTCGCAGTTACATTGTTTTGCAGTGTGCCAGAAATCGAGGCGGACTCTTTGTTGGTGGCTCTCGAATAGGTAAGCCCCGTGCCGGCCAAAGCCGGCATGCTGGCGGGCATCTCATAGCCGGTATTTGCTTTCAGTACAATCGTAGTGATAGCGGTGCTGCCGCTCACCTTTTCTTGTTTCAAAGCGCCGCCCATGGAGGTCATATTTGCGCCGAGCGTAAGATTCAGCGTCCAATTGGCAAATTTACCACCTAAAATAATATCGTTGCCATTCATTTTATCTATGGCTGCCCCTGCAACGAAACCGTTTTCTCGTGCTATTTCAATCTCAACCGTTACGGGTTTTGTCGGGTCGTAGTCCGACCATGTTCCCTTATTCTGCACGCTCGCGCCCGTAAACGACATATCAGTGAAATCACTTCCCATTTGATAGAGCGATGCTACGTCAATTGATGTCGCGTCTATTCCCAATTTCTTTCCGGCAATCGTGATATTTTTACCGTCCTTCTTCTGAATAAGATAAACCTCGAACCCGGTTAATACTGCACCGCTTTCATACTTATCAGCCGCGCTTTCTATGCTGCTCCAAGATAGAACCGAGGTATTTGCATTCCAAGCGAGCGTATCCGTCAGATAAACTTTTAGTTCTATGGATGAAGCTTTGCCATCTCCTTTACGAGCCTCATCGACCGTTCCATCATTATTTATGCCCGTATCCCACGGATATGTAGACGCCGCAAACGCCACGGTAGGCAGCATGGACGCGACCATGCACACCGCCAGCAGCAGAGAGAGCGCCCTTCGTTTTAATCGTTTCATCCCAACATCTCCTCAATTCATATATGATATATGGTAAAGGCCGTGAAGGCCTATTGTCTTTAGGTTCGCCCTTATGCCCCAGCCCTGCTGGGGCATAAGGGTACCCCCCTAGGGGGGTACCCTTCCTTTTTCCTCCAATTTACTCGCCTTGGTGAACGACCACCTGCGGGAACGGTATTTCGACGCCCGCCTCGTCCAGACAGAGCTTCAGCTCCCGGTTCAGCAGCCGCCGCGCGCGGTAAAGCTGGCTTTCCTCCACCTTTGCGACAATCCTGAGATCGACCGACGAGGCCGACAAGCTCTCCACGCCGCTGTATTCGGGCTTGGCCTTGAACACGTCGGGGTACATGGAGGGCAGCTTGTCCAGCAGCGCGCGCACCGCCGCCTCGGCGTCCGGAATGCTCGCGCCGTAGGAAATGCCGACCGTCGTAACGGCGTAGGATTCGACCTCGGACAGGTTTGTCAGCGTGCGGATATCGGAATTGTTGATGATTTTGATATTGCCGCCCACGTCCATCAGCCGCGTGGTGCGGATGCCGATGGAGACCACCGTGCCGCGAAAGCCGTCTATGGTGATGATGTCGCCGACGTGGAACTGTCCCTCAAAGATGATGAACAGGCCGGTTATCACATCCTCGATCAGCGTTTGCGCGCCGAAGCCCACGACCAGCCCCAAAATGCCAAGGCTGGCGATAACGGCCACCATGTTCACGCCCAAGATCGAAAGGCCGAAAATCAGCCCCAAGATCACCACCGCGTATTTCACGCAGTTGCACGCGAGACCCTTGAGCGTTTCCGCGTGGCGGGACTTCAGCTTCACTTTTTTGTGAAACGCGTTCACCAGCGTGCAGACCGCCCAGCAGAACGCCGCCAGCACCGCCAGCGCCAGCAAGCGGAGCCAGTCGAACCCGCCCTTCGGCCCGGAAAGGGGCAGCACGCCGGTGAGATAGGTGCGCCGGAACACGGTAACGACGCTTTGCTGCGCCGGGGTCAGGAAAAACAGAAGCCGGGGGTTCGCCACTGCCGCCGCCACCCCGGCAATCAGCGCGATGGCGATCAGCTTGCCGATGGGAAACCGCTTTTTCTTATTCTCTTGCACGTGTTTTCGCTCCTTATTTGGCTTTTTGGGACGCTACGAGGCTGAACGGTAAATGAAGTCGACCGACTGGTTCACCTCTTCAATCGAATCCGCATTTACTGTGGGGTCGCCTTGATACACCCGCACAAAGGTTGCGGTGTAAGCCGCGCCGTCGGTCAGCACTGCGACAGCGGCGGTGCTTTGTGTCGTCCAAACGCCGTCCGCCCCTTTGGAGAGGGTGACCACGACAGGCGACGTAATCTCATCGTACGGAATGGTAATCAGCGCCCGGACGGGAACCGACGGGTCAAGCGCAACGCCGGGGCCGGGCGCCCAGCGCACATTGAATACCGTGCCGGAGCCGCTGTACTCGAATGCAGCAACCGGGTCTGGTGCGGGCGCGGGCGCGCCGCAGACGCAGGCCGCACCGCCGCTCCAGTCATGCGGCAGTGCGGCGCTCTCGCCGCCCAAAATGCAGGTCTTGGTGTGGGTCGCGCCGTCCCCGTTATCCGTATACGTATAGCTGTGCAGGGCGGTTTCCTCTTTCCCGCAAATATCGCAGAGACGCAAATGCCCCGTCACGTCCGCGCGTTCTGACCACGCGCCCCAGACATGCGCCGCCGTCTCCCATTCGCCGCCGCAGACGTCGCAGCTTTGCCAGTGGTTGGCCTCGTCCGACTGCCACGCGCCGTCCGAGCGGACGTGCGCCGCGTTTTCCGACCGCGCGTCGCCGCGCACACACTCGCGCCAATGCTCCGCCCCGTCCGATTGCCAGGAGGCGGAAAATTCATGCCCCAGCGCGGGGATCGGCTCGGTTTTGGTATGGGCTGCGTCGGCGGTGCAGTGATATGTACGCTCGCCATCCGTTTCGCAGGCGGCCTCCCGCGTCACCTCGCCGTCGTCCCAGATGTGCGTATGGCCCCCCGAGCCGCCGCCGTGGCTGGGACGGGAGGGAGCGGTTGGCTCGTCGTCAGCCGCCGGTTCGTCGGGCGGCACGGGCGGCGGCGGCTCCGGCGTGTTGGGCGGTTCTGGTTCGTCGGGCGGTTCTGGT
>JAUNGZ010000004.1:42755-123952 GCA_030524205.1 Eubacteriales bacterium
AGGCGTTTCCGGCGGGGCCGGAGGCGCCGCGCCGGGCGTTTCAGCCGGGATTATAGGCGCGGCCTCTGGCGTGGAATTTGAGACGGGCGGCGGCGGCTCCGCTTTTGGCTGCGTGCGCGGCGCGGCGGACGACGTGGACGGCGCGGTCGGCGCATTTTCCGGTTCCGCCGCCTCCGGCGGTGCGGATGGCGGCGAAGCTTCGGGCGCATCGCGCGACCATGCCGAAAGCGCGGCGGCAATGTCCATGCCGGGCGGCGCGGCGGCAGCGGGCGTTGCGGCGGCCTGCTCGTATACAGCCCGCGCCCGCTCGCCCAAGGCGGGCAGGAACGTCCCCCCGGAAGCGGCGGCCGCCGCCGTTACCACCACAGAGGCGGAAACCGCGATCGCCGTAAACTGAACCGCCCTGCCGCCGATGCCGCCCTTTTTCCGCCGCCTTTGGCGCGTCGTGTCCTTGCGCCGCGCGCTGCGCCCGGGCAGCTCCCCGCATGTTTGGCGCTCCGGAGGGGGTGGCGGAAGCTCTTCCTCCATCGCAAGCTCAGGCGGAGATGGTGCGAGCTCGGGCATGCACTTTCCGTACTCTTCATATTGCTGAATTTCAGTTTCAAGCATCGCGTTTCCCCCGACTGTTATTCCAATTCCAATAAAGGACACTGCTTCCGCCGGCTTGCCGGATAGGGCAGCAGCGTGCCGTTGAAAAGCAGGATTCCATCTTCGTCAACCTGCTCGACGTAGTGCAGATTCACGACCGTGGAACGTTCGCAATGCAGAAACCGCCCGCTTTTCAGCAGGGGCGCCATGGATTCGGCAAAAGAACAGCGCGTGGTTTTGCTGTACGCCACGCCGCCCCCCGCCAGAAAGATCTGAAATCTATGATATGCCGAGCGGCAATACATGATTTCCTCGACGGGAAAGCTGAGCAGCCCTTCCCGCGTCGCCACTGTGAAGAACGGTTCCTGCCGCTGTGTATTGATACGCGCCGCGCGGATCAGCGTCTGCATAAGCTCCTGCTGCGTGCCGCACCGATGCACAGCGGCGTGCGCGTCCGCCAGCATCTCGCGTATCGAAGAGGGAAGCTCGTCCATATTGATCTGTTCCGAGCAGAGAATAATTTGGAACACCGACGCTTCCCTCCTAACACCGCTTGCTTGCAAAATGGCAAAATGCAACATCTATATTTTACGCTATCTTCCGCCCGAGCTACGCGACCAAATTTGCGCTATTACTTGTTTTTTTGCGCAGCACCGCCAAACTCCGCACATCGGCTGAAAATCGAATTTTTTTAGCAGGCTGCACCAAACAGGTCTATATGTGCACCACTGCTTTTTTGCGCCCGCCCGGTTCTCTGGTATAATTATGTAAAATAACATCGATAAAGGTGATTCTATTGCGCATTGCGTTGTGCGACGATCAAGAAGAAGCGCTGTCGGCCATCCGCGGCCTTCTCGCCGACTTCAGCGCGGACCATCCCGCGCATGACATCCATACCTTCTCCTTTTCCAGCGGCCGCGCGCTTCTGGGTGCCGTGAAAAACACGGGAGGATTCGATCTGTATCTGCTGGACATCCTCATGCCGGATATTTCCGGCATCGACCTCGCCGAGCAGCTTTCCTCCGTCGTGGTCAAGCCTTATGTAATCTTTCTCACCACCAGTGTCGAATATACCCTGCACGCTTTTTCTGTACAGGCGCGCAACTACCTTCTCAAGCCGGTGACGCGGGAAGCGCTGTTTACCGCGCTGCACACCGCGCTGTCTGATTTGGATCGGCGGTTTGACCGCCCGTTCACGATCTCCGGCGGGCCAAGGCACAGGGTGGTGGTGCCTCTCTCGTCTATCGTTTACGTGGAAAGCCGGCGGCATATCGCGAACTTCCACCTTAAGGACGGCAGCATGGAGCAATACACCATGCGGGAGCCCTTTGCCAAAGCCATGCAAGAACTGCTGGACAGCGGCCTCTTTATCCAGCCGCACCAGTCCTTCGTCGTCAATTTGCAAGAGATCCTGCGGCTGTCCGGCCAAACGATTTACCTGACAGCGGGGCTCAAAATCCCCGTTGCCCGCTCGCGGCTGCCGACGGTGCAGGCCGCATATCTGGACTTTTTGTCTTATCAAGGAGGGAAGTTTTAGCCATGCCCGATACGTTTTACCGGTTGCTTTCTCCTCAAATGGCCTCTCCGTTTTTCTTCTGCTACGCCTGCCTGCTCAACGATCAATGGCGCGTTCCCCGCTGGGTCATGGCTCTGTTGACTGTTCTCTTCGGCCTAATTCTTCAGTTGATCGCAAGTTTTACAAACGCTTTTGGTTGGATATGGATATGCTTCTTTGACTTTTGCAGCCTGCTAGCGCTTTTTCTTTGCAGCAGGGTGCGGGATTTCCGCCTGCTCTTCGTTCTATGCACCGCGGGCCTGTTCGATTTCATGATGACCATCGTGAGTGGTGTTTTTGTGCCCTCGGCGGGCATTCGCCGCCTGCTCCTGCGCATTTTCGCGGACGGTCTCATTCTCGGATTCGGCGCGCGTTTTTTCCGTCCAACTTTTCTGGATGTATTCCGGTCGGTCAAACGGGGCTGGGGATTTCTCAACCTGTTTCCCATTACTTTGATCTGCGTATTCGCCGTGATCCTCGTTCAGCCCGGCGATACCCAGTCGGAAACGCGCTGGATCACGGGTGCGTTCACAGTCTTGACGATCGTGGTATATGTCGTCTTTTTTCGGTTTTTCCAAATGTTCAACGCGAAACGTCGGGCCGAGCTGCGCGGCCACATCCTCCGTACGCAGTTTCAGGTGCTCCAGCGCCAAACAGAGAAGTATCAGGCCGAGGAGGAGCGCCTGCGGATCTTCCGACATGACCTGCGCCACTATTTACATATGCTTGCCGTCTGTATCGAAGAGGGCGACAACGATAGCGCCCTGCGGCTTCTGGACTGCATCACGCAGCAGGAGCCGACGGACGGAGGAGGCGATTGATGCGGCATGAAACGCTTTGGAGCCTTATAAGCCTGCTGTCAAGCCCTCCGCTTCGATTGCTTTATCTACTGGTGCTGACCGACCAGTGGCGGCTGCCGCCGCGTAAGCGCCGTCCATTGATGGCGGCATTGATCGCTGCGGTCGCTGCGGCCCAGTTGATCTGCTTTCAGGTGCTTGGGACAGATGCGCAGGTGCAGATCGGCATGCTGGGCGTCATATTCTCCCACCTTGTTTTCTTTGCGATGATCCCGTGGAGGCGCGGGCGCGGGCTCTTTATCCTGCTGACCACGATATCGCTGTCCTCCGTCTGCTCCACCATAGTTACGCTGCTCTCGATATCCCATGGAGCGGTACGGCTTGCGGTCAAGCTGACGCTGAATCTGCTTTTGCTCCTGATCCTCTATCACTTGTTTCGGCCCGGCTTTCACAGGGTGCTGCAAATAGATATCTCGCTTTGGTATTGGCTGTCTCTCATTCCCAGCTTTTTCGTGCTCATCTTTTACGTTTTGCGTTTTTTGTTATCGCTGCATGAGCTCTCCGCGCTTATTCCTCCGCTGCTATTGCTTCTTTATGCCTTGATCGGCTATACCTATATCGGTTTTTTCCTTATTTTCCGCGCCTTGAACGCCCAATATGAGGCTGGAAGAAGCGACGTTCTTCATAACGCGCATTTTCGTCAGGCGGAGGCGGCGCGGCGCGATGCGGCCAGAGTTCATGAACTGAACACGAATTTAGCCCGTTTCCGGGAGCAGACATCCGCCCTGCTCAAATCTGGCGATCACACGTCGGCTCTCGCTCTGGTTGCGGGCATGGACACGCAGCTGACTCTGCCCCTTTCCAAAAAGCATTGTTTTACCGCGGAACCGTTGTTAAATGCGGTTCTATCCTATTATGCCGAGTGGGCGGAGACGGCCGGCGTGTCCCTTTCCATTCAGTTTCAGCTGTCGCCCCATTTCGAAGTCGATCGAGCCAGTTTGGCAGTGGTGCTTTCCAACGCGCTGGAAAATGCCATGCATGCCTGTCTGAGCCTGCCGCCGGAGCGCCCGCGCAGCATCTCTTTAACGCTTCGCAGCACGCTGCAGCAGTTTTTCCTTTCCATCACAAATACCTGCCAAGGGCCGGTCAAGCTTGATTCTGCGACCGGCCTGCCCGGTACCCAGCGTCAGGGACATGGCTATGGTATCAAAAGCATCACCGCTTTCACCACGGAATACAACGGCATACTTCGCTGCAAGACAGACTGCGACAGCTTTTGTCTGGAGATGATGTTGTAATTGAGGGAAATATCTTGTTTCTTTGCCATTACTCGTCGAATCAAATTTCTATGAAAAATGGCAGTATTTCATAGCTGTTTTGCTAATCCATAATTTTCGCAAGTGCAATCCGGTCTATCTCTAATTGCAGCGTCTCCCTTTTTTCTGTCAAATAACAAATCCGGGCGTCGAGGATCGGTTTCCTCAACGCCCGGATTTTTTGCAATTCTTTCATTTTCGAGAGCATCCGCGCCGCGGACGCGCGGCGCTGGACAAGATGCGCCCACACGGCGCGGTCAACGGCGTCTTCGTGTACCCGGTGAGACGAACACGCTTGTTTGCCGTAGCGGTGGTAGCCCTTGCAGACATACTCGACACGGCAAACGCCGTTCCAATACCGTTTTATGGCCATAAGCGGATTCCGGCAATCTTCGCACTCCAACAGTCCGGCATAGCGGTGCTTGGTCTTGTTTCCGGCAGACGCTTTTGCGGCGGCGCGTTGGCCAATCCTTGCCTGCGCGTCGTTCCATTCCTCAGGAGAAGCAACGGTGTACAAGGGGCTACAAGCGGTATAAAGAAACAAGTGGTTTGACGGAGTGGAAAATGGGTCATATTTTCCACTCTATTCTTACATGGTCGCTGGTTGCGCTGATTGAAGAAATCAGGCCGTCAGCGGCTTTTCGTTTGTCCTCAAAGTTGATGTGCTCCCAGTTGTCCAGATACCCGGACAGCAATTCAATCTGCTGGGAGGACAGCGTTTCAACGGACAGGTCGGCAATCGCTTTTGAAAGCGTTTTGCGGCGGTTATCTAAATCTTCGATTTTCTTGTTGGCGTATGCAAGCAAGGTAGCGTTGGCCCCGGTCAGGGTATCCAGCAGTTTTTCAATCTCGGCTTCAACCTGTGCAAGCTCCACCTGATAGGCTGTGAGCTTCGGGTTGGCTTTTTCCTCGCCGCCCCGCAGTAGCTTGAAATCCCGGAACTTTTCTCCCATAGCTGTGAAAATGAATTGTTCAAACTCATTCTTGCGGAGAGTACCGCACCCCGGACAGCCTTTGTGGTCAGCCCGCTTGGAACAGCGGAGGTATTCATAGCCGGAAGGGTTATGGGTGGTTTTGAGAGCGTACCCACATTTCCCGCATTTGATTTTCCCAGCCAGCCAAGTGTTCCGGGCCTTGCGGCCATTCTGGAAAGTGATGTTTGCCATCAGTTTTTTGCGACACCGCAACCAAATATCGGAGGGAACAAAGCCTTTGCTTGGAGCAATGACAAGTATCTGATCTTTCAGGCTCTTGTCCTTGTCCTCCTTCACATCCCGGCCTTGATAGAGATAACAGCCGTTTGTGCCAACGAAGTCGGCGGCGTCATTCACAACCACAGCACCCTGACTTTTGAAGAACTCATACATTTCCAAATCAGCTTGTGCATAGATAGGATTGCGGAGTAGCTGGGACAAGAAGGAGCGGGTAAGTGATTTTCCGTAAATCTTGATACCCTGTTCCTCAAAGTAGCGGGTAATGTCTCCGAAGGAGGTTTCCGGCTCGGCATACATTGTAAACATCAACAGCACATGGTTTGCGGCTATGGGGTCGGCTACCATCATTTTTGTGCGGATACCGTCTACCATAGTCGGCTCCAAGATGAAGCCATAGGGAGCTTGGCCGCTCATGTGAAAGCCTTTCAGACACCGGGAGTAATAAGCGTCTGTGACACGCTTCTGTATGGTTTCCCGTTCAAGCTGGGCGAATACGATACAGATATTCAGCATGGCCCGGCCCATCGGGGTCGAGGTGTCGAACTTCTCTGTGGAAGAAACAAATTCCACATCGTATTCTTGAAATAGCTCCATCATATTTGCGAAGTCCAAAATGGAGCGGCTTATTCTGTCCAGCTTATAAACGACTACCCGGCGAACCTTGCCTTTGCGAATCTCGCCAAGGAGCTTTTGAAACTCCGGCCTGTCTGTGTTCTTTCCCGAATAACCTTTATCCTTGAATACCCGGCAACTGCCGCCTTTCAGCTCATACTTGCAGAAGTCAATCTGGCTCTCAATGCTGATACTGTCCTTGCGGTCAACGGATTGTCTTGCATAAATTACATCTTCCCTAATATTCATGTTGGGCTCCTTCCTTGTGGGAATGGAGCTACCAACCTACAAGTATATTATACCATTGATAGCCCCGGAGGACAATGTTGTGGAGCGTTAGAGCCGTTTGTCCCCGGCTCCCGGTATTTGCTGAATACCTCATACAAACAGCGTTCAATTTCCTTTTTCCGTTTCTCCTTTTCCTTGGGGGAGAGTACCGGCGTAAGACTTTCCAGCACAATGGTTTTCCCCTGAAAAGGGACGGTCTTGGTTTCTCTGTGATATGTAACGGATTGCACCATAGAAGCCTCCTTTTCAAAATGGGTTGATAAGCCAGCACATTTCCCGCATTGTCTCAGTGGGGAAACGCCAAAGGACGGCACCTTTTGACGGGTGCCGCCCTTTGGTCTTTCTCCACGCTTCGGGCCAACTTGGCCCGAGGTCAGGACTGCCAGTTTTCAAAATAGGCCGCTGCTTCTTCCACGGAACAGAAATCAAAGACTTCGTAAAGCTCAACAAGTACCCGCCGAATGTCCGTTGACTCGAAGCCACAGTTTTCCATTGCCTTGATAACATAGCCACGGCAAGCGTTGTTGCTCCAAGGCCCTGTCAGCATGGCCTGTAATTCCTGAAAAGACTTGTTCATAAAACACTTCCTTTCATAAAAGTTTGGGGAGCCGCACCGTATCGGTTGCGCTATCATAAGACAGATCAGACGGAGGCTCCCCATGTTTTTTCTCTTTTGCCAGATGGCCCGGACGGGTGTAGACTTGTCCACCCCATAGTATTTCAACTCTCCCCATTCTGATGGCGAGGCGTTCTCATGGCCTGCGACGGCTCACGGCTTGCAAGGCCGCTTCAACGCTCGGACTGTGACTAAACGCAAGTATCAGGGCTCTGTGCTTTATCCGGCAGACCAGTCACGGCCTGCCTGCGGCATGGGCCTTGTCGCTCTCTCCATTCTCTGACAATGAAGGTCATGGCGGGCCTGTCACTTGGCACATCTACCCATCGTATCCGGGTATCTTTTTATTCAGTTTTGAAATGCAAGTAAGGCTTACTTTTACTTCGGGTCAACTTGGCCCGAGGCTTGTTCGCCTTTCATAAGTCATTTCATTTTTTGGGCTTCTGTAAAGTCATCAAAGGCGGTTTTTCAAAAATTTTTCCATCGTCTGCAATGCCCGCTCGATGGAATAGCACACAGCCATTTTGCTGACACCTTCCGCCCTGGCAATGTCCGTCTGGGTCATGCCAAGAATGAAGTGGGCGTAAACTCGCTTTGCCTGTTTGTCCGGCAGGCTGGCGATTGCCGCATGGAGTTCCTGCATGGTAACTTTGCGCTCGTAGAGCTCGTCAGGAGATACGGACACGAACAAGGCGGCGTGCTCAATGCCATCGTCCCGGTCAAGGGAGTAGTAGGCTTTATGGCGGTATGTCCGCAGACGATAAGCCGCCTCTTTGCGGTCAAACTCTGCCATAGCCGCAGCCACTTCATCAGGAACTTCTACAAAACAGTCAGATGTATAAAACGGGTAAATATCCCGCAGATTGATTGTTGTCATATTGACCTCCGTTTCGGTGTTGGGTGGGTAAGTGACCGAAACGGGGTCGGAGGGGAACGGCACCGGGGCTGGACTTCGGGCCAAGTTGGCCCGAGGTAGCTCCCTAAGAACGCAAAAACGCCCGGGTGGCATGAAGCCACACGGACGCACGAAATTACATATTCATCATTGTACTGTGATATTGTACCTACATAATCGAAATTACCCGGTGGGGGAGCTATACTTTTTTTAACTGGTGGAGATCATGGGTACTATGTAGATGGACAAAAATAGACAAGGCAGCATCCTCCTATATGCCGCCTTCTTCCTATGTGCTACTTGTATCTAACTAATTTATGATAGACAAAACGGCGGCATTGAAAATCAAAACCGCCGTTTGCCCTGTATAAATGGACGCAAAAAGTTGTCTGCACAGCAGCGGTTTTTTTCTTTTCTGCCGCTGGCAGATAATCACACAGTATTAGAAATTTAATTACACTTTATTGATCGTGTTTTTCCAAACAAATGCGAGTTTCTGTCACTCTAAGTTCTTTATGAAGATGCAATGCCATAAGTACAGTGATGATAGCTGAAATCACATCACTGATGGGCTGTGCATAAAGAATACCATTAAGCCCCCAAAGTTCAGGTAAAATAAATATGATTGGAAGAAAGCAAATACCCTGTCTGCAAGCTCCGAGAATAAAACCAGCTCTTGCTTTTCCAAGTGCAAGAAATAGTGAGGAATATACTGTGTAAAATCCAAATAAGAAAAATGAAAAGCCATTTGCCATAAGCGATCTATGCCCTACGGAAATCATTTCAGCATTTCCTTCTGTTGCAAACTGTGAAACAATTTGAGCAGAAAACAATATCATTACCAAACCGACAATTACACAAAAAGCAGTAGACCAAATTATTGATGTTTTTATCGCCTCTCTAAGACGATTGAAATTCTTTGCGCCATAGCTAAATCCAGCAATAGGTTGAAAACCTTTGAGGAATCCAAAGACAACCAGAGTACCCATGGAGGTAACTCTGGTAACTGCGCCCATTCCAGCAATTACTGAGTCACTATATCCGCTACCTGCCCTATTTATCAATGCAATAGAAAGACTGGTAAGAAGTTGGAAAGTAAGTGTTGGGATACCGATTTTCAATATTTCTGTTAAAATTTGTTTTGTTGGAGCAAACGCCTTTAGACTGAACGAAAAAGCACTCTTTTTACGAACAACATAAATTACATATACAAGTGTCGAAGCAATTTGTGAAATTGCAGTTGCGATTGCGGCCCCGGCAACTCCCATATTAAGGCTATAAATGAAAATCGGGTCTAGTATGACATTTATTATGGCTCCCAATAACAAGGCACACATAGTTGTTTTGGAGGCCCCTTCACTTGCAACAATGTTATTCATCGTTACATTAAATACATTGAAAATACAAGAAATAACATAAATTTGAGCGTATGATACCGCATAAGGCATGATGGTATCTGTTGCACCCAAAACAGATAAAATTGGTTTCAATAAAATTGTTGTTAGAATAATGATGATTGCTCCAATAGAAATACTACTGTAAAGAGCGGTACTAGCCACTTTGTTAGCAGTTTCTCGATCACCATGGCCTAAGAGCCTTGATAAATACGACGCCGCTCCGTTTCCAAACATCAATCCTAATCCGACAACAACCTGTCCTAAAGGAAAGACAATAGAGATTGCTCCCATCTGACTTTCGCCAAGTCCTCCTACAAAGTAGGCATCCACCAAATTGTAGAGAGCGTTAATTAGCATACCTATCATTATCGGTATGCCAAGAGACATAAGTGCCTTGGGGATAGGGGCCTTCCCTAAAAGTTCCATTTTGTTGTTACTACCATTCATTTGTAAAACTCCTTTCACATTCAACTATATATTACACTACTATAAATTATAGCATTGTGTGAGAACATACTACTATAAATTATAGCAGTTGTCAAGTGTGAGGATTTAGATAAGACTTGACAGAAAGTATAAAATCAAATACTATAATTTATAGCATTTCAATGTGAGTTTATATTAAAGAGAAGGTGAATGGCATGGCAACAATAGATTTAATTGTGCTTGGAATATTAAAAAAGGAACCCATGGGCGCATACGATATTCAGAAATTAGTTGAATATCGTAATATCTCTAAATGGGTAAAGATTAGCACACCCTCAATTTATAAAAAGACAATTCAGTTAGAGGAAAAGGGATTTATAAAGGGTGAAACTGTTAAAGAGGGTAAAATGCCCGAAAAAGTGGTATATTCCCTAACGCCATCAGGCGAAAAAGAATTTGAAAAACTTATGTTTGAAACGGCATCCAAACCTATTCATTTTTTTCTTGACTTTAATGCGGTGATTGTGAATTTAAACAATGTATCTCCTGATAATCAAAAACAATGTATTGCTGATATTGAACAAAATGTTGAAACATTAAAAGCATATCTCGAAGAGAATCTACGGATAAAAGAAAATGTCCCAGAAATCCCTAAAACGGGAATGGCTGTCTTGCGACAACAGCTTGTTTTAGCAGATGCTATTGAAACTTGGATTGAAGAAATAAAAAAAGAGTTATGAAAAAATGCTCATATCCCTAATCTTGGGGGTGTGAGCATTTTTATCAAAGAGAAAGCGAAATAAAATACTACTAAAATATAAAATTACGTTTCGTTCTCATAATCAAACCCGAAATGTAGAATAATATATGGGTGATATGAGAATGTACCAAGATGAAAGACGGCTTGACTTCCACGCTTTGGGCCGGGAGATCAAGCGCAAAAGAGAGGCGAAAGGCTGGACACAGGACTACCTTGCACAGCTTGTAGACCGTACCCCTCGTTCCATCATGTATATTGAGAACCGGGGACAACATCCGAGCCTGAACACCTTTTACCAAATCGTTACCCTGCTGGACATTTCCGTTGACCAGTTTTTCTATCCTGACAGGCAAAATAGCGAAAGCGATTGCCGCCAGCATATCAACCGATTGCTGAACTCAATGGATGAAAAAGAACTGACCATCATGGAGGCCACAGCAGAGGGACTACAAAAAGCCAGAGAAACGGAGGTCAAGTAAAGAGGGCCTTCGTTTTTCGCATTTTTGCGGGCTTTTCCGGGGTTCCGCTAAATGGCAAGCAATGCTTCTGTGGCCACAGAAGCTATTTTTGACATTCCGGCCTTACGGCCAGAACGCAAAAATCTGCTTGTTGGGGAGCCTCCCCAAACCCGGCCTTCGGGCCAACTTGGCCCGAAGTGGTAGCGTCGCTTTGCTCCTTGTGCGGCACAGTCCCTAACGCTCCTGTTCCTTCTTTCTGCCCGGCTCTACATAGCCCAGCAGATAGTCAATGTTCGCCTTGATCGTCGTGACCTCCTGCATATCTGCCTTGGCTTTTCGATACTCGCCGTAGAGCTTCTTTTTCTGCTCCGTCAGCTTGCGGCCTTCCTCTTTGAGTGCGTCCATCTTGGGGAGCTTCGCCCCGCCGAGGATTGCTTTGAAGTCGGCACAGGCCGCCCGGTAAAGCTCAATATCCGCCTCATGCTCCGCAAGAAATTTCCGGCTGTACTTGCTGGCCTTGTACTTCTCAAAGACAGGCCGGGTCTTGGCATACTGCACCGTTGCCGCCTTCAATTCCATGTTAGTATGAAGGGCTGCTTCGGTGCTTTTGATTTGGTCGGACAGCTTGTGAAAACGCTCCGTTACCGCTGTGGCCTTCTGCTCCAACTGCTCATAATCGGTCAGGCCGTTGTCCTGCAAGTAGGCAAGAGCGGCGGCCATCTGTTTGAGGTTGAACACCTTGGCCCATCGTTCATATCCGGGGCCTTTCCCTTGGAGCCGGGCTTGAATGTCAATGGCAAGGCTGACCTTCTGGCGGGTCTTGCCGGGCCGCTGGCGGGAACCGGATATGGCGGCCCGTATATCAGCCTCTCCGTAACCGTCCCCAAGCGTGTCAGAGCGCAAGCGGGTAAACCGTTCCTGACCGGGAGCCCGGAAGCTGATGGCTCCCCGGCGTTGCTTGATTTCATAGCCCGCCTGTTCCATCAGGGAGAGAAATTCCGGGAAGTCAGCGGGCCTCTTTGCAAGGGCGGTATCAATGGCGGCCCGCAGTCTGTCCTGATGGGTCAGCGGCCTTTTTCTACCTTCCACCCATTCCCCATAATTCCGAAACTTCCCCTTGCTCCGGGGCTTGGGATTTTCCACGATGGACAGTCCATTTTCCAGACACAGGCGGTCAGAGAGCCGCCGCAGAGCGAAGGAGGAGCCCCAGAAGTTTCGGAACTTCCGGGTACAGTCAAGGGTAGTGGAATTGTAGTAGATGTGCGAGTGGACATGCTCCTTGTCCGTGTGGGTCGTAACGATGAACGCATGGCGGCCCTTTGTCCAGTGCATAGCCAGCTCATAGCTTACCCGGTTTGCTTCTTCCGGGGTGATCTCTCCGGGATAGAAGGACTGGCGGATCTGATAGCACAGCACATCTTCGCCCTTCTTTTGCTCCCGGCCTGTCATGACCTTGTAGCTGGCTTTTGCCAAAAGGAACTCAGCGGCCACCGTGGCCGGGTCGCACTCATAGGAAGATATGTATTTTCCGTCTGCCGTCTTTTCGGGATTTTTCCCGTAATCCAGACAGTCACGGATGGCTTCGGCTATGCTTTCTCCTTCGTTTGCGTGGCGTTGCAGTAAGGTGGTCGTTGCCAGAGAAAATCCCTCCCTTCATAGAGAACGGCGGCCCCACCGAGCCGCCGTCAGTCCGTATTGCTTCGGGCCAACTTGGCCCGAGGTTGTCAGCTTGTGATGAACTGCCGCAGAGACAGGTTCAGGCTGTCCAGACCAGTGATAACAGCACCTGCCACCGCCTGTAAGCCATAGGGGGAAAGCAGGAACGCAATCACAAGATAGATGACACCGCCCACCGGGTAGCTGATGAAAAACAGCCCTACACCCAGCAGGGCCATGATGACCGAGGCCACCGTCAGGAAGAAGGAGGACAGGGAAAACAGGAACAGTAGGACAGCCACAAGGACAGTCAGTAAAACCACAAACGGAGCGGCAATCAGTTTCAAAATCAGTCTCATAGGTTCAACCCCTTTCTATTATCTTTCTACCTATATTTTACCATGAGGGAACAGGGGGAACAATGTTGTGGACGGTTAGTAAATCTTGTCCTGGCACCTCGGGCCAAGTTGGCCCGAAGCTATCTTCTATGTAGAATTTTGATGAAAAAGCTGATATACTTGAATTTTAATAGTACATAATTAGGAGGCCAGAAAATATGGCAGAATATATTCGTGAAGTTGAGAAAATTATTGATAACTACCATAAACAAAGTCCCGTATTTTCTTTGAATAGAAAAACGGCATTGTATAATGCACTAACAGTTTTTGAGGACTCTTGCCGTTTAGGTGGAACAACAGACCTTGCTCTTACGGGTGATGGTTTGGAATATTCTTTTCTAATCAGAGAGCAATTAGATTCGCTAAACGTTATGATTCAATGGATATTCCAAGACTGTTCACATAAAGACAATGATACTTTGGATATGAATATTATCCCCAATCGGTATATGGATATTGCTGGTGTATTACAGTTTCAGGCAAAGCCATACTCACCGATTTGTAGTGCGTATATTAGTTATTCGAGAGGGCACTTTTCTGCAACGGTCAATGAAGGGCAAAAAAAGATAACTTTTGGGGACAATCCCGAAAACCGAAGTATCGTTATATCCGACATGGTAGAATCAATTTTAAGAGATCAATCAATAGGGCTTAAATTTGCTCCGAACCAAGATTTACCTTTGGCAAACAGCAAACTCATTTCGTCTATTGAATTTTCAAACGGTCATATTTCCTATAATATGGATGAGGAAGTATGGGGGCCATTTCAAAAAATGATGGAGCGTCAATGGACTCATACGAGTGAACTGCCGGACGAATGGAAGTTTGACGCATTCTCAATAAAAGATTTCCACCAATTTTGGGTAACAACAGCTACTCTTTGCTTCATTCATATGGTAGCTTGTTTGAAAAGTGGAATTACAGGAGCCAATGTTGAGGAGGCTGTTCTTGTAAAATCTCCAACAGAATTTGCACAAATCATAGCTGACAAAACCGATGTCTCCGCTGATAGTATATCTGCTATATTGAAATTACTAACATACAACAGCCATTTGAAAAACAATGATATTGTATATCAACCATTTGTGGAGATTGATAACGATAAATTAGCACTTGCTCCCCATTTGATTTTAGCCAGTAGACCTGAAAGAAATCTAATTTCACTTATCCATAAATTGCGGGACAAATCATATTTTGACCTAACAAACCTACGGGAAGGGATAATGCAAGAGGAACTTGACGCTGGTACAAAATATTTGTCAAATGTATTAGTTGCAAAAAATAAAGCTCTTCCCGGCACCTTACCCGATGTAGATTATGCAATATGGGATAAAGAGAGCAATTATATCCTCATTTGTGAATTAAAGTGGCTTATTGAAGCAGACTCAACCCCCGAAGTATTTGCCAGAATACAAGATTTGGAACATGGATGTAGTCAGGTGGCAGATATGCTTACTTATGCCCAAAATCATTGTTCCGAATTCTGTAACAAAGTGTTTGGAACTGCTACTTTGGATAAGCTACCAGAAGTTATAGGTTGCGTTGTTTCAAAAAAAGGAATTCGGGTAGACAATTCAAACATTCCGGTAATTAGTTTACAAGCGTTGCTGAATTTGCTAAAGCGCAATAGTGTTATTGAAACGTTTGAGGCTATTAAAGGGAAAAGTTATTTACTTCCAGCTCCCCAGAACTTTGAATTTGGATTAAAAGCAATTTCTTATGCAGGATATACTTTTGAAATTCCAGCTCTAATAAAAGATCAACCCATTATTCAGGGAACATATAAGCGTATTGGCCCTAAAATTGGAAGAAATGATCCTTGCCCGTGTGGATCTGGTAAAAAGTACAAGAAATGCTGTGGGCGCTAAAAAGGGAGGGGTACAGCCACTAAGGCCGCACCCCTCCCAATCATTTCTCCACCAGCGCAGACAGCTCCATGAGTACATCCGACACCCGGCCCCAGAGCGCTTCATAGTCCCGCTGGAGCCCGGCGATCTCCTCCGGGTACACGCCGAAGGTATGGGCATGGACGGCCACCTGATTGAGATTGTTTGCACAACGCCGCTGTAAGGAAATCAGCTCTTTGACCGGGGCAAGGTCTACATGGAGGATATAGCCATTCAAGGCCATCTTCCGCACATAGGCCCCGGCGTTGGTTATGCCAGCCTCGGCCATGCGCTCCTGTATCTGGGCCAGTTCCTCCGCCGTGACCATCACATGAAGGTGTCTGTCACGCTTGCGCCGGGCGTTCAGCGTTCCTCCCGTTCCCGGCTCCGCTTGTGGGCGGGCGGCTCCTTTACCTTGTCAAGCTCCTTTTTCTCCGGCCCCTTCGGAAGCGGCGAGGGCGGCAGGTTGTTCAAAATGCCGTCCAGCATATTGTCGTTCTGTTCCTCGGACAGCTCGGCGGTATGCAAATGGTTGTCTTTCTCGTTCATGGTGTCCTCCTTATCTGTCCCCGTGGGACTTGTGGTTTTTCGGTTTCTCTGCCTCCTTGGAAGGCTCGGGCCTTTGGGCCGCTTCTTTGAGCTGGGCTGTGATGGATGGCCGGGCCGCCCGGTCAGGATTGCCCGGAGCCGGGCGCAGCTCATAGTCATCCATCTGTTTTTCCGTCAGGGGCTTCAAATAGGCCAGCTCGCCCCAAGCCCGCATCGTGCCTCCCTCCACCATACGCCGCTCGTCAAAGTTGATGATCTCCACCGGGGCATTGCCGGGCGGCTTCGGGAAGGTGCCAAGGTCAACAGGCCGCTGAGTGGAATAATAGCGGTAATACTCTGTCTGCGCCTTTTCCCCGGTGCGCTCCTGTACCCCGGAAAGCTCTTTATAGTCAGCTATGCGTTTGGCAAAATCCTTTTCCGCCATCTGCTCATTGCTGTGGTACTTGCCCCAATAGTAGTCTTTCTGGCCGTTCTCCGTTTCCGTAAACTGCCATGTGACAAAGGGGCTGGGGGCCTTCTCGTTATGGGCCAAGGCGAAGCCCCGGCCATTGTCAAAAGTGACGGTTTTCAAAATCTCATAACCTTTGTTGATTTCTATGCGGTTTCCTCCTTTCTGACCTCGGGCCAAGTTGGCCCGAAGTGGGTAAATGTTACGAAATACCCGGCAAAACCGGGGCGTAAGGTATTAGGATATTCCGAGCCGGAAAACAGGGCCGGAAAGCCCCGGAATACCGGGCTTTTTCAAGGGGCAAATCGTAACAGTCCTATCCCTTTTTCAGCCGCTTTTTCCTCATGCGTTCCCGGCTCCTTCGGCGGTTTCCCTCGGCCTTACAGGCTTCACAGCAATAGGCTTGCCGCCCTTCCGGGAGGAAGGGGCTCCCGCAGACAGCGCACAGCCGGGTATCCGGGTCTGGGCCGTCCTCACAGATGGAGGCCATCAGAACCGGGTCAAGGGGCAGGACGGCTTTCTGGAAGTAGCGGCAGTATGCGCCCGTCCACCATTTCCCCAGCATATAGCACTCACAGTCTAAGGGCAGACAGCCATAGTCCCGGTCATAGTTGGCGCACATATCCGTGACCAGTTTTCGGATACCCTTTCTCTCGTCACGGGTCAGTTCCCGGCACATCAGGACTTCGGGCCTCGTCGGCCCAAACTGCGCTCTGTTCCTTCGGGCCAAGTTGGCCCGAAGTCACCCCGCTCCGTTGCGCCTCCTTTTCCCACAAAGTCATTCGACTTTGTGGGAGCCCTCTTATCCGAGGTGCGGGGCTCTACCAAGAGAGTGCGAAACCGTTTCCGGCATCGGCCCTTCTGGCTTTTGCACTCCTTCAGATAGCGGCATCCATCACAGCAGTCATTGCCTCCACGGCCCGGGCGGGGGATTTCCTTCATCATTTTTTCGTAGGGACTGTTGGTAAAGTTCATTCCTCGTCCTCCGTTTCTTCCTCAACCTCCATATCGCCGTAAGGGTCGTTTTCGTCATAGTCATAATCGTCCTCGTCCATATCGACGGCTTCATGCTTCGGACGGTAGACCTTGAAGTAATAAGCCGC
This sequence comes from Eubacteriales bacterium, assembly GCA_030524205.1. GTDB lineage: Bacteria > Bacillota > Clostridia > Oscillospirales > Butyricicoccaceae > Agathobaculum. The sequence continues at coordinate 59,718 of JAUNGZ010000004.1, forward strand.
ACCGCCGCCAGCCAGCAGGACAAGGGCAACGATCACAAGGTTGCCAAGAGGAAAGCCCGCCTCTTTTTCCGGCTCCGGCTCAGGTTCAGGCGAAGGCTCCGGGGTGGGCTCCTGCGGGGTCACAGGCTCTATGGGCGCTGGCTCCGGGGAAGGCTCCGCAAGGGCCAGCAGGTCATTTTCCGTGACGGCATTTAAGAAGTACACATTTTCCTGTCCCCGCTGGCGGTCAATGACCAGATAAAAGACATTCTCGCTGGGGGTCGTGATGGTAAAGAACTCCTTGCCGTCCTCGTCGGTGGCGTTGTCTACCACAGTCCCCGTCCCGTCCGGGGTAAAGGGCTTTGCGGTGGTTTCTTCCTCCACGGCTGGCGGGGGCGTTTCCTCGGTGGGCTCGCCGCTCTGGGCGTAGGCCGTGACGCTCATACAGGTAAGGGAAAGCAGGGCGGCGGTCAAGACTGCGGCCCTGCAAAACAGCTTATTTCTCATGTGCGGTGTCCTCCTTTTCTTCATGGGACTTCGGGCCAAGTTGGCCCGAAGCGGCGAGATTGGGGTTATCAAAAAAGGCGGCCAGCTCGGAGGGCGTCAGTTTCAGAGAGCGGACAGCCTGAACGATCATGCTGTTTTCTTCCTCCTGACGCTGTTTCTCTAAGTCCCTGACCTTGGCCTGCCACTCGGCGGCCTTCTCTCTGGCCTTCAAAAGCTCCTTGTCGATTTTTTCAAGTTTCGTCATGTCATGCTCCTTTCCGTGAGATCAGTCTAATCTTCCGAAGGTATAAAAGTGCTGTTGCCAGTAAGAGGTGGCAATGCTGGCATATTTGATGGGGGCGCCGCAATGGATCATCATGTTATTTCCCACATAGATACCCACATGGCTGGCCCCGCTGGTGTTGTAAGTCCCCTGAAAGAAAATCAGGTCGCCCGGCTTTGCGTCCTGCGGGGACACCCGGGCGCATTGGCTCAAAATCCCGTTGGCTGTGGTGCGGGGCAGACTGTGTACGCCGGAGTTGGAATACACCCAGCAGACAAAGCCGGAACAGTCAAAGCTGGTGCTTGGGGAGGAACCGCCCCACACATAGGGATAGCCCAGATACTTTTCCGCCTCCGTGATAAGGGCCGCAAAGGCCGGGTCGGAAAGGGCTTCGCCGGGGATGGTGTAATCACTTCCGGGGTCATGGCTGCCACCGCCGCCCGAGTAAATGTCGTCCCACAGATAGGGTTTGTTGCCTTTGAGCTCCAAGGTTATGTCGTAGATTTCCTTCTGCTCGGCACTTAACAGGGAATTGACCACCACAGGAAGGGTCTTGTTGTCCAGCCGCACATGGAGGATGTAATACTCATAGGGAACCTCGTAGGTGTCCGTATGGGTGTTTCCTTCCTCGTCCGTCCATGTGTCCGTCTCGGTGCGGTAGCGTATCTCCACTTCCTCGGTCAAGGTCAGCTTGTACTGTGCCTCGAATAAGGCTCTAAGCTCCCCCTGCACATTCTCCCGGGTATAGGTGCGGAGCTTGGCGATCAGGTAAGAGGTCAGCTCATAGGGGTTGTGGCCCAGCTCGTCCACATCGTAGCGGTATTCGTCATAGCCGGGGTGAGTGCTCTCGATGTTCGCCACTTCCCGCCGCAGTTCATCTTCAAGGGCGGTATAGTCCTCATTGGCCCCCAAAATGTCCTCGTCCTCGGCGGTGTAGGAAGTCCCCACCACGGCGTTCATCATGCCAGTACCCAGCGAAGGGAGGGCGGAAAAGGCAGAGTTGAGGATAAGGAACAGGACGAACAGCAACAGGATAATGAGAGCCCCGCCCTTATGGTTGCGGACAAACTGCGCCACATGGGCCGCCGCCTTCTCCGTGGTGGTTGCCGCCGTTCCCGCCGCCTTGGCAGTCTGCTTTGCGGCTTCTCTGGCCTGTCTGGCATACTCCCGTTTGATTTTCCATTTCTGGGCCATGCGGGATAAGACATTGCTGGAAAGCTCCGGGTGCTCCTGCGCCATCTGCTGATAGTGGAGGTTGGCGTTGGCCTTCATGGTCTTGTGTTCCCATTTCTCCACCTGACGGGCCGGGTGCTCCCGGATACGTCGCTTGGCGTAGCGGCTGACCTTACGGGCTCCGGCTTCGGCCAGAAGCTCGGTCTTGTGGGCTCCTTCTGTTCCTACATTTTCCTGCTCGACCTCATGGATTTTCTGGTGGCCGTAGGCCCACACACCAGCCCCCGCCGCCTTGGCCGCCCGCTTGGGGAGGCCGGGCGGCTTCTGGGGCTTCTGCCGGGCCAGCTTTTCCTTGGCGGCATCCAGCTTCACGGCGGACTGTTCGGCCTTGGCCTCGGCCCGTTCCTTCTTTTTCTCCTGTTTGTCCTTATGGGTCTTGTGGGCCGCCTGTTCCTCCTGACGCAAGCGGGAGGACGGCTTTTCCCGTTCCCCGTCCTGCTTGAATTTCCCGGTGCTGTGGGGCTTCGGGCCAACTTGGCCCGAAGTCCTGGCCCTCTCGTTCCGGGTCACTTCATCCTCACTGAATTGGAGCCGCCCACGCTTCACACGTTTGCCCGGCGGTTTTTTAGAGTGCTTTTCCGTGGAAAACACCTCCTTCCTCTGGATAGTAAAAAAGCCAGTCAATATCGCTGGACATTGTACTGGCACACTTCTTTGTTAAATTGAAACTTGCCGCTTCTTCGGGCCAACTTGGCCCGAAGTGGCCTTACCCATTGGCCGCCTCCTTTTCCTCCGGGCGGGTGGTCATAATAGAGTAGAGCTTGGTATTCTTCGGGAAACGGTCAACAAACGGGATGGTCACATTTCCGAAGAACAGAAGGCCCTCGCCGGAATTGGAGTGGGTCACATAGGAAAGCTGATGGGGGCTGATACCCAACTGCTTGGCAAGTATCTGCCTGTCCCCCTGCGCCTGTGACAGGAGCACCATGAAGTCGGAGTTTTCAAAGATGTTCTCAATCTGTCGGCTGGCAAGGAGGTCTTTCACGTTCTGGGTCAGGGCACTCGGCACACAGCCTTTCTTGCGGAGCATCTTCCAGATGGTCACAAAGTAGCTGGAAGTCAGCTCGTCCTGCAACAGCACATGGAACTCGTCATAGTAGCACCATGTAGCGATACCGCAGGAGAAGTTGTGGGAAACCTGACTGTTCATCAGGTCGTTGATGATGTGCATGGCAATGGTGCGGAGGCCGGAGCCCAGCCGCTTTAAGTCAAAGCACACCACACGGGCGTTCTTGTAGTCCATGTTGGTCTTGTGGTTGAAGATGTTGAGGGAGCCGGATACATAGATTTCAAGGGCCGTTGCCAGCCGCTTTGCCTCGGGCTCGGTCTGCTGGCAGAGAAGGTCATACAGGTCTTGGAGGGTCGGCATGGGGGTATTGTCCGGGTCATTCAGCAAATCCCGGTACACCATGCGGGCGCATCGGTCAATGATGGTGCGTTCCACCGGCTGTAAGCCGTCCTTGCCGCCCACAATCAGCTCCATCAGGGAAAGGATAAAATCACATTTCAGACTGATGGGCGAAACCTCGTCATCCATGTTCACATCCAAATCCATTGGGTTGATATGGTGCGGGCTGTTGGGGGCCACCTCCACCACAAGGCCGTCCTTCCCGAACTGGCGCACTAGCGGCGAATATTCGCCCATCGGGTCAAGAATGATGATACGGTCACTGGTGGCAAGGAACACATTGACAAGCTCCCGTTTTCCGGCAAAGGATTTGCCGGAGCCGGGAACGCCCAGATACAGGCCGTTGGGGTTTTTGAGCTTCTTGCGGTTTGCCATGATGACATTGTGGGACAGGGCATTTAAGCCGTAATAAATGGCCTCCCCGTCCATGCGGAGCTCCTGCGTCATAAACGGCACGAAGATCGCCGTGGAGCTGGTAGTCATCCCCCGGTGTATCTCGATACCGTTGTGGCCCAGCGGAAGGCTGGACACAAGGCCCTGTTCCTGCTGGAAGTCCAGCCGCTTCAAAATGCAGTTGTATTTCTGCATGATACCCGATACCGTGAACAGGTCATTGTCCAGCTCCCGGCGGGTGGCGGCGGTATTTACCACAAGGAAGGTCAAAAGGAACATTCGCTCATTCCGGCTCTGCAAGTCGTTCAACAGGTTCTTTGCGTCCTGACTGAATGTAACAAGGTCGGGCGGGAGTATGTCCATATCGTAGCCGCTTCGGACGGCCTTTTTCTGTTCCTCCACCTTCATCTTGTCAATGTCGCTGACCTTGCCCTTGATGGTCTTGATGGCCTTGGCCTGGTCTACCGTCTGGATGTGCATGGTAATGGTCATTTCAGCGTCCACCTCCAACAGCTCCGCAAGGAGCTTGTCGGAGAGCTCGGAGGCCATGATCTGCATATACGAAGCGGCTCCCCATGTGGAGCCCATGCGGAACAGACGGCTCTGGCGGAAGTCAAAGCTGGTCGGTGCAATGAAGTCTTTGGTGGAAAGCCCGGTCTGGGGTATCATATCCCACGAAAAGCGGAAGGGCTCTGTTCCGCTGGGGTGGAGCTGGCCGTGAAGGATCTCCAAGCGTTCCAGTCCGTTGAGGGGCCGGGACTGCGCCCCCAGCTTTGTGAAGTTACTGCAAATGTCGGCCTCCACACGCTCCAGCCGGGGCTTGGCAGTAGCAAGGCTGTCCGCCGTAATGCCGAAGGTCAACAGCTTCGTCCGAACAATGCCGTTGTTGCTCTTGGCGATCTGGCCCTCCAGCATATCCACATATTCACTCCGCATATCGCTGTATTCATCCTCCCGCATGGGGATGTTGATGGTGTACTTGCTGTCCGGGCGGCTCCTGTGGTTGATGAAGGAGAGCTGGAACGGAAGGGAGCTGTCAAAGGAATTGAGGAAGGCACAGTAGCCGTCAAAAATGGCCGACTGGTCATCGGCCTGTGCAAGCTGGTAATTGATGTCCTCATATTCAATGGTCTTGGTAAACAGCCTGTCGTTTACCCGGCAGATACCATCCTTGAAAAGCTCCCGGTAAGGGATGGTCTGCTGTGCGGTCTGCGGCCCGGCCTTTTGGGCCTTGGCCTGTTTGGCGGGCTTATGGTCAGGACGCTTTCTTTTTGCGTCCGGCCTTTTTGCCCCTCTGGTTGTCTGCAATCGGCTTTTCCTCCTTTCGGTTCAAAAAAGCATAGAAGTTGTTGGTCTTATAGGGCCTGACCCGTGGCAACAGAAATTTTGTGCGGATGATGTTGGCGAGCACCTTTTCAAAAGGGAGCCCGTCTTTTTCAAACATGGCGAACAAAAAACACGGCATCATCAGGCCGATCATCAGGAACAGAGCTGTGCTGTTCCCGATATGGGAGCGGGTAAACAGGTAGAACGGGATACCGATACCGCCCGCTATGGAAAAACAGATAAGCTGGCGTTTCGTCAGGTTGAAGGCCAGCTTGGTCTTGATACGGGTCAAGTCGTTTGGGACTGGCACATAGGCCATGAAAACCTCCTTTCCGCTTCGGGCCAACTTGGCCCGAAGTCAACGCTGTGTCTGGCGGGCCGGGGCCTCCCTCCGGGCGGCCTGTGCCGCTTCAAGGCCGGATTGTCTGGCCCGCCAATAGTCCGGGTTATACTGCTTTAGGGATTGGTTGATGTTTTCCTCAAAGGCGGCCTTGTCCCGGATACGCTCGGGTATCTGCCAGAGCTTCTTATCAAGGAGCTCCCGCAGCACCACGCTTTCCTGTGTATCTTCCTCAAAGCAGAGATAGCCGCCCCGCTTGAAGCCGCACTTTTTCGCCGCCGGGGAGAGGAAGGCTGACACCTCCTTGGAAACCATCGTCCCGCCGTGGCTGGCGGTGCTCACAAGGAACACGCCGGGGCAGAGCATATCACAGGTCTGCACCTTGCCCCACGGGGACTTTTCCGGCCCCTGATACATCATCGCTCCGCACCCTTAGAGGGCCTTTCCTTGGGCGGTCTGGCCGCCTTCTCCTTGGCCGCTTCTTTGGCCCCGGCCTCCAACTGGTCTTTGATGGAAGGCCGTTCCTGTGCGGCGGCTACTGCCTGCAAGCGTCCGATCTCTGCCGAGTAGGCGTTGAGGATAGCCCCGTGGAGCTCTTTTCTAAACTCCCCTGTGATGGGCTTGGCCGTGTCCCGGTAGCCTGTCTTGCTGGATTTGTCCGGCTTGCTTGGCATACCCACATAAAGGCCCTTATCCGTTTGCAGGATTTTGAAGTCCTCCACCACAAAGCAGTCGTTGAACTTTACATTGGCAAAGCCCAGCAGGTTGCCCTTGGGCTCGATGGCCCGGACGCTCACATCCAGTTTCATGGGGGCGGCCTCCTGTACGGGGCTGTTCTTTTCCTGTTCTGTCATTTCTGTTTCCTCCTTTCCGGCCTCGGGCCAACTTGGCCCGAAGTCCTTATGATTTTAGTGGGCTCCGAAGATGGATTTTGCCAGCGTTCCCGTCTTGAACAGAACGAAGCACAACAGGACGGTGTACCCCACACAAGTCCAGATGGCGTTCATCATGTCGCCGCCTGTGCCGATACTCTGCACCAGTACGGCGTAGATGGCCATACACACCATAATGAGCATCCCTTGAAAGCCCACGGCAAACAGGGACTTGAAGTAGTTGTGTCCCATGTGGCCCACCTCCCGGTTGACGCTGGTGGCAAAGGGGATGGGCGCAAGGCTGGTCATTAAGTAAATCTCAATCATACGCCCATAGACGATGACGAAGATCACGATGTTTAAGGCCGTCATGGTAAACTGCACGAAGAAGGATTGCAGGAAGATACCAAGGAGCGGCCCCAGCTCCATTGCTTCAAGCTGGGTCTGCATATCATTCAGCACTTCCGGCGTGACCTCGGTGGAGCCTTGTATGAGGCCCGCTGACTGCTGGATCACAGACTGGGATACATCAAATACCGCCATGACGATGTTGAAGGTGTTGGATAAAATCAGCACCGCAACGAAGGTCTTGAAGATCCACTTGAAGAAAATCCATGTGTCAAAGTTGTGCAGGTTGTTGTGCTCGATCAGCATTTGAATGAGCTCATAGGTCATCACGAAGGTAAGCACTACCCCGGCAATCGGTAGGATGACCGTTTCAGAGAGCTGGCGTATCATGGAAAAGACCCCGGCGTTCCATGCCGCCGGGGTCGTCCCTACCTGCGCCGCAATCTCTCCGACACGCTCATTCACATTGGTAAAGAGCCCGCCGAGGTTTCCCATGATACCCTCGACCAACAGCCCTTTGAGCCATTCTGTGATAGCGTCGAAGATACTTTGCATTGCTTACTCCTTTCAAAGACTTAGAACAGGTTTGCCAGCAGAGGGATGAGGTTCATACCCAGCAGGACGATACCGCCGCCAGCCATGAGCTGCTTCATGCCCTGGCTCTTGCTCGCAGGGTTGTCCGCCCCGTAGCCTTCCAGAAGATTGACGATACCCCATGCGCCGAGGCCGCAGCCGATAGCCATAACCAGAACCTTCAAAGTGTCAACAGCAGAAGCGAAAAATTCCATATAGTTTCCTCCATTTGATAAAAGATTGAATTGTGGGTAACAAAAAAACCGCCATATCTGGCGGCGGGGAACCTCGGGCCAACTTGTCCCGAAGTGCTCTATGGTTAAACGAAATCGTCTGCGCTGTCCAAATCGTCATAATTGAGAATGTCAGCGTCCTCGTCCGAGGCATCCACCTCATACACCGTGTACTCGTCCTCCGGCTTTAGTCTCAATCGCCGGGTGAGCAGGCGTTCCAAGTGGAAGGCGTTTCGTTTGCCATCATATTCCGCTGTGTAGCGGTAGTTGGGGTGCTGTTTTAGGTCATACTTCGGGGAGAAAAACGGCGGAAGTCCCCGAAGCTGTAACAGGCACTTGTTGCCGGGCATGGTGGTGATCTCGCTTGTGGTAAGGAGCTCCCGGCCCAGCCGTTGGGTATTGAGGCCATAGCTTTCCGACTGGCCCCGGGTGCGGCTGTCCGTCTGCATGGAGATGGTGGCCTTTCCCAGCCAGTTTTCCGATATGTCCTTTAGGGTGGAGGCTTCCCGTCCTCCAAGAAATACAATGCTGTCCATGTTTCCCATGATGGTTTCCGCATTGTCTTTATACAGGGCCTTGCATTGGCTCATGGCCTGATAAAATAAAGTCAGGCTTATTTCTCTTGACCGGATAACGGCAATCAGCTTTTCCAGCCCCGGCACCTGCCCGGTGTTGGCGGCCTCGTCCCAGAGTACCCGCACATGATGGGGCAGGCGGCCCCCGTATTTGTTGTCCGCCCGCTCACAGAGCATATTGAACATGGTGGACATAGCCAGCGCCACAAGGAAGTTGTAGGTTGAATTGGTGTCCGAAATCAGGAAGAACAGAGCCGTTTTCTCGTCCCCCAGCTTGTCAAGCTCCAACTCGTCATAGCTCATGATCTCCCGGAGCTCCGCAATGTCAAAGGGAGCAAGGCGGGCTCCACAGCTAATCAAAATCGACTTGGCCGTTTTGCCGCTGGCTAACTTGTACTTGGCGTACTGGCGCACAGCGAAGTGCTGGGGGCTTCTCTTGGCAAGGCCGTCAAACATATAGTCCACGGCGTTTTTGAAGCTCTCGTCATCCTCCCGGACTTCCATGCTGTTTATCATTTCCACCAGCGTATTCATGTTCCGTTCTTCCTCCGGCCCCTCAAAGACGATATAGGCCACAAGGGCGCAGTACAAAAGCGTTTCGGCCTTCGTCCAGAACTCGTCCCCCTCCTTGCCGTCCCCTTTGGTGTTGGCGATCAGGGCATTGACGAACTTGAGCACATCGCTTTCCGTCCGCAGGTAGGCCATCGGGTTGTAGTGCATGGATTTTGTAAAATCTATGCTGTTGAACACCTTGAGCTTGTACCCCTGTTTTTGCAGGAAGTATCCGCATTGGGAAAGGGTGCCGCCCTTGGGGTCTACCACCACATAGGACGAATGGGCTTGAAGAAGCTGAGGGGTAAGCCAGAACCGGGTCTTGCCCGAGCCGGACGAACCGATGACACAGGCGTTTAGGTTTCTGGCGTTAGCGGGTATCTTGGGCCGGGTGTTCATCGTGAGAAATTCTGTCCCGGTCAGGATGACATTGTTTTGAAACTTCGGGTCTACAAAGGGTTTTATGTCTTTCTCATTTCCCCATCGGGCAGAGCCGTACTCCATATCCCGGCGGAACTTCCGGGACTTCTTGATTTTGGACTGCACCACAAAGTACAGGATAACGGCCCCGGCCACGCCTACGGCAAGGTCTAAAAGCCCCAGCCCCGGCGCATAGCTTTGAAATACAGGGCCGATGGTCTTTACCATGCCGAACAGCTTTTCCCCGAGGTTGCCGCCCGCCGCCATGCGGTAGGCTGTGCCGCACTTGGAGAAAAACCAGAAGGCTATGAGATAGGGGAAATAAGGGAGCACATATTTTTTGATCTTACTGCTTACCGTTCCTCCTTCACCGCCTCTCTGGCCCGTTCCTTGAACTTGGGCCTTTCCCTGATCTGTTCTGCCAGCTTGCGGAGCTGACCGAGGATAGATACCTTGTCCTTGCTCCGGCCCATGACCTTTTCGGAATACTTGGAAAAGGCCGCCGTGATAGCGTCTGCCTGATCTGCTTTGAAGAACAGCAGATAGTGGCCGGGGCTGGTCTTGTGGAAAGCGTAGTCCACATGGAACTCCTTGGCGATACGGTCAAAGTCCTTGGGTGCGCCTACCAGCGTCAGGGCATTTTTGCCGCCGTAGTGGTTCATCAGCTTTTTCACGCTCTGTCTGCCGTGGGGACGCTTGGCGGCTTCATGGTGCTTCTTGATTTTGGCAAGGGCCTTTGTGCAGGCCAAGGCCAGAGCCCGGCCCGACAGCTTGGCCGCTTTGACAGATATGGCAACTGTCCGTTCTTCTACATACTCCTGCATACTGCCTCCTTTCTTCCGGGCGGGTTAGGGGAAACAGGAGGCTCCCGGCCAGCCCCCTGTCTGGAAGTACCTCGGGCCAACTTGGCCCGAAGCCTACCGTTCCTCATGGGAAGACCCCACCTTATCCTTGTGGGGAGCTGGCGGGGCCTCTTTGAACTGTTTGATGGTTTCCAAAATAGAGCGGGTTTCCTCCTTCTCGTTCCGGGTGTGGACATTGGAAATGCGGTATTCCTCGGGAATATCGTCCAGCCCGGAATAATGCTCAATAAACCGACTTTGATTGTTGAACACATAGCCGCCGGGGGCAAAGTGGCCGCCCTCGTTGATACGCATATCCCGGCCATAGCCTTCGTAGTCAAGATAATCAACCAAGTGTTCCGGCACCTGTATGGCTTCAAAGTCCAGCAGATACATACGGCCTAATTCTTCATCGGAACTGATACCGCCATATAGCTCATAGCAGTCAAGGTTCTGGGTCAGGTTGATTAGGTCTTTGACACTGTTTGTATACTCCCCGGTGTCCATGGCCGCCTCCAGCTTTTCCAGCTCGTCCGGGGTCAATTCTTCCAGAAGGTGCGCCAGATAGTTGAGCTCGTCAAGGCTTTCATACTCCCCAAGATAGTCATACAGGCCCAGCACATCGCTCTCATAGTTGGTTATGAAGTATTCCTGATACCGTTTTCCGTCTATGCCAATCCGGGGAAAGAGGGCCTGCACTTCCACTACCGTGGTAGGGAATTTCAGGTATTCCCCGACTTCAACCCCATGCTCCGGGTACATCCCCAGATTGGTCACAAAGGCTTCAAACATCGTTCCGGCCCTGCTGGTTGACGGTCAGGATACCATCCAGCGTAGTTGCTGTGATGTTCAGCCGCTTGGCAACGGCAATATCATTCTTCACATCCTCGTCCACCTCGCCGCCGCAGACAACAAGCACATGGGAGCGGCGCAGAAGGTCACGGCGCATATCAATCCCGTCCTTGTGTTCGCTGGGGATAGCGTCATTGAGAAACAGCGGCAGGTAAAGCAGGGGGCAGATAGGAGAAAAGCCCGCTTCGTATGCCATCCGGCAGTAGCGGGCCCCAATCTCCATATCCGTTTCATAGTCGCCGCACCATGCGGCGGTAATGTATGCCAAAGGTCGTTTCAAGGTTTTGTCCCTCCGTTTCTACTTATTAAATAAGGTTGCGCCGGATACGCCCAACCCCTCCGCCCCTTCCCGTGGGAAGGGGGACGGCTCAAAGGAATATATATCCCCGTCGCTTGCCGCCTCAAAGCATAACCGGGAGAAATCCGTCAAGGGTGCTTCGCACCGCAAAGCGGCTGTGCCCTTGACAGATTTTCCCGGCTATGCTACCTGAAAACCCGGCGACGGGGAATAATTTATATCCTTTGAGCTTCGGGGTGCGGGGCAGAGCCCCGCATATCCCCTCGGGCCAACTTGTCCCGAAGTGGGCGTTACTTCTCCGCCTCGGGAGACTTCTTTTCCGGCTTGGCAACTTCCTTCTGCTGGCCCTTCCAGTCATCCAGCAGCTTGATGATCTGGTCTTTCATTTCCCTCGGGGTGGTTTCCTTCCCAAAATATTTACCCAGTTCCGCACCTGTCAAAATCACTTTGTCTACCTCCTTCTTATCCTCCATCATAATGCCGTCGATTACATCCCCATTCAGCACACCCTTCTGGTCAAGCTCCCTCATGCGCTGGGCCTGAGAAAGAGAAGGGGCTGACTGCTGGCCCTCAATGGCAACGGCGATATACCGCTGGTTCTTGGGCTTGATATAGGCAAGCTCCACCGCCGGGGTAAACTTAATCTGCCCGGCATCCATCATTTTCTGCAAGTCAGGTACAAGGTCATTGAGCTTGATATACCGCTGTACCTGTTTGACAGTCATCTTGTTACGCTCGGCCACCACCTCATTGGAACGCCGCCCGGCGTCCTTCGGGTCAAGTTGGCCCGAAGTGGCCTCTTTGGCCCCTTGGTGCTTGATGGCCTCCAACTGCATTTTCAGGGCTTTGGCCCGCTCACTCGGCAGAATGTTTTCCCGCTGGTTGGTGTTGTCCTCCACCATCTGCGTGATGGCCTGTTCATCCGTCAGGTTGCGGACGATACAGGGCATATCCGTGAAGCCCGCAAGCTCGCTGGCCTTCTGGCGGCGGTGGCCCGACACGATCTCATAGCCGCCGTCCTCACGGGGGCGGACAATGGCGGGCTGGGTCACGCCCTTATCCCGGACACTGGAAACCATCGCTTTCATTTCCTCGTCATTGCGGACTTGGAAGGGGTGGTTTTTGAAGGCGTGGAGGTCAGAAAGTTTCAGATAGACAATCTGTTCGTCCTTGGCTGGGCGGGGAGCCTCCGAAGGAGCCGGGGGCGTTTCCGGCTGGACAGGGACTTTTACCTCCGGCGTACCCTTGGCAGGTTTGGGAGCCTTGGGAGCTTTTTCAGCCTTCTTGGCCGGGGCTGGCTTCTGTGCCGCCTTCTCCTTTTTGCCGGGAGCCTCCTTCTGTGGGGGAGCGGCGGCCTTGTCCTTGTCAGCCTTGGGCGGGCGGCCCCTTCGCTTCGGGGGCTGTTCCTGCTCCTTGGGCTTTTCCTGTTTTTGCCCGCCCTCCTTGGCGGGTGCGGCCTTCTCCGCCGTTTTCGTTTTCTCCTTCGGCTTCTCCGGGGCCTTTTCCTCCTGTTTAGCGGCGGCTTTTTCAGCGGCCTTTTTCTCGGCCATGATCTCGGAGAAGTTAAAGACGGACACGCTGGCGGCTTTCTGCTCTCCGGGAATGTCAGCCGCTTTGTCCGGCTGTGCCGGGGCGGCCTGTTCGGGAGCCTTGCCCTTGTCTGGGGGAGCATTTTCCGGGGCTGGCTGTTCCTGTTTAGGGGCGGGAGTGCCGCCGCCTGTCTCGGGCTGGACGGGAGACGGGCCAGCGTCAGGCCCGGGAGCGTCGGTTACAACTTTGTTCTTTTCATCGGCCATTCGCATTACCTCCTTCTTATTTGATGGCATGAAAAAAGGGCCTAACCGTTTTTCAGTCAAGCCCCACAAGTAGGGATACCTCCTTTCTTTGCCCATGAAAAAACCGCCCTGTGTCTCGATAGGGCGGTAAATTCAGTAGGTCGGCAGTCCATTTTTAGTTGTTTTATGTAGTATCCCTTTGTACACCGACGCAAACCAAAGCCGGGAATACATTTTCATGCCGAAACCTTTCATTCTTTGGAATATAGCGGCTCACCCCATCACGCGTTTCTCGCTGGTGATTATAAAGCACCCCGGTATAGCTCTCGTTAACCAATACATTTTTCACGCTGGTGTAGGACCATCGGTATCGTTTCACCTGCGGGTTTTGCCTGCCGTGCCGCTCGTGCTGGAGCTGCGCCGGGGTTTTACAGCCCAACATATCCAGCCGGCGGGCGATTTCTTTCAGCCCGGTGCTATCCAGAAACAGGCGGTAAATCATACGCACCGTGTTTGCCGCGTCCGTGTCTACCTTTATTTCACCGGTATTTTTATCCTTCCAGTAGCCGAAAGGCGGGGTAATGACGATCCCCTCTTTTTGCTTCTGGCGGTAGCCCGCCCGAACCTTTCTGCCGATATCTTTCGCGTAGAAATCGTTCAGGATTCCACGCACACCGATGGTCAAATCGTCTTTTTCCTGCAAGCTATCGAGGTTCTCGGTAGCGGAAAGCACGCGAACCCTCTTTTCCCGAAGAAAATCCAGAAAGAGCGCCGTTTGCGTGCGGTGCCGCCCGAGGCGGGAGAAGTCTTTGACGACAACGGCGTCCATGCCGCCATGCAGGACCGCGGCGGTCAGCTTTTGAATGCCATCGCGCCGAAAGTGCATGCCGCTGGCATTGTCGTCAAAGGATTCACCGACCACAGCAAACCCTTGCCGCGCAGCGTATTCCATGCAGCTTTTTCGCTGGTTCTGCAGCGAATTCCGTTCCTTGTCGTCATCGTTCGAAAGCCGGTAATACAGCCACGCTCTCATGCTGCCGCTCCTATTCTGCTGAAAATTCTTCCATGATAATTGATTTCAGGCGGTCAAAATCATACTCCAGCGACAGGTCTACATCGACGATTTCACCCTGATCATAATGGTCGAGGTGGCTGCGGAACGGCGCTTTCAGGCGTATCTCTAAGTTCAATTTTCCGTCCTGCTCGCTGACATAAATCTTTTCCACCAGCAATCGAAGCTGCGCTTCCGAAATGCTTCCGCTCTCTAAAATTTCATCCATGAGGCGGATATCGCGCTTCATGTCTGCCTGCCGTTTGCGCAGCACTTCTTCCACGCTCTCTAACTCCGCGATCTGCTTTTTTATGACTGCAATTTCGGCCTCGCGCTTTTCAATCATGCGGTTATACCGTTCCGCGTTGGCCTTATCCCGAATGCGTTCCATCAAAATCACCTCCAGCTCCTCCTCAATGGATGATATCCGTGTTGCCAGCTTGCCCGTTTGCTCCCGCGCCATCGTTTGACTTGGGGTCCATCGCGCGATCAGGCAGTCCAGCGCGTCCCAATTTGCTTGATACATCCGTTTGCAGGCTTTCAGTTCGTCGGTGATCAGCGCGTCAAGCAATCCCTCCTGCACGGTGTGCGCCGAACAATGCTCTTTACCATAGCGATGATAGGTATCGCAGCGGTACTCCACCCGCTCTCCGCCTTTCAGCTGGATGCGCTTGCCCACAAGAGTCCTGCCGCAGTCCCTGCAGCGAAGCAGCCCGCCGTACCGTAAAAGCGCGTGCTTGCTGCCTGCGCGGGCATGGCTGGTCTTTCGTTCCGATAACAGAAGCTGTGCCTGCTCCCACAATTCTTTGGAGAGTATCGCGGGAAGAAAGCCTTCATGCCGGAACTGTTCCGCCGCGTTAGTCAGCCGGAACGTCTTGTTGATTTTGCTCCGCTCGCTCTTATGGCAGATCAGGGTGCCCGTGTATATTTCATCGCACAGAATGCGTTTTACCATCGCGGCGTCCCATAAATACTTCTTCCGTATGCCGCTGTGCGTATTGGGCGGGCGTTTGCGGAGCAGCTCCATTTGCGTTTGGGACGGTGTTTTCCGCCTCTGCCCGTTCAGCGTTTTGGCAATGGATTTGAACCCGTGTCCGCTCATATAAAGGGAGAATATCAATCGCACGGTCTCCGCCGCTTGCTCCACGATCACGATTTGCCGCGTATTTTTGTCTTTGAAGTAACCGAAGGGCGGGATAATTACCATGCCCTCCTTCTGCTTCATCCGCAGCCCCGTACGAACACGGCGGCTGCCATCGCGAGCGTAAAAATCGTTCATAAGCCCCTTGAATCCGATGATGAGATCGTCGTTTTCATCGAATGTATCAATGTTTTCGGTAGCGGAAAGCACCCGCACATCGTGCTCGCGTAAGTAGTCGATGAACAGCGCGGTCTGTGTCCGGTGTCTGCCCAGACGCGATAAATCCTTGACCAGCACCGCGTCGATGCCGCCTGCTTCCACCGCGTCATAGATTTTATCAATGCCCGCGCGGTTGAAGTGCATTCCGCTGACATTGTCATCGAAGGACTCGCCGACCACTTCATATCCCTGTGCCATGGCGTAATCATAAATGATTTTGCGCTGGTTGGTCAGCGAGTTCAGCTCCTCGTCTTCATCGCGGGACAGACGGTAGTAAAGCCAAATTTTCAAGCGCTTACCTCCTTGCGGCATGGCGTGCCGTTTATCACGACACACCATACCACACTTGCTTTTCAATAGCTATCAGAACGAATCAAACCGACTTGAATTCTACGTTATCCACAATCTTTTGCGCCAACTGTGTATAGGGTTGGTCGACCGAAAGATAATTATGGAGCATCATTTTGAGGAAACGATCGAACTCTTGATCCGTTCCGACATAAGAAAACATAACGGTACGGAGACGATCCTTGTCTTTCTTTTTGGGCATATGGCCTCCTGTTATTTCTATTTCCCGAAGGTTGGTACGCTGCCAAGCCGCTTGACCTCCTCAGCACACTGCTGATGGATTTGCCGCAGCTTCGCTGTGTCAAGGCCGAGGTATTCGGTCAGCAGGAGGGAAAGCTTGGCCAGCTCCACCGCGATTTTGTACTGGCCCGTCCCCATCGTCCTGCCAAGCGTCTCCATCTTTTTCTGCGCTTCGGAGGTGAATATCTCATCAAAAAATTGCGGGTTCTGCGCCGCGTTCAGGTATCCGGCGTAGAACGCAATGGCTTTTTCCACAAACTCGTTGCGGGAATCCGCACCGGCGCGGCGCAGATTTTCATCGCACAGCTTGAGGTGCGCGGCGGTGACTGCCAGCCCGGTTTTGATTCGTTTTTCCTGATAACGCATGGTGCTGTCCTCCTCTTTTCTCAGCCGGTACCGCGCCGTGTTACCCGCAAGTGCGGCTGAACACGGGCGTTTTTGCGGGATAATACTTCGTTTGGCATACGGCAAGGTACCAGAGCTCCGTTTTTGCATCACCTCCGGTACCGCCGCACGGCTTTGCCGGGCGGGGTTTTCTCGGCTGGGAGGCGCCTTTGGCGCCACCCTGCCTTTAACCTGCGCACTTTTCGACCCTCGCCCCAGCGCCGTACCCATGGAAACAACCACAGAGAAAAAAATCCTCACAGCCCGCGCCTTTCGGGCCACAGCCGCGCCGTGTGCGGTTTTCTGCCCGGGAGGGATAGGACTGCCAACCCCTCCCCAAAAGCCGGCACACGGGCGGACAAGCAGCCGTGTGCGGCTGACGTTTCTATTTCTTTTCTCTGCCGTTTAAATCTTCTTTATATTGGGTTGTTCTATTCGTCTTGTTGTTCCTATCCGCTGGTGAGACAGGGCATATGTCACTGTGACACATGGGGGGGAGCCTCCGGTGAGACAGGCAGAAAAGAGTAGCTGTTGTTGATCTGCCGGCCGCCGTCATAGTTGTGGCGGCATGTGATGAGTCCACGCTCCGCGAGCAGTTTCAGCGCGCCGCTCACCGAGCTGACCGCAATGCCGCACGCGTTTGCGATTGTTCGTTTGCTTGGGTAACAGCCGCGCCGCGCATTGTCGCACCGCCTCAGGTAGCAGTACACATAGAACGCGACCGGTTTCAGCTTGTACCTGAAAATTTCATTGTCCACAAGGAAAAAGTTCTTGCGCTTTCTTCTCTGCTTGTCATTCACCACAACGGGGTTATCCATAATTCCATCCTTTCCTGTCGTCCGTGTGTTTGAAAAAGCCTCTCACTGTCTTCTACGCTCCGGCGAAGCGTTGAGTCTCTTTTCCGATAAAAAACGGACAAGTTCTCCGTTTCACACAAACAGTCATAGCCCTCGTTGTGGAAAGTGCAATAAAAAAGCGCATAAAAAATCACCGGCTCGGCCGGTGACAAACATTTTATTCAGTGATATGATAAGTATAATAGTTATTTATCTATTATCAGACGGAGGCCGATATGTATCTTGAGCAATGCCAAACCGTGCGGCACTATGCCGTGCAGGTGCATCCGGCGCGGGGCGCGTATCTGCTTGGCGCTTTAGACGCCGAAGCGCAGAAATATGATCCGTTTGCGCACATGACAGACCTCCTGTTTGCGCTGATGCGCATCGGCGTTCCCTACCGGAACGGCGAAGATATTTGCTATGCCGCACAGGAATTCTGCGCGCGGTTTGGTTTCCTTGGCTTTGAGCAGGCCGATGTGCAAAAACGGTACGACGACGGCTCGGTGAAGCTGTACCGCGGCAATGTACTGTGCGAAAAGGCATTGCTGCCCACACAAATTGAGCAGCTGTTCCGGCCTTTTCAGAGAGAACTGAACCGCCAGCACCGGCGCACACAGAAGTCTGCGTTTCAGGCGCTTTCCGCCGGAGACGGATCGGAAGAACCGCTGGTTCCGGAGCTGGATTATTCCTACTGTGAGCGCGTGGAGTGGTATGGAAAATACGGCGCTCAGCTTCTTCAACGAGCAGCGCAAATACAATGCGGCGAACCGTTTGAACTGCTGATTGGAAACGCGGAGCCGGTCTTTCGCTGCGAAAACGGACGGGTAACGCGCCGGTGGAGGTTCGACTCCCTCAAGACAGCCTGCGATATCGGTTTTGCGGAAATGCTGCTTGCGGAGGTTCCCGCAATTCGGCTGTGCAAACGGTGCGGCAAGCCGCTTCTGACAAACGGCACCCGCGCGGCGTACTGCTCCACGTCCTGCCGCAATGTGGAGAATGTCAAGAACTCCAGACGGCGCAAGCGGCTTGAAGAAAGAAGCCGGGCTGCGGAGCCTTTGCTTTGATAGGTCTACCGCGCCAAAACGCGGAGAGCAAACTTGCAAAACCGTCATTTATTTACCAATAGTCAAATTGAAAACCTTTCACTAAGGGGGCGGAACCCTTAGGTTCTGGTGGGCAACCCCCGTGCAGGTTCAAGTCCTGTTATCCGCACCAAACGAGCCAGACTCCGAGTATGGGACAGTTTTGTTGCACTGTCCCGTGCCCGGAGCCTTGACTGATGCCAAAAAGCCTGATTTTTTTTAAGGCTTTTTGGCATTTTTTGCTTTTGGGGGCTATCTTCGCGCGCTTAGAAAAAATATAGGGTCTTCCGCAGAGCGGGCTGATTTGCCTTTTGCCGCATTTTTATGTAGAATAAAAGCACCTCAGCGGATAAGTTCCTCGTTTTAAAAAAGGAGGACCGATATGAGCCTGATCGGTTATATCAACGTTTCTCTTGAAATATGGGGCTGCGTGCTGTCATTTATCGTAGCGGTATGCCTGCTTGCGGGCGGACGGCCCCGGACCATCCAAAACCGGCTGTTTCTGCAAATGCTGGTATGCAACGCCGTGATCCTGCTCTGCGACGCGGCAGCCTGGCTCTTTAAGGGCCGGATGGATGCGGTAAGCTGGTGGGGCGTCCGGGTATCCAACTTCCTTGTATTCGCCTTGGGCTATGTGCTGCTGGCCAGCTTTACGCATTACCTCACCACCTATCTCAGCCAGCGCACAGCCGTTTCCACCGCCCCGCTCCGATTCATCCGGGCCATGTGCGTGGTTTCCTTCCTGCTGGTCTTACTGTCCCAATTCAATCATATGTTCTATCTGATCGACGGGCAAAACGTCTATCACCGGCAGGCGTGGTTCTGGCTCTCGCAGGTGGGGGGCATCTTCGGTATGTGCATCAACGCCGGGATTCTCCTCCGGTACCGCAGCGCGGTCGAGCCGCAGGAATCGGCGGCGCTGTGGTCTTATATTCTGCTGCCGGTTGCGGCCATGGGCATTCAAATTTTTGTATACGGCATAGCCCTTTTAAATCTGGCCGTTACCATCTCTATTTTGGTTATCTTCCTGTTCCTTCAGGTGGAACAGGCCCGGCGCAGCAAGGCGCGTGAATTGGAGCTGACCGAAATGCGCATTTCGGTCATGCTCAGCCAGATACAGCCCCACTTCCTCTATAACGCGCTGACCGCTATCAAGGGGCTGTGCGTGACGGATCCCGGGCGGGCCGAACGGGCGGTGGACAGCTTTTCGGTATTCCTGCGCGGCAATATGAATTCGCTGGTGGCCCGCGCGCCGATTCCGTTCTCGCAAGAGCTCACCCATTGCAAGCATTATTTGGAGCTCGAGCAGCTGCGCTTCGGAACGCGGGTGAACGTGGTATACGAGCTAGGCCCCACGGATTTCTGCCTTCCGACGCTGACCCTGCAGCCCATTGTGGAAAACGCGGTGCGCCACGGCGTGACCAAAAAGCGCAGCGGCGGAACGGTGTGGATCCGCACCGAGGACACGCCCCAAGGCTGGCGGATCACGGTAGCCGACGACGGCGTGGGGTTTGATCCGCAGAAAAAGTCTGACGACGGCCGCTGCCATGCGGGCATCGAAAACGTGCGGATGCGGCTGGACAGCCAATGCGGCGGCTCGCTGACCGTACAAAGCACTCCGGGGCAAGGGACCACGGTAAAAATCGAGCTTCCAAGGGAGGGCGCGCGGAACATGCATGCCCCTATCCGCCGTGGATGACAAGCCGATCGCGCTCGGCGTGCTGCACCGAGCCGGTGAAGACGGCCGTTTCGGGCGGCGGCAGCATGCCCAGCCCGATCACCCGGGCTGAATTTGCTGCTGTCTGCGGCGTTCATAATTTACAGCTTCCTTATCCCATCCCAACGCGGCACAGCTTGGTACTAATCCGATATTTTACAGCATGCCGATTCCGCCGGTATCCGTATCGCGCCGCTCCGTTGCCCGGATAAATACGGTTCCAAATCCCCCTGTCTGCCGCGCCAAATTCGCTTAAAATGGAAAAAAACGCGGCTTCTCCGCGCGTTGACATTGTGATTGCTGTTGCAAAGCAAACCGCCCTGCTATATAATATGGATTATAGGCCAAGATTGGCGTGACACAGGAAAACAGGGGGGGAGACGGTATGAGCCGCAGAATCGCAAAATGGGTGGCGGGAACGCTGGGCGCGTCCCTGCTGCTGGGTATGCTGCCGGGCTGCGCCCAGCATACGGCGAAGGAAAGGACCGCAATTAAAATCCTTTATACGAACGATTTCAAGCAGGTGGAGGCTCTGGTGGAATCCACCTATGACGATATCGATCTGCAAGTAGAAAAATCCCTTTACACCAGCGAGCAGCTCCGCCGGCTGGAAAAGGGCGTGGGCCCGGATCTGGTTATCGCCGCGCAGCCCGATTCCGCGCTGGTGCAGAAGTATCTGCTGGACATCAGCGATATCAGAGCCAGCATGGCCTACGACGGCACGATTATGAACGCCTCCAAGCAGGACGGAAAGACCTACCTCATCCCCCTGCCCGGCGTTTACAGCGGATATATCGTCAATGAAACGCTGTTTGAACAGGCCGGGCTTTCCATCCCCGCAACCAATGCCGAGCTGGCGGCCGCCCTCAAAGCGTTGAAGGCGCAGGGACTGGGGCTGGGTGAGGACGGCATCAATTTCTCCATCATGAGCGACTACAATACGTCGGTGGGCATGTTCATGGTCGGCTATATGGTGCCCGACTTTCTGGGTACGGTGGAGGGCGTCCAATGGCTGGCCGGGTTCCGGGATAAGCAAACGACCTTCACCGGCGTATGGGAGCGGAGCTTTTCCCTGCTCGACGACCTGACGGAGGCGGGCGTCATGGACCCCGCCGATATTGCCCGGCAGCGCAATTCGGTCCGCTACCGGCAGCGCTTGGGCGACGGCACGCTGGCGGCTGCTTTCGGAGATTCCGTGCTGTACTTTGACTGTGTCGCCGGCAACCGCGAGGCGGTGCGGGCGGGCAAGGCGGAGCCGTACTCCTACCGAATGCTCCCGCTGCTCAGCGACGAAGGGAACGAGCCTTGGTTTTTATTCTCCCCCTCCGCTCTTCTGGGCGTCAACAACGCCGTCAGCCCTGAAAAGCAGGACGCCTGCAAGCGCATCCTCGACTTACTCTCCACCCCCGAGGGACAGGATGCTCTGCTGGCCGATTTGGGCGCGGGTATGTCCTGCCTGATCGACTATCAGCAGCAGGAAAAGCTGATCCCCGCCGGCGTGGAAGATTATCTGGAATCGGGCTACATCTACAATGTTCTGTTTCCCGGCAAAACGGTGGAGTTTCTCGGCGGATACGTCAGAAACGTCCTGACCGGCAAGTGCACTGTGGAGCAGGCGCTGGAGGCCATCGACCGCTTTTATTACGACGGAACGGACGAAACCTACGACTTCACCGTCATTGGGCGGGTGAGCCATGACCTGCTGTTCCAAGATTTCAATGTGAGATATCAGGAGACCGAGCTCGGCAATTTTATCGCGGACTGCGTCGCCGAGGCCTCCGGCGCGCCCATCGCTGTGGTAAACGGCGGCGGCGTCCGGGCCAGCTTTTATGAGGGCGTGGTCTATGGCGGAGACGTCACGGCGGTCTGCCCCTTTGATAACCGGATCATCGTGCTGGAAATGGACGGGCAGACCCTGTGGGACATGCTGGAAAACGGCTTGTCCACCTGCACCGACGAGTTCCCCGGCGGGCAGTTCTTACAGGTCTCGGGCGTCCATTATACCTTTGACAGCCGAAAACCGGCGGGGAGCCGGCTTGTGAGCGCGGCGCTGCCCGACGGAACGGCGCTGGACCGGACGGCGAGCTATCAGGTGGCCGTGACGGACTACATGGCCGGTTCCAAAACCTATGCCGAGGGCAATGGGGACGGCTATACGATGCTCAACTACTATGACAGCGCCGTTCCCAAGGGGGCCGTGACGCTGGTAAAGGAAACCAGCCTGACCTATCGGGACGCTTTGGCGCAGTATTTTGAACGGCATCGGGACAGCGCCGTGGAGGCTGAGCTGGAGGGCCGGATCTCCGATCTGGCGCAGGACCAATAAGCACGCCTCCCGCGCGGAAAGGATAGGAGCCACATTGCATACCAATGAAAGAACGAATAAGGACCGCAGGATCGCTGCCTTCGCCTCCGTCCTGATTCTGACGGTGGCCGTCCTCTGTCTGCTGGCGGCCGCCATATTTCAGAAAATGTCCGTCCAGACGGTAACCAATATCAGCGAGGTGTACCTGCAGGAGATGGCCGGGCAGATCAGCAGCCATTTCCAGACCAATCTTGACAGCCAGTTCGCGCAGATCCAAACCCTCATCAATGTTATTTCCGAGGACGACCTCCGGGACGAGGCCAGCCTCAGCAGCTTTTTGGCCCGGGCGCAGACGGACAACGGCTTTACCCATATCGCGGCTGTCAGCGACAAAGGCATCGCCTATTCCTCCGACGGCGCGGTTCCGGCAATTTCAAAAATTTCCGGTCTGGATAAGCTGCTGACCGGCGCGGAAAACCTGGTCTCCATCAACGAGACGATCTGGGAGAGCGGGACGATCCTGTTGGGAACTACAATGGCGCCCGTGACCTTCCGGGACAGCCGTCTGGTCGCCGTGATCTGCGGCATCGACGCCGCCGACATAGGGGCCAGACTGGGCCTTGACAGCGAGCAGGGGACCAATTCCCACACAAATGTGGTCACGCAAAACGGAGATTTTGTCATCAAAAGCATCTTTTCACAGGAGGTATTAAGCGGCTCCAACCTGTTTACCATCTACGAGCAGCAGGCCCGCTTTGACGAGGGCTACAATCTTCAACGCTTTCGCGCCGCGATCTCCGCGGGGGAAAACGGCATGACGCTGCTGACCATGGGAACCCATCACGAGTATCTCTACTATATGCCGATCCCGGGCACAAACTGGTACATTATGACCAGCATGGCGTTCCAAACGGTAAACAATCAGATCCTGCATCTCAGCCGGTTTATCATTTTTGTAGGCGCGGGAATCTTTTTGACCGTGCTGGTCACCGTGTTCGCCTTCTTCTTTCTGCTACGGCGCAACGAGCAGCGCAGCAGCGCGCGGCTGCGGGAGGAGATGGAGCGGGCCGAAGCCGCCAGCCGGGCGAAAAGCGACTTCCTTTCCCAAATGTCCCATGAGATCCGCACGCCGCTCAACGGCATCATCGGCATGGTGGAAATCGGGAAAAAGCATATTGCGGAGCCCGGCCGGATGCGCAACTGCCTGAGCAAGATCACCCTGTCCTCCAACCATCTGCTCTCTCTCATCAACGACATTCTGGATATGTCCAAAATCGAGAGCGGCAAAATCGAGCTGCACCCCGAGCGGTTTGATCTGGGCCAGCTCCTGCGGACGCTGACCACCGTATTCCACGTTCAGGCCGTCAGCAGGCAGATCGACTTCCAGATTTTCCTTTTCGGCGAGCTTGAGGAATATCTGGTCGGCGACTCCCTCCGCTTGAATCAGATTTTGACCAACCTGCTCTCCAACGCCATGAAGTTCACGCCCGCGGGCGGGCATGTCAGCCTGAACGTGGAGGAAACCGGGCGCGACGAGGGCAGGATCTGGCTCCGTTTCCGGGTCGAGGACACCGGGCGCGGCATCGCCCCGGAAAATCTGGACCGTATTTTCGAAGCCTTCACGCAGGAAAACAGCGGAATTTCCCGCCAGTATGGCGGCACCGGGCTGGGCCTGCCCATCACAAAGAATTTTGCCGAGATGATGGGCGGCGCCATCTCCGTATCCAGCGCGCCGGGTAAGGGCAGCGTATTCACGGTCGAGCTGCCCTTCGCCCGCGCGTCAAGCCCTCCGGGCGAGCCCGTGGAGCGCTGCGGAAACGGCAAGCCGGTTCTGATTGTCAATCAAGTGGAAAATTTGGCCGCGCACCTTGCCGTCGTGCTGATGAAGGAGCAGTTCCGCGTGGATTCGGCTTCGGATGAACAGACCGCGCTGGACATGGCCGCGCGGGCCGCCGAACGCGGCGAGCCTTACGAATGGTGTATGCTAAGATGGAATTTTTCCGAGGATATGCGGCGTTTGGCGGACGAGATCCGGGCGCGGGCAGGCAGCACGGCGCTTAAAATCATTCTGACCGGACAGGATCAGGACGAGTTGGAAGAGACCGCCGCGGCGTGCGGCGCCGAGGCCACCCTTTGCCGGCCGCTGTTCCATTCGGACATCGCGCGCCTTGTCCGCGAGCTGGCGGGCGAAAAGGGAGACTGCCCGGGGGCGGCGCAGGCCGCCGTGCTCGACGGCGCGCGGGTTCTGGTGGTGGAGGATAACGACATCAACCTCCTCATTGCCGTCGAGCTGCTGGAAGGCGAGGGCGCCGTGGTCGACACGGCCCAAGACGGGCGGGAGGCGGTCGGTAAATTTTCCGAAGCGCCCGCAGGCTATTACGATCTGATCCTGATGGACATGCAGATGCCGGTGATGGACGGATGCAGCGCAGCGAGAGCCATCCGCTCGCTTGCTCGGCCCGACGCCCAAAGCGCCATTATCATAGCCATGACGGCAAACTCCTTCCGGGAGGACGTGCAAAAATGCGTGGACAGCGGAATGAACGCGCATATCGCAAAACCCTTTGTTTTGAAGGATATCATACACGCCTACACGGAAGCATTAAACGGGCGGCAGGAAGGGAACGGACAGGCGGACAGCCTGTCCGGCACAAGCAGATAAGGCGGGGATAATTTGAAACACGGTATGCTGATGTACCAAAGAGTGTACGAGATCCTGAAAAATAAAATTGAAGGCGGGCTGCTGCCGGCGGGCGCAAGCCTCCCCTCCCGCGCCGCTCTGGCCTGTACGTTCGGAATTTCGGAAAAAACGGTCCGGCGCGTCATGGCCATGCTCGAAGCGGACGGCCTTGTTGAGACGGCCCAGCGGAAGCGTCCGGTCGTCGCCGCCCGCCGGGACGCGGGCCATCTTACGACGGCCCTTGCCCTGAAAAAGATCGACGCCGATATGACCAGCGACGTGCTGAAAACGGGCGTGCTGCTTTGCTATCCCGTCATCAAAAAGGGGATAGCCCGGTGCGAACGGACTGATTTGCAGATCCCGCGCCGGATATTGGAGAATATGGAGATCGGCAGCCCGCCGGAGTTTTGGAAGCTGTCCAAGCAGTTTTACCGCTTCTTCGTCGCGCGAAACGAAAACGCTCTGATCGTGCAGGCCGTCGACAGCCTCGGCCTCTCCGACCTCAAGCCGCTGCACGACGATATTGAAATGAGAACCAGATATTACCGCCAGCTTCAGCAATTTATGACAACCCTTGAAACCGGCGGCGCGCCGGAAAGCGTCCATTTTGACGATATGTCCGGCATATACGGCACAACCGCCGGCGGCTCCGCTTTTCAGGCGTCCGCCGATTCCCCGCTCCTGCTCGGCCGGAAACAGCTTGAAAAAACGCTGCGCGAGGCCGACGAGCGGTATTCGGCCGTATATATGGATATCATCGGCCTGATCGCGGCGGGCCGCTACCGGCGGGGCGACCGGCTGCCAAGCCACAAGGAGCTGCAGGCAATTTACGGCGTCAGCGTCGACACAACGCGCAGGGCAATCCAAATCTTACGGGATTTGGGCGTTGTAAGGACGGTTCGTGGCAGCGGCATTTTCGTTGAAATGAACCGGGACGGCATTCGTCAGATCACGCTCCCGCCCCACTTGATTGCGTGCCATGTCCGCCGGTATCTGGATACGCTGGAGCTGCTGGCCCTGACGGCGGAGGGCGCCGCGGCCTGCGCGGCCGCGCAGGCCGCCCCGTCGGCCGTTCAGGCGGCGCAGGCGGAAATCGACCGGCTGTGGAACCGGGACTACCTATATGGGCGCAGCCCGGCCGTGCTTCTGGATTTTATCGTCAGGCATATCGGAATTGACGCGTTCTCCGTCATTTACGTGCTTCTTCAGCGCAATTTCCGGATCGGGCGCAGCATTCCCGGCCTGCTGACCACGGAAAAAACGGCTTTGAACTGCGAAATCCATCAGCAGTGCGTGGATACGGTAAAGCTGCTCTCCGCAGGCAGCCGGGAGGCCTTTGCCGCACGGTCCGCCGATCTGTTTGAGCGCATCCGCCGGCTGGTGATCGAGGCGTGCAGGCGGCTGGGGTATTACGAGGCCGCGGCCGGGGTTTACGACGGGGCCGCGCTGTGGAAATAACGTCCCCCGCGGCCGGCGCGCCTCAGCCCGCCTTGAAAGGCCGCCAGAATCCGGCGAATCCGCATCTTTTCGGCAAAAACGGCGCTGTCTTTATCAGGCGGCGCTGTTTTTTTGTTTTTGCGCCGCCGCAGCGGAAAAAAATTCCGCCCGACCGCCTTTTTCCTCTTGACTTGAAGCGCGCTCCAAGTTATATGATGACTTCACACGGCAAAAACGCCGCGTTTATCACAAACAAGCTGCATAGGAGGAAGATTCTTTGAAAACATTGCTTTTGTACGATGGCTCCGCTGCCCGCTGGCCGCGGGTCACGCCGTCTGCGTTGACGGAGGGGGGCTGCGCCGCATGAAGGACGTATTGCTTCTGACCGGCGCGGGGCAGATCGGCCTTGCCATTGCCCGTCGGATGGGCTATGGCAAGCAGATCGTGCTGGGCGACAAAAGCCCGGAAAACGCCCGGGCCGCCGCAAAAACGCTGACCGACGCCGGGTTTGACGCGGCGGCCGTGCAGATGGACCTGTCCAGCCGCGCCTCCATTCAGGCGATGCTCGCTGAGGCGCGGCGCTGCGGCGAAATCACGCTGCTGGTAAACGCCGCAGGGGTTTCGCCCAGCCAAGCGCCCGTCGAAACGATCCTGCAAGTCGACCTGTACGGCACCGCCGTGCTGCTGGAGGAGGTGGGCAAGGTTATCGCCCCCGGCGGCGCGGGCGTGACCGTCTCCAGCCAATCCGGACACCGGCTGCCCGCCCTGTCGCCCGCGGAGGACGAGCAGCTTGCCGTCACCCCCGCGGACGAGCTGCTTTCGCTTGCGCTGCTCCAGCCTGCAAGCATCCGGGACACCCTGCACGCCTATCAGCTGGCCAAGCGGTGCAACGTCAAGCGCGTCATGGCCGAGGCGGTCAAGTGGGGCGCGCGCGGCGCGCGGATCAACTCCATTTCCCCCGGCATCGTGGTCACGCCCTTGGCGATCGACGAATTGAACGGCCCGCGCGGCGGCTTTTACAAAAACATGTTCGCAAACTGCCCGGCGGGCCGCCCCGGCACCGCCGACGAGATCGCGAACGTGGCCGAGCTGCTGCTGAGCGGCCGGGGCGCGTTCATCACCGGCGCGGACTTTTTGGTGGACGGCGGCGCCACCGCCTCTTATTTTTACGGCCCGCTGAAGCAGCAGACCCGGCAGCCGGGACATGCGGCAAGGCCATGACCGGCCGCGCCCGGGAGCAGGTTAAAAGCGCCCCATCCGGCGCGTCCCCGCCTGACGGCACGGGGGACGCGCCGGATGGGGCGCTCCTTTTCTTTCTGCGTAGGCCCGGCTCATTGCGCGCCTTGCCCGCGCTTATCGGGCCGGGTAATATGCCGGGGTTATGATCAGCGCCGCTTCCGACAGGCCGCAGCCGACAAGAAACTCCCGTACAAATTCCAAAATATGCGTATAGCACGAGAACAGGCATTCGGCCAAGGCCTCGACCTCTCCGGCGCATAAATACCCCATTGCTTCCTTGCATTTGCGGGCAAGCGTCTCGTCAGCCGGAGGGCCGCTGCGGTAGAACGAATAATAATACCCCCAGATGTTGAGACCGCACAGCTCCCGCAGGATGGTCCGCATCGGCCGCAGCGGCTGATGCTCCACAATGCACCGGACAATCGCGTCCGCGGGAATGCATCCCGGTTCTTCCAGCCGGCGCTTGAGCGCCGCCTTCTCCTGCTCCCCGATGGCGGGCGCGGACAGCCTCACGGCGGCGGGAAGGATGACGGCCGTCAGCTGCAGCGCGCTTAGATACATAAGCGTATCCCGCTTGAGCGCCTTGTTTTTCATGCATCTGGCGGCCACCTGCTCATCCTGCCAAAGCACCTTGGTGCCCTTCACATTATAGGTTTTTGCAAAGCCAACCTCATTGAGCAGCGACAGCGCGCTGCGCACGGTCGACACGCAGACGCCGTACTGCGCCGCCAGCGCCGCTTCGGAGGGGAGATAGGAATTTTCCGGAAAAGCTCCGGTTCCGATTTTGTCGATCAAATCCCGCGCGATCTGAAGATAGAAATGCTCCCTGCCCCTATACGCGTTCCAAGAGAACTCCAGAGAGGGATCTTCCGGCACATTTGGATGCTCGGCCGCAAATTTATCCATCAAAAGCCCGATAGCGGATACGATCGCTTCATACATAACGGAAAAACGGTGCGCAATCTGCGCGCCGTTTTTTTCCAAGAGCGCTTCGGCGAGCCATGTCAGGCTGCCGAACTCGTTATGGCGCACCACGCTCGATTCAAACTCTTCCAAGTTGGAAAACAGCGGAATTTTTGCATAAAGCTCATAATTGGAATACAAATCCCGCAGCAGGAGGTTCCCCGAGCTTTCCAGCAGGAAATACAGAAAGGACGCCATCAGCTTTTTGCGTTTACCGGCGTCCTTTTTGTCATAATTGCGGAACGCCTTTGCCCATTCCCGCATTTTTTCGTCGCTGCAAGCCATGGACGACAGCGCAAATACCGGGGGCAGAAGCAGCGCCATCGTTTGGTAAAGCTGAAGGATGGACGTCCTTTGCCTGAGCGCCGCGTCAACCGCCGAGGCCTGTTGGCGGTCTCCCCGGCGGAATGTCACAACCGTGTGCTTGCGCTCTTCCGTCCGAATATATCCATCCGCTTTCAAAGCGCACAGCACGTCTTTTATCGTACGGACGCCGACATGGTACAACTCGCAAAGCTGGCTCATCGAAGCCAACGCATCCCCAAATTCCAACCGTCCGATTTCTATCTGCTCGCGCAGGTCGCGATATACATAATCGAACGAGGTCTGTTTGTCCTTCATGGCAACCCCTCCGCACCGGAGTTCCGGCAGTTATAGGATAACATAATTGATCAGGAAATAAAATACTATTTGTGTACGTACACAAATAATTTATTGGAAAATGTGATTATTTGCTATAAAATAAAAGAGGGTGGGTATTAACGCTTTCAGCGGCAGCCTGCCGTATTTTTAACATTAACCGCCGCCTTAAAAACTCAAAAATTTCAAGAGCACAAAATAAAAATAAGGAGTGTAATGATGAAGCGAAGAGATATTTTTATGTTAAGCTGCACCGCGGCGCTGTTCATCATTGCCATCCTGTGCGGCGCAATGTGCCTGAGCAGCATCAGGCATGGGCCGCGGCCTTACGCCGCCGCAGCAGGCGTTTGCATCGTCTGCGCGGCCCTTCTTTGGTTTATCGTCACCGCCCGCGTCTATGCAGCAAAAAGCCGCAGGCAGCTCGCGGCGGTCACAATGATCGACCCGCTGACCAAGGGCGATAACAGCTCGGCCTTTCAAATAAAGCTGAAAACGCTAACCTCGCAAGCCCCCCCGTCCACCTACACGCTGGTCTTTCTGAATATCAAGGATTTTCAGCTGATCAATGAGAATTTCGGGGTCGGAGCCGGAGACAATACCCTAAAATACATACACAGCGTGTTAAAATCCCACATAAAAGAGGATGAACTGGTCTGCCGCAGCGAAATGGACCATTTTTTCCTGTGCCTGAAAGACGCCTCGGAACAAAGCGTAACGGAAAGGGTCGCCGAAATCGCGGAGGCCGTTAACGGCGGCGGGGCGTATACCGGCGTCGGCAGCCGCATAACCCTGAGGGCCGGGGGGTATTTGATCGACAACCCCGGCCTAAAGGTCATAACCATGCAGGACCGCGCGCGCGCCGCCTGCATAAACGCGCCGGAGGATGCGGCGTGCGCCTTTTTCGGGCCCGCGCTGCTCGAACGGAAAAAAAGAGAGGGCATTCTCAACTCCATCTTCGCCGCCTCGCTGAAGCATCACGATTTCCAGATCTACCTTCAGCCCAAGGTCCGCTTGTCCGACCGAAAGCTCTGCGGCGCGGAGGCTCTGGTGCGGTGGCGCCATCCCGAATACGGGATGATTTTCCCCTCCAACTTTATTCCGCTGTTTGAACGGAACGGCAACATCTGCATCCTCGACGTTTATATCTTTGAAGAGGTCTGCAGGCTGCTCCGGTCTTATCTGGACGCACGGCAGGCGCTTATTCCCATTTCGGTCAATCTGTCGCGGAGCCACATCAAAAAACCGAATTTTCTGCGCGAATTTGTGGAAATCAAGAAAAAATACCAAATTCCGGACAATATCATCGAGTTTGAGCTTACAGAGTCCATTATGCTCAGCGCGGAGCATATCAAGCTGGTCAAAAATGTGATCGGCGAAATGCATAAAAACGGTTTTCTGTGCTCGCTGGACGATTTTGGGTTCGGGTACTCCTCCCTTTCCCTGTTGAAGGACCTTGAAATTGACGTGGTCAAGCTGGATAAGAGCTTTTTCGACGACGTTCTCAATCCAAAGGCGGAAAGCATTATTCTGGGCTTCATCGAAATTGCGCACCGGCTGGGGATAAAGGTTGTGGCGGAAGGGATTGAGACAGAGGACCAGCTCAACTCCCTCTGCCGCCTGCATTGCGACGCTGTGCAGGGTTATTTTTTCTCAAAGCCGCTGTCAATCGTCGATTTTGAGGCATGGAGCCGCGCAAGCGGCGCATGACCGCCGTTCGGTCCGGCCGCGCGTTTTCGGCACAACGATATACGGTCAGCATCGCCGCGCGCGGCGATGCTGATTTTTTTTGCGCCCCAGCCGCCGGGAAGCGCTTCTTTTCCCGCATGAAAAAAAGAGAGGGAACAGCGCGGCGGCCCGTGCTGTTCCCTCTCATAACAGATCGCTTGCTCATCGGTTTTTGGCGGGCGCATGCCTGCGGCCGCCGCCCCCCTCTTACGGATAGCGGCAGTATGCAAGCCGCAGCATTTCCGCGAGCATTTCCAGCTCCTTCGTGATATCTCCGTATGCAACGACGAAATGCGGCTCCCAGCCGTCCTTCACGCTTCGCTCCAAAATGGAGCGAACGTTCCCTTCGACCCGCACCACCGCGCTCGTGCCGGTATACTGCTTGGGCGCGTCCAGAATTTCCCCCTTGAGCGCAAACAAACGGAACGCCCCCTCCGGCCCTTGGCCGACGCGGAGCACCGTCGCCTCCTTGGCCGCCTTGCAGCCGAAATCCAGCGTCGGCCCGATTTTCCGGTTGCAGTGCACGCCCGCGCAGGCGCCGGTATCCTCCCTTGCCAGCGAGCAGGCGGCCGTGCCGCAGTGCCAAAAGGTAAAGGTGTTTTGCGCCTCGTCGATGGACACGGGGTCTCCGAAAAACACAGGGCCTCCGCTCAGCCGCATGCCGATAAACATGCTCAGCGCGCCGTAAGCGTCCGCTTCGCAGCCCGCCGCGACGCCGCTGTCATTGAGCATGGCCAGCACCGCGCAGACCGGCGTGCCGTAATCGGTGAAGAAATCCGGCCAGCAGCGCGACGACACGGCCCCGATTCCTTCCTCCTCTACATAGGTTCGGTAGGCTTTCCACAGACGCGCGAAATCCGTCCGATTTTTCTCTGAAATCCGATCGAGCCCGTGTATCCGCCCGTGGGCGGTTTCCAGCTCCCAAGCGATATCGTCCGCGGAATAGGCGGCCGCCCTCGCCATCAGCTGCCTCGTTTCGGCCGACTCCAGATGCACGCCGAAATACCGGAGCATGTCCTCGTCCGCCGCCCTGCCAAAGCCAAAGCCCTGCGGCGTGTGGCCGATCTGCGCCAGCTTCAAATGCTTCAGCGCAAAGCGCGTCCTTGCGGCGCGGAACGCGGCCCGTATGCCGTCCGCCGCCTCGGCCGCGGAGCCGTAGACATAGGCGAACGGCTTTCGCCCGCTCCTTCGCAGCATGTGTGCGGCGCTGAACGCGCCGGTCATCGAGTTGAGGCGCAGCCGCCCGCCGTCCGCCGGAGGCTCCCGCAGCGTCCAAAGCAGGAGCGGGCAGTCCGTTTTTGCGGCCGCCTCTCCGGCGTAGGCCGCGTTTGCAAAGGTAGCGTTCTGCAAAATCACGAGATCGGGGGACAGCGGCTCCAAAAACGCGGACACCTCTGCCGGACTGAGCAGGATTTTGTCGGGACAGATCACCTCCGCATCGATCGCGCGGAGCATTTCGCACGAAGCCCCAAACTGCGCCCGCGCGCTTTCCATATCGAAGGTCCCCACTCCGACCGGAAGGTAGACCGCCGTAAATTTTTCCATTTTGCGCCTCCTGTCCGTCTATTGCAGCGCCGCAAACATTGCGGTCAGCCGCTCCCGCGTCATTTCAACCGGATTGTTCCGCAGGTTGGGATGCATGCAGCTTTCCGCGAGCGCGGGCAGGTCGCGCGGCTCGATCCCGGCCTGCCGCAGCGTGCACCGCATGCCGGTTTGCCGTTTCAGCCGCAGGATCTCGTCCGCCATCGCCTCGGGCGACGCAAAGCCGGTCATGTCCGCCAGCCGCTGCAGCCTGTCCCGCTCCGCTTCGCAGTTGATGCGGAGCAGCGAATCGAGCGTGAACGCGCAGGCCTCCCCGTGCGGGATATGGTAAAGGCTGGTCAGCGGAAAGGAGCAGGCGTGCGCGGCGGCGGTCTTGGGCGGACCGAAGGCCAAGCCCGCGGTCAGCGCCGCCAGCGACATGTTTTCCTTGGCCCGCAGGTTGTCGCCGTGCCGGACGGCCTCCTCCAGATTTTCAAAAACCAGCCTGCACGCATAAATCGCGCACGCGTCGCAGATGGGCTGGTGGTTTTTGCTCCAATACCCCTCCAGCGCGTGAGAAAGTGCATCGAGGCCGGTGGACGCGGTCACGCGCGGCGGCACGGACAGGGTGAGCGCCGGGTCGACAATCGCGAGCTTTGCAAACATATGCTCCGACGCCATCGGCGCCTTGCTCCCCTTTTCCGGGTCGCTCAGCACCGCCACGTTGGTCACCTCGCTGCCCGTGCCCGCGGTTGTGGGAATGGCGACGACGGGCAGCCCCGGCGCGGCGATCTTTTCGCCGCCGCTGTGAAAAGCGCGCACGCTTTTGCCGGAATACGCCGTTACGGCCGCGGCTTTGGCGCAGTCGAGCGAGCTGCCGCCGCCGAGCGCCGCGATAAAGCGCGCGCCCTTTTCCTCCGCCAGCTTGGCGCAGGCGTCCACGCTCGCGACGGTTGGGTTGGATTCCAAATCGCTGAAAACCGCGGTAAGCGCGCCCTCCGCATACCGGACGACCTGCTCCGCCAGCCCGTTTTCCCGGAAAAAGGGGTCGGCCACGAGTATGCCGTCAGCCCACCCGCGTTCCCGGCAGTACCGCCCCAATTCTTCGACGGTGTTACTGCCGAACACGATTTCCGTTGCGAGGGCATATCGGAATTTCAAAGGGTTTTCCTCCTTCCGTCACCACCATTTGATCTGCTGGGTGATATATTCCCGCAGCCTCACAAATTCCTTTGACGCGATATCCCGCGGATGCGGCAGGCCGATCTCCACGGTTTCCTTGACCTTGGCGGGCTTATTGGTCAAAATCATGCATTTTTCAGCCAGATACACCGCCTCTTCGATGTTGTGCGTGATGAACAGCACCGTCGACCCCGTCGCCTGCCACAGCTTGATGACCTGATCCTCCAGATAATAGCGGAGCTTGATATCCATCGGCGCGTACGGCTCGTCCATCAGCAGCAGGTCGGGGTGCAGCGCAAAGCTGCGGCCGATGACGATGCGCTGCTCGGTCGAGGCGGAGAGCTCGCGCGGGTATTTGCCGCGGTCTTTTTCCAGACCGAGGATGCCGAGCACCTCGTCCGTGCGCTGGCGGATCGTCGCCTCGGGCAGCTTTTTGACCTCCATCCCGAAGCGGATATTCTGCTCAACCGTCAGCCAAGGATAGGCCGACGGCTCCTGAAACACGAAGGAGATATTGTGCTTCTGCGGGTCCGCCGGCTCCCCGTCGATCAAAATCCGGCCGGCGGTGGGCTCCAAAAGCTTGACGAGCAGATTTAAAAAGGTGGTCTTTCCGCAGCCGGTCGGCCCCACGATGCAGACGAACTCCCCTTTTTTGATTTCAAACGAAATATCGTCGAGAACCAGCAGATCGCCGAATTTTTTAGTCAGGTTCTCCACTTTCACCTTAGCTTGCTGCATGGCGTCCTCCCTTTTACAAAACCAGATCCGTGTTTTCGGCGATCTCGTTGCGCAGCGCCAAAAATGCGGGGTCGGTGTAGTTTCTGGGTCTGGGGATGTCCGGAACATATTCCTTGCGGACCACGGTGGGGGTATCGCCCAATAAAATGATGCGGTCGCCCAGATAGATCGCTTCTTCCAGATTGTTGGTGACGAAAATCACCGTGCGCTTTTTCTTTTCCCAGATTTTGAGGATTTCCTCCTCCATCGAATACCGGGTCTGCGCGTCGAGCGCGCCGAAGGGCTCGTCCATCAGCATGATATCCGATTCGCTGGAATACGCCCTTGCGATGCCGACCCGCTGCTTCATGCCGCCCGACAGCTGCTTGGGCAGCGCCCTTTCAAAGCCGGTCAAGCCGACCAGGTCAATGTAGCTCTGCGCTTTTTCCCGGCGCACCTCCTTTTTCACATGCTTGAGCTGCGGCCCCATTTCCACATTGCCCATCACGGTTTTCCACGGGAATAACGCGTATTTTTGAAAAACCACGCCCAGCTCTCCCATCTTGGGACGTCCGCCGGAAAATTCAATCGTGCCGGAGGACTGCTCCTCGAGACCCGCGATGATGTTCAAAATGACCGTTTTG
This sequence comes from Eubacteriales bacterium, assembly GCA_030524205.1. Lineage (GTDB taxonomy): Bacteria > Bacillota > Clostridia > Oscillospirales > Butyricicoccaceae > Agathobaculum. The sequence continues at coordinate 94,579 of JAUNGZ010000004.1, forward strand.
CCGCATTGGCCCGGGCCGAGCAGGACGAGAAACTCGTTTTCATACACGTCAAGCGAAATATCGCCGAGAACGGGGGTGTTTTTGCCCTTTGCATAAAAAGACTTCGTAATATTGCGGAGCCGAATTTTTACGTTTTGAACTGCCATGGACACAGCACCCCTTCCAGCTTTGTTAAGGATACGGAAATGATCATGCTGACAATGCCGATCGCGAACATGCACACGACGATCAGCGCCATGTCCCCGATCTCCTGCCCCTTGATGATCAGAAACCCGACGCCCTGCTTGGCCGCGATCATTTCCGCGGCCAGCACGCACATCCAGCCCGCCGAAAGCGAGGTTTTCACGCCGGCCAGTATTGCGGGGAACGCCGCGGGCATCGCCACATGCGACAAAAGCTGCGCCTTGGTCGCGCCCAAGGAGCGGCCGGCCTTGATCAGCTCCGGGTCGATGCTTTTCATACCGGCATGCGTGTTGATCACGATGCCGGTAAACGCGCCGATGAACACGATCACGATTTTTGCCAATTCGCCGATGCCGCACCAAATGATGATCAGCGGCAGCCACGCGATCGGCGGGATCGGACGGACCAGCTCAAAGGCTGGCATGACCAGCCCCCGGAACACCGGGCTCCAGCCGAACAGCACGCCCAGCGTGATGCCCACGACAACCGCCAGCACCATGGCGATCAGCACGCGGCGCAGCGAAACCAGAATATGCACGGGCAGCGTCGCGTTTGCGATGGGATTTGTCATGACAAACACGAAGCGGGACCAGGTCTCCGCGGGCGAGGGGATGAGCGAGCCTTCTTTCATCGAAAGCAGCACCCAGCCGATCAGGATGACGACAATGGACAGCGCGGGCAGCACCGCGTAGAAGGTATTCTTTACCGCTTTCTTCATTATCTGTCCCTCCATGGCGCGATCCGTTTCTCGATCCGCCCCAGCACAAGCCCCATCAGCGCGCCGATGCTGCCGATCGTGAACATGCCGAGAACGATGATATCCGGGCGGATCAGGCGGCGGCCCATTTGGATCATATAGCCCAGCCCGCTCGTCGCCGCCAGCATCTCCGCGGCAACCAGCGTGCCCCAGGAGGAGTTGAGCGCGGTGCGCACGCCGGCAAAAATCATATTGACCGCCGACGGCAGGCAGACCTTTGTGAAGATCTGCCAATCCGACGCGCCGAAGGTCTTTGCCACATTGATGTAGGTGCGGTTTGTCAGCTTAATGCCGAGATAGGAGTTGATGACGCAGCCGCAGAACGCGGAGATGAAAATGATGAATATTTTTGCGCCGAGGCCGATGCCCAAGGTGAGTATCACAATCGGGATCCACGCGATCGGAGGGATGGGCCGCAGAATTTCAAAAATGGGCGTCATAAATTTGTCGAACGCTTTGAAATAGCCCATGAACAAGCCCAGCGGGATGCCGACCGCGACCGCGATCAAAAAGCCCAGCACGGCGAGCTTGAGGCTTGCCAGCATGTTGACGATCAGCGTCGCCCCGTCCGGGTTTTTGGAAACGAGCTTTGTCAGCAGGGTGCCGACCAGCTCGCTGGGGCTGCACAGCGCCCGCGACGAGATCACGCCGGTATCCACCAGAACCTCCCACAGCACAAAGAAAAGAACCAGCCCCGACAAGGATAACAGCACGTTCTTGCGCCGTTCGCGTTCAAATTTTCTCTGTTCGGGGCTTTTCAGCTTATTGACTGGCTTTTTCATCTATATCCCCTCCGTTTTGCGCTATTCCGGCGTATGAAGCAGGGCAGACGCCCAGACAGCCCGTCTGGACGTCCGCCGGCAGCCTTTACTTCAGGCCCGCTTCCGCCGCCAGCTTTTCAATAAACTGGCCGTCGACAAAACCATTTTCCAGCAGCGTGTCCTTATCGCCGGGCTCATAGCGTCCCTGCGCGATATAGAAATCCACGATGTTATAGATCACGTCGTCGATCTTGCGCTTGCCGTACTCCCCTTTGAACAGCGCCCAAACGTCCTCCAGCGTCGGCAGGGTGTGCTTGCCGACTTGGATCGCGGCTTGGCCCGCGTCAACGTCGGAGCCCTGCTCGAGCTGCATCTCCAAAAAGTACTTGGTCAGCGCGTCGTTGTCGCTTACGTATTTCCCGCTGACCTCATAGTAGGAGCGGAGCCACGCCAAAACCGCGTCGGGCTTTTCGGAAATTGCTTTTTCGGACGCGACCAGCACGGTCGGCATGGACTCCCCGCCCGAAGCGCCGGTGGCGCAGCAGGTCCAGTCCTCGTCCTCGGCCAGAATGTAATTGGGGAAGCCCAGCGCGCAGATGTCGCCCTGCCCGGCCTGCATGGCCGTGTACGCCTGCGAGGCGTCCATGTCGATGATGTTCACGTCGTCCTCGGTCAGGCCGAGCTTGTTGAGCGTGGCGATCAGCACAAAATGCCAGGAGGTCACCAGCGGGCACAAAATCGTCTTGCCGCGCCAAGAGGCCGCGTCGCCGACGATGCCGTCGCCGTCGGGGTCGCCGTAGGCGGCGATATCGCTGTCATTCCTGCACCAGAAGGACAGCGCGACCGTGTCCTCGACGGAAAGGCCGATAATTTTCATATTGTACGCCAGATTGGCGGCGATGGTGGGAGGCGAGCCGATGCAGCCCACGTCCCATTCGTCCGCGCCGAGCGCTTCGGTCTGCGGAGGCCCGGAGGTGAAGTACAGGATATCCACGTCCAGACCGTTTTCTTCAAACACGCCCTCCTTGTCCGCGATATAGCTCGGCAGGGAATGGATGGACGCTTGATGGCTGACGGTGAGCGGCATCAGCGCGCCGTCGGCATCGCCTTCGGGCTGCGACGCGCCGCCCTGCTCCTGCTGCGTGTTGCCGCAGGCGGCAACCGAAAACGCCATGAGCACCGCAAGCAAACCGGCAAGTATCCGCTTCGACTGTTTTTTCATCTTCTTCTCGCTCCTTTACTTTTTATCCCATCGGCCGCGGCCGATCTCTTCCTTCCGGTCAGGCGCCGCGGCAGGCCTCGTCGATTTCGCGCACCTGAACGAACGCATCCTTCAGGAACTCCGCCCGCCACGGTTCCACCCCTTCGGTGTGGCCCGTATGCAAAAAACACTCCACCATTTTGACGCCCAGCTCGGGCGCGATGATCCAGCCGCCCATGCACAGGATGTTGGAATTGTTGATGGCCCGGCTCATGCGCGCGCCGTATTCGCTCTCGCAGCACGCGGCAAGCACGCCGGGGAACTTGTTGGCCACCTGACTCATGCCCATGCCGGTGCCGCAGATCAGAACCCCGAGCTCCGCTTCCTTGCTTTGTATCATCTGCGCGGCCGCCGGCGCGACGGCATAAAACGGCTGGGCGTCGTCCACAGAGAGCGTGCCCACATCCGCGACCGTCTGGCCGCAGTCCGTCAAATACCGTTTGACCGCTTCCTTCAGCGTAAAACCGGACTTATCCGAACCGATCACTACTTTCAAGAGCTTCCCTTCCTTTCCATCGCACGTTTTGCCGCCCGGACGATATCCGCAGCCGTCATATGATAGGCGCGCTTGAGATAGTCCAGCTTTGCCACCTCGCCAAAATGATCCTCGACGCCGACGCGCTCCAGAGGCATGGGCGCCTGCCCGCAGAGCAGCTCGGCCGCGGCCGACCCAAGCCCGCCGGTCACGTTGTGGTTTTCGCAGGTCACCACCGCCCCGGTTTTGCGCGCGGACGATAGGACCGTCCGCTCATCGAGCGGTTTGATCGTATGGACGTTGATCACCTCCGCGCCGACCCCTTGGGCGGCGAGCAGCCGGGCGGCCTCCATCGCTTCCGCGAGCATGATGCCCGAGGCCAGCAGCGTGACGTCGCGCCCGCTTTGCACCACGTCGGCTTTCATCAAATCGAACCGGTAGGACGCCGGATCGAATATTGGCGGCGCTTCCTTGCGGAACAGGCGGATATACACGGGGCCGGGATGGGCAATGATCTGCGGCACGGCCTGCGCAAGCTGGACCGCGTCCGCCGGCTCGAAAATCACGATCGAGGGAATGCTCCGCAGCACGCCGATATCCTCCACGCTCATGTGAGTCCCGCCGTTCAGCTCGGCCGCGATGCCGGGATCGGAGCCGATGATTTTGACGTTCTGCCGCGCGTAGCAGATCGAAATGGCGATCTGATCGCAGATCCGCCTTGTGGCGAAGGCGGTGAACGAGCCGATAAAGGGGATAAAGCCGTAGGAGGCCATGCCCGCGGCGATCGAAGCCATGTTCTGCTCCGCGATGCCGACGTCGAACGCCCGCTCCGGAAAAGCCTCCCGCAGCCCGATCGTTCCGTTCGCCTTTGCCAGATCGGCGTCCAGCACGGCAATATCCGGGTTGCTTTTCATGGCTTCCAACAACTGCTCCGCCAAAACGGCGCGCATTTCTTTTCCCATTGCCTTACCTCCCCGCAAGCTCATCGAGCGCCTGCCGCGTCTGCTCGGGCGTGAGCGGCATATTGTGATTGCCGCAGCCGGCGGCCTCGACAAAGGAAACGCCCTTGCCCTTCGTCGTTTTCAGAATGATCATCGACGGGGCCTCCGTATCCGCCTTGGCCTGCCGTATCGCGTCGGAAACCGCCGATACGTCGTGTCCGTCGACCGTCTGCACGTGATAGCCAAACGCGCGCCATTTTTCCGCGGGGTCGCGAAGGCTCATCACCTCGTCGACCGTGCCGTCGATCTGCTTGCCGTTCCAGTCCAAGAAGCTGATCAGGCGGTCGAGCTTAAAATGCGCCGCCGCCATCGAGGCTTCCCAAATCTGCCCCTCCTGCGCCTCGCCGTCGCCTATCACGGCGAACACACAGGCGTCGTACCCTCTGATTTTCGCGGCTTTGGCCATGCCCACCGCGCAGGAATAGCCCTGTCCCAGCGAACCGGCCGTCATGTCCACGCCTACCGTCCGGTTCATATCGCAGTGGCTCGGCAGCTTGGTGCCCGGCCGGTTGAGCGTGTGCAGCTCCTCCAGCGGGAAATACCCCTTGAGCGCGAGCGCCGCGTACAGCGCGGGGCCGGCGTGCGCTTTCGACAGCACCAGCCGGTCGCGTTCCGGCCAGCCGGGCTCTTCCGGCCGCACGCGCATCCCCTCTCCGAAGTACAGCACCGCAAGCAGCTCGGCCAGCGATAGGCAGCCGCCGACATGGCCGACGCCCAGACGCCCGATCTCGTCCATGGTATAGTACCGGATCTTCCTCGCCATATCCTCCAGATAGTCTCTTTTGTCCATACGTTATGCCTCCCCTTCGCCGGACGGGTCCGCGCCGATGCGTATCACGCACTTTGTCACTTCGTTCTTGCAGTTCATCGCCCGCCGCAGGCCGTCCTCCACCTTGTCAAAGGGGTAAATATCCGAAACCAGCTTTTTCAGCGGCAGGCCGTTCTCCAGCATCTCGATCGCGAGCGGATAGGTGTTGCGGTAGCGGAACGCGGTTTTGATCGTGATTTCATTGTTGATCAGATGGTTGACATAGAGGGACGCCTGCCGCTCCACCGGATAGCCGATCAGCGTCACCGTCCCGCCGCGCTTTGCCATCAGACCGGCCTGCTGGATGGTCTGCGGCCTTCCGGCGGCTTCAAAAACGGCGTCCACGCCGCCAACCGCTTGCTGCAAATATTCCGCGGCGTCCGTTTCGGCGGAATTGATCGTGCGGTAGCAGCCCAGCGTTTGGGCGAGCGCCAGCCGGTTTTCCATCACGTCGATCACAAACACTTTTTTCACGCCCCTTGCCAGCAGCGCCAGCACGACCGTCAGGCCGATGCAGCCCGCGCCGATGACCGCGGCGGTCTGCCCGGCCTGAACGCCGGATTGGCCGACCGCGTGCAGCCCCACCGACAAAGGCTCGATCAGCGCGCCCTCCAGCGTAGAAACGGAGGCGGGCAGCCGATAGCAGAAGCCCGCCGGATGTACGACATATTCCGCGAAGCACCCTTCCATCGTCGGCGGGGAGGCGTAAAACTTCACCTGCGGGCAAAGGTTGTACCTGCCGGATTTGCAGAACGCGCATTCCATGCAGGGCTTCTGCGGCTCTATGGCCACCTGGTCGCCCGGCGAAAAGCCGCCGGCGCCTACCCCCGCTTTGACAACGACGCCGGCAGCCTCATGGCCGAGAACGCATGGAGCGGTTACCGCTTTGCCGCCGCAGGAGGCGGTCTGGTACAGGTGCACGTCCGAACCGCACACGCCCACATAATCAATTTTGATCAGCAGCTCGCCGCGGCCGGGCGCGGGAATCTCCGTTTCCCGAAACCTGATCGTTTGCTTTTCCGTCATTTCGGCGACTTTCATACCGTTCACCCCGCAAGCATGTTATTTATCTTTCGATTTATATTATGTTTTTTTCGATATAATTATATTATACGAAAGTATAGAAAGTCAAGACGCAAGCGCTGCTGCATTTGGAGATTATTCGGCCTTCGTTTTATGGATTATGCCAAAACGAAAAAAAGAAAAGGCGCCGCTGTAAGCGGCGCCTTCACGCGGATATTCCGAACAGGCCGGTTAGTTTTCGTCGGCAAAAATAATCTTGATGCCCATTTTCCTAAGCTCATCGAACAATGCGGCATGCTGCGGCGAGCGGGTGGTGATGATGGTATGCAGCTGCTTGAATTCGGCAAACAGGTTTACGCCCGCGTGACCGAATTTGCTGTCGTCAAACACCGCGATGACCTCCTTGCCGGCGGAAATCATCGCCTTTTTTACCATGGCCTCCAGCACCATGCCGGTCGTCAGGCCCACGGAATCGCGCACGCCGGTGCAGCCGATAAACACTTTATCGCATTCGAGCGCGGAAATTTCCCCCTCGGTCACCGGGCCTACCGTGCATTTGGATTTTGAAAGCAGCATTCCGCCCAAAAACGTCACCATATGGTTGGATTTATCCAAGCAATTAGCGACTGACAGGGAATTGGTGATAACGTTGATCGGATCTCCGTCCGCGATTTGCTCCGCGATCATCATCGTCGTCGTGCCCGAGTCCAGCATAATGGAGTCCCCCGTGCTGATCAGCTCGGCCGCCCGCTTTGCGATTTGCTGCTTTTTGATGAAATTAGCGTCCTGGCGCTGGCTGAACGGGATGGGAACGGCGGTGGCAAGGCTCACCTTTCCGTGGTAACGGATGATCAGCCCCTGCTCGACCAGCTCGGCGATGTCCTTGCGCATCGTTACCTGCGAAACGCCGTATATGGCAGCCAGATCCGACACCTTTGTATATTCCTCACGGCTCAGCCGCTGCAGAATATCCTTTCTTCTCTGCTCTACCATATGTAACACTTCCTCAATAAATATTCACTGCGCGGAGCCATGTACGCGAGCCCTTCGTATATATTACGAATCTTTCGCATCAATGCATTTTAGGTTATTTAAATTATATATCATCCTTGCGTTTTGTCAATAATAATTTCGTAACTTTCATTTTATGCCTTGACTGTATTACGTTTTGGATGTATATTATTTCTAATATTTCGCTTCTATTGTGCAATATAAGGAGGGCGCCATGAAAAGCAAGTCCGACTACTTCGCTTTGGTTTTTCTTTCCTTCGTTTGGGCCGGCCACCTGACCTTGGTCCGGGTAATCGGCGCGTTCCTTCCCGTCAACACAACCGGGGCGTGCGTCCGCGCGGCTACCTGCATCATATTGACGGCAGCGTTAGCCGCCGCGCACCGCCTGCCCGCGCTGCGCATCGCCAGCGCCAAAATAGGCCTGCTGCTGGTGTGCGTCGGCGGGCTCGGGTTTTTGTTGGATTTTTTTTCATTTCTCGGCCTTACCTATGCCGATTCCAACACCGGAACCGCGCTGCTCAAAACAGACGTGCTGTTCTCGGCGCTTCTGACGGCCCTCGTATTCAAAAAAGGCGCGCGGTTCCGCCCGCGCGATTGGGGCGTTACGCTTGCCATGCTTTTCGGCGTTTTGCTCATACTCGACATCGACTTGGCCCATCTGCACTGGAAAGCGACCGATTTCTATTTTATTCTAAGCGCCCTCTTTGTCACGCTCAACGCGTTTTTGATCCAGCATTTGCAGCACAGGCACGGCCTTTCAAATGATACGATCGCGTTCTATAACAATTTATTTACGATGCTCATTTTTGCCGTCTTCGCGCTTATGTTTGAAAACGGCGCGTTTTCCCTCTCCCGGCTTACGCTGCGGCAGTATCTGCCGCTTTTGGCCGCCGGCGCGACGCAGTCGTTGATATACCTGTATTATTACCGGAGCCTGTCTGTTTTCCCGGTGTGGTTTGTAAAATCAATCCTGCTCTTGATGCCGGTCTTTTCCATGGTCATCAACTTCCTCGCATTTCAAACGATTCCCACCCCGCAGCATCTGCTCGGCACCGCAATCGTGGTCGGCTGTGCGGCGCATATGCTGTACGCGCACCGGCATGACGGGCGCGAGGACGGAACCGGCGTTTGCTCCCGCGGGTAGCGGCCGGCGGCAAAGCCTTTCGGGGGAATAATTGCTAATTTATGGCAATCTTCGTTTCTATTTTGATTATACCAGATGATTCCAACCGTTGCAAGGATGTCATGAGGCGCGCGGCAGCGCCCCGGACACAGAAGCTGGCGCGCATGCCGCCGCCGCATATCCGCTGTTTCTCCAAGCGCCCGGCCCGTGTGCCGCAAATGGGGAAAACGCCCTTCAAACCTCCGGTTTGAAGGGCGTTTTTAATGCTTTTGGTCAGAATCGGAACCGGCGCGGGCGCATTGCCGCCAAGGGGCTTGCCGGCGGCTTTTCGGGTTATCCGGGCGAAAGGCGCGCTTCTGCTTTTTATCAACCGCCTGTTCAGCTCGGCGCATCACGGAAAGCGGCGCTCTCCTTAAACTCTTTCGGCTGCAAGCCGGTCACCTTTTTAAACAATCTGGAGAAATAGATGGGGTTTTTAATTCCCACCTGCTCGGCCACCTCATAGAAATGCAAATCGGTTTTCCGCAGCAGCTCCTGCGCGCGTTCGATCCGTTTATGCTGGATATAGCTTGTCAGGTTTTTCCCGGTCTGCTGCTTAAACAGGCGGCTTAAATAACTGGGGCTGAAATGCACAAGCGCCGCAAGGGATTCCAATCCCAGCTCCTCCGCCAAATGCCCTTGAATGTAGCCGCAAACCGTTGTAACGGCGGCGGCGGAGTGCTGGCCGGAATCCGCCAGACAGATGGCGGCGCGTTCGATCATGTTCGATAGAAGCGCCTCCAGCTCTCCCAAGGTTTGGCAGGCGTAGGCCGCATGCTCCGTCGGGCTGACCGGATTGGCAAATAAGGATGGCTGGTAAGACCAGATCAACTGCATGCAGGAGGTGCAAAACAGCTGCACCAAATGCTGCGCCTGTAAAAACGGGAGCTGTTCCGAGCGAATAAATTCCGTTAATTGCTTCGCAAGCCTTTTGCAGGCGTCAAAATCGGAAGAAAGAAGGGCGTGCTCAAATTTTTGGAGCTGCTGGGTGCAGCTTTCGAACTGAACGTTGGAAATATTGGGAAGCGCGTCGACCGCGAACACCGTGTTGTTCGGCATGTAAGAGGCAAAGCTGGTGGCCTGCTGCGCCTCCGCTTTTGCTTCGGTAAGAGATAAAAGGTCGGCGTGCAGCCGGCTGACGCCCGCAAAAACCTGCAAATTGCTGAAATTTTCAATAATATGGAGCCATTCGCGGCACAGCAGCAGAACATGGGCCGGAGAGGGCGGCTCTTGCCGCGCCCCGTGCACAATCAGGAAAAATTTGCGGTCGCTGATCTCCAAAAGCCGCGTGGAAAAAGGAGAAAACGTCGAAAGCAGGGTGCTGCGGATCGTCGTAAGGTTTTCGGCCACGGCTTCGAGGCTCCAGTCCTCGGCCTGCACATCCGCTTCGATCAGGAGGTAGTTCTCAATTTGCAGGCCCAGCGCGGATATCTGCGCCAGCACAAAAAGATTTGAAAGATGCTCCGCGTTCAGCATGCGCTGCAAAAAGCTGTTTTGCTGCAAGAGCAAATTCTGCGCCTGCTGCTCCGAAAGCGCGTTGGCCGTTCGATAGGAGCTGGAGATGCCGTCCAGCCGCTGCGCGGCTTTTCGCACCGCCTCGGTAATTTGCGGCGCGGTCGTCGGCTTTAAAACAAATTCCGTTACGCCATAGCTGACCGCCCGGCGCGCATACTCAAAGTCCGGATACCCCGTCAGCAATATCAACTGGATATGGGAGAACCTCTTCTGCAAAGCCGAACACAGCGCAAGGCCGTCCATGCCCGGCATGCGGATATCGGTTATCACGATGTCGGGCGACAGCTCCTCCGCAAGCCGCAGCGCCGTTTTGCCGTCGGCGGCTTCCCCTATCGGCGCGCAATCCAAGGCGGCCCAATCGACAAAGCTTTTCAGCCCGTTGCGGATATAAGATTCGTCGTCAACGATTAAAACGCGATACACAGCTCATCTATCCTCGCTTTCTTCGATTGGGATTTGAATCAAGACCTCGGTTCCCTCTCCGGGGCCGCTGCGAATGGTAAAAGCACAAGCGTCCCCGTAAAGCAGGCGGAGCCGCCGGCGAATGTTGTCGAGCGCGACATGGTTGTGCGCGTTCCGCCCGTCCTCCGGCGCGCCGCCGTCGGGCCGGAAGCCGGCCCCGTCATCCTGTACGCGGCAGAAGAGCGAGTCGATCTCTTCCCACACGTCAATGCATACCTCGCAGCAGCCGCACTTTGGCTCCAGACCATGCACAATGCTGTTTTCCACCAGCGGCTGGATCATCAGCTTGGGAACCAAGCAGCTCCTCAGCCGTTCGCTTTCGACCTCGATTCGGAAGGACAGGCGGTCCTCATAGCGCAGGCTTTGCAGCTGCAAGTATCCGGTCACATAATACAGCTCCTCGCGGAGCGTAATCTTTTCCTTGCCGCGCAGCGCGATGCCGCTTCGTATCAGGTTGGCCAGCGTGGAAACGATTTGGTTGATCTCGTCGGCGTGCAGCTCCGTGGCCTTCCAATTGACCAGCTGCAAAACATTGAAGATGAAATGCGGGTCAATCTGGGATTGCAGCAGCCGCAATTCGGATTCGCACAGCAGCTGATGCTTTTCCCGCACCTCGTCCATCAGGTTCTCGATCTGGCCGGCCATGGCGTTGAAACGGTCGGACAGCAGGTTCAGCTCGCGCACCTGACACTGCGGCAGCCGGGTTGACAGGTTTCCGCTTCCAAAAATCGAAATGCTATTCATAAAGCCCTTCATGGGCAGGTGGATCAATTTATAAACATGGACAACCGCCAGTACCGTGCACGTCAGCATAAGCAGGCAGAATACGCCGAAAAGCCCAAGGGCCCGCAGCAGCTCGCCATACAGCTCGGCGCTTGGGATCAAAACTGCGGCTTGCAGGGAAAAAGCCTGAAGCGGCCTTGTAATGCAGTAATAGGAGTCGTTTTCTATGCCGATCTGATCGGGCGACGCCGGAAACGCGGTATCGCGCAGCGCGTCGTCCGAAACCTGATCGGACGCGCCAAAAAAGATGGTGCGGTCCGCGTTATAAATGTAGGTCAGCGCGCCGGGATAAATCTTTTTCAGCGCCTGCAGCTGATCCGCAAATAATCTGGTCGGATCAATTTCCAATACGATTTTGCCGATATGCTCCATTGTGCGGATGTCGTCGTAATTCTGCACCCAATAAATATAATCGGTGTGATTGTTGCCCGCAACCAGCTTATTGGTGTCCTGTTCCGCCTGATATTGCAGATAAACGCTGCGCGCCCGTTCGATGCTGGCCGTGTAGAAGCTTTCCCTCAGCGCGGTGACGTACGTGTCCGGCTGGGAATCGCTGAAAACGATGGCGGATACTAAAAATTCGCTGTTCCACGCGCTGTTGTACAGCAGCGCGCGGGTCAGCATATCTTCCACCGGACGGATGGAAATATAGGTTTCGCTGCTGGGCGGCGCGACAAGTATATCGGAAATCTCCGGCGTGGCCAGCAGCATCAAAGAAATGTTTCTCGCGGAATCCAAGTACCCGTTCAATTCACGGGTGATCTGCTCCACATAAAAATCCGTGTTTGCTTTTACGTTTTGCTCAAGCTGTGTGGAAACGACAAGGAAAAAAAACAAGCCCGCAAGCAGCATGGGGAGCAGCAGGCATAGTATAAGCGCCGATACCAGCAGCTGGCGCAGGGAAAATATGTGTCGAAACCGCCGCATAGCAAGTCGCTCCCCTTTCTGAGAACTATTATAGCAAATCCGATTGCGAAAGCAAGGCGCAGTTCCCCATATTGGCCGGCGGTTCTATGAAAAGGCATCATCGTATCAGAAAAGCCCCGGAAAAGACAAAATAGTATCGGAAGCGTTTTGGCGGCGGCGGAAAAAAAGCCGTATGTAAATCCTGGTTCATAAATTGTGCGCAATTGGATATTGGTAAATTTGGCTTTTGAACTTACAATAAAGACATCAGCAAGACAGAGGAAAAACAAATAAAGGAGGAACAATCGTGAAACGAAAATTAAGGTGCCTGCTGGCGGGTGTGTTGACGGGCTCGCTGTGCCTGTCGGGATGCGGGCAAGCAAACCCGCAGGCAGAGCAGGGCGATGTAACGGTCATCAAATTCCCGACGTTTCAGGTGGGCGTCAATCCGTCCGCGCCGGCCATCGAGCAGATCACCCAGCGCTTTAATGAGAAATTTGAGGGGAAATACCGGATTGAAATCGAAGAGGTGCCCGGCGACGCGAACTATGTGGAAAAAATGAAGGTTCTGCTTTCGGCGGATTCCCTGCCGGCTGTGATTGATGGGCGCGGGTACAATCTGCTGGATATGGCGCTCTCGCGCGACGCCGTCGTCGACCTGACCCCGTATCTGGAGGCGGACCCGGAATGGAAAGCGCAGTTTGACGAGCGAACGCTGGAATACAACTCCCGGGACGGCAAGGTATATTCCATTCCGGCGGAGCGCAGCGTGATCGGCTATTTTTACAACAAAGAGCTGTTCGCAAAAGCGGGCATTACAAAGACCGCCGAGACTTGGGAGGAGCTGTTCGCGCAGTTTGAACAGCTGAAAGCCGCGGGGATCACGCCGCTCTCTATGGACACCGCAGACAGCGCGTGGTCAAGCTCGCTCTGGCTCGGCGCGTTTATGGCGACCGCCGGGCCGGAGGCGCAGCAGTTCATGGATCAGATGATGCCCAGCGACTATAACGACCCGGCATTTGTCGAAGGCGCGCGGCGGCTGAACGAAATGCTGCAAAATTACACCACGGACGACGCCATCGGCGGAAAATTCGAGCATGCGGCCAACAATTTCCTCTCCGGCAAGACCGCGATCATCGCCAACGGCCCGTGGATGACCGGCTCCTTCAGCGATCCGACCAAGGCCCCCGAAGGCTTTGCGGATAAAGTGGGGGTGGCGATCTACCCCGAAAGCTGTGTTTACAGCGCGCCGATGCTTGGCTACTTTGTCGCCGCGAAGGAGGAAAAGCAGATCGAAGCGGCGGTGGAAATGGTCAAATTCTTCACCAGCGACGAGGCGCAGCAAATCGCGCTCGAGGTGTCCGGGCTGCTCCCGGCGTCCCAGACCGTGGAGATCACGGACGATATCCGCACAAAGTATCCGCTGACCGCCGAGCTGCTGGATTTGGCCAAGGGGGCGGAGATTCAGGTCAACTATCTGCAGGCGACCATGTACCCCAACCTGTTGGATGTTATGTCGCAGGAGCTTCCCTCGCTGGTTGCCGGCCAGATCGACGCGGCGGAATTCTGCGATAGGCTGACGCAGGCGGCGCTGAAAAACCAGTAAACACCGGCAAAGGTGCGGTTTTCGGGTGGAACCGGCAAGATTTCTGAGATAAGGCGGCTTGAACCGCCGCGTAAGGATTGATCTTGCCCTTGTATTTCCCCCGGGCCGCGCCTTTTTTATGGACAAAACAAGAATAAAGGAACGAGGTGGTAACTGTGAAAAAAAGAGGACGATGGGGATATGTGTTTGTGCTGCCGGCCGCTCTGCTTTTTTTGCTCGTATATGGGATTCCGCTGGTCACAGTGTTTGTAACGTCATTGTTTGATTACAGGATTTTCCCGGACCGGTTTACGTTTATCGGCTTGGAGAATTACTGCAAGCTCTTCTTTCAGGATCAGGCCTTTTGGCAGGCGTTTTTCAACACCGTCGTCTGGCTGCTGCTGCAATGCACCGTGCATGTGGCGCTCGGCGTTTTAATCGCGTTGATTCTGGCAAAGCGGCCGCGCGGATGGAAAACGATCCGCGTTTGCTATATGATCCCGAACATCATTTCCGCTTCCGCGGTCGGCATGATTTTTATTAACTTTTACAACCCGGAGTTCGGCATTTTGAATTCTTTGCTCAGGCTGGCCGGCTTGGAGCATTTGCAGCACAACTGGCTGTACGACATGTCGACGGCCTTCCCGGCCGTCACCGTGACCTGGCTGCTGTTTGCCGGATATACCACAACGCTGGTGCTGGCCGAGATCCTTTCCGTGCCGGAATCTATTTTCGAGGCCGCCCGGGTGGACGGCGCGACCGGCGTGCAAATGGACGTGCGGATCACGCTGCCGTTGATCAAAAACATCATCGCAACTTCAACGGTCATGGCCGCCACCTACATGCTGCAAATGTTTGTGCTGCTGTACGTTACCACAAAGGGCGGGCCGAGCGGCTTGACGACCAATCTGCCGCTTTACCTATATAAAACCGCGCTGCTTGAAAACAATTACGGATATGCCAATACGATGGGCGTGTTTATCATCCTGATCGGCATCGCCATCATGACGGCAATCAACCGTGCGTTCGGCGTAGGGAAAGGGGAGGAATAAACGATGAACAGAACCGCTCGCTGGCGCAGACTGGCAATGCAGGCGATTTTATATCTGTTTCTGGCGGCAGTCGTTTGTGTTGCCGTCGCCCCGATCGTATGGGTCGTGCTTTCCTCCTTTAAAACCAACGCGGAGATTCTAAACAACGCTTTGTCGTTTCCGACCTCCTTTGGGCTTGAAGGATACCGCATCGCGCTGGAATTGGCGCCGCTGGCAAAGTATTTTGTCAACAGCCTGATCGTTTCAGGCCTGAGCACGGTTCTGAACGTTCTGGTATTGGCAATGGCGGCTTATGCCTTCGCCCGGCTGGAGTTCCGGGGGAAATCGCTGCTGTACATTATCCTTTGCACCGCCATGGTCATCCCGATGACCAGCCTGATGCACCCGGTGTATCTGGTGATCAACCGGCTGCATCTCTATGACACCAAGACCGGTCTGGTTCTGGTATACGCGGCTTTGGGGCTTCCCATTTCTCTGATGATCCTGCGCAGCTTTTTCCTCACGGTTCCCAAAAGTCTGGAGGAAGCGGCCTATGTCGACGGCGCGGGCTTTGTGCGCACCTTTGCGCAGATTATGCTGCCGGTAGCCAAACCGGCGCTGGCCAGCGCCGGCGTGCTGCAGTTTTTAACCGCGTGGAACGAGTTTACCTACGCGCTGGTGCTGACCAACTCCAATAACGCGCGGACCCTGCCCCTTTCCTTGGGATTTTTCACTTCACAATTCAGCTACAACTACACCGCAATGTTTGCCGCCATCTCGATCGCTGTTTTGCCGAGCATTTTGGTTTTTGCAATCTTCCAAGAGCAGGTCGTAAACAGTATGGTCACCGGCGCGGTAAAGGAATAAGGAGGATTATGGCATGCGAGTGCTTTTTCTGGATCTGGATACCCTGCGCCCCGATCATCTGGGGTGCTACGGGTATCTGCGCGATACGTCGCCGAATATTGACCGGATTGCGCGGCAGGGCGTGCGGTTTGATCAATATTACTGCCCCAACGCGCCCTGCCTGCCGTCGCGGGCATCACTGGTTTCGGGCCGGTATGGGATCAGAAACGGCGTTTTGGGACACGGGGGAACGGCGGCCGATATGCGGCCGTACGGCAAGGGCCGCGACTTCCGCAGCCAGCACGACGAAAACGGACTGTGGTACCAATTCAGAAAGGCCGGCTTCCATACGGCTTCGATCAGCACGTTTGCCGAACGGCATTCGGCTTGGTGGTTCAACGCCGGCTTTCATGAATGGTACAACGTCGGCGCAAAGGGCGATGAGTCCGCCGAGGAGATCATGCCCATTGCAGCCCGCTGGCTGAACGAGCATGCGGCCGAGGACAACTGGCTGCTGCACATCAACTTCTGGGACGCCCACACGCCCTACCGGGCGCCGGCGTCGTACGGCGAGCCCTTCGCCGGGCAGCCGCTGCCGGATTTCTATACGCCGGAACGCTATGAGCGCCAAAAAAGCATGGCCGGGCCGTTTACGCTTCAGGACCAGAATATGTATGACGGAAATGCCGATCCGCGGTACCCGCGCCAGCTGGGAACGGCGCGTTCCTATGAGGATATGCGCCGCATTCTGGACGCCTACGATACCGGCATCCGGTACATGGACGAGCAGATCGGTTTGCTGCTCGACATATTAAAGCGGCAGAGCGTGCTGGACGACACCGCCGTTATCATCACCTCCGACCACGGCGAAAGCATGGGGGAGCTGGGAATCTATTCCGAGCATGCGACAGCGGATGAAGCGATATCGCACATTCCAATGATCATCCGCTGGCCCGGCGGACAGCGCGGAACCGTGGACACCGCGTTCCATGCGAACGTGGACTTAGCGCCTACGATAGCGGAATTGCTCCGCCTGCCGGCCTATGAGGAGTGGGACGGAAAAAGCTATGCGCGGACGCTTTTAACCGGCGAGCAAAGCGGGCTGCCCTATGTCGTCCTTACCCAGTGCGCCCATGTGTTCCAGCGCGCGGTGCGGTTTGACCGCTACCTTTATATCCGCACCTATCATTGCGGCTATCATTTGTTCGATGAGGAAATGCTGTTCGATATTCAAAACGACCCGTTTGAAACGCAAGATTTGAAGGACCGGCTTCCCGAATTATGCGACCGCGGCGCGCACCTGCTCTCCCGCTGGGTGGAGGGCATGCTGCAAAAAACACCGCGGCTGGCCGATCCGCTTTGGACGGCGGTTCAGGAGGGGCCTCCGCACCATTGTGAAGGCCAGTTGGCCGCATATTGCGTTCGCTTGGAGCAGACCGGCCGCGCGGAGGCCGCCGCCCGGCTGCGGGAAAAATATCCGGAGGAATTGTAAAAGGGGAAGCGGAAATGCGCGTATTCACTGCTTTTTTTGCGGAAGAGAACGAGCCTGCCAATGGCGTCCTGCAATTTGTCAAACGCTTTTGGGGCTCCCTTTGGGATATCATTAAGCTCAACCTGTTATTCCTGCTCTGCTGCCTGCCTGTTGTAACAGCCGGCGCCGCCTTAGCCGGCTTGACGGAGGCGTCATACCGTCTGGCAAGCGACGACGGCCGCGGGATTTGGCATGATTTTTTTCAAGGCGCGTCCCGGCATTGGAAGGCGTTCACACTGTATCTGATGCTTGAACTACCGCTCGGGGCGCTGCTCCTTTTTTCTATTCTCCAATACGGCCGGTGGCTTGCCCACCCGGCGGCGGCCGTCGCAGGCGCTCTGTGCATAGGGCTCGGCCTATTTTGCTTTGCGGCCGCCTGTTATCTGCACAGCGTGCGGATATCCGACGGCCTGCCGTTGAAAAAAGCCCTGAAAAATGCGGTCTGTCTGGTTTTGCTGGGGCTTCCCGATTTTGGGTTTTTGGGCGGCGTTTTGATTTTATGGTGGCTGGGGATCGCAATGCTGCCGTACAGTTTGCCGGCCTTTGTGCTGTTTTTGCCCGCCGCCGCGGCTTTTACCAGCTCCTTTGCCTCCTTGCGGACGGCGGCGCGCTATCCGGCAGGCTGAAAAACGCCGCCGCGCGGGAGCAGGCGGAATATTTTATGCAATCGCAGAAAAAAACAGGCGAAATAGCTGCAAAACCGGCCTTCCCCTTCCGGAACGCACGGTGTCCAGCCTGATCGCCGGTGCAGACAAGGAATAAGAAAGGAAGGAACACAAGATGTCAAGCATAACGCTGAAAAATATCGAAAAGACCTACCCGGGGAACGTGAAGGTCATCGAGGATCTGAATTTAGAAATCCGGGACAAGGAATTCATTATTTTGGTAGGGCCTTCGGGCTGCGGCAAGTCGACGACGCTGCGCATGATCGCGGGTCTGGAGGAGGTGACGGGGGGCGAGCTGTGCATCGGGGAGCGCCGTGTGAACGACGTTCCGCCGAAGGACCGCGACATCGCGATGGTGTTCCAGAACTACGCGCTCTATCCGCACATGACGGTGTACAAGAACATGGCGTTCGCGCTGTCGCTGCGCAAGGAGGATAAAAGGGTCATCGACCAAAAGGTGCGCGAGGCGGCCAAAATTCTGGATATCGAGCATTTGCTCAACCGCAAGCCCAAGGCGCTGTCGGGCGGGCAGCGGCAGCGCGTGGCGCTGGGGCGCGCGATGGTGCGGGACCCAGCGGTGTTCCTGCTGGACGAGCCGCTGTCCAATCTGGACGCCAAGCTGCGCACGCAGATGCGCACCGAGATCACCAAGCTGCACAAGCGGCTGGAAACGACGTTCGTCTACGTCACGCACGACCAGACCGAGGCAATGACGATGGGCGACCGCATCGTGGTGATGAAGGACGGCGAAATCCAGCAGGTGGACACGCCGCAGAACCTGTATGACAGCCCGTGCAACCTGTTCGTGGCGGGATTCATCGGCTCGCCGCAGATGAACTTTATCGACGCTGTGCTGGTTCAAAGGGACGGCGCGTACCGCGTCGAATTCGGCCCGTACTCGATCCCGCTGCACGAGGGCATGGCCGAACGGGCCGATCTGGCGGCCTACGAGGGCAGGCCGGTCGTGCTGGGCGTGCGGCCGGAGGACCTGCACACCGAGCCCGCGTTCTTGGACGCCTCGCAGGAGAGCGCGATCGAGCTGAAGGTCGATCTGGCCGAGCTGATGGGCGCGGAAATCTACCTGTACGGCGAAACGGCGGGCGCGCCGCTGACCGTGCGCGCGCCCAGCCGGGTGCGGGCGCGGGCGGGCGACGCCGTGCGTCTGGCGGTCGACCGCAACAAAATGCATCTGTTCGATAAGGAAACCGAACGGGTGATCAGCAACGGATAAGCGAAAGAGGGGAAGCACCGTGGCGCTGTTCCGGCCGAGCTGCTTACAGGAAGGTCCGTGCGTCGAGCGGCTGGTGATCCGAAAAAACAACAACGGAGGAGAAAACAATGATTAAAGTAGGCGTAATCGGTCTGGGCGAGGTTTCCCAGTGCATGCACCTGCCGATTTTGCAGGATATGTGCGAAAAATACGAGGTGACGGCGGTTTCCGACGTCGCCCCCTCGCTGGTCGGCTTTATCGCAAAGAAATACCGCATCAGGGACACCTATCTGGACGCGGCCGAGCTGATCGACAAGGCCGACATCGACGCGGTGCTCATCCTGTCGCCCGACCAGTACCACGGCGAGTACGCCGCGCGGGCGCTCAAAGCGGGCAAGCACGTGTTCGTGGAAAAGCCCGTCACGCTGTGTCTGGACGAGCTGAAAGAGCTGATCGAGCTGAAAAAGCAGTATCCGGAGCAGACCGTCATGGTCGGCTACATGCGGCGCTACGCGGGGCCGTACCTCAAGGCCAAGGAGCTTTTGACCGAAAAGCCGATGAAAACCGAATACCTGCGCTTCCGCGACATCATTCTGGAAGCGCCGTTCTTCATCGGGCAGACAAGGCAGGTGTTTTATCCGGACGACGTGCCCGCCGAGGTCATCCGCGAGGGCGGCGCGCGCCGCCGCGCGCACCTCGACCGCGCGATCGGCGCGGACGCGACCGACGAGATGCGCACCACCTACCAGATGATGACCGGCCTTGGCTGCCACTCGTTCGCGGCGGTGCGCGAGCTGTTCGGCGCGCCGAAGAAGATCCATTCGGTCACGACCGCCGCGAACGGCGAGCAGGTCGTGATCGTCATGGAGTTCGAGGGCGGCTTCCTCGGTACCTACGAGCTGGTCAACAACCAGAGCATCGTGCAGTTCGACGCCGCGATCGAGGTGTTCCAGCAGACCCGCAAGGTGCTGGTCAAGTACGAAACGCCCTATCTGCGCTACCAGCCCGCGCAGGTCGAGGTGATCGAATCGAACGACAAGGACACCAAGACCACCGTTTACGGCCCGGATTTCCGCGACGCGTTCCACACCGAGCTCAAGCTGTTCGCCGCGTGCATCGAGACCGGCAGGCAGCCCAAGACCAATTTGGAGGACGCTGTGGCCGATTTGGAGCTGTTTCAGGAGATCATCCGTGTGATGAAGGCGCAGAAGGGATAAGGAGGATAGCGGTGAGCCAAGTGAAAATCGCGACCGCGCCCTGCTCGTGGGGCGTTTGGTACGCCGACGGCACGCCCTCGGGCACGCCGTGGCAAACCTTCCTCGACCAAGCGGCCGAGGCCGGCTACAAGGCGCTCGAGCTCGGGCCGGACGGCTACCTGCCGGCCGACGAGGCAAAGCTCCGGGAGGAGCTGCAAAAGCGCGGCCTGTCGGTCTGCGCGGGCACAGCCTGCTACCAGTTCGACAAGGGCGCGTCCTTCGCCGCTTTCTGGCCGCGGGTCGAGGCGCTGTGTAAGCGCCTGACCGCGCTGGGCGCGAAGTATTTGGTGACGATGGACGAATCCGACGTCGGCCTGTACAGCGAAAAGAAGCGGGACATGGGCGCGGACGAATGGAACGCGTTCCTGACCAAGCTCCGCGACATGGGCAAATACACGAAAAACGAGTTCGACATCGAGGTCGTCTATCACCCGCACATCAAAACGATGGTCGAGTACGAGGACGAGATCGTCCGCCTGATGGACTTCACCGGCCTTAACCTATGCTTCGACACCGGCCACCACGCTTACGACAACGGAAACGGCCAAAAGGGCGACCCGTCCGCGCCGGCTTTCATGCGGCGCTTCGCTTCGCGCATCGCCTACCTGCATTTCAAGCAGGTGGACGGGGCGGTCTATCAAAAGGTCATGGCCGAGCACATCGACTCGGACACCGCGTTCGACATCAACGTGATGTGCGACCTGCCCGACGGCATCATTGATTTTACCGAGGTGAAAAGGGCGATGGACGACATCGGCTTTTCGGGCGTCGCGGTGGTCGAGTCCGACATGCCGCGCGCGACGACCGCCGAGGCCTTCGCCTCGGCAAAGCGCAATTTGAACTACCTGCGCGACATCCATATCATCGACTGAGGAGGGAAACCGCTGTGGAACTGATCATCTGCAAGGATTATGAGGAAATGAGCCGCAAGGCCGCGTCGCTCGCGGCGGACAGCGTGCGGCAAAACCCGCGGGCGCTTTTAAGCTTTCCGGGCGGCGATACGCCGCTCGGCATGGTGCATGCGTTCGCCGATCTGGTCAACGCGGGCGAGGTGGATATCTCGAAGGCGCGCTATGTGTCGCTCGACGAGTGGGTCGGCCTGTCGGACACGGACGAGGGCTCGTGCGGCCTGTTCAACCGCACCGAGCTGCTCGGCCGCCTGCAAAAGCCGTTTTTGGACGCGCACATCATCGACGGCGCGGCAAAGGATATCGAGGCCGAGCGCAAGGCGCTCGACGCTTACATCGCGCGGTACGGCCCGCTGGACGTGTCCGTTTTGGGCATCGGCATGAACGGCCACCTCGGCTTTAACGAGGACGGGGTGGACTTCGGCCTGCACGCGCATATCATCCCGCTGTCCGACGTGACCAAAAAGGTGATGACCAAGTATTTCGGAGAAAAATGCCATCCCGAATACGGCATTTCGCAGGGTATCGCGCAGATCATGGCGGCGAAAAAGGTCGTGTTGATCGCAAACGGCGCGCACAAGGCGGATATCCTTGCCCAAGCGGTGCGCGGCGAGGTGACAAACCGCGTGCCCGCCTCGGTGCTGCAAAACCACCCGAACTGCTTTGTCGTGGCGGATGAAGCGGCCGCGGCAAAGCTATGAGCTGGCGGGCCGCGCTGCGCGGACGCGAGGCCGAAATCGCCGGCAAAAAGCTGACCGTGGGCTTTGACGGCTTCACCGACCTGATCGCGCGCCCGCTGCGGCGGGCGGCGGCGGACGGCGCGCCTGCGCAGCCGTTTGACACGATACGGGAGTTCGGCGAGTTTCTGGTAAGCAAGGCCGAAAAAAGCTGCTCGGTCGAGCTGCGGGTCGAGGCGCGGCAGCTGGGCGGCAACCTGCCGTTCCTGTCGCGCGGCGCGGGCGGGCTGGGGCTGGACGTGCGCTGCATCGGCATGCTGGGCGCCGGCGCGGCGGAGGAGCCGTTCCGCAATATGCCGTGCACGCTGTACCCGTTCGCGCCCTCGGGGCAATCCACCTGTCTGGAATTCCGGGACGGCAAGGTCATGCTCGCGGCGGACTGCGCGCTGCCGGGCGACGCGTGGCAGCTGGTGCTGGACGCGACGGACGGCCGCGCGCCCGCGCTGTTCGACGGGGCCGACCTGCTCGCGCTGGTCAACTGGAGCGAGCTTTCCTTCGCGCACGGGCTGTGGGAGAAAACGCTCGCGTCGCTCGGCGCGGCGGACAAAACGCGCTTCGCGTTTTTCGACCTGTGCGACGTGTCCCGCAAAACGGAGGAGCAGATCGACGCGGTGCTGCGCCTGATCGGCGGCTTCGCCCAAAAGCGCACCGCGGTTTTGAGCCTGAACGAAAACGAGGCGCTTACCGTGTCCGCCGCCGTGCTGGGCGGCGTGCGGGAGATTGAGCGCATCGCGGCCGCGGTGCGGCGCAAATACGGCGTGGACGAGGTGCTCGTCCACACCGTGCGCGACAGCCTGCTGCTGACCGCGCGGGGCCTGACCCGCCTGCCCACCGACTTCGTGCCCGCGCCCAAAATATCCACCGGCGCGGGCGACAACTTCAACGCCGCCTCCTGCTTCGCCGCCGTCTTAGGGCTGAACGACCGCGACCGCCTCGCCTTTGCCAACGACTTCGCGCATTTTTATATTCAATTCGGGTTTAATCCGACGCTGGAGGAATTATATGAAAGCCGACAGCTCTGCTGACAATCCAAACAAGGCTATCGGCCTAAACGGCAGGCTATATCCTGTCTGCACACGTGCATGTCTTTTTTAACGCGCCCGCAGCTTGCAACTACAATCTTTTCTTCTTTTCTTTGAGAGGGCTGCCCGCGGGCGGCCCTCAAATTTATATAAACCGGTATATGTTCGACGCTTAGGAGGAATGGAATGCCGATCCTTTATTTTTTGATTGCATTTGGCTCGACAACTGTCGGCGCGCTGACCGGTATGGGCGGAGGCGTTATCATTAAGCCTGTCTGCGATATCATCGGGCCGTATGACGCGCAGACCATCGGCGTACTCGCCTGCGTAACGGTGTTTTTCATGGCTTTGGTCTCGCTCGCCAAGCAGATGAGGCAAAAAACCAACTTTTCAGCCGCGATATCCGTTCCGCTGAGCACCGGCGCGGTCTTTGGGGGCGCAGGCGGCCAGCGTGCGCTGGAACGGATCGCGGCCGGCCTGCCCGGCTCCCATGTCACGGTTACCCAAAATATTGTTTTGGCGCTGCTCATCGCTGTTGTATTTTGGTATATGCTTTATAAGGACAAGCTGCCGACGCTTCATTTACAGGGAGCGCTTGCGGCGGCGCTGTCCGGCGTGCTGCTCGGTTTTTTCTCCTCTTTCCTCGGGATAGGCGGAGGGCCGATCAATGTCGCGCTGCTTATTTTCCTGTTTTCTTTCCACATAAAAACAGCCACGGTTTGTTCCATATTGACCATCCTGTTCTCGCAGATCTCTAAAATTGCAACAATTATGCTGGATGGCGGCTTTATCCGATACGATTTGTCCATGCTCCCTCTTATGATAGCCGGCGCGGTATTGGGCGGCTTTCTGGGAGCAAAGCTCAACAAGCAGCTTGCTGAAAAAACAGTGGAACGCGCTTTTGGCGCCGTGCAGTTATTGGTGCTGGCGCTTTGCATTATAAATGTATTCCGCAATTTATAAGCGCAAAGGCCATGCGCCGGTCGATGGTTCGAGCGGTCTGACGGTAACCGTAGACGAAGCAGCCTGTTTCCGTCAGCTCTGCAAGCGACATGGGGGAACAATCGAAAAAACAGATTCAACCATTACAGAAATACCAAAAACCCGCCTATTCTTACGAAAAGACGGGTTTTCTTTGGAGCTTGTGATCGGACTCGAACCGATGACCTGCGCATTACGAATGCGCTGCTCTACCAACTGAGCCACACAAGCATTTGTGAGAACCGGGCTTTTGCGCCCTGTTCTATTTTTTCGCATATAGGCCGCGGGCGGTCTGCATGCTGCGCTTCACTTCATGTCAGCCTTGATAGTATACCATGTTTTTTGAAGTCCGTCAATCTTTTTTTAAGTTTTCCTTGACTTTTTCTCCCTGTCTAGTATAATGGAAAGGTATCCTTGCTCATATCAGAGGATGTGGGCCAATAGTCCAAAAGGAGGTGCTAAAAGCATGGCAAAAATCACTGGCAAGTACGAGACGATCTTCATTGTCAACCCCTCGTTGGAAGAGGCGGCGGTTACCGCCGTTCAGGACAAGTTCAAGTCGCTCGTCGAGGCAAACGGCACGAACGTGGAGGTTGAGGATTGGGGCAAGCGTCGTCTGGCGTACCCGATCGAGGACCTGATGGACGGCTTCTATACGCTGATCCGTTTCGAGTCCGCCCCGGCTTTCCCTGCTGAGCTGGACCGTATCTACAAGATCACGGACGGTATCATGCGTTCGCTCATCGTCTGCCTGGACGACTAAGGCGGTGAACTGAAAATGCTCAACAAGGCTATTCTGATGGGTCGTTTGACCCGCGATCCCGAGCTGCGCCACACCCAATCGAACATGGCTGTGTGCTCGTTCACCCTTGCGATCGACCGCGACCGCAAAGGCCCGAACGGCGAACGCCAGACCGACTTCATCGACTGCGTCGCATGGGGCCGGCAGGCGGAATTTGTCACACAGTGGTTCAACAAGGGTGCGATGGCAATCGTAGTCGGCCGCGTGCAGTCCCGTAACTGGGAGGACAAAAACGGTGGAAAGCGTGTTTCCATCGAAGTCAACTGCGACGAGGTTTCCTTCGGCGAGACCAAGAAGTCCCGCGATGCGAACGGCGGTTTCAACGCCGGCGGCTATGACGGCGGATCGCAGATGCGGCCCGAGCCTGCCGCGTCCCAGATCGCTCCCGCGTTCGACCTGCCCTCGGGCGGCTCGGATTTTCAGGAGCTTGCTGACGACGACGGCGATGTCCCATTCTAACTAAGGAGGTAACGCGACAATGGAAGAGACCAAAAAGGAATATACGCCCCGCCCGGAGCGCTCTGAGCGCCCGCAGCGCGGCCGCCGCCGCCGGAAGGTTTGCGCCTTCTGTGTCGACAAGGTCGAAAGCGTTGACTACAAGGACGCAGGCAAGCTGCGCAAGTATATGTCCGAGCGCGGCAAGATTCTGCCCCGCCGCATGACCGGTACCTGCGCGCATCACCAGCGCCAGCTGACCGACGCGATCAAGCGCGCCCGTCATATCGCTCTGCTGCCCTACACGGCGGAGTAATTCGTTTTTCATAAATAGGATACGCAGAAGGCCGCTTTCCCCTTGCGGGAGAGCGGCCTTTTTGGTTGCTTTTGCGGAAAGCAGAAGATTTTTTGAGGCTGCCGCCTGCGGGCGGCGGGAGCGTCGCTCTGCCCGCGCGGGGGTGTCCGCGCACGGCGCGGGGACGGGGTTTCGCCGCCTGCGGGCGGCGGAGTTTCGCGCGCTGCGGCGCGCGGGAGCGTTCGCGGCTGCGCGCCGCAGGCGCACAAGAGGGGCGAACCCTACGGTTTCTCCCCTCTTGCGAATCACCCCTTTTCCCTTATTCCTAATGGGAATCCCGGGCCGATGGAATCGGCCCTCCCGCACGGCACACCGCTCCGAAAAGGACGACGGGGGCCGAAGCGGAGGGGCCTGCCGCACAGATGTCAGCGCCGCCCTCCGCACCGGAAAATGCGTGCCAAACAAGGCCTACGTTTTCTCGCTCTATGCGCGCATAACAGTGCGCGCGGGAGGGTGAGTATAAGGGTGCATACAATTTGGTGCAGCGCCCACCCTCCGAAAGGAGTACAAGGCGCGTCGCGCCATGGGCGGCTGTGTCAAGTTCCGCGTTCACCCGCATCCCCGAAGGGCAGGCAGCCCGCCTTGTCGTAGGAAACTGAACGGCGGCTCTCCGTACCCCAGACAGGACAAGGGGGGAGCGGTTTCCTAAGTATCGCGGGGGAACGAAGTCCCCCCATTATACTTAGACACCTGCGGCGCGCAGCCGCGAACGTCCCGCACCGTGCGTGAAACCCCGCTGTGTGCACAGCAAAACCAAAAAAACGGACGCTTTCGCGTCCGTTTTTTCTGTTATTCAGCTGTTTCCGGCGCTTCCGAGCTTGCCGGAGCCTCTTCCCCGCTCTCCGCGGGTTCTTCCTCTTCCTTATCCGTGCGCGCGATGGAGATGACCTTGACGTCCTCCCCCGTCCGCATGACGATAACGCCCTGCGAACCGCGCCCGTACTCGCGGATGTCCTCTACCCCGGTGCGGATGATCACGCCGTCGTCGGTAATGATCATCACGTCGTTTTCGCTGTCGACGACCGCGATGCCCGCCACCAGACCGGTTTTCGCCGTCAGGTTGTGCAGCATCATGCCGCCGCCGCCGCGGTGGTGAACGGTGAATTCCTCAACCGGCGTGCGCTTGCCGAAGCCGTTTTCGGTGATCGACAGCACGTGCGCGCCCTTTCTGGCGCGGCCCGCGCCGATCACGTAATCCTCCGGATTCAGGCGGATGCCGCGCACGCCCGTCGCCACGCGGCCCATCGCGCGGACTTCGTTTTCATCGAAGCAGATCGCGCGGCCCTGATGCGTGGCAATCAGGATGTTCTGCTCGCCGTCGGTCAGGCGCACGTCGACCAGCGCGTCGTCCTCGTTGAGGTTGAGCGCGCGCAGGCCCGCGCGGCGGATGTTCTGCAAATCGCTGAGCACCACGCGCTTGACCGTGCCCTGCTTGGTGACGAAGAACAGGAATTTATCGTCTGCAAACTCCTTGATGGGGAACATCGCGGTGATTTTTTCATCGGATTCCAGCTCAAGCAGGTTTACAATGTTCATGCCCTTGGCCGACCGGCCGGTTTCGGGGATCTGATAGCCCTTGAGCTTGTACACCTTGCCGCGGTCGGAGAAGAACAAAATCGTATCGTGCGTCGACGCGGTGAAGATATCCTTGGCGAAATCCTCCTCGCGCGTGCTCATCGCGGACACGCCGCGCCCGCCGCGCTTCTGCGCGCGGTAAACCGAGGTCGGCTGGCGCTTGATGTAGCCGAAATGGGTCAGCGTATAAGCGCAGTCCTGCTGCTCGATCAAATCCTCGATGTCGATTTCGTCGGCAACATTGGCGATTTCGGTATGGCGCTCGTCGCCGTATTTCTGCTTGACCTCTTGTAATTCCTGCTTGACAACCTCGAGCATATTCGCGTCGGACGACAAAATCTCCTCAAAGCCGGCAATTTTGCCTTCCAGCTCGTTGAATTCATCGTTGATCTTCTGCTGCTCCAGACCGGACAGGCGGCCGAGGCGCATATCCACAATGGCTTGTGCCTGCGGCTCGTCCAGATGGAACTCGAAATGCTCCGAGCCGTCCACAATGCCGAGCAGCGCGATCTGGTCGACCCAGAACGGCTCGGCCATCAGGTTTTCCTTGGCCTCGGCTTCGTTTTTGGACGCGCGGATGATTGCGATAATGCGGTCGATATTGTCGGTGGCGACCTTTAAGCCCTCGAGGATATGCGCCCGGTCCTGCGCTTTTTTCAGGTCGAACCGGGTGCGCCGCGCGACCACGTCCTTCTGGAAGGCGACATATTGGTCGATGATCTGGCGCAGCGTCAGCACGCGCGGCTGCAGCTTGCCCGACGCGCCCGTCGGCACGAGCGCGATGTGGATCATCGAAATCGTATCCTCAAGCTGTGTATAAGTGAAAAGCTGGTTGAGGATGACCTGCGCGTTCGCGTCGCGCCGGATATCGACGACGATGCGCATGCCCTCGCGCGAGGAATGGTCCTGAATATTGGTGATGCCGTCGACGCGCTTGTCCTTGACGAGGTTTGCCATCGCTTCGACCAGCCGCGCCTTGTTGACCATATACGGGATCTCGGTGATGATGATTTGGCTTTTGCCGTTGTTCAGCTCGACGATCTCGGTCTTGGCGCGCAGCTTGATCTTGCCGCGGCCGGTGGCATAGGCCGCGCGGATGCCCGAGCGGCCCATGATGATGCCGCCCGTCGGGAAATCCGGCCCCTTGATGAACTGGCAGATCTCGTCCAGCTCGGCCTCGGGATGGTCGATCACATAGCAAACGCCGTCGATGACCTCGGTCATGTTGTGCGGCGGGATATTGGTCGCCATGCCGACCGCGATGCCCGACGAGCCGTTTACCAGCAGGCACGGGAAGCGGGAGGGCAGCACGAGCGGTTCCTTGCGCTCCTCATCGAAGTTGGGACCGAAATCCACCGTATCCTTCTTGATATCGGCCAGCATGTAGTTGGCAACGCGGGCCATGCGGGCCTCGGTGTAACGGTAAGCCGCCGGGGGGTCGCCGTCGACCGAGCCGAAGTTTCCGTGGCCGTCGATCAGCGGATAGTGCAGTGAAAAGGGCTGCGCCATGCGCACGAGCGCGTCGTAAACCGAAGCGTCGCCGTGCGGATGGTAACGGCCGAGCACGTTACCGACGGTCGTCGCCGACTTGCGGTACGGCTTGTCCGAGGTCAGGCCGTCCTCATACATCGCGTACAGAATGCGGCGGTGCACGGGCTTGAGGCCGTCGCGCACATCGGGCAGCGCGCGGCCGACGATTACGCTCATCGCGTAATCAATATAGCTCTTGCGCATCTCCTTTTCCAGATCGACCTGTATGATTTTCTGTTCTTCGTATTCTTGACTCATTCTCTGCCTCCAGAATTGTTGGCTTTTCTATGTGGTTGGCCGCATAATGGCGGGGGTTTCGCGCTGCCCACGCGGGAGTTTTGCGCGCTGCGGCGCGCGGGGATTCCGCCGCTTGCGAGCGGCGAGGAACGCAGCGCCTACGCGGCGCGGGCGCCAAAGTATAATGGGGGGCTCCGCCCCCCGCGATACTTTGGAATCGCGCTCCCCCCGGCGTTTATTGGGGTACGGAGAGCCGCCGTTCAATCACCTGCGACAAGGCGGGCTGCGGTGCGTTTCGGGGAACGGGCGGCTGTGGAATTTGACTGTGCAACCCAAGGCGCGACGCGCCTTGCGCTCCTTTCGGAGGGTGGGCGCGGCACCACCCCTCTACTCACCCTCCCGCGCGCGCTGTTACGCGCGCATAGCGCGTTGGCTCCGTCGGCCTTGTCTTGCACGCACCCTCCGGTGCGGAGCGCGGCGCTGACTTCTATGAGGCGGGCCCCTCCGCTTCGGCCCCCGTCGTCCTTTTCGGAGCGGTGTGCCGTGCGAGAGGGCCGATA